>NZ_ANHX01000001.1 GCF_000316035.1 Paenibacillus sp. PAMC 26794
TTTATTTCCAGTAGGTGTCGCACTTCATATTACAATCCGTCATATAAGATTCTATAAATGCAGGTTCGATATTAACTATGACAAATTCTCTAAGCTAACACATGCGTGTTCCTTCTTCAGACAACAAGTTAGTTGTGCATAAAGCCTCAATCTTTAGGTCACAATAGGTTTAAAAAGTGTTAGAAGGGGTTCATGTGAACACGTTTAACTTCAGAAAACAATTCAAGAGACGCTGGCGACGGTGGAAACGAACATTATGGATGACGGCGGGTTTGCTTGCAGTTACGATACTGGCTTATAGCGGGTTGCCTATCTCATCTACGATTGAACGTTTGCTGACTACTAATTTCAGTGAGGCAACGAGTGTGATGGGGCCTGTAACGCAGGAAACAAGATCTGAACAGGAGATTCAGGCGCTAGTAGAGCAACTTGATGCTGATCCGGATCATTTAACGAGTGTGGTTTTGGAAACACAGTACATCTGCGGAGTGGAGACAGAGCAGTTAGGCAAGATGGCTAGACCACAATTGAAAATGCTGCTGGCTCAACATCCGGAATGGGATGCTACCGTTGGAACATCAGATGAGTTGCATTTGAAGCAACGTATAGATGACCTTTCACCGCTTTGTAAACAACAGGCTTATATCAGCATAGATGCTGTAGGGAACCTTAATTTGTACGAGGGTAAGCCAGCAGAAGAGAAGGTCATTCGTACGTTCTTTCAGTTGGATGTGGGAACGTTGGAGAGTTCTTTGCCTGAAGGAGTACTGGAGCAATTGCAGCAGGGCATTCGGGTTCAGGACAAGGATGAATATGATAGCGTAATCTCTACGTTCAGTGACTATGCAGTGGATGAGGATCATCATTTAATCCGCAATGGCGGGTAATCCAATTGTCCTCATTTACAGTATTAAGCTGCTGAAGTACTGAAAAGATGGTGGGCAATAGCAATAGCATTGGTGGTTTGCGAAACGAAGTGATAGACCCCAAAATATGTGGAATGTTACGGAGGACATCGAAGAGATGTCCTTTTTGTCGTTTGAACTGAAATACATGAAAATACGTATAAACATGTAAAAAATTCACGAATAAAGGCGAGTAATCAGTTAGACAAAGTTTTTCCTGCCGCAGGGTCTATCTTTTGTTATAATGAAATGAACGATACATATGTTCGCTTTTGTGAGGGAGAGATGGTTTTGCGTTTTTTGGGAATTGACCCGGGGATTGCGATTGTTGGTTTTGGTTTTGTGGATAAAATCGGCAGTAAGGTGGTACCCGTACAATATGGATGTATTCAGACGGAAGCTCATACCCCTGAAGAGGAACGGTTGCTTCACGTATATGAGGGTATGGTGCAATTGATTGATAAATACAAACCGGACGCAGTAGCGCTGGAGAAACTTTTTTTCAATCGGAACGTTACAACAGCGATGTCTGTCAGTCAGGCGAGAGGAGTTATGGTACTCGCTGCCGCACAGAAGGGTTTGCCTATTGCAGAATATACGCCAATGCAGATCAAACAGGCTGTTGTTGGGTACGGTAAAGCGGAGAAGAAGCAAGTACAGGAGATGGTCAAAATGTTCTTGCGTCTTCAGGTCGTTCCTAAGCCGGATGACGTAGCAGATGCATTGGCAGTAGCCGTGTGCCACGCACACTCTTATACATTAAATTCCAAGTTGAATGAGGTATTGCGAAAATGATTGATTTTCTAAGAGGACAGTTCATTCATGTAGAGAATGATTATATTGTGCTGGATGTTCATGGTGTGGGGTATCGCGTATTCTGTCCGAATCCATTTGCGTTTGCCAAGCAAGAAGGCGAAATTACCGTGTACACTCACCATCATGTGCGTGAGGATGCGATGCTGCTGTTTGGATTTGTTACACGGGATGAACAGCGTTTGTTCCGTAAACTGATTGAAGTATCTGGTATTGGTCCAAAAGTGGCATTGGGCATACTCGCTGGAGGTACACCAGAACATGTGGTTACGGCGATTCATCAGGAGAATCTTACGTTCTTGACCAAATTGCCAGGCATCGGCAAGAAGACTGCACAACGCATGATTCTGGATCTCAAGGATAAGCTGGATAGCTTTGGCACGGCAGCGTATGCAACAGGGTTGTTCGCTCCTCCATCGGAAGAGTTGGGAAGTGGTTCAGCCTGGGATGAGGCACGTGAAGGTCTCAAGGCACTTGGGTATACTGACAGTGAGCTTGATAAAGTGTGGCTCAAATTGAAAAAGGATGTTACTACAGCAGATTCCGTTGATGTATTGATGAAAAAGGCGCTGCAAATGCTGTTTACGGGATAATACAAATTGCATAATATAATATAGCTGTAGCCTGCAAAAAAAGGTAGGGATGAACATGGATGATCGGATTATTTCTGCGAACCTGATGATGGAGGACCAAAATGTTGAGTTGAGTCTTCGTCCCCGGTATCTGAATGAATATATCGGGCAGAATCAGGTGAAGGAAAATTTAAAGATATATATTGAAGCTGCCAAATTTCGTAATGAGGCATTGGATCACGTTTTGTTATATGGACCACCTGGACTTGGTAAAACAACACTTGCCAATATTATTGCCAACGAATTGGGTGTTAATTTACGAACTACGTCAGGCCCGGCCATTGAACGCCCGGGTGATCTTGCAGCATTGTTAACCAATCTGCAGGAAGGCGATGTCTTGTTTATTGATGAGATTCATCGTTTGCATCGTACGGTTGAAGAAGTCATGTACCCGGCTATGGAAGATTCGGCATTGGATATTATGATTGGTAAAGGTCCAAGTGCACGTTCTGTTCGGCTGGATCTGCCACCATTCACTCTGATTGGGGCTACAACGCGTGCTGGCTTGCTGTCTGCTCCACTTCGAGACCGATTTGGTGTTATCAGTCGCTTGGAATTCTACACGGTTGATGAGCTGGCTTATATCGTCTCACGCTCTACCGAAATTTTGGGTGTGGAGATTGTGGGAGATGCCGCAGAAGAGATTGCATTGCGCTCACGTGGGACACCGAGGATCGCGAACCGTTTGTTAAAACGAGTACGCGACTTTGCACAGGTGCGTGGTGACGGGATTATTACGCAGACACTGGCGGAAGAAGCGCTGCAACGTCTCCAGATTGATCCACGTGGACTGGACGATATCGATCATAAGATGCTTAAATCGATGATCAACAGCTTCCGGGGAGGCCCGGTAGGGTTGGATACCATTGCTGCTACAATCGGTGAAGAAAGTCAGACCATCGAGGATGTATATGAACCATATCTGCTTCAAATTGGTATGATTCAGCGTACTCCAAGGGGCAGGATCGTGACAGATCTCGCCTATCATCACTTGGGTCTGCCTGTACCACCAAGAGACGGGAAATAATCGAGGTAGTTAAATATTCACCTGCTTATAATATTGATTTAATCACGGAATAACCCGATATAAATTGAAGGAAATGCATGGAGAGGAGTCTGATTGTGGGAAAAGCAATACGAACGAAGAAGTGGAGTCGTCGATTGAAGGTACTGGCGGCAGCTCTTTTGACAGTGGGTTGTCTGCAAGTGCCCGCGTATGCAGCAGGAAATGATGGACAGACGATCCGGGTAGCCATGTTTGCGAATCTGGGTAGTACGTATAAATCAACTACACCACTCATTACGCTTGAGTCGACGGGACAATGGAGTATCCAATCGGAGAGTGGCGCAAATGTAAGTCTTCCGGCAGGACAGGTCCGTTTCAGTGCAGATGGATTCCGAGTGAAGGTGTTGGAAACAGCGGATTTTAAGGCAGCATCTGCAGCAGCAAAATTGTTGCAGCCAACCGCGGATAAGCCGTTGCTATTCACAACCTCTCTGAACGGAAATGTCATCTACCAGCTCTACACGGGCAACTATGCAACGGAGGCACTGGCAGGACAAGCTGTTACACGGGTACAAAAGGTAGCAGCAGCACAATTGGCTGGTCAAAAGCCAGCTGTAACGGGAAGTAAACGCCTGTCTGCTGGAACCTATGGTTCGATGCAGGAAGCAGAGGCAGCACAAGCCAGCCTTTTATCAGCGGGAGTTAATGCCTATCCAGTCCTGCAACTGAGTGGGGGAAGTCAAGCATATGCGGTATGGGTTGGTGAAGCTTCAACGGAAGCGGAATTATCCACATTGAAGAAAAGTGTGGAAGCCAAATCTCCGGGGGTTACCCTTTCACCTGTCAACAATAGTGCAGGGCTCATCATCCGTCAGGATGCAGGATTAAGTACGGATGCACTGAAAACGGCTCCGCATTACACCATTACAGGTACTGAATCCAAAGCATTGGTACAAGGGAATGGCAATGGTATCAAAGTAGTGGAACGTTCTCAGCGAACGTATCGTGGAGATATGGAAATCAGCATCGTAAGTGGTGATCTGGCGTTGGTCAACGTCGTTCCACTGGAGCAATACCTGTACTCTGTTGTAGGGGCAGAGGTGTATTCCTCTTGGCCTGCTGAGGCTCTGAAAGTTCAAGCCGTAGCCGCTCGATCCTACGCGCTTCAACAGGGTGAACGTTTCAAAATTGCGAATGTCGTGGATACAACGCTCAGCCAAGCCTATAACGGGATTGGTTCGGAGAACGATAAAGTAACCAGCGCAGTGGATGCAACGGCTGGAGAAGTGGTCAAGAGCGGTGGTAAAATCATCGAAGCTGTATTCTCCTCCAATGCTGGCGGCCAGACAGCTCATCCTTCTGAGGTATGGAACGGCGGAGCAGGTGTGTTCACCAATGTGGTTAGCTCAGGAGATACATCAGCCCAGGCAGGATTACATACGTGGTACCATGTGCTGCTGGGTACAGGCGTTAGCGGGTACATTCGTGAGGATAACATCAAAGAATTAACGACCAAGACCAATGCAGGACTGGCAAAAGTGACGGTAACGGCTCAGAATACCAATGTGCGTCCCATTCCGTTAATCCAATCCACCGTGGAACCTGTAGCCAAAATGAATCCAGGCAACGAAGCTGTTGTGTTGGCAAAAGTGGCTCAATCCAACGATTATGCTTGGGTGAGAGGACCCTTCACGTCAGCTCAGTTGGTTAAATCTCTTCAGGGTAAAACAACAGCGTCTGTTCCTGCTTCAATCTCAACCTTGGAAGTGACCAAGCGAGGACCTTCCGGAAGAGCACTTGAAGTCACTGCCAACGGACAGGCTATGACGGTGAAATATGCCGATACATACCGCTCTGCGCTCGGTGGATTACCGAGCACTTTATTTGATATTGCAGGGACCGGAAGTTATACTGTATTAGGCGCTGACGGCAAAACAGCCAGTAAAACCGGCTCAAATGGTGCCTTTGTATTGTCTTCTTCTGGCGCAGGAACATCATCCGGTAATGCACTTGTGGTTATGAGTGGTGATGGTCAAGCGAGAGCGGTGACGCAGGGTCAGACCTTCACGTTCATCGGTCAGGGCAATGGCCACGGATTGGGCTTGTCCCAATGGGGAGCCAAAGGCATGGCAGATGAAGGGTATGATTACCAGGCAATATTGAAACACTATTATCAAAATGCGACTATTGTTAAGGAATGAAACTAAATGAATGTGAACTTATATGATTTTGAATTACCAGAGCAATTGATAGCACAGACGCCGTTGCTTGATCGCACGGCATCCCGTTTGCTTACCTTGAACAAAGATAGTGGTGAGATTAATCATCAAACGTTTCCCGATATTATCGATTTTCTGAATCCCGGCGATACATTGATTCTGAATGATACACGTGTTCTACCAGCCCGTCTGTTCGGTACAAAAGAAGATACCGGAGCAAAAGCGGAAGTGTTATTGCTCAAAAATGTGGAAGGCGACAAGTGGGAAGCACTGGTTAAGCCGGGTAAAAAGCTGAAAGCCGGTTCAGTCATCGTATTCGGTGATGAACTCAAGGCATTCATTGAAGAAGAGGGCGAGATGGGGGCACGTACACTCACGTTTACGTATGATGGAATCTTCCAAGAGATTCTGGATCGTCTTGGTGAGATGCCGTTGCCACCTTATATCAAGGAGACATTGGATGACCGTGAACGGTACCAGACCGTGTATGCCAAGCATGAAGGGTCGGCGGCTGCACCTACAGCAGGATTACATTTTACGGATGAGTTGCTGGACCAGATTCGTGCCAAGGGCGTTAATGTCGCCTTCATTACGCTTCATGTAGGACTGGGAACATTCAGACCGATGTCAGTAGACGTTGTTGAAGATCATGTTATGCATGAGGAGTATTACTCCTTGTCACAAGAAACAGCAGATCTGATTAACCAGACCAAAGAGAATGGACACCGTGTTTTTGCGGTTGGGACTACGAGCTGCCGGACTTTGGAAACGGTAGGCAGCAAATTTGAAAATGGAATACTGCAAGCGAGCAGCGGATGGACCAGCATTTTCATCTATCCGGGCTATTCCTTTAAAGTGATCGATGGGATGCTTACGAATTTTCATCTCCCGAAATCCACGTTGGTTATGTTGGTTAGTGCACTAGCAGGCAGGGAACATATTATGCAGGCATATGAGGAAGCCATCGAAGAAAAATACCGTTTCTTCAGCTTCGGCGATGCCATGTTGATATATTAGTATAACGGTATAACGATTAACTTTTAGAGGATGATTAAAACCAATGGCAGCAATTACGTATGAACATATCAAAACTTGCAAACAATCCGGTGCACGTCTGGGACGTGTACATACACCTCACGGTATTATTGAGACACCAACCTTTATGCCTGTAGGTACACAGGCGACTGTAAAAACAATGAGCCCTGAAGAATTGAAAGAAATGGATGCTCAGATTATTTTGAGTAATACCTATCACCTGTTTCTGAGACCAGGACATGAAATCATCCGTGAAGCTGGCGGATTGCACAAATTCATGAACTGGGATCGTCCAATTTTGACGGACAGTGGCGGATTCCAAGTGTTTTCTCTTAGTGAGATGCGCAAAATTACGGAAGAAGGCGTTAACTTCCGTTCTCATCTGAATGGAGATAAAAAGTTCCTTTCTCCTGAAGTGGCGATGGAAATCCAGAATGCACTTGGGTCCGATATTATGATGGCGTTTGACGAATGCCCACCGTATCCGGCTGAATATGAATATGTCAAAAAATCACTCG
The DNA here is from genome assembly GCF_000316035.1 of Paenibacillus sp. PAMC 26794. GTDB lineage: Bacteria > Bacillota > Bacilli > Paenibacillales > Paenibacillaceae > Paenibacillus. The sequence goes on from NZ_ANHX01000001.1 coordinate 7,129, forward strand.
AAAGAACAAGCCGCTGGGCAGAACGTTGTCTCGAAAGTCACGCTCGTCCACATGACCAAGGTCTGTTTGCCATCGTACAGGGAGGCATGCATGAAGATCTTCGCCGTCAGAGCGCCGCAGATTTGACTTCCATGGATTTCCCGGGGTATGCTATTGGTGGACTGAGTGTTGGAGAACCGAAACATTTGATGTATGGTGTATTGGATTACACGTTACCTTTGTTGCCGTCCAATAAACCACGTTATTTGATGGGGGTAGGTTCGCCCGATGCGTTGATTGAGGGATCTATTCGTGGAGTGGACATGTTCGATTGTGTTCTGCCTACTCGGATTGCCCGTAACGGAACAACGATGACCAGTCAAGGACGTCTGGTAATTCGTAATGCCAAGTTTGCAACCGATTTTGGGCCATTAGATCCTGAATGTGATTGTTACACTTGCCGCAACTATTCCAGAGCTTACCTGCGTCATTTGATCAAAGCAGATGAAACATTTGGCCTGCGTTTGACGACAATCCATAATCTTCATTTCTTGCAGAATTTGATGCGTAATGTACGTAAAGCCATTATGGAAGATCGTTTGCTTGATTTCCGGGATGAATTTTTCGATCAATATGGTCTTCATGACAATGACAAAGGTTTCTGATTAATGTTTTAAGGAAACCGGCGTAACAAGCAATATCTGAACGTATAGTCGATAAGGGGGAGTTTTGAATGTTTCAGGGAATGCCTTTAACAGCAACGGGAGCGGGCGGTGGAATTGTATCTTTGATTGTACCTTTGGTACTCATGGTTGCGATCTTCTACTTCTTGATGATTCGTCCACAGAACAAAAAGCAAAAGCAACGGAATTCCATGCTGAGCCAATTGAAAAAAGGCGATAAAATTGTAACGATTGGTGGCCTTCACGGTACGATCGCTGAGATTACGGATGATGTGGTTGTATTGCGTGTAAACGATGTAACTAAACTGACGTTTGATCGTAATGCGATCAGCACGGCTGTAGCTCGTGATACGGCTGTTGAATAGTTACTGTAACATAGAATATCGAGGGTGCGTTTGTGGCGTATTCCCTAGCAGAGACCCGGATCTCCCTGGAGACCCGGTTCTCTTTTTTGTTTTATGAGGGAAGGCCGATGCTCTTTACCAGTCAGCTAGGAGCGATGCGTATTAACACCGAACATGCCACCGAGAGCCGAAATGAAGAAAGCGCTAAGCAGCTGTAAACTATCTTTCCAATTAAACGATGCATCGAGCGCGAGAAATCCGATCAGCAGCACAAGCAGTCCATATACGATTCCGGTAATTCCTCCGTAGTACCATCCTTTTTCACCAGAACGTTTGCCTGCCACAAAACCGCCGACCAATAATGACAAGCCATGAACAACATAGGTATACAACGAGAGGTCCTGTTCCCGCATTCCGCTCATCCAGAGAAACAAGGAGAGAATTAATGCCCCGATAAACATCCATACAAAAGCCTGACAGAGGCCTGACAGAATCGGATTGGACACTCGAAACGAAACCAAGCGGCGGATCAATTGCATGAAGCAACCCCCTTGTACAAGTTTGAAGTTAATACAGTGTATGGTCAAGCCTTCGGACTTATGAACTGTTTTCCATTAAATGAACGGATTATTTCTGCATGAGCCTGTAAGGTTCAGGTCAAAATAGGGATTGCACTACCCAGCTACTGTTAAAAACTCAGTTTCGAAGGAGGACCCCTGTTGTGAACTTCCCAGATGTCGGATCACATATCTTTCGAACCATTCTCATGTATTTTCTGGTGTACTGTGCAATGAGGGTTATGGGTAAACGTGAGATTGGTAAGCTATCCATGTTTGATCTTGTTGTGTCCATTATGCTTGCTGAAATGGCTGCTTTTGTCATTGAAGATATTAATAAACCGCTCTCTCATGGGATTGCCCCCATGCTTACCTTGATCATTGTTCAGATCGGAATGGCCTTTATAGGTCTTAAAAGTCGGCGTCTTCGCCTGATGATTGATGGCAAACCTACTGTTTTGATCTCCAAAGGTGTCCTTCTCCGAGATGAGATGCGGAAGCAACGATATAACCTGGATGATCTATTACAACAACTCCGTGAACAGAATGTAGACAGTATCGGTGAGGTTGATTTCGCCATTTTGGAGACCACTGGCAAGCTGACCGTTTTTCCCAAGGATGAGAATGCTTCTAACGACAGCAATTCTTCCGGCTCTGATTCAGAAGGGTCTTCTTCCAGTAAATCCAAAACAGGAAAAAACCAGATTGACGGATTGCCAAATATCAAATATGAAGGTCTGCCACTACCCTTAATTATGGACGGCAAGGTCCAGGATCAGAATCTGGAAATCATCCAGAAAACGAGATTTTGGCTGAAAAATCAAATTCAACAGAACGGAATTCTGGATTTCAAAGATGTATTTATATGCTCCATTGACCACAATGGGAAGATATATGTCAGTCCAAAAGATGATAAAAAATGAAAATCATTTGCCTGACCGACGTTTGAACCATGAACCTATCAAAGGAGCACGGGATAGATCATGAAAGTCAATCATTTTGGTCCAGCCCATAACGATGAAATACACGATAAGCCCGACAAAAGGAGCGAGAAGCATCCGGACCCAAAAAGGCAATATCATGGCAGTCTCTTCGTATACGAGTAGGGTCGCTGCTCCCATGATAAACATTCCTGCACCCGTTTTGACCCAATCCATCATTTTGAAGCGGAACTGTAGCAGACTGCGTACGCTTTGGGCATGTAACAGGGTAACTACAGTAGAATTCACACAGATGGCGATGACTGCACCGAAGATGCCATATTCAGGCCGGGAAGCGAGCGTTAAAATCAACGTGATTTTGATAACAGCACCGATAAACGTATTTAGCAATGCTTTACCCGGACGGTCGAGGGCTTGCAGGGCAGCTTGAAGAGGAGCTTGAATATAAATGAACAAAGCAAAAGGAGCCATTAGCTTCAGCATGCTTCCGATCGATGCATCATTATACAGAACAAGACACATCGGTTCGGCAAGCACATACATAAACACAGAAAACGGAGCACCTGTCACAAGTGCCAAGCGTAATGCCTGATGCATTCTTTTGTGAATCAGTGCGCGATCTCCCTGAGCAGAGGCTTCGGACAGTGAAGGCACAAGTGATGTCGCAAGCGATGAGGTCAGTGCCCCCGGCAGCAGCAGCAAAGGGATAATCATACCTTGTAAAGCACCATATTGCGCTGTAGCAAGTCCTTTGGATATGCCTGCCAGAGCCAGACTCTGGGCAGTAACGATAGTTTCGGCCAGATAGGATAAGGAGCCAACCAATCGGCCTGCTGTAACAGGAATAGAGATTGCAAGCAAACGCCGGATTAATCCAGGCTGAGGATTACCCGTCTCTTTCAGAACTGAAGGTATTGGGTTTAAAGGCATGGCTGAAGGTTTGGCTGTGAGATTGGACATGTTCTGGTGCTTAGCTAGTGGTAACTCTTTCTTCTGCCTGTTATACTTCCACAAGAGTACAAGCATGCCGCCGAATTCTCCAACGAGCGCTCCCAGCATGGCACCAGCAGCAGCCTGGGCAATACCGTGGGGGAGGAGAAGCCAGGCAAACCAGATGACACAAACGATGCGAATGATGGTCTCAACAATGGATGAAATGGCAGTAGGCATCATGTTTTGCTTGCCTTGGAAGTAGCCTCTGTAGACGGCTGATACGGCGATAATGGCAATCATGGGGCTCATACTAACGAACGTATGGTACACCCGCTCATCTGTGAGCACGTACTTGGTAACCCAAGGTGCAAGTAGGATGCACAAAAACATGAATACTACACCCAGGGTCAACGTAAAGCTTAAGCTTACTTGCAGGATTCGCTGGGGGGAATAACGATTGGCGCCAGTGTCAGCTTCGGCTACGAGCTTGGCTACGGCCAGCGGAATACCACCCGTAATTAATGTCACCAGTACGATAAAAAAGGGATAGCTCAATTGGTAGATGCCAACACCTTCTGCACCGATGACTCGTGGCAGCACAATACGCGGGATGAAACCAAGTATTCGATTAATTATGCCTGCCGCGAGCAGGATCATGGCCCCCTGAATAAATGTCTGTTTCTTCAAGACTACCCCTCTTTCCCGGTTGAAAGTACAGGTTATCAACATAAACGGGACAAAGCCGTTGTTCTTCATCCTATGCCAGTCCTTTATCTTCTCATGACAACTTGGACACGATTAACAAAAAGAACCATAACCAGCAAGAAGGAATATGATCGGGGAAGGTCGAATGATGTAATATTGATGCCGCATAAAGGCTTGGATGTACGAAGGGAGGCTCCCCGTTGGAAGAAATGAATGATGTGGAGTTGGAACAGTCAATAGAGATGCTCTGCCGTAGCAAAGCGGAGGAATTAAGGCTTGTCGGTTACGAATATGTCACCAGCAAAGATGTCTGGAATTGCGTCAGTCATAAATATGAAAAACAGGGCATTCCACCGCTTCACCAGCTGGTGAACGACATTTTGTCACTGAAAGCAACAAGCTTTATGAACTTTATGACCGTGTCTGCATACCGGGGGTCCTCTTTCTAGAAGAAAGGGATCTTTTTTGTTGAAAATTGACTGCTTTTTACGGCATCGCTATAATAGGAATATTGAGAACGAAAGGGGATCTAGGAACGGCATGAAGAGAATTATCAGTTTCATTCTGGTCGTGCTTGTCACCACAGGGGTAATGGTGGGAACAAGCCCGGAGCTGCTCAAAAATATACGCTTGGGCCTTGATTTAAAGGGAGGCTACGAGATCTTATATGAAGCAGAGCCGCTCGAAGCAGGTCAACAAGTCACCAAAGCATCTTTGGTGCAAACGGCCAAAAGTCTTGAAAGCCGCGCCAATGCGCTCGGAACAAGCGAACCGGAGGTAACCACTGAAGGAAGCAACCGGATTCGATTGAAGTTGGCAGGGGTTACGGATGAGGCTGAAGTTAGAGCCAAAATGAAAGAACCGGCTGTTTTGACCTTCCGTAGTAAAGCTGATAATGACAAGGAAGGCGAGTACACCAAAATCGAACTTCGCGGAAATGAATTTGTTGAGAATGCAGCCAAAGTTGTGTTCACTCAATTGAATGAGCCGATGATTGACATTCAAGTGAAAGACAAAGCCAAATTTTCCGAGATTACCAAACGTTTGATTGGACAACCTCTCGCTATTTATTTGGACGATGAGTTGCTCTCTGCTCCAACCGTTAGACAACAGTTGACAGATGGTTCCGCTCAAATTTCGGGTGCCTACACACGTGATGAAGCAAACCAGCTTCGTGACACCATTAACCTGGGTGCATTGCCACTGAAACTTACAGAGAAGTATTCACAAAGTGTTGGTGCAACACTCGGTAAGCTTTCTCTAGATCAGACGATTAAAGCGGGATTGATTGGTTCCGTTATTATTCTAGTGTTCATGATTGGGCTTTATCGCATTCCTGGTATTATTGCGAGTTTTGCCTTGATCACACATACGTGGCTGGTACTTGCAATCTTCTATCTTGGAGAATTCGTGCTTACCCTTCCAGGGATTGCAGCGTTTATTCTGGGTATAGGTATGGCAGTGGATGCCAATATCATCACGTACGAACGGATTAAGGAAGAGATGCGAAGTGGCAAGTCGATATTGTCATCGGTTAAAGCGGGTGGTAAACATTCCTTCCGGACAATCATTGACTCCAATGTCACTACCATTATTGCGGCCGCTGTTATGTTCTTCCTGGGTACCGGTGCGGTTAAAGGTTTTGCACTCGTGCTGATTTTTGACATCGTCACCAGTATTATCACGAATATTTTCTTCTCCCGCTTCCTGTTGACCCTGCTCGTACGGGGTAACGTGTTGAAGAAGCCTAAGTACTTCGGAGTGAAGGAGAGTGAAATTCGTGCGCTTTAATTGGAATTTTGATTATGTTAAAGGTAGTAAGATTGCCTATATCTTCTCGATTATTCTGACGATTACGGGGATTGTCAGCATTCTGGCTTTGGGTTTGAATTACGCCGTTGATTTCCGTGCTGGATCGAATGTGGATATCTCGGTATCCAAAGCAATCACAGCGGAGCAGATTAAACCTATCGTTAAGGACATCGGTGTTGATGAGGGTGATGTTACCATTACATCGGGGGCTGACCGTGTAAATGTTCGTTTCTCCAATGAATTGGATGAGACCCAAGAGAGCAAATTTAAACAGGAATTTACCAAACTGGATGCATCAGCTTCCTATGAAGTAAATACCGTTGATCCGGAGATGGCCAAAGAATTGGAGCGCAACGCGATCTACGCGGTACTCATTGCAAGTATCGGGATCATGATCTATGTTGCGATCCGATTTGAATGGCGCTTTGCTGTGGCAGCGGTCGTTTCGCTGTTCCATGATGCATTTGTTGTAATAAGCGTATTCTCCATCTTCCGTTTGGAAGTGGATCTGACCTTCATTACTGCAGTATTGACCATTGTCGGATTCTCGATCAACGATACGATCGTTATCTTTGACCGGATTCGTGAGAATTTGCGATTTGCCAAAAAGACATCCAAAGCCGACTTGCGTGAGGTAGTCAATCACAGTTTGTCACAAACAATGACTCGTTCACTAAATACAACATTTACAGTTTTTGTTGCTTCGCTTTGTTTGTTTATTTTTGGCGGAGAATCCATTCGCATGTTCTCGCTTGCGATGGTTATCGGAACACTGTTCGGCGCCTACTCTTCAATCTTTATTGCAGCTCCATTATGGTTTACGCTCAAAGGTAAACAAGTTAACAAGCCAAAAACAGTAGCTAAAGAAACTAACTAAACATCTTATTGTGAAGCCGCGTCTGCCAGGCGCGGTTTTGCAACTTTATGTACAGAATTAAGGGGGAATATTCATGACCAGAGAACATATCCCATCTGCCCAGGCTGCCACATGGAGCGGTATTGCTGGTAATATGGTACTTGCGGTGATCAAAGCGGGAGTCGGTTATATGGCAAACAGCAAATCATTGCTCGCTGACGGCTTGTATTCTGCTTCTGAAGCTGGTTCTGCCCTGGCTGGTCTCTTTCCCTCCAAGTCTGTACGCGATAAGAGCAAGGCTCGCAGGGGACGGTTTAAAGAACATTCACGTGTGGCTAGACCCGGAATCTCAGTATTGTTATCTGTGCTGATCCTCATGGGTGGATTACAGCTTGCCATCTCCGCATTGGGTAGTCTCTCCGGAAGTGAACCGGAAGCACCCGGCAAGTCGGTACTTTTGGTGGCTGTTGCAGCTCTGGCTGTGAAAGAAGCGATTTTTCAATTTCAGTACAGATATTTCCGTAAACGAAACCAGTCTCAGGCGCTGGCCTATGCACAGCAACATCGCCGTGCACTCTATTGCTCGCTCACCGTGTTAATCGGAGTTATAGGATCGATGGCTGGTGAAGAGACGGGTTTGAGCATGTTGCTCTACCTGGACCCCACGGCTGCGTTGATCGCTTCCTGTTTTGTGCTTCACAAGGGTTACCGAATGATTGTGGACACAGTTTATGGTTCACTCGTTCAGGAACTGGAGCAGGAAGAAGCGTCAGATTTCAAAGAGACCGTACAGCGGGTATATGGCATCATTACCATTGAGCATTTGGTTGCACGTGAACAGGAACATGACGTTACGATTGAGCTGGTCATTAGTGTGAATCCGAGGATCTCTATACTGGAAGCACAGGAGATTGCTAATCGGGCCAAGACACTACTGCTAACCCGTTTCAGTCATGTGAAAGAAGTACAGATTCAAGCGATACCTTATGATCCAGGCTATCCCTATAAATCCAATCATGAACTGCCCGATCACGAAGCGACATTAATTCAGTAGTGAAGCGCGGGTCCAGTAGATCAGGAAAGGAGCGTTATCATTGCTTTATTCGCAATACCGGTGGAATACACCGAATATCGATTTGGAGGCGGCTGCGGGACTCTCGCAGGCGCTTTCCGTTTCCCCCCTTGTTGGACGTTTGCTTGTGAGTCGAGGAGTGCACAATGAGAAGGAGGCAGAACGTTTTTTGCATCCTGACCTGAATCAGATGCATGATCCCTATCTGTTACTCGGCATGAATGAAGCTGTGCCACGAATCAAGCTGGCATTGGAGCGGGAAGAACATATTTTGATTTACGGGGATTATGACGCCGATGGCGTATCCAGCACATCGCTCATGATCCATTTGATGCGTCATCTTGGGGCTTCGTACGATATATATATCCCTCATCGCTCGAATGAAGGGTATGGATTGCACAACCATGCGTTGGATTGGGCGCATCAACAAGGCGTTTCATTGATAATTACCGTGGACACCGGAATCAGTGCTGTTGAACAGATTGCCTATGCGGCAACGCTGGGCATCGAAGTCATTGTGACAGACCACCATGAGCCGCCTGAAATTTTGCCAGAAGCCTTTACTCTGATTAACCCTAAACTTCCGGGATGTCCGTATCCTTTTAAAGGTCTGGCTGGAGCGGGAGTAGCCTTGAAGCTCGCTCAGGCATTAATCGGGGAAGTGCCCGGTGAATGGATGGAGATTGCAGCCATCGGCACCGTTGCCGATCTGATGCCTTTGGAAGGGGAGAACCGGGTAATCGTCAGTTATGGAATAGAATCGATGCGTGGTTCACGTCTTCCTGGTGTAAGTGCATTGCTGGAAATCAGTGGTGTGGATCAGAGTCAGGTGACTTCAATTAATATTGCCTTTGCCATGGCACCTCGTATTAATGCCAGTGGACGTTTGGATCATGCCGGGAGAGCGGTATCCCTTCTCACCACCGAGAATCTGGATGAAGCTCATACGCTTGCCGGCCAGCTTGATCTATTGAATCGAGAGCGGCAGCAAGTCGTGGAGGGCATATTACAAGAAGCAACTGCACAGTTGGAACAAAAGATACAGCTTCGTTCAGGATCCGTTCCAGATGTAATCGTATTGGCTGGTGAGGGCTGGAACGTCGGAGTGGTTGGTATTGTGGCTTCCAAATTGCTGGAGCGTTATTACCGACCTACACTTATCATTGGGATCGATCCAGAGAGCGGTGTTTGCAAGGGCTCTGCGCGCTCCATTGAGGGCTTGGATATCTATGAGGCGCTCACAGTTAATAAACACACTATGGATCATTACGGGGGGCATCCTGCAGCAGCAGGTATGACCTTGCATCGGGATCAGCTGGAAGAACTTGAGGCTGGCTTGAATGAGTTTGCCGCATCTGTGTTGACTGAAGAGGATTTTGTACCTCAGCGTCTTGCGGATGATGAATGCAGAATCAGTGATGTTCCGCTGAAAGTGATCCAGGAGATCGACAGATTGCAGCCTTTCGGGATGAGTAATCCTTCGCCACGGTTTGTATTGAGAAGTGTGACTGTGAAGGAAACCAGAACAATGGGACGAGAGAAACGCCATCTGAAACTGGTTCTGGAACAGGATGGTCAGCAACTGGAAACCGTCGCTTTTGGCAAGGGAGCGTTAGCAGAGTTTCTTCTCCCAGGTTCCGTTATTGATGTGATGGGAGAACTGTCCATCAATGAATGGAATGGGATGAGAAAACCTCAACTGATGCTTCAGGACATTCATGTTCCTCAGGTCCAAGTGTTTGATCTGCGTGGTAATGCCGAGCCATTGAATGCAATGAAGCATTTCTTGAGCTCACTTGAGGTGCATCTGCGATATAAATCAGGTTCTGTTGGTGCTATTGTTCGGAAAGAAACAGATGTTTCCGAGGGAAATTCATTGTATGAACCTTGCCTTTGGGTATATGATAGAAAGGTCGGGTTATTTCCGTGTAATGCTGCTGCAGAGCATTATGGACAGGAACAAGTCCGGACGTTATTTGTGTTTGATACGCCGGAAACCCCGGAACAACTTGATGCCATGCTGGCTTTGTTCAGTGGGGCTGAGAATATCATCCTTCTGCACGGATCAGGCAACCGCCGAGATCGCCTTCAGATGCCTTCCAGAGAACTCTTTAAGCGTATTTATATGCAGGTGTTGAAATGGAAAGCTGAACCCGTGGAGGAACAAGAGATTACTCCTGTGCTCAGTCGTCAGTGTGGTTGTTCGCCGCGCATGATTACGATGATGTTGGATGTATTCGAAGAGTTATCCTTCATTACCCGTGATAACGGCAAAATTGCGTTTGTGGATAACCCGCCTAAGCGTGAACTAACCGCTTCACGTCACTATCAGGCGCTCGAAAACATGGCCGAGATAGAACAGGTGATGCTGGATGCAGCCACACCGCAACTGACACAATGGATGATATCCCGGATGAAGGGCGTATCTTAGATGGAAGTTTGTGTATTTATTTTAGGAGGAGATTATTTTGGATTTTAAAGATTATATTCGTGTCATTCCTGACTTTCCACAACCGGGAATCAGCTTTAAGGACATTACAACATTGTTGAAGGATGGAGAAATGTACCGCAATGCGATCAATGAACTGAAAGTGATGGTTTCTGATCTCAAAATTGACGTCATTGCTGGACCTGAAGCACGTGGTTTCGTTGTGGGCGCCCCTCTGGCATATGCTCTTGGTGTCGGTTTTGCTCCGATTCGCAAAAGTGGAAAACTGCCTGGAGAGACGATTGAAGTTGGTTATGATCTCGAGTATGGCAAGGATACACTCGCGATGCACACAGATGCGATTGAAAAAGGTCAAAATGTCCTGATCGCAGATGATCTGCTCGCAACGGGTGGAACGATTGCAACTTCCATCAATTTGATTGAACAATTGGGTGGGAAAGTTGTCGGTGCTGCCTTCCTGATCGAGCTGTCTGATCTGAATGGTCGTGCCAAATTGCCTGAAATCGATGTATTCACATTGATGAACTATTAAGCTGAAATCTCCACAAGTACCGCTGTGATGAAACATGAATTGCTTTTTCCGTTTCCCGGGAAATAATATACAGCATTAATGATTGCGAAAAAGCCTGTTCTCTCCATCCGTTAAGGTTGGAGAGAACAGGCTTTTTGATGTATATGAGATGGAATTAATCTGGTGTTTTTTCAGTGATAGGCTGTTTACGCGAATCGTCATTCAACCAACCCAGCACTTCAAACAGTTTGAACAACAAGCTCATCAGGATTCCGACGATGGTTGCCAGTGCCATCCCTTTCAGATGAACGCCGTAGAAGATAACTTCTGTACCACTCAGTCCGATGACCAGTACAAGTGTAGTAAGCAGCAGATTGGTTGGTTTGGCAAAATCGACTTTCTGTTCAACCAGAATACGCAGACCGGATGCCGCAATAACCCCGAACAGAAGCAGGGATACACCACCCATAACAGGCACAGGAATGTTAGCTACAAGTGCCGAGAATGTTCCTGAGAAGGAGAGTACGATTGCAATAACCGCTGCGCCGCCAATGACATATGTGGAGTATACGCGAGTCAGGGCCATAACACCGATGTTCTCACCATAAGTTGTATTGGGAGTTGATCCTACAAACCCGGATAGGATGGTGGAGACTCCGTTACCAAGCAGGGAACGATGAAGGCCAGGGTCTTTCGACAGGTCTTTGCCTACAATGCTGCTCGTTACAAGCAAATGTCCAATATGTTCTACGATAACAACAAGTGCTACAGGTAAAATGGTGAAAATAACGGACCAGTCAAATGTAGGCGTTGTTACGGTTGGCAGTGTGATGAAATCAGCGTTTCCAATAGCCTGTTTATCAACCAGACCCATGGCATAGCCAAGGATATAACCGACTACGATACCGATCAGAATATGAATGATTTTGGGGAATCCACGGAACGTTACGGCACCAATTACTGTGATTCCCAATGTGACCATGGATAAAATAATTGGCTTGGCTTGAGGTGCCCAGTTGGGATATTTAAGGATATCGGGATTAATCAGACCTGCCATTCCTGCAGCCACGGGTACAAGCTCCAAACCGATCAGGGCAACAATGGCACCCATAACCGCTGGTGGGAAGACTACGTTAATCCATCCGGTACCAGCATATTTAATAATGAGGGCCACGAGGCAGAAAACAATACCTGTTATGATAAAGGCGCCAAGTGCCATGGAGTAACCGTTCTCTGGATTTTCTTTTAATACCATTGTGACAGGAGCAATAAAGGCAAAACTGGACCCAAGGTATGCGGGGATCTTTCCTTTACACATCAGTATGTACAACAATGTTCCAATTCCGTTCATCAGCAGGATCATACTTGGATCAACACCGAACAGGTTGGGTACAAGCACCGTACTGCCAAACATGGCGAACAAATGCTGAAGGCTAAGCAGTGAACCTGAGCCAAGTGGCATCTTTTGATTAACCTGAATTTCGCGTTGCAATGAATTTCATCTCCTTTTCCGAAACACAAACTTTCAATAGATTACAGAGTTTCTCTTAATTAAGCAATAACATTTTTGACGTAGCAGAGCGATGGAATTTATATTTTCATGAATTTTCCTTCTATTTCAGCAAATAACGGCAATAATACATAAGAAAGAAGAAATACATCCAATCCCCTGTGAGTCATAGGGAAACGGGTTAGAAGTAATTCAGATCAACTATATAAAAATTGGATAAGCGCTCTTATTCGTCAGCAGTTGACGGGAAACGGGCGAAGCGTCATAATTATAGGAAATTACTTTTACGGGGAACCTGTGTTGCTGCACTGTCACGGGTTCCATTTGGTATAGAAAGGACACGGAACAGATCAGAATGGGCATAGAGCAATTACTCGAGAAGGCCGGGGCATATATCAAAGAACCCGATCTGGTGCGCATACGAGAAGCTTACGAATTTGCTGATCAGGCCCACCATGGACAGACGCGAAAATCGGGAGAACCGTATATTCTGCATCCGCTTGCGGTTGCCGACATTGTTGTGAACATGCAGATGGACACCATCTCCATAATAGCAGCGCTTCTTCATGATGTAGTAGAGGATACTACGGTCTCACTTGAAGAGATCCGCAATCATTTCGGCAATACGTGTGCCATGCTTGTTGACGGCTTGACGAAGCTGGAACGTATTCAGTTTCGCTCCAAGGAAGAACAGCAGAACGAGAACTACCGCAAAATGTTCATCGCCATGGCGCAGGACATCCGTGTCATCGTGATTAAATTGGCTGACCGTCTGCATAATATGCGGACACTCAAGTTTCAGTCGGAAGAAAGCCAGCGCCGGATTTCATATGAGACGCTGGAAATTTTCTGTCCGATTGCAAACCGTTTGGGTATCTCTGCAATCAAATGGGAAATGGAGGACATCGCCCTCCGTTATTTGAATCCGCAGCAGTATTACCGAATTGCTAACCTGATGCACAAAAAGCGTGCGGAACGTGAGCAATATATTGATACGGTTATGGATGGAATTACGAACAAGCTCGATGAGATGGGAATTCAGGCAGACCTTTCGGGCCGCCCGAAACATATCTACAGCGTGTTCAAGAAAATGACCACCAAAAACAAGCAGTTTAACGAAATTTACGACCTGCTTGCCATTCGTATTATTGTGGATAATATCAAGGATTGTTATGCTACCCTGGGAATTATACACACGTTATGGAAACCGATGCCTGGACGCTTCAAAGACTACATTGCGATGCCGAAGGCAAATATGTATCAATCGCTGCATACAACGGTAGTTGGTCCCAATGGCGAACCAACGGAAGTACAGATCCGGACATGGGATATGCACCGGACTGCTGAATTTGGTATTGCTGCCCACTGGGCCTACAAAGAAGGCGCTGCGAACGGAAATCATTTTGAAGACAAGATTACGTTCTTCCGTGAAATTCTTGAACTTCAAAACGAAGCACAGGATGCATCAGAATTCGTAGAGTCGCTCAAAATGGATTTCTTCTCGGATCTGGTATTTGTATTTACGCCAAAAGGAGAAGTCATCGAATTGCCAATCGGCTCTGTTCCTTTGGATTTTGCTTATCGAATCCATACGGAGGTTGGTAATCGGACCATTGGTGCCAAAGTAAACGGTCGGATTGTTCCGCTCGATTATCATCTGAAGACAGGTGATATCATCGAAATTTTGACGTCCAAACATTCTTATGGACCGAGCCAGGACTGGATGAAAATTGCGAAATCTTCTCATGCACGAGCGAAGATCAAGCAATGGTTCAAGAAGGAACGCCGTGAAGAAAACGTTGAAAAAGGTCGGGAGAGCTGTGAGCGTGAACTAAAACGCATGGGGCTTGATCCTTCTGCGTGGATGACGGATGACAAGTTGATGGAAGCTGCCAAAAAATATGCGTTTAATGATATTGATGACATGCTTTCGGCTGTTGGATTCGGTGGGATTACTGCTGCACAGATTGTAACCAAAGCAACCGAAAAACTGCGTAAAGAGCAGGAAGAGTCGAGTTTGCTGGAATTAAATTCCGAGATGCGCGAGCTGAAACCTGCGCCTGAGCGCAGAAATCGACCAACCAACGGTATTCGTGTTAAAGGCATCGATAATCTGCTTGTTCGATTCGCACGATGCTGTAATCCTGTACCTGGGGATGACATTATCGGATACGTTACACGCGGACGCGGCGTTTCCGTACACCGTAGTGACTGTCCGAATATCCCGACAAGTGCAGACGGTGAAGAAGCAGCACGTGTTATTGAGGTCGAGTGGGAAGAGAATATCGAAGCAAGTTACAGTGTGGATATTGAGATTACAGGCCATGATCGGAATGGCTTGCTCAATGAGGTACTTCAGGCTGTATCTGAAAGTAAAACCAACATATCTGCCGTTACAGGACGGACAGATAAAAATAAATTAGCATTGGTGCACGTCACAATTCTGATTCGTAATACGGATCATCTGCAATCCGTTGTAGAACGGATCAAACGTGTGAAAGATGTCTATTCGGTGCATCGGATTATGCAGTAAGGAGCCTGTAAGATGAGGGTGCTTGTACAACGCTGTAAAGAGGCTCAGGTGACCGTGGGAGACGAGCTGACAGGTAAGATCGAATCCGGATTAATGCTGCTCGTGGGCATTACCCATGAGGATACTGAGAAGGATGCCCAGTATCTGGCTGACAAAGTTAGTGGGTTGCGGATATTTGAGGATGATCAGGAGAAGATGAATCTCAGTCTGCTTGACGTTGGCGGTGCTGTATTGTCTGTTTCCCAGTTCACCCTGTACGGAGATTGTCGCAAAGGAAAGCGCCCAAGCTTTGCGACTGCGGCTCGACCTGAAGCGGCAGAACTGTTATATGAAACGTTTAATCAACTGCTACGTGATAAAGGTATTCAGGTTGAAACCGGGCGTTTCGGAGCGATGATGGATGTAACATTTACCAACTGGGGACCCGTGACTTTGATGCTTGAAAGTCCGGTTCGTCAGGAACCACGTGCATAATTTCATAGGGTTCAGGCCATAATAAGGGATAATTCGTTGATGACTATTTCATGATCAAAGGAGTATCCATCCAATTATGCGCCAATCTGCGAAAGAAACACGTACCCGTTCAGAACCTTTGTTACTCCCTGGCAACCTGTATGAATCATTGCACCTTGCCCGTTCGGCTGCTGAGTATGTTGCAACGATCTGGGCACTTCAGGATTCGGACAAAGGGAAGCAGAGTCATCTTCCGCGATCTTGAATGTTTACACAGGGATATAAACATCCGATATTTGGATTATACAGATTCTGAAAAAGTCCTGATTCCTTCCCGAATCAGGACTTTTTGTTGTGAGTTGATCTTTTTTACTATTCGTTGGACGACTTCGTTACAAAATGAAATTACATCGAATTGTTATAAATTGCTCTGGTGAGGGTAATAACAAAACGAGGCACAATGAAGTGCCAATGTACTGAAAGACCCGATTTTATAAAGAAAGTTCGAACACGGAAAGGAGAACATACGTTATGAGTAAAGTTGCTTTTTTATTGGCGAATGACTTTGAAGATTCGGAGATGCAGGTTCCGTATGACGAAGTAAAAAAAGCTGGACATGAAGTGGAGATTATCGGATTAAAAGCCGGTGAGACCCTCAAAGGTAAGGGAGGAAAGGCCTCCTATACCACAGATAAGGCGATTGGTGATGCATCCGCTTCAGATTATGATGCAGTCGTGATTCCTGGTGGATCATCCCCTGAGAATTTGCGAAGTGATACGCACATCTTGAAGTTTGTCACCGAGATCAACAGTGCGAAGAAACCAATTGCTGCGATCTGTCATGGTCC
Organism: Paenibacillus sp. PAMC 26794; assembly: GCF_000316035.1. Taxonomy (GTDB): domain Bacteria; phylum Bacillota; class Bacilli; order Paenibacillales; family Paenibacillaceae; genus Paenibacillus. The sequence goes on from NZ_ANHX01000001.1 coordinate 23,315, forward strand.
GCAAATTTTGGCTAGTGCCGGTCTGTTGAAAGGCCGTACCATTACATCCTATCCACCACTTAAGGATGATATGGTAAACGCAGGAGCAGAGTTCAAGGATCATGAGGCCGTTGTGGATGGAAACTATATTACATCCCGAACACCTGAAGATGAGCCAGCGTTTGTACGTGAACTGCTAAAAGTTATATAAATTCAGCCAGTACAACTGACATACATGGATGTATCTTAACTACGTTACATCGTGACGGTTACAAACTTCACGTTGCATTTCATTCCGAAAAAGGAGGGTTTGACATGACAAAACATATTCAGGCGTATTTTCGAACCGAAGACGAGGCAGAGGGAGCAAGAACTTCACTTCAGACGTTCCGTACAGAGCATTTGGAAGTGGGTCAACTGGACAGTGCGGTAGGTAGAGACACGCGTGTTATGGTGCCACTGGTGCCTTATAATACAGCAGGTGGCGTAGGTACCAACGGAGCAATGGGTGTAGGTGCAGCCCCTGGTGTCCCAGCCAGCGAAAATGTGATCCCTGTAGTAGCCAATGTGGACCGTGATGCAGAACGGGCTTCTCGTGACAGAGTGAATGAGGATGGAGACATGCTGAATGCTGCGGATGTGTCTTCGGCTGATTATGATGATCTGCATTATGTTCTGTCTGCCAAAGTAAGGGATGAGGATTATGACGAGATTGTTCATAAGCTTCGTTCTAACCATGCCTATGTGGAAGATTTGAATTAACATGTAGATACTTCTTGGCCCTTGCACTGCTCGACCACATAGTCGAGTAATGTGCAAGGGCTTTTTAATCAGGAGGATATTAAAAAACTAATTTATAAAGCGCTATCATTTTTGTAATATTACTGTAATATTAGATACATAAGCCTTTAACATAGTGGGCTTATAATAACACACATGACCCCCTTTTTTTATATATCCTTTGAGCCTGCACACCGTGTGCAGGCTATTTTTTTTGAGCTGAGAATGTGTATGTTTTGGGCAGAGCTTACCCCTTTATTCAATTTTTGCTAGAATAGAGAGATGGGTTTATATATTCTACAGCGAATTGTTTTCATAGTTGGGCTACATTGGACGGTAAATCTAGCTCCAGCGATTGGGTTCAGGCGAATCCAATCCTATGACAGAGAGTATGAGGAATTCATCACCAGAGTGATCGGTCATATTCAAGATGAACATATACTCGCTGAAACGGCCCCGCCTTTTTTATATAAGTACGGGGCAGCCATTTCTGCTTGATCGATGGAATTTGAAAGTTATATAGAATGCCTCGTTTGAGAAATGACACCTACAATGCTAAAGCAACAGAGTTCTCATGCGAATGGCTAGAGACAGATTTAAGGGGGAATTAGTTTTGAGTAAGGTTGGAAGAAATGATGTATGCCCATGCGGTAGTGGGAAAAAATATAAGAAATGTTGTCTGAACAAGGAGTCCTCTGCGGTAGAATCCGTACTGCGGTTGATATCAACGGAGCAGCCTGTCCAGGAATCCTCGATTAAGCCTGAGAGCAAGCTGACCTTGACCAAGCTGAAAAAGATGGTGACAAGCGATTTGAAATGGGAGCATCCGGCTCACGAACAGCTGGCCCTGCAGACTATTGAGAACATGAGGAACCAATACGAGCCAGAGGTAATTTTGGAAGCTCTGGTGCTATGGAACGGCTACTCCCGTCAGACCCGCCCTACTGTGAAGAAGACAGGCTCGTTCTCTGCTGCAATTGAGTATTTGCTGTCCGAGGAATACGGCTTCAATGTCTCAAAGGCTGAGCTGGCTGATAAATATGAGGTAACGACAGGCACGATCTCCCGGAAGGTTAAGGAGATGAATAGTTACATCGAAGAATACGGCATGGGCGGTGAAACGGACGAGCTATTGATGCTGAACGGTCCAGGCAGATCGAAAGACAAAGCACAGGCTCTGCTGTCTAAGGCGATGGAAGCGAGCTCTTCCAAACGGAGAGTACATCTGGCGGAAACAGCGCTGGAGATGTATCCTGACAGTTCTGATGCGTATCTCATTTTGGCTGAGGAATCGGACAATGAGAATGATGCACGATCTTACCTCAAGGAAGGAATCGCTGCTGGCAAACGTGAACTAAGCGAACTGTTCTTTGAGGAGAACAAAGGGGACTTCTGGGGGCTTCATGAGACTCGTCCCTATATCCGAATATGCAAAAGCTACGCCGAATCCTGCTGGTTTGGCGGAGATGCCAAAGAAGCAGCACATATTCTGGAGCATATTCTAGAGCTTAATACGGAAGACAATACCGGAGCACGTTACCTGCTTGCTGCTGTGTATTTGTACAGTAACCAATTGGATCAGGCAGAGCAATTGCTGGAGGAGTATGGAAGAGGTGACGCCGCAACGGCCTTTGCCTATGACAAGATCATTCTGGAGTATAAGAAAAACGGAATCACCTCCCAGCTCAAAATGCTGTATCGTGTGGCCCGGGGTGTGAACAAACATGTGCCTGATTACCTGTTGGGTTTGAAACGGCTGCCGCATAACCTCCCTGACTTTGTCGGAATGGGCGACTCCGACGAAGCGATTGAATATGTCATTATGCATTCCCGTTTATGGGCGAGCGCGCCGGATCTGTTGAAGTGGATGCTGCAACAATAGAGGAATAAGAAGCGAATAGAAGTTGGAATTCATATGATGAATCCAGCTTCTACTAGCCATATTTTCTGTGGACTCCTCATACCATGCTGCGTGTGAGCAAAATTTTTAGCGCTATCTTTTCGTGTTAACCCTTGACTTTAGCACTGCGGTTCATTACAATCAGAAAATAATACGTTGACTATAGTCAATACAAGTCGATTTTTGAACTATATTACTGATTTGATGACGGGACCAAGTACTCCGTGCCCACATGACCAGAGAGGAATCCCAAGGCTGTAAGGATTCTCTTGATGAGCGGACGAATGACTTCCCCGAGAACAGACGGCGAACACAGCAGATATGATCTGTTGACCAGTAGCCGGCCTGCGCAGGACGTGCGTTACACGTAGAGCGGAATATCTGCTTGATCAGGGTGCTGTATGCAATCTTGAATCACCAGAGATCACCTGAACGGCTAAAGTGTCAGGTTTCCGGAATGTGGGTGGTACCACGGGTGAATGTATATTACACAATCTCTCGTCCCTTTGTTTGCTGTATATACAGCGACAGGGCGAGGGATTTTTTTGTTATATAAGTTGATTCTAACATTTATACCATAACGGAGATTGTAGAACCAATCTGTAGAAGCGAAGCGTTCGCCTTTATCCCCGGATTTTCACATTGGAAAATTAATTCAAATAATCTGGGGATAACAGCGATCGAAAGATGGTACTACAATCGGAGTGGCCAAGTGTAACATTTCTGGAATTACTTTTAGAGAGAAAATCAATGCTGGAGGGATCAAGATGGCTTTTCAAAAACCGACTGGAACGCAGGACTTACTGCCTGGAGTTGTCGAGAAATGGCAGTATGTAGAAGAAAAAGCACGAGATCTGTGTCGACGGTTTAATTACCGTGAGATTCGTACACCGATCTTCGAACAGACTTCTTTATTTGTACGCGGTGTAGGAGAGACTACCGATATCGTTGAGAAAGAAATGTATACCTTTGATGACAAAGGCAATCGCAGCATGACTCTTCGTCCGGAGGGAACAGCGGGTGTTGTCCGTGCGTATGTAGAGAACAAAATCTACGGCGAACCGGATGTGAGCAAGCTCTATTATATCGGTCCAATGTTCCGGTACGAGCGTCCGCAGGCAGGTCGTCAGCGTCAGTTCCACCAGTTTGGTGTAGAAGCCATCGGTGCGCTGGACCCGGCGATTGATGCCGAAGTAATTGCACTGGGCTACCAGTTGTGTGTAGAGCTCGGCTTGAAGGATGTTAAAGTGGAGATTAACTCGGTAGGTAATTCAACCAGCCGTGCAGAATATCGCGAAACGTTACTTGGGTTCCTTAGACCAATGAAAGACAGCCTGTGTAAGGACTGTCAGTCCCGCATGGAGCGTAATCCGCTGCGTGTACTCGACTGCAAAGTCGATCAGGACAAATTCGTAGGGGCACCTTCCATACTGGATAGCCTGGATGAAGAGTCTTTGAATCACTTTGCCAAGCTGCAGGCATACCTGGATGATTTCGGAGTGGATTATGCTGTGAACAATCGTCTGGTACGGGGCTTGGATTATTACACACTGACTGCTTTTGAATTAAAAGCCCAAGGAATTGGAGCGATTGATACGGTTGGCGGCGGTGGCCGATACAATGGTCTGGTTGGAGATATTGGTGGACCTGATCAGCCGGGCATCGGCTTCGGTATTGGTCTGGAGCGTATTCAACTGATTCTGGAGCACCAAAACATTGAGGTTACTACGCTGGCTCCACTGGATGTATACTTTGTTGCTCTGGGAGAGGCAGCTGATCGTGAAGTGAACCGTCTGTTGTTCAAACTTCGTCAGTCTGGACTGTCTGGGGAACGTGATTATCTGGGCCGCAAGATGAAAGCACAGATGAAATCAGCTGACCGTTTCAAATCCCGCTATACTGCCATCCTTGGTGATGACGAGCTGGAGCGTGGTGAAATCGCCCTCAAGTCGATGGATACGGGTGAGCAACAAACCGTGAAGCTTGATGATCTGGTAGCGGCAATTCGCGAAGGTAAATAAGTACGAAGTGTGACATTAAATCTTAAACATTCAAGTAAAACAATTGATCCGGCAAAAATGCTGAGGTTCACCAACATTTTCGACTAAGCGGAAATTGGCGAGCCAGAGGTAACATGCCTTTTCGAATACATGGTCTACACGTAACCGGACTGTTGAAGAGCAGGCACTAACTGCCCATACAGAACGGAAATTCACATAATGAGGAGTTTGGTTATGAAAAGAAGTCATCATTGCGGCGCATTAACACCCGCACACATCGGTGAAACAGTAACATTGAACGGTTGGGTTCAGACCCGCCGTGACTTGGGGGGCGTACTCTTCATCGACCTGCGTGACCGCAGCGGGATTGTACAAGTTGTCTTTAACCCGGCTTATTCTGGTGAAGCTCTGCAAATCGCAGATCGCGTACGTAGCGAGTATGTTATCGCTGTAACGGGTAAAGTCGTTAAACGTGATGCAGAAACAGTTAACAAAAACCTGCCTACTGGCGAAATTGAAGTTCAAATTACAGAAATCGAAGTGCTGAATGCGGCAAAAACACCTCCATTCTTCATTGAAGATGGTGTCGAAGTTGATGAATCTCTTCGTTTGAAATATCGTTACCTGGACCTGCGTCGTCCGGAAATGTTCGAAACACTGAAACTGCGTTCCAAAGCATCCAAAGTGTTCCGTGACTACCTGGATGGAGAAGAGTTCGTTGAAGTGGAAACACCAATCCTGACCAAGAGCTCTCCGGAAGGTGCGCGTGATTATCTCGTACCGAGCCGTGTGCATGAAGGTGAATTCTTCGCTTTGCCACAATCCCCACAAATCTACAAACAATTGCTTATGGTAGGTGGCGTTGAGCGTTATTATCAGATCGCTCGTTGTTTCCGGGATGAGGATCTGCGTGCAGACCGTCAACCAGAATTCACTCAAGTCGACATCGAGACTTCTTTCTTGCAACAGGATGACCTGCTGCCAATGATGGAAGAACTGATGGCCAAATTGCTGCGTGAAACCAAAGGTATTGAGCTGGAATTGCCTTTCCAACGGATTACGTATGCAGATGCAATGGGTAAATACGGTTCAGACAAACCAGATCTGCGCTTCGGTATGGAACTGGTTGAAATGAACGATATCGTAGCGAACAGTGGTGTGAAAGTATTTGCTTCTGTCATCGAAAAAGGTGGAGAAGTGAAAGTACTGAACGCTAAAGGCTGCGGTACATGGAGTCGTAAAGAGATCGATGATCTCGGACCATTTGCTGCACGTTACGGTGCGAAAGGTCTGGCTTGGATTCAAGTAAAAGACGGCGAGTTCAAAGGGCCAATCGTGAAGTTCTTCACGCCTGAAGAAATCGAAGCTGTCAAAGAACGTACTGGTGCTGAAGATGGCGACTTGTTGCTCTTCTCCGCAGACACTAAAAAAGTGGTTGCTGACGTTCTGGGCGCATTGCGTCTGAAAATCGGCCGTCAACTCGGACTGATTGATGACAGCAAATTCAAATTTGCTTGGGTTGTGGACTTCCCACTCCTCGGATATGATGAAGATGCAAAACGTTATGTGGCAGAACACCATCCGTTCACACGTCCAAAAGATGAAGATGTACATCTCTTCGACACTGATCCGGGTGCAATCCGCGCTCAAGCCTATGACCTTGTTCTCAATGGTTATGAAGTAGGTGGCGGTTCGATGCGTATCTACAAACGTGATGTTCAGGAGAAAATGTTTGCTGCCCTTGGACTCTCACCTGAAGTAGCGAATGATAAATTCGGCTATCTGCTGGAAGCATTTGAATACGGAACTCCACCGCATGGTGGTATTGCCTTTGGTCTGGACCGTCTCGTCATGATACTGGCAGGCCGCACGAATCTGCGTGAAACGATTGCCTTCCCGAAAACGGCAAGTGCAACGGATCTGCTCATGAATGCACCTTCCGAAGTGGATGACTCTCAATTGGAACAACTTCACATCCGTGTAGCCCGTAAACCGGTAGCGGAAAAGAAATAAAGGAGGCATCGATTCTCAATGCTCCATCAATTTTCAAGAACAGAACTTGCGATCGGACCGGAAGGTCTGGACACGTTGAAGAATAGTACAGTCGCTGTGCTCGGTATTGGCGGCGTAGGTGGAATTGCTGTAGAAGCTCTTGCACGTAGCGGCGTTGGGCGTATCATCCTGATTGATAAAGACGTCGTGGACATCACCAACATTAACCGCCAGATTCATGCTCTGACTACGACAGTGGGGCAGAAAAAAGCGGATCTGATGGTGGAACGTGTGAAACTGATCAATCCGGAATGTGATGCGATTGCCCTGAATATGTTTTACACGGAAGAAACGTATGAGGAATTGTTCAAATATGAACTGGATTATGTGCTGGATGCATCCGATACGATTATCTATAAAATCCATCTCATTAAAGAGTGCCTTAAACGTAAAATTCCGATGATCTCCAGCATGGGTGCGGCGAATAAAATGGATCCAACGAAATTCCAGGTTGCGGATATTTCGAAAACGACCATGGACCCGATTGCCCGTGTTGTGCGTACCACACTTCGTAAAGACGGCATCAAAAAAGGTGTGAAAGTGGTCTTCTCGACTGAAAAGCCGATGAAACCACGTGAGGACGTAACACAAAAAATCGTTCCCGAGAATGCTCCGGAAATTCGCAAGGCTAAACAGCCACCTGCGAGTAACTCATTTGTGCCTCCGGTAGCTGGACTGATTATGGTCAGTGTTGCGATTAAGGATTTGTTAGAGATTGCAGAGAACGAGCAGCAGTAACTTGTTGCCAACTGAAGAAGCGTGGATGCTGATAAGGCATCTGCGCTTTTTTTTGTGATCATACTTCGCAGGAGAGGAGCGAATGGGACGCTAATCATCTATGACAGCCGAACTGTATCCCTAGATAAATGTCAGAGTTACGTCATGTACTTCAAAGTCAAAACCGTGTATGATATTCACTGCTGCGCGAAATGATGATACATACATAATGATTTGCGGCCATATAAGCTAAATAAGATTTACACAAGAACGAAGAGGACAGAAGAAACCTAGAAGAAGCAAAGACGTTCGCCTAAAAGACTTTCTTGAAAGAAAGACTACATCGGAAGGCATACGCTAT
>NZ_ANHX01000002.1 GCF_000316035.1 Paenibacillus sp. PAMC 26794
AGAAGAAACCTGAAGAAGCAAAGCGTTTCGACCTAAAAGCTTTCTGAAAGAAAGCTACATCGGAAGCATACGCTATCACCGGATTTGTACAATTAAAAAATTCAAACAAAAAAATCTGGGGATAACAGCGATCGGAAGGTTGTTCTGTCCACGCAGTGATAGAGTGTAAATACTCAGTTATTCAGCTTATATACAGAGAGGGGAATAGAACGAAATGAAACACGGATGGATGACCAGACGTCTTGGCATGGAGCCAGGAGACCAGTGGAAGAAGGAAATTGTGGCGGGAGCCATTTCCTATTTTGCCGTGGTCTATATCGTTATGGTCAATGCTACAATTCTTTCCGATGCCGGAATGCCCTTACAGGCAGCCATGGCTGGAACCCTGTTGACGTCCATTGCAGGCTGTTTGCTCATGGCATTTGGCGGAAAATCACCGATTATCGTAGTACCCGGAATGGGGATTAATGCATTTTTCACGTATACACTCGTACATTCCATGAAATTAAGCTGGCAAGAAGCTCTGGCCGTTGTAACCGTCACAGGTATACTGTTTGCCATTGTTGCGTTTACGTCACTATACAAAATGATCAGCGAAGCGATTCCCAAAAATCTGCAGCATGGCATTACGGTCGGGATTGGTTTGTTTCTGACATTTATCGGTTTGCAAAAAAGTGGAATCGTTATCGCGCATCAGACTACGTTTGTTGCGATTGGGCACTTCAATGATCCGAATGTCATTACAGCCTGCGTTACGTTGGTGCTTGCCTTGATTTTATTTATACGGAACGTACAAGGTGGACTTCTGATCAGTATTCTGGTCGGGACAGGCCTTGCCTATATACTTGGTGCAGTGAGCCCGGGTGAATCCGTATCAGCGATGGATGCGCTGCGTCAATACGGTGGGTTGTTTGGCGAATTGTCTTTGATGAAGCTGGCTGATGTCGCGTTTTGGATCGCGGTATTTTTGCTACTGTTGATTGTGGTGTTCGAAAATATCGGATTAATTACCGCTCAGACACAGATGATTGGTCGTCCAGAGCGCTTCAAAGGAAGTCTGCGTGCTCTGTCCATTAGCACCGTGCTGGCAGGTGTATTCGGAAGTAGTCCTCCAGTTGCTGCAGCCGAGACTACAGCCGGTATTGCGGCAGGCGGTCGCACAGGTTTGACTCCGCTCGTTACAGCCGTATTATTCGGAGCTACTTTCTTCTTCATCCCGCTACTCGGTTACATTCCGGATAGTGCAATTGCTCCCATTTTGATCATTATTGGTGGCCTGATGGTGCAAGGTGTGAAGGATATGGATTTTGGTGACTTTACAGAGGCATTCCCGGCATTTCTGATCATGGTAATGATTCCATTTACATATAGCATCGTGGACGGTATGGCGTTTGGATTTATTGCCTATCCATTAGCGAAGCTGGCAGCAGGACAAGGTAAACAGGTGCCTGTGGTCATGTATTGCATTTCCATCCTCTTTTTAGCCAATTTCGTGTTGCATGGTATCTTGTAAAGCTGTGTTATACAACAAAAGGCAACGTCATGTAAGTTCATACGTATGATCTCTGGTGAGCAGATGGAGAACGGGAGGAACGGGAATGGAAGAGCAGCAACAAGCAGGGCAGAATGAACCGAAGGTAGGAAAAAAGGGATTTAAGGATTTCGTCAAGCTTATCGCTTCCACGAATCCGCCAAAACTCATTTTGATTCTTGCCCTCATCTTAACCCTGATTCAAACAACAGCCGGACTGATCGTGCCATTGATGACCAAAGGTCTGATTGATGGACTTACCACTTCGGCACTGAACAAATCTGTGATTTTATTGTTGCTGGGGGCATTTGTAATTCAGGCGATTGCCTCAGGCATTAGCATTTATATGTTAAATTATGCCGGACAACGCGTGGTCGCAACGCTTCGCACCAAGCTGTGGAACAAGGTATTGTCGCTGCGAATGCCGTATTTCGATCGCAATCGGACAGGCGATACGATGAGCCGGATTACGAATGATACAAGCCAGATCATGACGTTGATCGCGGATTATCTGGTTTCATTTGTGTCGAACATCGTCGCTGTTGTAGGTGGTGTGGCGTTACTATTTTACTTGGATTGGGTGATGTCGCTCATTATTCTGAGTCTGGTGCCACTTACGCTGTTGATTCTGTTGCCGGTCGGGAAGAAAATGTACAAGATCTCCAAGAAGCAGCAGGACGAGATGGCAGGTCTTACGTCCGTGCTCAGTCAGGTTATTGGCGAGATTCGCTTGGTAAAAGCCTACGGCACGGAGAAACAGGAAGTGGAAGCAGGGGATTCCCGGATTCGTAAAATGTTTGCTTTTGGCTTGCAGGAAGCACGCATTCTTGCACTGATCGGTCCCTTGTTTACATTTGTCATGACTGCCGTACTGGTCGTTATTCTGGGTGTGGGGGGAATGCGCGTAGCGTCTGGACTGTTGTCGCCTGGTGAACTGGTCGCGTTCATATTACTGTTGTTCCAGGTCATTATGCCAATGGGACAATTCACGACGTTATACTCCCGTTTACAGAAAGTTGTAGGTGCAACAGAGCGCATACAAGCTATTCTTGCTGATGAAGAAGAGCCACATGACAGCATCAAGGTAGCGCCAAAAGGAAATGAGACGATTGCATTCCATGATGTACACTTTTCCTATGTCACAGGTGAGGAAGTGCTGCACGGAATCAATCTGACGGTACCTACACGCAAAGTGACGGCGATTGTCGGTCCAAGCGGTAGCGGCAAATCAACGCTGTTCTCCTTGATGGAGCAGTTCTATATGCCCGATTCAGGCCACATTTCGTATGGGGGACAAGCGATAACGGAGTATTCCTTATCCTCCTGGCGTAGCAAGATCGGGTATGTATCTCAGGAAAGTCCGCTTATGGCGGGCACGATCAAAGACAACATCACGTACGGATTAGGTCGTGAGGCCACGATGGATGAGATCCGGCGAGCTGCTGAGATGGCCTATTCTGCCGACTTTATCGACAAGTTGCCACAGGGCTATGACACGGAAGTGGGCGAGAGAGGAATCAAGTTATCCGGGGGCCAACGTCAGCGGATTGCTATTGCTCGTGCTTTACTGCGCAGTCCGGATATTCTCATGTTGGATGAAGCGACATCCAGTCTGGACAGTACCTCCGAGTATGAAGTACAACAGGCTTTGTCCAACCTGATGGAAGGCAGAACTACGATCGTGATCGCGCACCGACTGTCCACAGTTGTGGATTCCGATCAGATTGTTGTATTGGAGCATGGATATGTTACCGGAACAGGAACTCATACGGAATTAATTAGCAATCATCCGGTATACCGTGAATTAGCTCAAAAACAGTTTGTGGCACAGGAAGGAAATGCAGCTACAGTACAAAACGAAGAGTAATTCTCATTAATGCAGGGTCTCCTTTATACCCATGAGGTATTTCAACGGAGATCCTTTTTCTTTTTCTGAAATTCCTCATATTGACAGTAAGATCAACATACTCTATATTATAGATACCGACCGTTGGTATGTATAAGGAGGAACTTATGGCTAGAAATAAATACCCTGAGCAGACGCTGGACCTGATTCTGACAGTTTCAACTCAAATGTTTACCGAAAAGGGATATGAAAAGACCAGTATTCAAGAAATTATAGATGAATTAGGTATGTCCAAAGGTGCAATATATCATCATTTCAAGTCCAAGGAGGATATCCTTAGTGCAGTGATGGAGAAGGAGCTCGGGCGGGCAGAAGACATGTTCATGGAACTCATCCAGAACACGCATGCTCCGAATGCCAGACAGAAGCTCATCAGTATTTTGGAAAATATTATTGTTGATCCTGGAATCCAGTCCAACTCAATTGATCAGGTTCTTAGCACTCAGATCAAGAATCCGCAGTTTGTACTCGGTGGAATCAGGAAGGGTGTTCTAAAAGACGCACGAATTATTGCCAATATTATGGAGCAAGGCAAGGAAGATGGGTCCATTTCAGTCGAATATCCGCTGGAGTGTGCTGAAATCTTCATGCTGCTCGTTAATATCTGGATCAACCCTCTTCTTTTTGGCAGAGATCAGGAGCAGACATTGGAAAGGCTTAAGTTTTTGCAACACATAATGAAGCTCTTGGGAGCAGATATCGTTAGTGAACAGCTCATTCAGCGAATTACGAATCGGCATGCTAGCACGGGAGGGTATGTGGGATGAGTGGGAAGGGCTTAATTGTAGAAATGGAAGGTATATCCAGATTCTTTGGAGAGAGGGAAGTCATTCGAAACTGTACGATGCACTTGCCGGAGGGCAGTATCTATGGCTTTTTGGGACCGAACGGAGCTGGAAAAACTACGGTTATGAAAATATTGACCGGTTTACTTAAGCAGAGCAGCGGTCATGCCAAAGTACTTGGGCTGGATGTTTCGACTCACCGGGATGAGATGCTGGGGCAGGTGGGAAGTTTGATAGAAGTACCCATTTTTTTTGAACATTTGTCAGCGAAGGAGAATTTGCAGATTCATCTCGCTTATATGGATAAAGATGATAACAATGTGATGGAATTTTTGGAAATGGTAGGGCTGGAACAGACTGGTAGTCAAGCGGTTTCTACGTTTTCGTTAGGAATGCGCCAGCGTCTTGCTATTGCCAGAGCAGTTATTCACAAACCTAAGCTCTTGATACTGGATGAGCCGATTAACGGACTAGATCCCTTGGCTATTCGGGAAATGAGAGCATTGTTTAAACGTTTTGTCAACGAATACGGTATGTCTATCTTGATCTCCAGTCACATTATTTCAGAACTGGAACAAGTGGCTGATATTATTGGAATCATTGTGAATGGTTCAATTATCCGTGAGATGCATATGACTGAAATCCGTGCAAAGTTTCCAAATGGATTGGAGGAATACTTTTTTGAAGTGACGAGTGGAGGGACAGAAATTGCATAAACTTATTCGTCTGGAGCTGAAAAGGCACAGAATGAACGTGTACGCAAAAGCAAGTGCAGCGGTGACCTTGGGTTTAATCGCTTTTGTTTATTTTATTGCTTACGTGGCCCAGGTTGAGAAAGAGGCAGACTTTCAAACGTACCCCAACATTCTCTTGTTTACATCAATTATTAGCATGATTTGTTTTTCTGTATTAGCTTCAGTCATGTATTCCCGAATAGTGATCGAAGAGTATTCTGGAAATCGTTTGACGTTGTTGTTTACGTATCCTGTAAACCGGAAAAAGATGTTGCTGGCCAAAGTGATCCTCGTTTCAAGCTTCTCAACGATTGCAATGATCGGAGGGAACTTGCTGGCGTTATTCATTTTTACCATGACAGAATCTGTAGCTCCTATTGTAAATGACAAAATGTCGTTAAATCTGGTGTTATCGATGATATTAACGATTGTCATTCTCTCCATTAGTGCGAGTGTTTGCAGTCTAGCCGCCATGCGTATCGGATTCGTTCGCAAATCTGTGCCGTCTGCTATCGTATCTGCTTTGCTTCTATGTGCACTTATTGGGAATCTCGTGATTGGTAGTGCCCAAAATCAGCTTCTTCTGTTTTTCCTAGCATTAATAATGATTGCGCTGGGGGTGTTTATCGTCATGGAATTGATGAATCGCATCCATACGATGGAGACAGAATGATCTTGGGGTGATAAGCCAAAGAAAGGGGAGAAGAAAAGTGTTGAAAAGCAGTGAACTTAGCCTCTGCAAAACGATAGATGTGGATCAACCCATAGATGACATTGATTTGGATTGGTTGTCAGGCGATATTCATGTACTTTTGGGTGAAGATGAATTGATTCACGTCATGCAGTATGCCGATCAGCGTTATGCCGAGCGAAAGTTAATGCAGCCAAGTATTAACGGCAATAAATTAAGTATTATAGATGGACGGAAAAAAACAGGTTTCATTGGATTTAATATCGGCCGGACCGCTTTAGAGCTGCACGTCCCTCGTCGTGTTTTAAATTCTATTCTAGTGAAAACAACAGGTGGTCAGCTTGCGATGAATGGAATTCAAGCTAATCGCTGTCAATGTAAAGTCACATCAGGAAGTTTAACGTTGTCCGGAAACATGGAAAAGCTTGAGGTATACGCAACCGCCTCAGATTTCTACGCAAATAATGTAAAAGCAAATAGATTCACTCTCCACTCGAGTTCATCCAAGATTGAGATTACAGGAGAATTTCAACATGTGGAATCGAAGACTACGGGGAGGGGGCTTCATATGGATTGTCTTCAAACTCCAAATAGTTTCCATTCTATTTCCACTGGAATGAAGGCCGTGGTATGCATTCCAGATCAAGAAGGCTTTGAAGTGCAACTGAACGAAAGATCAGGCACATTAAAAAGTGATTTTGAATTGACTCCTAAACAGGGTGAACGTAAACGATTCTCATACAAAAATGGAAAAAGACAATTTCAAATTGATATTCGTGGGGGTTCCTTTCATTTAAAGAGAAGGTAATTGAATGAATCCCATGAAAATGAAGGAGGCATGCACATGGCAGGCTGGATTGTAGGCATAACCTTTTCCTCTATTGTACTAATCATAGGAGTCTATGGTGTATTAAATAGCAAACGCAGGCGTGTCAGGAATAAATGGGCTTGGTGGTTCATTTTGTTCGGTTGCTGTGCACTTGTCAGTGCAGTGATTAATTATCAATTCAAATAGCTTTAATCCTGCAATAAAGGGGGAGTTCATATCTTATTAGGTTTTAATCGAAATTTCAACCTGATTCTGATAGGACAGATCATTACCTTATTTGGAAGTGCTATCCTGCGTTTTGCACTGTCATTGTATATTCTTGATTTTACAGGCTCTGCAGAGACGTTTGCTGTGTTGCTTGCTGTTTCAACGTTACCTACCATACTTCTGTCCCCCATTGGCGGAGCGATCGCGGATCGGGTGAATCGAAAACATCTAATTGTGTCCTTTGACTTCATCAGTTTTGTAGTAACGGGTGGATTGCTTGCATTTCTTTATGCAGGATCAGGTGACATGGTTATTATCATTGGAGCAGTTATGACCATATTAGCTCTCGTCAGCACCTTCTATCACCCTACTGTGCAAGCGAGCATACCTTTGTTGATTGAAGGGGATAAATTAATGAAGGCTAACGGTGCAGTATCGGGCATTGGAGCTATTACAAACTTTGCAGGTCCTGTGCTCGGCGGACTGATTTACGGATTTGCAGGGATTGAATTTATCGTTGCTGTTACGTGTGCCAGTTTTTTGATTGCTGCAATCATTGAGCTTTTTATCCGGATTCCTTTCTTCAAAGAGGCCAGAGTTCAGGGAATGCTCAAAACGATTGGATCGGATCTAGCAATAGGGTTTCGCTACATTCATAAAGAGAACCCCTTCTTACTTAAAATTATTTTGATCGCCGCTTCCATTAATTTGTTTATTACTCCTCTTTTTTTAGTAGGTATTCCTTATGTTATTAAAGTGCTACTGCATATGGAAGATCAATACTTCGGGTATACCCAAGGAGGAATATCATTGAGTATGATCGTTGCCGCTGCGGTCATAGGCCTTATTGCAGGGAAAATAAGAATTAACAACTTATATTTATGCTTTTTAGGCAGCGGAATTATATTTTTACCTATGGCTTTGGCTATTTACCCTTCCTGGCTGGACGGTGATCAACAACCCATTATTGCATATCTCGTGTTTTCTCTCTGTGCCATGCTGATTATGTTTGTCATTACTCTTGTTAACATTTTTTTTACTACACTCCTGCAGAAAAAGACGCCTAATGCTTTGTTGGGCAAAGTGATGGCTATAATGTTTGCTATATCGACATGTGCCGTCCCTATTGGTCAAGTAGTAACAGGAACATTGATTGATAAATTTACTAATAATATGTACCTTCTCGTTATCTTGATTGGTATTATCACCATAATTATATCACTATTCATGAAAAAGCTGTTGAGCTCATCAAGTGAAGGCTCCACAACTCAAGATACAGTAACTTCGCAGGTTTGATCAGACAGCTGTTACCAAAAAGGAGAAATAACAAAAATGAAGCGAATGCAATTATTTTGTTTGCCTTATGCTGGTGGAAGTTCATCCATGTATCATGAATTTGCCTCTAATCTTCCTGAATGGATTGAAATGATACCCATTGAATATTCCGAGCTGGGGCAGAAGAATAAACACTCAAGCTTTCAACATATGGTTCAGGAATTGGCGGTTCAAGTGCAGGAGTTATGGGACGAGAAGCCTTTTGCTATTATGGGTTATAGCATGGGAAGCCTTGTAGCATACGAACTTTATTATGAGATTTTACAAAAGTACAACAGAAAACCGATTCACATGTTCTTTGCAGCTCATGTTCCTCCAAGTCAACATACAGCGAAGCGTTTAACTCGTACAGATGTGGAAAAGAGGGTGAAAGCAAACTTATCTAGTATGGGAGTAAATCTTCCTATCACAGAACAACAGACCTTGCTGGAGTGGATCGTACCTAAATATCTTAAAGATCTTGACCTCTACACCGAATATTCGTACGTGCAAGGTAGGCAGGGGATCGATGCTAATATCACTGTACTTTATTCTGATGAGGAGAATAAACAGAGACAAATTTTTGATTGGTCACCCCTTTGTTCAAAATTCTGTATGTATCATCGAATGGGGCCGAGTCACTTCTTTATTAATCAGGAAGCCAAGCGTATGGCTTGGGAAGTCAGTCAGTCCATTACCAATGAATTGAGGCAGCCAATTTTGTCAAATTAATGGCTTATTTTTGTCTAACTTTCAGATTGTTTGTCGAACGCTAAAAACGGTGAAGGATATTCTCTTTTAGTGAAGAATATGGTTCTTTAGATCCATATTTATCATAAAAAGAGATTTTTTTGTTTTTCTTTATTTTTTTATATTTATTTCAATTTAATTACAATTAATTGGAGGTTAACATGATTGACATGAGTCAGGAATACAAGATGGGAATGGACAAGTCACTGGGGCGGTCAATTCGGAAATTTATCTCAGATTATGGAGTGAATGCACCATTTTTACTGGCTTCTGTTTGTGGTTATTATGAGAGTCTTATTTCTGGAAGTGATACATCATTTATTGAAGTGAACACTTCCGATGGGGAATCAAGTTCTCTACAGGTCCAAATGGACCAACAACTGCTGGTTGATGATTTTTTGAAACAACGGTTGAATGACCCATCGTGGCAGCAGCATTGTACATTTGGAATGACCATTACGATGAATCTAGACCATATGATTTCGAATCGTTCCGATTGCAGGAATACTATAACGATGGGAATTACGGAAGAACAAGAACGGTTTTTAGTCACATACCAAACGTACTCTGAGCACATAACTCATCATATGATCAAGAAAATGCATACCCGATTACTAACCATCACCGAACAAATGATTAACGGTACGACTCTTTTACTACGAGACATAGAACTCATTAGCGATAATGAAAAGCAGGAAATGGTGACTAGCTTTAATAAAAGCAAAACTCCATACGATCAGAATTCGACATTTATTGAGCTGTTTGAGGCACAGGTGGACCAGAACCCTGATTATATTGCTTTTGAATACAAAGGGGAGAAGATTAGTTACAAAGACTTCAATGGAAGAGCCAATCGCGTGGGGCAAAAGTTGAGAGAGATGGGAGCTAAACCGGATCACATCATTGGAATTATTACAGAACGTTCCATTTCAATGATGGTGGGGATCTATGGAATTCTGAAATCAGGAGCAGCATATATGCCGATAGATCCAGAATTGCCGGATCAGCGCATACATTATCTACTGGAAAATAGTGGATCTATGGTCATAGTAGCCGAGGATGCTTACATTGACCGCATTCGATCAATAACTTCTCATGCGATTTTAACGCTCTCTGTCGGTGATGAAGGAGTTGAGAACAATCTTGAACGGATAAGCAAGCCTGAGAGCTTGGCCTACGTTATTTATACTTCTGGTACGACTGGGCTTCCCAAAGGGGTAATGGTTGAAAATCGAAACCTGGTGAATTTTACTCAATGGATGCTTCGAGATAAATTTACACAATATGACATTGTTTTGGCGAAAACGACCTATGCTTTTGATTTATCGATATGGGAATTGTTTGTTGCTCCTTTAGCTGGGGCTAAGGTCATACTTTTACCCAAGGAAGATGAAAAAGAACCCTCTCGGATTATGCAAACCATTAAGAAGTGTAAGGTAACCCGTACTTCATTCGTCCCTTCTGTATTAGAAGAATTTACGCTTGCAGCGGATTGGTCTGCACTATCGTCGTTAACACGAATTGTACTATCCGGAGAAGCTCTTCCACTTGCTTTGGCAGAGCGATTTTACTCATGTTCACGAGGTACGACCCAGCTAGTTAACTGTTACGGGCCTACAGAAGCAACGGTATTTGCAACATCTTATGCCGTTCCGCTGAATGAACCGTTAAGTGCTGTACATATTGGCAATCCGATTTCATACACGACCATCTATATTATGAATGAGGATCGAATCTGTGGTGTTGGTATGCCAGGCGAACTGTACATTGGCGGTGCAGGAATAACCAGAGGATACATCAACAAGCCTGATCTAACGGCTGAACGTTTTCTGGATAATCCATATTTTCCAGGTGAGAAAATTTACCGCACAGGTGACCTTGCCTGCTGGATGGATGGAGAAAATATCCAATATCTGGGTAGACTTGATGATCAGGTCAAAATTAGGGGTTATCGTATCGAACTTGCGGAAGTTACAAGCAAACTACGCAGTCTGGAAAAGATCAGTAACGCGGTTGTTATCAAACGAGAAGACAGAGGCTATCCCTATTTATGTGGATACTTTGTTGCTGAAGAGGAAATGGAGATCAATAGCATTAAACAGAGCTTGGCCGAATTTTTGCCTAAATACATGATTCCTTCACACCTTATCCAAATGGATAAATTACCTGTCACTTCTAATGGGAAACTGGACAAGAGAGCCCTCCCGCAGCCAGATTTCGTGAGATCCGCTAATTATGTTCCGCCAGCCAATCCGACAGAAATACGGTTGACCGAAATTCTGCAAGAAGTGCTCGGACTACAGGAAGTTGGCATGACGGATCAATTTTTTGAACTTGGTGGTGATTCCCTGCGAGCAACTAGGCTGGTGAATCTTGTAGAGCAACGAATGAGTTCAAAACTTAGCATAAAAGATGTGTTTAATGCCCCAGTGGTGCAGGATTTGGTTCAAGTGATTTCTCATTGCAAACAAGAATCTACCGATCTTTTTCCCTCACTGGTCAGGGAGCGCTTGGATGTTTATCCGATGAGTTATGCTCAAAAGCGTATGTTTGTTGTTCAGCAAATGGATACGGAAAGCTTAGCTTATAATGTGCCCTTTGCAATGCAAGTGAAGGGTAAGCTGGATGCACAACATTTTGCAAAAGTACTTCAAATGTTGCTTCAGCGTCATGAAATTCTCCGAACACACTTTGCTTACGAAGAAGGAGAATTCAGACAGATTATTGAGCAAGATGCCGAACCGATTTTCAGTATGCTTGATGGCAGTATGGAAGACTTTCCGCAATTGGTCCAAAATTTTGTCCGTCCATTTGATTTGGGCAAAATGCCACTCATGCGAACAGGAATGATGTATGGAACAGATGGCGTGACCTTGCTGTTATTTGACATTCATCACATTATTTTTGACGACGGCTCCAAAGCTTTATTATTACATGATCTTGAACAGTTATATAACGGCAAGATATTGCCTCCGCTAGATTCACAATATAAAGACTACAGCCTCTGGCAAAACTCAAGAGACTTGCAAGTACAGGCAGATTACTGGCTATCTCAGTTTAATGATGAGATTCCAGTTTTAAATTTGAAGACCGATTATCCTAGACCGATGCAGCAAAGTTATCGTGGTAGCAGTATCACGACCTATATTAATGCTGAATTACATCGACAGGTGAAAGAGTGGAGTAAACGTAGCAACACGACTCCGTATATGTTGTTAATGAGCTGCTTTATGTATTTGCTGAACCGGTATAGCAGACAAGAAGAAGTAATCATTGGAAGTCCGATAGCAGGCCGGGTCCATCCGGAAACCGAGCACATGCTGGGTATGTTTGTGAATACGCTGGCCATCAAAGCGGAGTTTAGGGAGAAGCAGACTTTTCGTGAACTATTGCAGCAGATTCGGGAGAAATGCTTGGAAGCTTACGAACATCAAGAGTATCCCTTTGAACAATTGGTTGAGAAAAGTGGTGTGGAACGTGATCCTTCACGTCACCCTATATTTGATGTCATGTTCGTACTTCAGGACAATGTCCAGGCACCTGCATCCCTAGGTGGATTTAAATCTTCTTTTGTCCCTCTACAGAGTGTTGCATCTTCTTTTGATCTCACACTCAGTATTGAGGAAGGAGGCAACGGGTACGATCTTCAGTGGGAATATTGCCAAGATATTTTTAAGCAATCATCTATTTCCCATATGGCTACTCATTTTGAAAGCATAATAAAGCAATGTCTGCAGAACCCAGATC
Source organism: Paenibacillus sp. PAMC 26794 (assembly GCF_000316035.1). Taxonomy (GTDB): domain Bacteria; phylum Bacillota; class Bacilli; order Paenibacillales; family Paenibacillaceae; genus Paenibacillus. The sequence goes on from NZ_ANHX01000002.1 coordinate 12,495, forward strand.
TGCCATTATCCTCAATGAATTGGTTAAGTGCAAAAGAAAAGGAAACCGTACTTAAAACTTTTAATGACAATGAGTTTGCCTTACCCACGGGGAATACATTAAATTCCTTATTTGAAGATCGAGTTGAAAAGTCTCCAAACCAAATTGCTGTTGAATATGGATCAGATTTTCTTACGTATACCGATTTGAATAAAAGAGCCAATGCGGTAGCCAAACAATTACGAACTCTAGGTGTGGTTCCCGATCAGATTGTTGGGCTTGCGCTGGAGCGATGCACAGACATGATCGTCGGAATGCTTGGCATTCTGAAAGCAGGAGGAGCTTACCTACCTATCGATCCTAATTATCCAGTTGAACGCATCAAATATATGCTTCAGGATAGTTCGGTTACATGTGTTGTAACAGGTCAAGGGAGTGAAAAAGTAGCGGAGATTCTAAAGAACACGCATGTCATTCAACTTGAAAAATATCGGAACAAGGTAGAGAAAAATCTACCATCTGTGTCGAAGCCGGATCACTTGGCGTATGTCATTTATACTTCGGGAACAACGGGTAAACCCAAAGGCGTTATGATTGAGCACCTTCATGTGGTTAACCAAGCTGTATGGCAGATGACAGTAGGAAATTATGACGAGCATAGTATGGTTATCCAAAAAACGACGCACGTATTTGATGGATCTGTATGGGAGATATTTCCTTGTCTGATTGCAGGAAGCAAACTAAAGATTATCGACGATTCCCAGCATCAGGATCCTGAACAACTGCTTGAAATCATGCCGGGTAGTCACATAGCACTAATTCCTTCTATGTTACGGATCGCTATGGAATACGCAGAAGAACAGAATAAAACGGATAAACTTCGAGCGGTAAAACAAATATATTTGGCGGCTGAGCCTGTGACTTCTGAGCTGCTTCAAAAATTTGATGAAATAACGGAAGGAGCAATGGATCGTCTAAGCAATCTCTATGGTCCTACGGAAGCAACGGTTACAGCAACTTCCTATTCATTCAAAAGGGGTAACAGCGCGCTGGCTTCCATCGGTAAACCTATTTTTAATACCCATATATATATCATGAACGATTTGCAGCTATGCGGAGTAGGTATTCCAGGTGAGCTTTGCATTGCAGGGGCAGGTGTGGCCAGAGGGTACATGAATTTGCCGGAGCTCACGGAAGAGAAATTTGTGAAGGACCCCTTTCATGAAGATGGACGAATGTATAGATCGGGTGATTTGGCACGTTGGACCGAAGATGGCAATATCGAATTCTTAGGCAGGATCGGTGAACAGGTTAAAATCAGGGGATTCCGCATCGAAGTCAGCGAGGTAGAGAGTAAGCTGAGAGAAATTAAAAATGTCCTGGATGCAGCTTGTGTACAGGTCAAAGTAAATGATGAACTTTTTCTTGCCGGATATGTTGTGGGTGAAGAAATTGAAGGACCTACCTATATTCGTGAGGAGATAAGTAAAATGCTGCCTTCGTATATGGTGCCTTCGTTTATCAAAGTGATTTCGCAACTCCCGTTAACGTCAAATGGCAAACTAGATAAACGTGCTTTGCCTATACCTTATCTGGAGGATTCAAATCCGGTAGACGAGTTCCTGAATGAGACAGAAAGTGCTGTTCAGCAGGCTTTCATGGAGGTTTTAGGAATCAACAAAGTCAGCCTGGATGATAGTTTCTTTGATCTGGGTGGCCACTCACTTCGTGCTATGCGATTAATCAACAAGCTAAATAAAAGTTTAGGTCAACGATTAGCGATACGTGAGATTTTAATGGCCAGAACTGTTAGAAATATTGCAGGGTTATTCTCGGCAGTGAAACATTCAGATGTATACGATCCGATTGAATTTCTGGTAGAGAGAGAATGGTACCCCGTCAGTGCAGCCCAGCAAAGAATTTATATGATTCATGAAATGCAGGGAAGTAACGTTACGTATAACATTCCTATGATCTTCAGAGCAAACAAACTGGATTTGCATCGACTGAAAACAGCATTGGCGAGGTTATGCGAGCGATACGAACTAATGAGAACATCTTTCTCTATACAAGATGGGGATGTCCGTCAAACCATCGCTAATCACGTAGATTGGGAGTTATGGCATAGCGACACAAACCATAAATCTGTACCAGAATTATTAACGCAATTTGTTCAGCCTTTTAATCTGAGTGAAGCTCCACTGTGGAGAGTCGGGGTACATGAAATGTCGGAGCAAGAAAGTTTGCTGATGATCGATATTCATCATATTATTTTCGACGAAGGTTCTAAGCATACATTCATAAATGACCTGCTGCATCTTTATAATGGGGATACTCTGCCTGAGCTCAAACTTCAATATAAAGATTATGCTGTGTGGGAACTACGCCGTGATTTGCATAGACAGGAACAATACTGGCTGAACGAGTTTGCTGAAGATTGTCCTGTTCTGGATCTGCAAACCGACTTTCCTCGACCGCGTCAACAAAGTCACAATGGCGATAGCATTGATTTTCCATTGGATAAAGAAACAAGCAATCTCATTAAAGGTCTCGCCCGTCATCACGGTACGACCAAATATGCAGTCTTGATGTCTGTATTCATGCTCATCCTGCATAGGTACAGCAGACAAAATACTGTAGTGGTAGGAAGTCCGGTGTCAGGAAGAGTACATCCAGAAACAGAGGATATGTTGGGTATGTTTGTTAACACCTTACCTATCAAAGGAGAAATACAGCCTGAATATACTTTTGTCATGCTACTGAAGCATGTCCAGGAAAAGCTTCTTGCTGCAGGGGAGAACCAGGAATATCCGTTTGATCAGTTGGCAGATAACGTGTCTACGGAGCGAGATCCATCGCGCAACCCGATCTTTGATGTTGTGTTTGTATTTAACGAAAAGCAGTCGGAGCTGAGCGTGAAAGGGACCCGGTTGTTACCTGTTAAGTTGGACAGTTTGTCTGCTACATTCGATTTGACTGTCAGCATGGCCGAAACGGATATCGGCTACAATCTCCATTGGGAATATTGCACTGATCTGTTCGTGAAAGAAACAATAGCAAGAATGGCAAATCATTACGATGTAATGCTAAAGGCAGTATTGTCTCAGCCAGAAGAAGAGTTGACTCATTTTCCAATGCTGTCAGAAAAGGAAAATAAATTCATCATACAACGATTTAATGCAACGGATAGGGCTTATCCGTCTGACCGAAGCGTGGTGGATCTATTCTATTCTCAGGCTGCATCGACCCCTGATCAGCTAGCTGTCGTATCAGGCGAAGAGCAGTTGACGTACCATGAACTGGAGCAACGTTCCAGTCGGCTGGCAGAGCAGTTACGGCGAGCAGGTGTAAAGCGCGGAGATTACGTTGGTATCATGGCAGAGCGGAATACACATACGATCACGGGAATTTTGGCGATTTTGAAGGTCGGAGCAGCGTACATGCCGATTGATCCCAAATTTCCGGATCAGCGAATAGCTTACATGCTGAAGGATAGCCGGGCCAAAGTAGTCCTGATCGGTGTACAGATGCCAGAAGCACTTAAAACCATTGAAGTTATGATCTTGTCCATGCTGGCATCCGAAGGAGCGCGGGAAGAAGTCGCCTTTCCGGCTGAGACTGTGGGACAAGTCGTGGAAGAGGGTACAGGTGTAGACTGGCCTGTTCATGCTGATGACGTTGCTTATCTGATGTACACATCAGGAACGACAGGTGAACCGAAAGGGGTCATGGTAGAGCACCGAAGCATTAACCGACTGGTAAAAGAGACGAACTATGCTGATTTTACCGATGCCCGAATCCTGCAAACCGGTTCTTTATCGTTTGATGCCTCGACTTTTGAGATATGGGGAGCCCTGCTTAATGGGGGTTGTCTGTACTTGGTTGATGAGGAAGTATTGACTGATCCAGCAAGCCTAAAACAGGCTGTTACTCACTATCAAATTAATACGATGTGGCTAACGGTTTCCTTGTTTAATTATATCGTTGCTGAGCAAGTGGATGTGTTTGAGCCTGTCTCTCAATTGATCATTGGAGGGGAACAGGTATCATTCCAACATATTCAGCATTTAAGAGAGGCGAACTCTCGCATTCGGATCGTTAACGGGTATGGACCGACGGAAAGTACAACATTTGCAGTTACCTTTGATATCGGTCAGGATATGACGATGCCAATCCCGATCGGTAAGCCGATTTCCAATACTCAGATATATATTCTTGAAAACGAAGGGCTATGCGGTATAGGTGTACCAGGAGAAATTTGCATAGGGGGGGATGGCCTTGCAAGAGGTTACCTGAACCTAGAAAAACTAACCACAGAACGCTTCAGGTTTCATCCAATGCTTTCGGGACAGCGTTTATACCATACAGGTGACCTTGGGCGCTGGCGGGAAGATGGTAACATTGAATATCTTGGAAGGATGGATCAGCAGGTCAAAATTCGTGGTTTCCGAATTGAACTGGAAGAGATTGTAGCCCATTTGCGATCCTGTCCTGGTGTTCAGAATGCGGTTGTTACGATATGGAAGGATAACGATGAAAAGTTTCTATGTGGTTATCTTGTGAGTGATGATCAGCTGGATTTGTCACAAGTAAGAAAACGCTTAGAAGAGGAACTGCCATCGTATATGGTGCCATCGCATTTAGAACAGCTGGATAGTTTACCTCTAACACCAAACGGTAAGCTGGATCAAAAAGCGTTACCTAAGCCTGATTTTAAAGCTAGCAGGGTCTACATTGCACCTAGCAATCCAACAGAGACAGTGATCGTCGATGCAATTAGTACTATATTAGGCGTGGAGCAGGTCAGCATAGAAGATAACTTTTTTGAACTAGGGGGGCATTCCCTCAAGGCGACCAGACTGGTGAACGCGATAGATCAGGCTCTCGGCGTCAGACTTACACTACGGGATATTTTAATGGAGCGCACGGCAAAGAACCTGTCTGTACTGGTTAGTTCTAAGAAAGAGACTCAAGATTCGAATACTTCAGACTCAAACTACTCATATATCGCAGTGGCATTAGAAGAGGAGGACTAACAATCATGAGTAAAAAATATCGAATGAGTTCAGCACAGAAAAGAATGTTCGCCATTACCGAGATGCATGGAAACGATATTGTCTATAATGTCCCGATGCTTTGGAAAATTGAGGGGCAGATTGATGTGGAGCGTTTACAGCGCTCCTTCTCTCAGCTTTGTGCAAGGCACGAGCCTCTCAGAACCTATTTTGTACATCAAAAAGATAAGTTTTTACAAGTGGTTAAGGAAGAGGGCGATATCTTTCTTGACTATGAAGAAGCATCCGAAGAACAGATACAACAGTTGTTCAAGGAACATGTGAGACCGTTTAACCTCAATGAAGCTCCTCTGATGCGAGCTAAAATAGTCCGGATTTCATCCAATGAGCACGTCCTAATGCTCGATATCCACCATATTATTTTTGATGATGGAACTAAACACGTCCTGCTTTCTGACCTTTGCCAGTTCTATAACAATGAGGAAATACCTCCTCTGCGTATTCAATATAAGGATTACAGCGCCTGGTTAAATTCAAGGGATATGCGTGAGCAGGAGCGCTACTGGACAGAAGAGTTTTCTGGAGAAGTCTCTACGCTTGATTTAAAAACAGATTATCCAAGACCGCAGCAGCAGCAATACGGAGGGCGAAGCATAGATCTATTATTACCGCTGGAACTTAAAGCGCGGGTTAAACAGTTAAGTCATCATAGTGGTGCGACAGAATATATGATTTTACTGGCTTGTTTCATGGTACTGATGAATCGTTACACTCGTCAGGACGAGATTGTCGTCGGAAGCCCTATAGCTGGCCGTGTTCATGCAGAGACAGACGAGATGTTGGGAATGTTTGTGAACACATTAGCTATACGTGGGGAATTCCGGACCGGAATGACCTTTCTAACGTTGTTGAGTCAGATTCAGGAGCGATGCTTGAAAGCTTATGAAAATCAGGAATATCCATTTGACGAATTGGTAGAAAAAATTGGTGTAGAACGTGACCCCTCTCGTAATCCGTTGTTTGATGTCATGTTTGTCCTGCAAAAGAATGAACAAGGAAGCTTTAAACTTGGCGATACACTCTTAACATCTATGGATGTAGGTCTTACCGTAGCGAAGTTTGATCTCACCGTGAGTGTGGAAGAGGTAGAAGAGGGTTACAACGTGAACTGGGAATATTGTGATGCTTTGTTTGCTGCAGATACGCTTCAGCATATGGCACTGCAATTTAAAGAACTTGTAGGGGAGATCATGGCCCAGCCAGATCTTGTACTTAGCGAGCTTGGACTGATAACTTCGGCCGAACAAAAAAAGGTATTAGCCGAATTTAATAACACTGAACGGGAATGTAACCTTGAAAAGACAGCTATTATGCTGTTTGAGGACCAGGTTGCGCGTGCTCCAGAGCATATTGCTGTGGAATTTCAAGGACGGGTATTAACTTATCGTGAGCTGAATGCAAGAGCTAATGCAGTTGGTGCTGCTTTACTAGAAAAAGGAGTAGGTCCGGATCAAATCGTGGCTTTGATTGCAACACGTTCTCTGGATATGATTATTGGCATCTACGGTATTTTAAAAGCTGGAGCTGCCTATCTACCAATTGATCCGGAGCAGCCATTAGAGCGTATTCGCTATATTATTGAAGATAGTGGAACAAGCCACATCGTCTTTGAGGAGAACACTAAAAAAACTGCGGCTGCGCTGGAAGAACAACAGGGAGTACAGATATTAAATGTAGCAGAGGTGCAGGAAGAGATTGATGAAAATCCTCAACCTTCAGCTAGGCCAGAACATCTGGCCTATGTTATATACACTTCCGGTACGACGGGTCAGCCCAAGGGTGTGTTGGTAGAAAATAGAAATCTGGTCAATTTGGTTTCATGGCAGCGTTCAACGGGCGAGCTTCATGAAGACAGCGTAATGCTGCAGAAATCCACTTATATTTTTGATGCAGCTGTATGGGAAATATTTTCAATCCTCCTTGCTGGAGGAAAACTTGTCCTCGCAACTGAATCGGAAAATAGGGACCCGAAAGAGCTGCTGGAGTTGATAGCCAAAACGCAGGTAACTCATGCTCTGATTGTTCCATCTTCATTCAGAATGATTCTGGAATATGCAGAGCTGCATCAATTAGCTGAACAGTTGATGTCTTTGCAAAAAATTTATTTGGGTGCCGAACCTCTTACACCTGATTTGATAAGCAAATATACGCAACTGACAGGTAGTGGAACGGACAGGCTGGTTAATTTATATGGGCCTACAGAGGCTACGGTTTGTGCGACCTATATGCAGCTTGAGGAAGACTATGGAGGCAACGTCCCTATTGGTCGGCCGCTGTGGAATACGCAGATTTATATATTGCAGGATGATTGGTTATGTGGATATGGAATACCTGGTGAGTTATGTATCGGTGGAGCAGGCGTGGCCAGAGGATATCTTAATCGAACAGATTTAACTAACGAAAAATTCGTCTCCAATCCTTATGTTCCTGGTGGTCGCATATATCGAACCGGAGATTTAGCTCGATGGAAGACAGATGGAACGATTGAATATCTCGGCAGAATTGGAGATCAGGTTAAAATCCGGGGGTACCGTGTAGAACCAGGTGAGATCGAGACTCATTTACGCAATATAGAATCCGTCCAGGATGCTGTTGTAGTCGTTAAAACGGATAATACTCGTAGTGATTATCTGTGTGCTTATGTAGTCGGCGAAGGCGAGCTGGACGGGGAGCGAATTCGGGAGAATCTGCGCAGCATCCTGCCTTCATACATGGTGCCATCTTATGTGGTACAGCTGGAGGCTCTACCGCTGACAAGGAACGGGAAACTGGACAAGAAAGCACTGCCAGAACCGGACCGGACTTCGACGCAGACGTACACTGCACCGCGGAACGCACTGGAGGAAGTCATTGCTACTGTATTCCGAGAAGTTCTGGGACTTGAACAGGTCGGCATTGATGATGACTTCTACACACTGGGCGGGGATTCGATCAAAGCCATCCGCATTCTGTCCAAGATGAGGGAACAGGGGTATGACCTCGGTGTGAGAACCATTATGCAAGGACGGACGATCCGCGGAATGAGTTCAGCAGTGACGGTCAGTGTCGCCAGTACAGCCGAGCAAGGAGAAGTAACTGGCCAGGTCCATCCTACGCCGATCCAATGTCAGTTCTGGTCCGAATCGCTGGGCGAACCCCATCATTTCAATCAGTCCTTCCTGCTGGAGAGCATGGAACTGATCCATGAGACGGCGTTGAGGCAAGCTCTGGATGCGATCACTGCTCATCATGACATGCTGCGTGCAGTTTACCGTGAGGGCGTGCAAATTATTCGCCCAATTGCATCAGGTGCGGCCTATGAAATGACTGTAATGGATTATCGCTCGTTTACGGATCCAGAAGAGGCGCGGACAGCGATGCATCAGCAAGCAGACCAGATGCAGCGGAGTCTGGATCTGGTGAACGGTCCCCTCATCCGAGTCGGATTGTTCCATACCAATGAGCGGGATTATGTATTGCTCATTGTGCACCATCTGTTGATTGACGGGGTATCCTGGCGGATTCTGTTAGAGGATCTGCAGCAAGCTTACGCGTCTATCCTGGCTGGGCAGGCAGTGACGTTACCTCCGAAGACAGGGTCGTATGCGGGATGGAGCAAAGCCTTGGAGCGGTATGGGAAGAGTGCAGAGCTTCAGCAGGAGCTCGGGTACTGGCAAACCGTAGAAGCACAGATGGAAGAAAGAGGCAAGCACTGGAGCGGCCGAGGTAGCGGAGAAGGGATTGGACACCTGGAGGTCAGTCTGAATGTGAAGCAGACGGAAGCATTGTTGTATCAGGCCAACCGGGCATACCATACCGAGATCAATGATTTGCTGGTGACAGCGCTGGCCCAGGCCATGTGGGCCGTAACGGGACAAGGAACGGCTGCCCTGCAGATGGAAGGTCACGGACGGGAACGAATTGGAGAAGAGTACGTGATGGACCGGACTGTGGGATGGTTCACAAGTATCTATCCTGTGGCAATAACAGGCATAGGTCAAGATCTTGGAGAAGACATCCAGCAGACCAAGGAGATTTTGCGCCGTGTGCCGAACCGTGGGATTGGCTACGGCATTCTCAAATGGCTGGGTGAGAGCGAGCTATCCGGAATTGAGCCTGAAATTACCCTGAATTATCTGGGTGAATTCGGTCAGGAGACGAACCAAGGGACGTGGCGTCTGAGTGAAGAGGAGCGCGGGGAAGAGGTATCGGAAGCAAACCGGTTTGGAACGCCGATCTCGGTGAACGGAGCAGTGATGGACAAACGCCTGCAGATGCGGATCAGCTATGAACGCGAAGCATGTGATGACCGCAAGATGCATGCTTTGGCCGAAGCGTTCATGGATAAGTTGAAGAACATCGTGAGTCACTGCATTGAAGTGAACACTTCCCAACAAGCAAGCTCCCATGCGATGGGCAAAGGAAAGTATGGTGCAGAACTGCTTGACCCGCAAAAGTTTCATCATAATACAGATTATCCGGTTCTTAATAGTTATGCTCCTTCTGTGTTACAGCAATTGTTCGTTCGTACAGCAGACACAGTGGTCATGGAAAAAATTGAATTGCAGGGTTCACGGACCAAGAAAGAAATTATCGAAGCGTGTCACCAAATCATAAGAATGCAGTCTGCACTGCGAAGTTCTTATCAGATGGATTCGCTAGTGGGTACCATCAGTGAACATGAGTGGAATCACGTTTGGCATATGCCTTATATCGATTTACGATATGCAAGTCCAGATGAGCGGAATGCGGTCTCTCAGCAAATTAGCAAACTGAGTGCCATAGAATTCAACGAGCGATCTTCACAGTTGCTTGTTAAGCTGGTCATTGTCCGAAATGCCGAGCGGCAGCATACGATTCATATTATTGCCCATCACAGTGTCTGGGATAAGACGAGCACAGTCATCTTTAAGGAAATGTTTGACGAAGGGAGCATGATGAATACTCCTCGTGAAACATTGCTCTCTTATAGTCAATATATAGCGGATAAACACAAGCATAACGATCTATTCAAAGGAAGCGAACTGACTTTACCGGGGAATATGGAAAAATGGATTCCTGTTCTTCATGAATATATGGATCATAATGTATCGAATGAAATCAGCCAGTCGGTTGCTTCGGTGATTCCACTTGGACCTAATTTGATGAAGGTGTATACGAAAAAACCTTGGGATTTACTCATGCATGCCGTTCAAATTATAGCTAAAGAAAATGGTCTGATCCCACCATCTTCAAAGAGGATTCCCGTTTTTATACTTCAAGAAGACCGTGCTTATACACCAGGCAGATACAGTCATGTTATGGGCGAGTTTCTGGACATGCTTCCTATTGTGGTGCAGGAAGCAGGAGAAACAGAAACAGGATTTCAATCTATACAGGAACAAGTAGAACATATCCAAAAAGCAAAACGGGAGCAAAGTATTCATTATCTTGAACTTGTACATGAGATTGAAGAACAATTGATGTATTGGCTACCCTCTTTGCTGTCAGTGAATTTCCAAGCTACATTTGATCTTTCTTATGAGGACTTTAAAAATATGATGACTCTTGACCATTACCGTACGACAAATGAGATTTTTGTTAATCGGTTTGCGGATTCACTGGTCATTTATTATCCTCTCTATTCCAAACGCCAAGATAATCTGGATGCTGTTCTTCAGAAGGAATTCGAATTATTGGAACAATCCCTTTCCAACGTGACAACATTGATGTAGCAGGGATGGAAATATGGTTGGAGACGTATTGAATCGTTTGTAATGAACGTCAGCATAGCTTGCCACGCGAAACGGCTGTGGTCTGAAATTTATTTTCAGACCACAGCCGCTTTCTGTGTAATCATTCATTGTATAACTCACAAAACGGATGTGGCTTTCAATTGCCCTATGTGATATAGTAAATATCCTTTTGCATTGCCAGATCTAGGCGATGCAAAGCAAAACATATTCTTAGGAGGTAACTGAAACATGTCAGACAGCTTTCAAAGTGCCTATCAAGAAGAAGAGTACAGGTTAGAGCGAACGATGGAGGAAGTGGACAGTCAGCTGGAACGACTGCAGAACATTCCGGTGTATACCGGCCACGACTTCACAGAACAAGTGCTGGAAGCTGGACGCGAAGAGCGCCGCACCGCCTTGTCCAAGAGCGCGCAGCAACCCTATTTCGGACGCTTGGATTTCGAAGAACAGGGCAGTGGTGCACGGAAACCGCTGTATATTGGCAAAATCGGCGTAGACCGCGAAGAGGTGGGAGAGCATCCGCTCGTCATCGACTGGCGTGCTCCTGTCGCGAGCCTGTTTTACTCATTTACCGGAGGGGAAGCCTCCGCTACGTATGAAGCCCCGGAAGGGCTTATTGAAGGTCTCGTATATCTAAAACGAAACGTTGTCATTCGGCAGCGGATATTGGAACGTGTGGCGGATACATATAACCGTGACAGCGACCAGCCAGCGGTATCTGATGAATTCCTCGTTTATCGTCTGGGAGAGAACAAGGATAACAAACTCCGTGATATCGTATCTACGATTCAGGCGGAGCAGGATCTGATCATTCGTGCGGCTAGAAACACCGCATTGATCATTCAAGGTGTAGCGGGATCCGGGAAAACAACGGTTGCCCTGCATCGGCTGGCCTTTTTGCTGTATCAGTACAAGGAGCAAGTATCTGCGGAGAAAATGGTTATTTTTGCACCCAACCACATGTTCCTGGATTACATCTCGGATGTGCTCCCGGAACTCGGAGTAGGGGACATTCAGCAGCGGACATTCCCGGATTGGGCGATGAACCTGCTGGGGCTGGAAATGCCTTTGGCGAACACGTCGGATACATTGAACACCTGGTTCGAAACACCTGATGCGCGGCCAGAATTGAATGATGATGTACCTGGACGTTACAAAGGATCGATCCGTTTCATGGAGCTTATTCGAGAGTGGCTATCCGGGATGGAAGCGGATTCCGTACCGGATATGGACTTCAGTCCATGGGATGGTAAGGTGCTCAGCAAGACGGAGATTGAGAACTGGTTCGGTGAGGAATACAAACATTATCCGCTGGCCAAACGCAAAGAACGGGTCATGGCGCGGGTTCACCGCTGGATTGAGATGGAACTTAAGAAACCGATGCCAGAAGCTGTGCGCAAAGAACGCAAGAAAAAAGCGTCTACTCGTGAGAAAGCTTATGCCAAAAAATGGCCTCAATACGAGCCGCTTACATTATACAAACAGCTGTTCAAAGCTGCAAAGGGTGGCTCTGTGCCAGCCTCGCTCAGTGGGCTTATTCCAAAACTAGTCATGAAACAAACAGCCGCAGATCTGAAACAGGATATCGTCCGTGAAGAGGATCTGCCTGCATTGGTATACATTCATACATTGGTCCATGATATTGAGGGTTCGGAGCGGTTTGACCATATTGTGATCGATGAAGCGCAGGACTTTTCCCCTTTTCATGTGGCGTTATTGGATCAGTTCGTCAAAGGGCATTCCTTCACCATACTGGGTGACTTGTCCCAAGGCATTCATGAGTACCGTGGTGTTCATGCGTGGGAAGAGATGAGTTCTCTGTTTCCTGAGGAACAGAATGCATACTTTGCATTGACCCGAAGTTATCGTTCAACGATGGAAATTATCGATTATGCCAATACGATTCTGGAACGTGGTGTCAAGAGCGGGATTACGGCGATTCCTGTTTTCCGTAGTGGTGATCCGGTTCGGACGTTGGCTTATGGAGGGGAAGGGCGGACGGCGAGTCTGGAGCAGGCTTTGAAGCTGTTAACGGTCAAAGACTACCGAACTGTCTCCATCCTGACCCGTACACTGCATGAAGCAGAGGAACTTCACCGTGATCTACAGGCCGCAGGCTGGGATCTGAACCTGATCGATGGTGGCAAAAAGCAGTACACGGGTGGGCACTCCGTTTTGCCTGTCTATCTGTCCAAAGGGTTGGAGTTTGATGCCGTTATTGTGGCAGACGTAGACCAGAAGCATTATTTGCCAAATGCGGGTGATGCAAAGCTGTTGTACGTTGGTTGTACAAGGGCCTTGCATGAATTGTGGTTGTTCCATGACGGTGTACTGCCGATCTATGCGGCTGCAACACATAATCCCGATGGCGAGCCCGTTACCATTCAGGGTTGGCCAGAGCTTGGTTAGATAAAGTTTGCTTATACAACAAAAGGCATGACGTTCATGGGAAAGTCCCATAAGCGCATGCCTTTTTTGCTTTTGTGCGAGAATCGCTTAATTTTCCTAGAAAGAATGACGAGGCAAGTTCAAGTTATGTTACTCTATTTCTTAATCTGGACGAGCGACGGTTCACCAGGAATATGCCAACACCAATGAATAAACCTCCTGCCAATGCAAACCACTGAACATGCTCTCCCAGTAAAATCCAACTCGATAATACACCAAAGAACGGTGCCAGAAACAGATACGAACTGGTTTGGGCTGGGTCACTATTCTGCAGCAGATAAAACCAGAGTGAGAACTGAATAATGGAGCAAACAAGCGTTAACCAGAGCAGCGCCATAACCGAGGTGGTATTGACCATAAAGTGAGGCTGTTCAGTCCATACGCTCAGTAGAAGAAGCGCAGCACCTCCCGCGAGCATCTGATAGGCAGTTAAGACAAAAGTATCGAAGCCATCGCCCCAGCGTTTGATGAGCAATGTGGACACGGCAAAGGAGATCGCACCACCAAATCCAATCCAGGTTCCGGGGCTAAAGCTCATCTGCCATCCAAAAGTTAACATAATCCCGATGAAACCGAGTATAACACCGATCCACTGACTGAAACGGTAGGTCACTCTATATAAGAGAGCACTGAGGATAATGACCAGTAGCGGATTGGTAAACGTAATAATGGCGGATTCACCGGATGTAATCCAGTTCATGCTGTAGTAGGCGCAGCCCATCACTCCTGCGGATTGGAACAGACCAATGAGGATTATTTTCAACCATGACTTCCATCCAGTAGGCAAAGGACGTTTACGAAGGAACAAGGCCATCAAGCCACCTGCCAGTATATAACGTATGCCCATGAGCAGGAAAGGTGGGGCATATAACATGCCGATCTTGCCAACTGGAAAAGAAGTACCCATGATTAACGTTGTCAAAATGATCAATAGTGTATATTTCAATGGTTTGATGATCCGGGTATCTTTATCATGACTGGAGCTCATAACGTCTGTCCGCTATCTACAGTAATTAGCTGCCCGGTCATGGATTGCTGTTCCAGCGCAGCACAGATCATGTGTGCGATATCTTCAGGTGAGGCAATATGCTGTAATAACACTTCTCCACCAAGACGATACATTCGCTCCTCGTTCCCAGCCCACCACCTTGTAGCAACTGCGCCAGGGACGATAGCATTCACCCGAATGTGTGGTGAGAGTGCGTGCGCAAGTGATAAAGTTAGACCGTGAACTGCCGCTTTGGAGACGGCGTATGGGAGAGAGGAGCCCGAACCCGTACTACCTGCGATACTGCCCAGATTTACGATAGAACCACCGCCAGCCTGTCTCATACCTTCCGTCACCGCACGAGCGCAATGAAACATGCCTTTCACATTCACATCAAGCAGCTCATTCCAGACGTCATCTGTAACAGACTCCAGATCGTGCATGGGGATATGGTGCGTGATTCCAGCGTTATTTACAAGTGCAGTGATCGGGCCATAGGTTTCAGTTACTGTAGTGACCATCCGCCGGACATCAAGATCATTGGCAACATTAGCTTGAACGGCGAATGCATGACCTCCCGTATCCAAAATCTGTTGAACAGTCTCTCTTGCTGCATCTTGTGAGCGGGAATAGTTGACAGCGACTAAGGCTCCGCGTTCAGCGAGCATCTCACTTACAGCACGGCCTATACCTGTTCCACCACCTGTGATCAGAGCAACTCTATTTTTCCAGTATGTCATGCTGAACACTCCTCATCATCATCCAGTCAGATGACTGGTTTGGGATCTACTTGAATTGTAGTCCGGTTTACACATGAAGTATAATGATTGGTAATGAAGCGGATATCATTTTGAATGATGTCAGAGTGGGGGGACCATGGAGAGCGGGGATCTTAGAATATTTCAGTGTGTTGCACAGGAAGGGAATCTGACCAAAGCTGCTTCTAAACTGGGTTATGTTCAATCCAACGTAACGGCACGCATCAGGCATCTGGAAGCAGAGGTAGGTACAACGTTGTTCATTCGTCATAACCGAGGCATGACGTTATCTCCAGCCGGAGAAATGTTGCTGACCTATGCAGATAAAATTATTGGTTTGCTGAATGATGCTTCCAAGGCGCTTCGGGCGACGAGCACACCATCGGGTCCAATGCGAATAGGGTCTACACAAACTGCGGCGGCCGTGCGACTACCTGAACTTTTCGTCAGATATTATAAACAGTATCCAGAGGTCTCCTTGTCACTGGTTACTGGCAATTCGCAGATGCTTATGGATCAGGTTATTGGGTATGAATTGGAGGGAGCATTTATAGGCTGTCCCTGTGATCACCCCGACATCGTTTCTATTCCCGTATTTGATGAGGAACTATTTGTTGTCTATTCTGGTATGGGTCCTACGGATGAAGATCTTAAGAGTAAACCCATTCTTGTCTACAGCATGGGGTGTTCCTATCGTCAGGTTTTGGAGGAATGGTTAGAGGTGGGTGGTGTTACCCGCCCAGTAATTATGGAATTTGGAACCCTTGAAGCGATTATTAGTGGAGTTACGTCCGGCATGGGAATTTCCTTATTACCAGAGATTGTGATTAGGCATCAGATCAAAAATGGATTACTGCGCACGCATACACTCCCCGTCGGTATGAATCGCATGATGACTCATTTTATTACTCGCAAGGATGCCTTTGTCAGTAGTGCACTTCATGCATTTATGGCTATGTTACCGCGAGAGTATGATATGATAGAGAGTGGAGAACCATCAGAGGTGTAATTGTAATCAAGGCAAGGCAATCCGTTAAGGAAGTGATGAGCAATGGATTTATTTTCGTTTCAACAGGACTCAAAACCACAAGCTAGATTGCTCGCGGACCGCTTGCGGCCAGAGCATCTGGATGAATATATTGGACAGGAACATATTATTGGACCGGGGAAATTACTCCGGCGCGCCATCGAGGCTGATCAAATTTCGTCAATCTTGTTATACGGCCCGCCGGGATGTGGCAAGACTACCTTGGCACATATTATTTCCCAGCAAACGCAAGGACAGTTCGTACGTCTGAATGCAGTGGAGGCTTCCGTCAAGGATGTGCGTGAAGTCATCGAACAGGCGCAAACGAACAAACAGCTGTATGGAACCAAAACCATTCTGTTCCTCGACGAGGTACATCGGTTTAACAGTTCACGTCAGGATGCCCTATTGCCAGCGGTAGAGAAGGGCACGATTATTTTTATCGGCGCAACAACAGAGAATCCCTTTCATTATGTCAATGGGGCCTTGATGAGCCGTTCAACCCTGTTTCAGCTAGAATCGCTAAATAAGGATCATTCCCTAATTGCAATGCGCAGAGCATTGAGTGATGCGGACAAAGGTCTGGGGTTCATGGAACTGCATGCGGACGACGAGGCGCTTGAGCATATTGCAACGATGGCCAACGGAGATATTCGGCGTGCGCTTAACGCGCTTGAACTGGCTGCGTTGACCACGCCACCGGAGAAGGATGGGTCCATTCATATTACGCTTGGTGTAGCTGAAGAGTCTATTCGGCGCCCTATTGTGAAGGCAGATGAATCCACCCAGTATGATGTGTTGTCTGCATTTCACAAGAGTATTCGGGGTTCCAGTGATGCGGCGCTGTTCTGGTTTCTATACGCGGTGGAGAAGCTCGGCATGGACCCGATGACCTTCATTAGGCGCCTGATTGCAGCAAGCAGTGAAGATATTGGACTCGCGAACCCACAAGCCATGACCCAGGCAATTGGAGCACTTGATGCTTACCGGAATAACGGCTGGCCCGAAGCCAAGCTGAACATCGCACAAGCGATTTTGTTTGCCGTCGAAAGTCCAAAATCCAACGCGGTGTACACCGCCATTTCCAAAGCCATGAACGCGATTGATGAGGTGAAATCGGCAGAAGTTCCGCTTCACTTGCGAGATACGCATTACTCGGGTGCCGTGAAGCTTGGACATGAGGGCTATCAATATCCGCACAATTACCCTGGGCATTATGTGAAGCAAGAATATTTGCCAAAGCAGCTCTCACGGAGAGTATTCTATGAGGCCACGGAGCAAGGCAACGAATCGAAGATCAGGCTGAATCAACAGCGGCGCAGGGAATTTTAAGAACAGACAGATCATTCGGGAGATGCACACAACATGAAAGAGCTTTTGTATATAGGGGCGGGTGGATTTCTCGGTACATTAACCCGATATGCCATACAGTTAGCGATACCAACTGTCCATGGGGGGTTCCCTTGGGCGGTGCTGTTAATCAATGCGATGGGCAGCCTTTTTTTGGGTTGGTTCTTTACCATAGCTGTTCCAGGCAAAATAACACCACAACTTCGACTGGCGATTGGTACAGGTTTTACTGGCGCATTTACGACATTCTCCACGTTTACACTGGATATTGTTCGTTTATCCGAAGGGGGCGAATGGATCAGTGCCGCTATTTATATGATCGTAAGTCTGTTGGCAGGGTTGTTGCTCTGTGCGCTGGGAATGAGCATTGGACATCGTATGTTGGGAGCACAAAGACAACAAGAGGGTGATGCCTCATGATCCTGTGGATTGGTTTTGCAGGTGTGCTGGGTGCGGTACTGCGTTACAGTCTGGGAAAATGGGTCTCTGGCTTGCTGGGAACGGCTTTTCCATGGGGAACATGGATCATCAACGGCAGTGGTTCACTGCTGCTTGGGTTGTTATACGGGTGGCACCAATCTGCAATGATCTCAGATGGAATCTGGGTGATGTGGGGAACTGGATTTTGTGGTGCTTATACCACATTCTCCACCTTTGGCTATGAAACGATAGGACTTATGGGTCGACAACGATACGCCAGAGCGGCGCTCTATGTCGTTAGTTCGGTTGTAGTTGGGGTGTTGGCCGCCTGGGCAGGAGTCTGGTTGACTGCATAACGAACTATTTTTAATTTTTTTGCAAAAATAAGCAGGAAAAAAGCCATCCTTCATGGTATACATGAAAGACGGCTTTTTTAATAGGGATACACGGTATTGTGTATAATCCACATTTTAATGGACAAGCTCTATTATTGCATTGAGGGTACAGGTACTTTTTGCACCTGATCGATCGTACCCCCACCCAGGCACACCTCTCCGTCGTAGAAAACAACGGCTTGTCCTGGCGTAATGGCTTTTTGCTGCTGGTCAAATTGTACATCCACGCTTCCGTCTGCTTGCCAGGTCAAGGTTACACCTTGATCCGGCTGACGATAGCGGAACTTGGCAGTACAACGGTATGGCACATTAGGCATGTGCTCTGCACCAGCAATCCAGTTCACACCCGTTGCGGTAAGACCAGTGGAGTACAGGCTTGCATGGGCATCGCCCTGAACAACAAGCAGTTGATTCTTCTCCAGATTCTTGTCTGCAACGAACCAGGGTTCACCATTGCCGGAACCGCCAATGCCAAGACCTTGGCGCTGTCCAAGTGTGTAGTACATCAGACCGTCATGACGGCCTTTGACTTCCCCGGTCGCGATATCAACCATGTCTCCACCTTTGGCAGGCAGATAGTTACTCAGGAACTCTTTGAAATTACGCTCACCGATGAAGCAGACACCTGTGCTGTCTTTTTTCTTGGCAGTATACAAACCAGCCGCTTCTGCGATTTTGCGTACTTCCGGTTTGGGCAGATGACCAATCGGGAACATGGCTTTGGACAGCTGGTTCTGATTGAGTGCGTTAAGGAAATAGGTCTGATCCTTATTGTTGTCCACACCACGAAGCAACTTGAGTGTGCCATCTTCTTCAATCAGGCGAGCATAGTGTCCTGTAGCTACATAATCTGCGCCGAGATCCAGAGCTTTGTTCAGGAATTCACCAAATTTGATCTCACGATTACACATGACATCCGGATTTGGCGTGCGGCCCGACTTATATTCATCAAGGAAATAGGTAAATACTTTATCAAAATATTCTTTCTCGAAGTTGACAGTGTAGTAAGGAATGCCGATCTGTTCACATACGCGGCGTACATCCTCTGAATCTTCTTCAGCGGTACAGTGGCCGAACTCGTCGGTGTCATCCCAGTTTTTCATGAAAATGCCGATGACATCGTACCCTTGCTCTTTCAGCAACAGTGCGGTAACGGAAGAATCGACACCTCCGGACATGCCAACGACGACCCGTGTATTTTCAATTGTTTTGGACATCGTTATCACCATTTCTATATATAAATGTGTTTCGTTTCTTATTCTAGCATAACCGGACTCAAGATACGATACACCCGGCCAATTTTGGATAGTGTCCACCACAGACGCACATTTTGGAATATCGTCAATCTTTCTTTTCCATAAAGCATGCAGATATGTTAACATTAGCTGAGGGTTATGATCGGAATACGGAGGATTAGAAGATTTATGCTAATCTCAATGCATCACCGCTGTGGACAGATCGTGAAACAAAAGGTCGTGGACCACAGGATAAAATATAAAAGTTTCTAATCGTTTCTGAAAATTGAAAGAGGTGACTCCTTTGAAAATATCGACAAAAGGCCGTTACGGCCTCACAATCATGATGGAGCTTGCTGCCAGAATAGGCGAAGGCCCTACATCACTTAAAAGCATTGCCGAGCGCAACCAGCTCTCGGAGCATTACTTGGAGCAGCTGATTGCTCCACTGCGTAATGCAGGACTGGTGAAAAGCATTAGAGGTGCTTACGGCGGTTATATCCTTGCAGGTGATCCTGCAACCGTAACTGCAGGTGATGTAATCCGAGTACTGGAAGGTCCAATCTCTCCAGTAGATTTCACAGAGGAAGATGATCCGGCGAAACGTGATCTGTGGTTGCGTATTCGTGACGGGATTGCGGAAGTGTTGGATTCCACAACACTGAAAGACCTGATTACCTTCCAGGATCAGGACAAAAAAGATAGCTACATGTTTTATATTTAGGGTCACTAATTCGCATCACAGAAGACACAATAAAGCCCCCAACTTGGGGGCTTTAGACATGCCAATGGGTACTTTGTTCTGTTCTTCAATTTCTACGAATTATTTTAATTGAGTAGGGCTATGTATTCAGCCGCGGGATTTACAAGTTGGTCAAGTGTGAACTTAACTGGATAACTTGTGAATCAGCGACTTTTTAAGGTTTCTATATCAGCTTCCATGCGTAACTGACGGCGATTCAAAATATCAATGCTGTGCTGATGGGTATTCAATTCGGTAGTTACTTTGCGTTCAGAGGCGGAGTGGGAAGCGTCAAGACGTTTCGTAACGGTCAATGTTTCCAGAACAGCTTGTTGAAGAAGCGGAATGTTTTTAGTTTGTTCCTCAATGGCATTAAGTCTGTCATCGACAGTGTCTAGTCTGCTCTCTACGGCACCGAGCCTTTCTTCCATAGCATCAAGCCGGTGGTCTATTTTTCCAAGATGTCCATCAATGCTGTCGAATCGTTTGTCCATTTGTTGAAGCTGATTCAGAATCTGACCGAGAATGGGATCACTCATGTCTCTCTCTCCTTTTTGAAATGGATATAGAACATTATACACGAAGATGTGACAATAGAGCATCCGTTTCAATTTCCAATTTTGACAGTTTGCCATGAGATAGAAATTTAACATATAACGGGGTGAAGATAAATGAAACGAATTTATTTGGATCACGCCGCATCGACACCTATGCATCCACAAGTCGCAGAAGCGATGATGAACGTTATGACAGGACAATTTGGCAATGCATCAAGTATCCACGCCTTTGGGCGTGAAGCCAAACGGACCGTCAGCGGAGCAAGGGATGTCATTGCGGCGTCTTTGGGCTGTTTCCCGGACGAATTAGTATTCACCGGAGGCGGCACGGAGAGCGACAACCTGGCCATTTTCGGAGCAGTATCAACCAGACAGGATAAGGGGAAACACGTCATTACGACCGCAATTGAGCACCATGCTGTCTTGCATACGTGTCAGGAATTGGAGCGGCAAGGCTACGAAGTAACCTATCTATCTGTTGATCGTTATGGACAAATAAGTCTGGATGAGCTGCAAGAGGCCATTCGACCGGATACGGTGCTGATTACCATGATGTATGCCAATAACGAAGTGGGCACGATTCAGCCGATCCGCGAGGTGGGTGAGCTTGCCCGCCAGCATGATATCCTTTTCCATACCGACGCGGTTCAGGCTCTGGGCAGTCAGAGTATTTCCTGTAAAGAACTGCCTGTGGATCTGATTAGCTTCTCTGCCCATAAAATTAATGGACCTCAAGGTGTGGGTGCACTTTATGTACGGCGAGGTATTGTGCTGGAAGCTAGAGCTCATGGTGGCCTGCAAGAGCGTCAGCGTCGCGCTGGTACGGAAAATATCGCAGGTATTACCGGATTTGCAGAGGCGCTCAAGATTGCATCAGTACATACGGAGATGCATCGTCAGCATGATTTGGCATTGCGGAAGCTTTTGTTGCAACAGCTTGAAATTCATGTGGGGACGGAGCATTTTCACGTGAATGGACACCCGGACCATACGCTGCCAAACATCCTGAATATCAGCTTTCCGGAAGTGTCCACAGAGACAATGTTAATGAATCTGGATATGGAAGGGATTGCTGTTGCAAGCGGTTCTGCCTGCACTTCCGGTTCACTTGAAGTCTCTCATGTGCTCAAAGCGATGAAATTGCCTGAAACATTTTTACACTCTGCGATTCGATTTAGCTGGGGATTGGGTAATACTACGGAAGAAATCATGATAACCGCCGAAAAAATTGGAACCATTCTTGGACGACTGCGTAATAGACCCTAAGGGGAACTTTACACATGGAACAGAAGGAGGGAAGAAGTTCCATTTCATCGGTTGGATAGAAGCGGTTTTGATGATCGGCGTCTGATTGCCACTCATCAACTTTGGGCATACCTAGCAATAGCGCCGCGTCTATTTAATGATAAGAAGATGAGGGGGACCCAGCGATGAAGCTTCAGGAAATGATCGGACTTGCCGTTTTTGATGTTGAGGACGGGAAGCAGGTCGGTAAAATCCAGGATTTCATTGTGAATGATGATTGGGAGATCGAAGGCATTGAGCTTGAGAACAAAGGTCTGTTTACCAATCATGTCAAAATCGTGCAGTGGCAAGATATCGTTGCCTACGGCGAAGATGCCGTCATGATCCGTAATCAACAGGCTGTCCGCAAGACGGGAGCCGACGACATAAAATACACGTACCTCCTCGGTCGGTCTAAATTGAAGGAGATGTCCGTGCTCACCGAAGAAGGTTTGCTGCTTGGGCGTGTCTCCGATGTTTATTTTGACCAAGAGTTGGGAAATACAATAATAGGGATTGAAATTACGGACGGTTTTGTGTCCGATCTGATCGAGGGCCGCAAATGGCTGCCATGTACAAGCGATATGTCCATCGGAGAAAGTGCCATTATGGTGCCGTCTCTGAGTGAACAACGCTTGGAAAATGCCATTCATTCTGTTAATGGATAGGTGAATGAATATGAAATGTCCAAACTGTAGTTCCAAAGATATCGGGAAAATTGGTTCCCACCAGTTTTATTGCTGGGGATGCTTTATCGAATTAACGGTGAACGGTGAGAAAATGTCTGTATATCAGGTGGAAGAAGACGGTACGCTGAGCTCCCTGGATGATTTGTTTTTCGGGGACGAGCTGCCACAAGACTTCCCTCATCTTCACGCTTCTTCTTAATAAGCAGAATAACTTCCTCTATATGCGGTTTCATGACAATGTCTGTCATGGGAGGCTGTCGTTAATTGTTGGCAGATGTATATAGATGCGGTTACATAGTGGTTCGGCTGGTGTATGGTTGATTATATGCTAACCTGTACTGCAAAATGCGCTTCCTTCTCTGATGAAGGAGGCGTTTTTTTGGGTTTAAGAAAAAATGTTCAGATTGCTCCTTTCCACTTCTGCGCTGTGTTAATAAATACTACCTTTCCTACATATACTGACTCTCAGAGCCAGTCCAAAAGGAGAGATGCAAGTGGAGCAATTAACCAAAAACAAGGTGTTCCGTTACGCGATCTGGCTGCTGCTCGGATTGATCATTTTATATTTTATTTGGCTGCTGCGGCCTTTACTGCTTCACATATATGCGTTCCTGAAAACAGTGCTGGCACCCTTTATCGTAGCCCTTATCATATCCTATGTACTTAATCCGATTGTCAGCATGCTGGGAGGGCGCAAGGTGCCGCGTACGATTGCGGTCCTGCTCATATATGCCTTTTTCCTGACCTGCCTCGGTGTCATTCTGATGAATGTCATTCCGGTATTGATTGAACAGCTGGAAGAACTCAACGAACATATGCCGGAACTGTCCATGCGTGCCCAGAGCTTGATGAACAATATGGATCACAAATTAATGCCGCCAAGTGTGCGAACAGGCATGAACAGTTGGTTTTTTCAGATGGAGGATCGACTAACTCAGGGAATTGCCGTGCTCATGGACAATATCGGGGCGACCATTAATGTGTTATTCAATGTGTTTATCGTGCCATTTCTGATCTTCTACATGTTAAAAGACTTTGAGGTATTCGAGCGCACCATTGTGGCGTATCTTCCGCGTTCACGTCGTAAAGCGATTGTCTCGGTGATGAAAGAGATCGATACTGCACTGGGAAACTACATTCGGGGACAGTTTATTGTCTGTGTCATTGTTGGTATCTTTGCCTACATTGGTTATATCGTGATTGATATGCCGTATGCCCTACTGCTTGCGAGTATTGTGGCGGTGTTTAACATTGTGCCCTACTTGGGGCCGTTCCTTGGTGCTGCCCCTGCTGTGGTCATGGCATCGACGGTATCGTTCAAAATGGTGTTACTTGTTGTCATTGTGAACACACTGTGCCAGGTGTTGGAGAGTAATGTTATTTCTCCTCAGGTGGTGGGGCGTACGTTGCATCTGCATCCACTGTCGATTATATTTGCACTGCTCGTCGGAGGTGAATTGGCAGGTATTGTAGGTTTAATTCTGGCAGTACCTGTTTTTGCCGTGCTGAAGGTGATTGTGCAACACTTTTTCGCCTATTACATCAAACGAAGGACTGACTAAATAGTAGGGTTAAAACATCAAGGAAGCCGCGTTGACACCCGCTTGTGCTACCGATATAATGAGTGTATATGTTTAGAACAGGAAATCGATGATGAAATAAAGTACGCCGAGAGTTCCTTTCCTCAGAGAATAGACTTCTTCGGATCAGGGTGAGCCTGAACTGATGGCTGGAAGAGTCTTGAAAGATGAAGCGGCGGAAAGCTAATTTCGGAGTGCAGGACAACCCTGCCGGGAGCGACCGTTATTTCGCATTAACGAGGAGATTGTTTGTTTGTCCGGGCAGCAAGGGATGAACAGCAATAACCAGGGTGGTACCGCGATAACATCGTCCCTGATTATTCAGGGGCGTTTTTTGTGTTTCTTTTTACAAAAGTAATGTTGACCAACCGGAGCGAATACGCAACGGACTATTATAATTTAATGGGGGCATCCAGTATGAAAGCCAGTGAAATCCGGTCCAAATGGATAGAGTTTTTTGCAAGTAAAGGTCACAAAATCGAGCCTAGCGCATCGCTCGTGCCTCACAACGATCCTTCTCTTCTGTGGATTAATGCGGGTATGGCACCGCTCAAGCCTTATTTTGACGGACGTGAGAAGCCGGAGAACCCGCGCCTTGCGAACTCCCAAAAGTGTATCCGTACCAATGATATTGAAAATGTCGGCAAAACGCGTCGTCACCATACGTTCTTCGAAATGCTCGGCAACTTCTCTATTGGAGATTACTTCAAGGAAGAGACCGTTACATGGGCATGGGAGTTCCTGACAAGCAAAGAGTGGATCGGATTTGATCCGGAACGCCTGTCCGTAACGGTGTATCCGGAAGATGAGGAAGCATTCAAACTGTGGAACGAAAAAGTGGGATTGCCTGCGGAGCGTATCATCAAATTGGATGAAAACTTCTGGGATATCGGCGAAGGCCCATGTGGACCTTGTACCGAGATCTTCTATGACCGCGGTGAAGCTTACGGAAACGACATGAGTGATCCCGAGATGTATCCAGGTGGGGAAAACGAACGTTATCTGGAAGTATGGAACCTGGTATTCTCCCAGTTCAACCATAACAAAGATGGTAGCTACACACCGCTACCTAACAAAAATATTGATACAGGTGCAGGTTTGGAGCGTTTTGCTTCCATTCTGCAAAATGTGGATTCCAACTTCGACACAGACCTGTTCCAACCGATGATTCAAAGAACAGCCGCTCTTGCGGGTGTGAAATATAACGACAGCGTAGAGATCGATGTTGCACTGAAAGTCATTGCCGATCATATCCGTACGGTTGCCTTTGCAGTAGGTGATGGCGTTCTGCCAAGTAATGAAGGACGTGGATATGTCATCCGTCGCTTGCTTCGTCGTGCAGTTCGTTATGGGAAAGTGCTTGGACTTGACCGTCCATTCCTGTATGAATTGACAACAACCGTTGGTGAAGTGATGGGCATGTACTACCCTGAGGTCGTAGACAAACAGGAGTTCATCGCCAAAGTAATCAAAACCGAGGAAGAGCGTTTCCACGAAACACTCACAGATGGTCTAGCTATTCTGGCTGATATCAGTGGCACTGCCAAATCCGAAGGACGCACGGTTATTAGCGGACCTGAAGCTTTCAAACTGTATGACACATACGGTTTCCCGTTTGACCTGACAGAAGATTATGCCGCAGAGCATGGTCTGACTGTGGATCGTGAAGGTTTTGATGCTTCCATGCAGAAACAACGTGAGCTTGGACGTGCTGGGCGTCAAGAGAACGAGAGCATGAAAGTTCAAGGCGGACCACTTGCTGACCTGGAGGTTAAAAGCGAGTTTGTTGGTTATACTGACCTGTTGACGGAAGCAAAAGTGGTAGCCATCGTAGCTGGTGACGCCCTTGTTGAATCTGTAGGCGAAGGACAGACGTGTCAGGTTGTTCTGGACAAGACTCCGTTCTACGCAGAAAGTGGCGGTCAAGTGAGTGATCAGGGCTTGCTGCGAGGTGCGGGTGTATCAGCGAAAGTACAAGGTTTGTTCAAAGCTCCACTTGGACAACATGTACATCTGGTGACTGTGGAGTCCGGTGAACTGCGTGTGGGTGAAGTGATTAAGGCTGAGGTGGATGCGTCTAAGCGCGGTGCAATTATTAAAAACCATACGGCAACCCACTTGTTGCACAAAGCACTCAAAGACGTATTGGGAACTCACGTCAATCAGGCGGGATCACTTGTGGATCCACAACGTCTGCGGTTTGACTTCTCCCACTTCGGCAGCATCACACCGGAAGAGTTGACAGAGATTGAGCGTCAGGTGAACGAACAGATCTGGAATCGTCTGAACGTAAACATCGAGCTGAAAGCTATTGATGAAGCCAAAGAAATGGGTGCGATGGCCCTGTTTGGCGAAAAATATGGAGATATTGTGCGTGTCGTTCAAGTTGGAGACTACAGTTTGGAACTTTGTGGCGGCTGTCACGTAAATAATACTTCAGAGATTGGAATCTTCAAACTGGTGAGCGAGAGCGGAATCGGCTCAGGCGTTCGTCGGATCGAAGCGGTAACTGGCCGTGGCGCATATCTGTATGTGGAAAGCCAGTTGGAATTGCTCAAACAATCAGCAACGCTGCTCAAAGCCAATGTGGCTGATGTACCTAAACGGATTGAAGGTCTGAACCTGCAACTGAAAGAAGCAGCCAGAGAGACTGAATCCCTGCAAAGCAAGCTGAGTGCCATGGAAGCGGGTCAACTGACCGATCAAGTGGTACAAGCAGGAAATACACAATTGCTGGCAGTACGTGTAGATGCTCCGAACATGGATGCGCTTCGCACAGTGGCAGATGAGTTGAAAGTTAAATTGCCTAACGCCGTACTCGTATTGGGTGCTCCAGCGGATGGCAAAGTGAATTTTGTTGTAGCGGTACCTGCTGAACAAGTAAAACAAGGACTGCACGCAGGCAAAATCGTCAAAGAAGTCGCAGCAGTATGCGGCGGTGGCGGCGGTGGACGTCCAGATATGGCGCAAGCCGGAGGCAAGGATGCGACCAAGCTGGATGAAGCGCTGAAAGTGGCGGTTTCACTGGTTAGCCAGTAAAGGACAAGCAAAAAACACAATTGCCTTATCCTTTGTTTACTTGTGGCAGTCAGAATATGTTATTATATAAACAGAAATCAATTCGGCAGGACATGGTCCCCATGTTCATGCAGGAGCGAGGTGTCATCAATGGACTCCATGGATAAGACGGTTAAATTTAATGTGAAAGGTGACGAACAGGAAGCATCATCCAAAGAGATTCTTCTCACGGTATATGATGCATTGGTCGATAAGGATTATAATCCGATCAACCAGATTGTTGGGTATCTGATTTCCGGAGACCCGGCATACATTCCTCGTCACAACAACGCACGTAGTCTGGTCCGTAAAAAGGAGCGCGATGAGCTGATTGAAGAGCTTGTACGTTCCTATCTGGCCAATCACCGGTAATGTACGCCGCTTCCGCTGTGTTGCAGCCATGCAGACAGCGGGAAATGAACCGACAGAAGACAGCCTGAAGCTTGAGAAGGCGATTATTTGTAATCGACCTGAGCAGGCCCCAGGATGGGAGAGCATGGATGAAAATATTAGGTTTGGACTATGGGGACCGAAGAATCGGAGTTGCCGCGAGTGACGCCTTCGGTTGGACTGCCCAGGGATTGGAAGTGCTAGAACGCCGCCGTGATGAAGGCGAGTTCGCTCGGATTGCCGAACTTGTGCGTGAGCATGAGATTAGTGAGATCGTAGTCGGACTTCCCAAAAACATGAACGGCACCGTAGGACCGCGCGGTGAGATATGCATTGCTTTTGCCGAACGCCTGCGGGATGAACTGAATTTACCTGTTCACCTTTGGGATGAACGGCTGACAACCATGGCAGCAGAACGTACGCTGATCGAAGCGGATGTCAGTCGAAAAAAACGCAAGCAGGTTGTGGACAAAATAGCCGCAAGCTTGATTTTGCAAAATTATTTGGATGCCAATAGTAGAAGGTGAGGGGGATCAACAATGGCTGAAGATCAACTGGGTATGGAAGAAGAAGCGGAAATTATTTACATTGCGGATGACGAGGGTAATGAAGAGGAATTCGAAGTCATCATGAAGTTCGAAGTAGACGGTTCGGAGGCCAAGTACATGATGGTTGCTCCGGTTGAACCTGAAGATGGCGAAACGGATGTTTATGCGTTCCGTTATGAAGAAGAGGGCGACGATATTAAACTTTTCGTCATCCAAGATGATGCCGAGTGGGATATCGTCGAGGAGACGTTTAATACATTTCTTGCTGAAGATGAAGAGGAAGCGAACTAAATGACGGAATATAGCCGCAAAGACCTGAAATGGACAGATTCACTGCGTCTGGCATTCGGTGCTCATGTTGAGCTCGAAGAAGAGAACGGTAAATCACAACCGTATGACTTGTTGGCTGAGTTCGAAGTGGGCGGTCAGCAGTACGCGGTGCTCCGCAGTTCGTTGCGACCTTATGACGAGGTTGAACTTCTGCGTGTATCACCTGGAAGTGAAGACCAGATCATGCCGGAGTTAGTTACAATCGACGATGATGATGAGTGGGAGAGCATCTCGGAACTGTATGATGAATGTACTCTCCCCATTGACGAAGATTAATCAGCTTCAAATTGAAGAAACCGGGAGGGCGGAGAAGTCCGCTCTTTTTGGTTGTGTAAAGGAGTTGTTTCTTTTTTGAAAGGGAAAGCAATTGTAGTCATACTGCTTATCATTGTAGTTCTTGCCGGAGGCGCAGGCGGTTACGTATGGAGTATGATGCGTCCTGTGGAAGCTTCTACAGAACCGGTCGTATTCGAGATTAAGAGCGGATCGGGAACTTCGAATATCGCGGATCAGCTTCAAGAAGAAGGGCTTATTCGAAGCGGGTTAACCTTCAAAGGGTATTTAAAGTGGAAGAAACTAGGTTCTAATTTCATGGCGGGTACATATTCTATGAATCCTGGCGTGACATATGATGAGATTGTTAGCAAGCTGAGTAGCGGCGAAGTTGTACCGGAAGAAATGGTGAAATTTACGATTCCGGAGGGTTATAACGTTCTGCAAATGGCGGGTAAGCTTTCTTATGAGCATGTTGTAGATCGGGATGAATTCATCAAGCTGGCCAATGATCCTTCGGCCTTTGATGTAGATATCATCAAAGATATTCCAGTGGATGAAGAACTTCGCTACGTATTGGAAGGGTATCTATTCCCGGAGACGTATGAGCTGAAAAAGGGAAGCTCCACGTATGATGTGATGCAACGGATGCTGGAAGAATTCCAGACTAAGATTAATTCCATTCCTGATTTGGAAGCCAAGCTTCAGGAAAAGAACCTTTCCCTTCATGAACTGCTGACGATTGCTTCACTCGTGGAGAAAGAAGTTGTGGTGGACGAGGAGCGTGCTCTGGTTGCAGGTGTAATCTACAATCGGATCAATCAGGATATGAAGCTGGAGATTGATGCTACCGTGCAATATCTGCTCGACAAACCGAAGGAACGATTGTTTTTCAAGGATCTAAAGGTGAAAAGTCCCTATAATACGTATCTGAACAAAGGCTTGCCACCAGGTCCAATTGCCAGTCCAAGTCTTCCGTCCATTGAGGCAGCGCTAAATCCGGAAGCTTCGGAGTATCTGTTCTATGTGACAAAAAAGGATGGCTCGTCCGGACATCTGTTTGCCAAAACGTATAAGGAACATCAGCAAAATATAGCCAAAAGTAAGGCTGCGCAATAAGCGGAGGGGATTATATGAGTAAGAAACATGAACTGCTCGTTACAGCAGCGAATGTGAAAGAGGCAGAAGTGCTGCTTCAGGCTGGAGCAGATGCTTTGGTCATTGGAGATGATCGATTCGGCATGCGTCTTCCAGGCAGTTTTAGCGTGGAAGAGACAGCAGAGGTGGTTGCAATTGCAGCCAAACATCAGGCGCGTGTGTATGTATCCATGACTAATCTGATGTCCAACGAACTGTTGAAAGAATTGCCTGAATATGTTCAAGCACTTGGCAGAACCGGTATTGATGGTGTGGAGTTTAATGATCCATCCGTGCTGGCTACCATGAAGGAATACGCACCACATGTGAAGCTGCACTGGAATGCGGAGATGACTTCAACGAACTATGCGACGGCCAACTATTGGGGAACCAAGGGAGCTAGTCGTGTTGTGCTTGCCCGTGAGTTGAATATGGACGAGTTAACGGAAATGGTTCCTTTTTTGAAGGTGGAAGCGCAGGTTCAGGTGCATGGGATGACGAATATTTATCATTCCAAGCGCAGTCTGGTGCAAAGTTACATGGCTCATCAAGGACGGACAGTCGAGGGAGATCTTGGGAAAGAACGTGGATTGTTCCTGATTGAGGCTGAACGCCGGGATGAGAAATTTCCGATCTATGAGGACATGAACGGCACGCACATTATGAGCTCTGAGGATATATGTATCCTCGAAGATCTTCATCTGTTGATGGAGGCGGGTGTGAACAGTTTCAAAATCGAAGGTATGTTAAAATCACTTACCTACAATGAAGCTGTTGTACGTGCATATCGGACAGCGATTGACAGTTATGTAGCCGATGCTGATGCATATGCTTTCTCTGAAGAGTGGCTGGATGAGGTGCGGAAGTTACAGGACCCTGAACGTGAATTGTCGTTTGGATTTTTCTATAAAGAACAAGTGTATTAATAGATGAGGTGAACAGAATGGAAACAGTGGCGGTACAGCGGAAGTTCTCGGGTAAACGTAACCGTCTGGACAAACCGGAGTTGCTAGCTCCGGCGGGTAATCTGGAAAAACTGAAATTTGCGATCCATTACGGTGCAGACGCCGTATATATCGGTGGACAGGCCTATGGACTACGTTCCAACGCGGATAACTTCAGCTTTGAAGAGATGCGTGAAGGTGTGGAGTTTGCCAAAAAGTATGGAGCCAAAGTGTTCGTAGCGACGAACATCTACGCACATAATGAGGATGTTGAGGGGATCGAAACATACTTGCAAAACCTCTATAATGCGGGGATCTCTGCGATCATCGTAGCTGATCCGGCTATCATTGAAGTAGCTCTTTGTGCTGTGCCGGGCCTTGAGGTACATCTAAGTACTCAACAATCCACACTCAACTGGCAAGCCGTGAAGTTCTGGAAAGAGGAAGGACTTCCGCGAGTTGTTCTCGGACGTGAGACCAGCTTCGAAGAGATTGAAGAGATCAAGGCCAATGTGGATATTGAAATTGAAGCCTTTATTCACGGGGCGATGTGTTCCTCGTATTCCGGACGTTGCGTGCTCTCCAACCATTTTACGGATCGTGATTCCAACCGGGGTGGCTGTTGCCAGTCTTGTCGCTGGAAGTATGATCTGTTCGAGGATGCGAGAGAAGATACGGTCTGGGTCAGCGAAGAGGACATGCAGATGAAGGCACCTGCGCCATTCAAACTGGGTGAGAACCAGCTTCCCCTGTTCCAGGAACAGGATAATTCATTCTCCATGGGATCTAAGGATCTGTGCATGATTGGCCATATTCCCGAGTTGATTGATGTGGGTGTGGACAGTTTCAAGATCGAAGGACGTATGAAATCGATCCACTACGTGGCAACCGTGGTTAACGTATACCGTCAAGCCATTGACGCTTATATGGCCGACCCGGACAACTATGTTCTGAAACCTGAATGGGTTGAAGAAATGAACAAAGCGGCAAATCGTCCGCTCAATACCGGATTTTTCTATGATACACCAGACCATGAAGATCATATCTATGAACCGGAAGAAAAGGCTGTACCTTTTGACTTCGCTGGCTTGGTCATGGGGTATGATGCTGTCACAGGAATGGCAACCATTCAACAGCGCAATCACTTCAAACCAGGACAGGAAATCGAATTTTTCGGTCCGGGAGGTCACTTTTTCAAACAGGTGGTCGGCGAAATACAGGATGAAGAGGGCAATGTTCTAGATGCTGCTCGTCACCCGTTGCAACTGATTAAAATGAAGGTAGATCAACCGGTTTCGTATTTCAATATGATGAGAAAAAAGAAGTAGGCTAAAATACCTACAATGTGTCAATATTGTATTATGATTTAACAAAATAGTGTTATGAAATTTACATGGGGACCTCCGTATATCGGCAGATGGGGGTCTTTTTTTTATAGAAAAATAGGAATAAAGTTGTAAAATATTTCTGGAAAGTGAAAGGGGAACGAAGAAAACTGTCGAATACTACATATTTATAGGGGAGAGAAAGAAAAATCTAACAAGTAAATTACTGGCAGGTGAATGGGATTGGTTCAAAAGAAGCAGGAAGACAGTGGGGAGCAAGTGACAAAAGCCGAGCAGGTTAACCCTGAGCAGGTTCAGAAAGTGAAGAAAGAAAAAGTAGTCAAAAGCAAAATGACAGGTAATGGCAAAAGAATGTCTAAGATTGATCGTAGCAAACTCAAGCTGGGCTGGCTCAAGACTGATTGGGTGAAGAAACAGTTGAAAAATCGTGATTGGAAAAACTTTGGGGGGGCTTCTTTCCAACAGATTAAAAAGGCAAATCCGGTTAAATCCGTAGGGGTTAAACTGTTCTTGATCTTTTTTGCGGCAATTATGATTTTTGTAGTGAGTTTGGGTCTATTATCCTATTCGAAAGCCAAGGGTACGATAGAGAAAAATGCCTCACGTGCCAATCAGGAAACCATTGATCAGACCAAACAAAAAATGGACATTATTTTGGAGAGATTTGTGGATACATCCACACAGATTTTCTTTGATCCAGAAATGCAGTCCTTGCTACAAAAAATGTCAGATAAGAATTTGACTGCGTATGATACTTTCGTGAATACAAGTTCGATCAACAAGCAATTGTCCAACGTTGCATTTACGAATAAATCCATGGAAGCGATTTATTTGGTACCTACGGACGATACGAAGTCCATTATGGGTACCGGTAGCAACAGCTCCTCCATGGGCAGCATTCGCCAGGAAGCATGGTACAGTGAGTTGATTGAGGCGGGAGGTTATCGCTGGCTTCCAACAGAGATCAAGGAAGACGGCTCAACGTCAACGTTCAAAATTGCACGTTCCATGAAAAACTTGCAGGGGACTACTCAATCGTATGTTCTGGTTATTGAACTGAAACTGGAAGTTTTGGAGGAACAATTGAAATCGCTTGATCTGGGGCCAGGAGCTATTCTTCAACTGATTGCTCCGGATAATAAAGTGGTTGCATCCTCCATCTCGGATCGTACAGGACAAGATACAGAGCTTGCATTTGTCAAAGAGTTGACCGAACCAGCAGGTAGCACGAATACGGAGTATACGGTAGATGGCAAATCTACGGAAATGCTGGCTGTATACAGTACGATGGATACATCCAATTGGAAACTGGTTGGTATGATACCTACCTCAGTTTTGGTTCAGGACGCAAAAGGCATTCTGACTTTGACCCTGTGGATGGCGCTGATTGATGCGGGGATTGCAGTATTGATCGGGATCTGGATGGTGCGTATGATCGCTCGTCCACTCGGCAAATTGAAAGACCTGATGCAGGAAGGTGCGAAAGGTAATCTTAAAGTTCGTACACCATATAGCTCCCAGGATGAAATTGGTCAGCTCTCGACCGCCTTCAATCTGATGATGGAGCAGATTACTAAGCTGGTGGAACAAACCAATCGTTCTGCGCAGGAAGTATTGGATACGGCCTCTGAGCTGAGCAGTGCATCCAAGAAAACGGCTGTGTCTGCTTCGGAGATTGCCGTAGCTACAGAAGAGATCGCAGGCGGTGCAGGCAGTTTGGCAACCGAAGCGGAACGTGGCAATGAATTAACTGACAATATCTCTCGTCAGATGCAGAGTGTAATCGCTGCTAATGAACAGATGGGTGATTCTGCTCGTCATGTAGAGAAGTCCAGTCAGACAGGAACACAACATCTGAATCAGTTGATGACCAAAACCCAGAAGACAGAAGAAATGATTGGTGCACTGGTGAATAAGGTTGATTCGCTGAAAGAGAGTACGTCTTCTGTTCTGAAAGTGCTTGAAGTGCTGCAAAACATAACGAAACAGACGAATATCCTTTCCCTGAATGCAACCATTGAAGCAGCACGTGCCGGTGCAGCCGGGCGCGGATTCATGGTGGTGGCTGATGAGGTTCGTCAGCTTGCGGCTCAATCCAGACAATCCATTGAGATGGTTGGAGAGATTACAGACAAAATCATGACTGAAATGAATGAGACCGTGGATGCTTTGTCGGCAGCTTATCCGTTATTCAAGGAACAGATGGATGCGGTTAAAGATACCAACGTCATCTTTGCTTCCGTACAGGAACAGATGGGTGCATTTGTGGAACGTCTGGGCATGGTGACAGGTTCTATTGGAGATTTAAACAAATCTCAAGGTACGTTGTCTGAAGCCATGAGCAATGTCAGCGCTGTAGCTGAAGAATCTTCTGCAACGTCCCAGGAAGTAGCTTCCTTGAGCAGTGAACAGCAAAATATCAGTAACCAGTTGGTCAATCTGTCTGGCAAACTGGAGAATGTGTCTACTGAACTGAAAGAAACCTTGTCACGCTTTACGGTGTAACAAGCCAAGGTTGAAATGAGGAGAACCTGTCCCGCACATGGGACAGGTTTTCTTTTTGTTTACCGGATAATTCCAAGCCATATCAGCAATAATATGTCAAAACGACAAAAGGTGAGATTGGGATGCATCTCCTTGCGAAACGGCGAATCTATATAACTTGTATTCTTCTAACTCTTGTCTTTGGATTGCTTATATTACGATTGGCATGGGTCCAGATTGTTCAGGTGAATCAGACGATGCCTGGATTTCACCGAACGGTACGTGAAATGTCTGTATTGCAGCGTGAACGCGGGGTGATGCTTGACCCGGGGCGGGGACAATTTACGGATTACAAGGGTGAGGCGTTGACCGGTAAGCTGCAATGGGGATTGGTTCTTTTTCCACAGGCAAGTCCATTAGAGAAATTACGCAAGCAAGGGGCATTAGAAGGCTCCGAGATGATACAGTTGGCAACTATTTTACATACCGATCTGGATCAATTGAAGAAGGAATGGAATCAGGAAAGTATACCTCATTTCTGGACAGCAGGTACACATCAGCCTGTTCATTTGACAGCTGCTCAGGTGGAGCGCATACGTAGTTTGCACCTGCAAGGAGCTGGCATCTATCCGATGATGACAAGGTATCTTCAGGGGCATACAGGAATGCAGTGGATGGGTTATCTGGCTGAACAGCCTGAGTCCTCCAAAGGACTAACTGCGCATCAGGATGAAGTGAAACAGCCATTTGCCATGAAATCAGGAGCAGCTGGACTGGAGAGGACACTTGAACCCCTGTTAAGGGGAATTGGCCCCACGCTTGTATCACGTATGGTCTCGGGTGGTGGGGAGATTATCCCTGATATTCAGCCGCACGTCATTGCACCGGCCAATAGCCATTATCCTTTACGTGTAGAAACCACTGTGGATGCTGAGTTACAGCGTGGGTTGGAGGAGTTGACGCAAGAATCTGGATTACAAGAAGGGGCCATTGTTGTGTTAGATGCCGCTAACGCAGATGTTCGCGCCATGATCTCCCGCCCTTTTTATCAGCCCCAACATGTGGACCCCAAGCAATCGGCCTGGGGGAATCGTGCAGTACAGGGAGCCGTACCGGGTTCCATTTTCAAAATTGTCACTGCAGCTGCCGCTTTGGAGTATCATGCGGTTTCTAACGGAGAAGAATTCCATTGCGGTGGCGAGTACGGAAGATATGGGCTGTCTTGCTGGAAGGAGCATGGGCATGGAGACCTGAATCTGGAGCAAGGATTCGCTGAGTCTTGTAACATCGTATTCGCGGAAACAGCGCGCAGGCTTAGTATGGAACAACTGGAGAACACGGCTGATCGTCTGGGACTCGCGCGTCCGATTGGCTGGGAGGGGAAGCAGATGGCAGGAATGCCCGTGTTACGACACTTTGATCATGAGGATCACGGGCGTGTGAGAACAGAGGCTGTTTCTTCTGCTGATGAAGGTGCAAAAATACAGACAGCAATTGGTCAGCGGGATGTCTTGGTCACACCGCTGCAAGCTGCCAATCTGATCGTTACACTGTTACATGATGGAAAGGTTAGTGCCCCACGTCTCGTTAAGCGCATCCGATATGCGGATGGTGGCACCATGCTGGAGATGCCCTTGCATGATTCACCTTCAGCAGCAGGACAGATTGCTCCCGCAACAGCGCATAAACTGTTATCCTGGATGAATAAGGTAGTCCGTGAGGGAACAGGAAAATCCCTGCAGCGTGCGCGGTGGCATGTTGCAGGGAAGTCAGGTACAGCTCAGGTACAGAAACATGGGGAGAAGCGTAACAATCAATGGTTCATTGGTTATGGACCGATAGAACAACCCAAGTACGCCGTAGCTGTTCTTGTCCAAAATGTCTCTCCAGACAGCCATCATCAGGCGACAGCTCTCTTCAGGAAGGTGATGGACTATTTGGCGGAGTCCTCATGATCCTTCGCAGGAACGGGACGTTGTACAGTAGACTCGGCAGAATTCGATGAGGCCTTATTAACGGGTGGGTCCATGACCAATGGAGATGACTCAAATTCATCTTTTGGCAGGTGAATCCACTTTTGCAGGTATCCTTGTTGTAACAGTTCTTTCAGAAGGATCAGAAGCACTGGAGATAACACTACACCAGCCAGGCCAAAGATCGAAAGGGAGATCAGCATAAACGAAAGCATCAAGTACGCCGAAGATACACCAATCGAGTTACCTGATATTTTCGGTTCCAGCAACTGTCGTGTCAGCATTGTCACTGCCAGAATCACAATCAGGCCGATGGCCAGGCTACTATTGCCTATAATAAACAAGTAGACGATCCATGGAATGAATACAACAGGAACGCCAAGCAATGGTACCAGATCAAAGACGGCACAGACTGCTGCAATGGTAAAGGCGTTAGAGGTTCCCAAAATCACCAAACCTGCATAAATCAATACAAACGTAATGAGCATCATGATCATCTGTGCCTTCAGATATGAGCGGATCGTCTTGAACACGTGATTACGCATGAATTCAATAGCTAACTTTAATGTTTTGGGCGTTTTCGCACGGGCGAACTTGCGCCAGGATTCAATCTCGATGCTGAGAAAGAATGCGAGAATAATCGCAATTCCGAAGTTCGTAATAAACGAAGAGAATGAACTGAGGAAGCCTACAACGAATTGCGCTCCGCTAGTTACCCATTTGGATAGGAACCCGGTCAGTGTAGCAAAATAATCATTCGCTTTTTCCATAATCCCATCAGGGAGAGCATCTGACTTGTCCTGAATGAATAACACCAGGTTGGTGAATTCACGTTGTATCATTTCAATGTATACGGGGAAATTATCTTGAAGATTGGAAATTTGTGAAATGATAATCAGGCCTACCCCAAAAAAGGCAGCGACAATCAAAGCAAGAAACAACAAGACGGAGATGGCGGCTCCAAGTGTCTTGGGCAATCCTTTGCGATGTAAAAATTTGGCCAGCGGTTCAATCATCCAATAGACGATGAATGAGAGAAAAACTGGTGCAGCCACTTGGTATAATTGACTGAAACCGTACATGATCACATACACGGTTAATACGAGCAACGCGATGTCAAAGACAGTGCGCCCGTATTTTTTGTAAAGCGGTAGCATGGACATGGCTCCTTTGATGGCAATAATTAGATTGTATTTATTGTACACGATAGCTATCTTTTTGGGAAAACAGGATTCAAGAAAAGTCTGAACTATGATAAAATTAAAGGCGGTTTATTTTAGATAGTGCCATAGTGCACCGTAATTCAGCAGGAGAAGTGGGGAGCTTGCAACATGACAACGATACTTCAGAGTATTCTACTGTGGTTATTGTATCTTTCATCTTTTTACGCCTTTATTCCAAGTTTGATCAGCAGGCTTTTCGGATTTCGTGTATTCAGACGGGGAAGAAGTGATACACAATTTGCATTAACGTTTGACGATGGGCCAGATCCACACTATACGCCGAGACTGCTCGATCTGCTCCGTCAGCATCAAGCAAAAGCCACATTTTTTGTCGTTGGAGAACATGCCGCGAGTCATCCTGAACTCATTCAGCGCATACATGACGAAGGCCATCTTATTGGCATTCATAATTATATTCACAAGACGAACTGGCTCATGCGGCCACGTACCGTTCGCGATCAGATTCAGCGAACAGGTCAGATTATTCATGAAGTAACCGGCGTCAAAACTTGTTATTATCGTCCACCTTGGGGGATTATGAATTTGTTTGATTTTTTCAGCAAGAAAGAACGAAAGATTGTACTGTGGTCTTCCATGTTTGAAGACTGGAGAAGCCGAGTAGGTGCCCAGAGATTGACCGAACGGATGCTGAAGGAACTGAGAGGCGGAGAGGTCATGCTGCTGCATGATCGAGGAACGACCCTTGGTGCTGATGCACACGCGCCGGAGCAGATGCTTCAGGCGCTGGAAGCCGTATTACAGGAAGCTGAACGGCTAGGCCTGCAAAGCGTACGCGTCGATACGTTGATGGGAGGTATCACAGTGAGCCAATCTCAGGACAAAACGCAATTACAAACACCATTGAAGCTATGGAAACGAATCGTTGTTGCCTTATGGCTGGGCTGGGAGAAGTTGTTCCACTGGGTATATCATCTGCGGACGGCTTCGCCAGAGGACCCAATGCTGCACTTCAGATCACGTGTATATCACGGAGCACGAATGGAGATGAGTGAGGGCCATGTCATTCAAAACGGAGATCCGGTAATTGAACTGCATTTTGATAATCAGAAGTTGTTTGAACTTGGAGTGACATCACGTTCCAGTATGCATTTGGCTATTCGCATGATTCGGACCATGGAACAGCAATTGCCGGATCTGGCACGCATGGTGGATCTCGAACCTGAGTTACGCTCTGCCAAGGCGATATACGGTGTGAGCATGATTAACAGAGGCCCAGAAAAATTCGGATTTACCATACAAGACTTGCCTCCTGGACCGTTCAGTGCTGCATCCAAAGTATACTTGAAGCTGCTGTTAAGTGTAATCCACCCGGCAGGAACCAAACGTCTGAAACAGCGAACAGAACAATTGGTACCCAAGATGATTGCCATGCCGCTGGATCTACTGTTGGAACGTTACGGTCAACATACGATGCAGGTGACAGCAACGGTAGAAGAATCCAGAGATGGTTCGCTGTTAATTGAACAAGAGATACTGCCAGAGCGGAACTAAACGGACTGATCACACCAACCAGCAAAAGAAAAGGGTTGCCCTTCGCCAGATTTGGCAGAAGAGCAACCCTTTATTTATAAGTCTGTTTCCGTTAGGTAAGTAACGAATATCATGAATTAGATACTCAGTACGCCACCGTTGCTTGCATTCGTAACCAGTTTGGAATAACGAGCCAGGTAACCGGTTTTTACTTTCGGTTCAAAGCCTTTCCAACCTGCACGACGACGTTCGAACTCTTCGTCACTGATTTGCAATTCGATGATACGATTGTTCAGATCCAATTCAATGATGTCCCCTTCTTCAACAAAGGCGATTGGACCGCCTTCAGCTGCTTCCGGAGAGATATGTCCGATACTGATTCCACGGGATGCGCCAGAGAAGCGTCCATCGGTGATCAGACCAACTTTGGCACCCAATCCCATACCTACGATCTGGGAAGTAGGAGCCAGCATCTCAGGCATACCTGGTCCGCCTTTTGGTCCTTCATAACGGATAACAACAACATGTCCTTCTTTTACTTTGCCGTTAGCAATACCTTCGAGCGCTTGCTCCTGGGAGTCAAAGCAGATGGCAGGACCTTTGTGGTATCCACCAACCGAAGCATCAACTGCACCAACTTTGATGATAGCGCCTTGTGGTGCAAGGTTACCAAACAATACAGCCAGGCCGCCTTTTTCGGAATGCGGGTTATCCAGATGGTGAATGACATTTGTATCCTGGATTTCTTGTCCTTCAACGTTCTCACGGATTGTTTTACCTGTTACTGTAATGCAGTCACCATGAATTGCGCCTGGTTTCTTGAGCAATTCGTTCAGCACTGCACTTACGCCGCCTGCATTGTGAACGTCTTCGATGTGAAGATCGGAAGCAGGTGCAAGTTTCGCCAGATGCGGAACGCGGTTAGCTACTTCATTAATACGTTCGATTGGATACTCGATACCTGCTTCATGAGCCAGTGCCAGCGTGTGCAGTACTGTATTCGTAGATCCGCCCATCGCCATATCCAGTGCAAACGCATTATCGATCGCTTCTACAGTTACGATATCACGTGGTTTCAAGTCCATTTTGATGAGTTCCATCAATTGGGTAGCGGATTGTTTAACAAACTCACGACGCTCAGGAGCAACGGCAAGGATGGTTCCGTTACCTGGCATAGCCAGTCCCATCGCTTCAGCCAGACAGTTCATGGAGTTTGCCGTAAACATACCGGAACATGATCCACATGTTGGACAGCCGAACTGTTCAAGTTCAAGCAAGCTCTTATCATCGATTTTACCTGCTTGGTAAGCACCAACACCTTCAAATACGGAAGTCAGGGAAAGAGCTTTACCATTGCTGTCACGACCAGCTTTCATTGGTCCACCACTTACGAACAGGGTAGGGATGTTTACGCGAAGCGCACCCATCATCATGCCTGGTGTGATTTTGTCACAGTTCGGGATACATACCATGCCGTCGAACCAGTGTGCAGATACAACGGTTTCCACGGAATCCGCGATAATGTCACGGCTTGGCAGCGAGTAACGCATACCAATGTGTCCCATGGCAATACCATCATCTACTCCGATGGTGTTGAATTCGAATGGAACGCCACCGGCTTCACGAATAGCATCCTTTACAATTTTACCGAATTCCTGAAGGTGGACGTGGCCGGGCACGATATCGATGTATGAGTTACATACGGCAATAAACGGCTTGCCGAAATCCTCTTCTTTAACGCCCGCTGCGCGGAGCAAACTCCGGTGTGGTGCACGGTCAAAACCTTTTTTGATCATATCGGAACGCATCTTCTTGGCTGACATGGTGTATTCCCCCCAAATATATAATATTGAGCAACATGAATGGAAAAGTAAATGGCAGTGCATCTGTCGTTTAATTTCATCCGTACTCTAAAAAAAGTACCGGCATGCCGGTGTCGAGCTCCCCGTAGTTTGTGAAATTCTTTGCTGCTTTAAACCCGTGAACACCCAGTTTTTCTATTGAGTCTATCACAACCGTCGTCATATTTCTACAATCAATAGAAAGAAGCCTCAAACCATTTTCATGGAATTAGACTTCTTGATTTACGGGAAAGCTATGATCATGTTTCGATGTGGCGAGCAGAATTCATTAGTTGCTTCCGCCTTTGCGTCCAATCTCACGATAGAATTCCTTATCATGGGTTTCGGAGGTTGCTTCGCCGCCCTTGCGTCCAATCTGCTTGTAAAAGTCAGTGTCATGGGCATCTGAAGTCGCTTCTCCACCTTTTTTTCCAATCATCTGGTAGAAGCTTTGATCATGATTTTTGGAAGTGGCTTTGCCACCTAATCTGCCAGCTTCTTCACGGCTCATCTTGCGTTCTGACGTCGGTTGACGTGCCATTACAAATCACTCCTTACAACGATAAGTTGTTTTTTGTAGTGCGTATCCCTAATTTACCACGTCATTTCCAGTCTGAAACAACATCACCAGGGTAGGATCGATAGCGAAGAGATCCGCTAGAGCGTTATGCCGACCGTTTAAACACCTCATGCTGATTGAAAGAAAATCGGGATATATCTGGTTCAATTAAGGGTTTGAACGTGTGACGTACAGCCGGCAGAGCCAGTGTGACTGCGAAGAGTACAGCGATGACCAGTATGACTGGAATATACGCCGAGTTTCCCATATAACTGTAGACTCCAGACCAGATCGCGAGACGAACGAGAAAACCATGCAACAGGAATACGTAGAGTGTGCGTCGTCCAAGGTCCGTCAGTCTGGAAGTTAAGGAAGGTACCCAAGCCAAGAAAAGTGCTGCAGATGTGATCTCCAATAGGTAGACACCAAGTCGGAAGATGCCGGCATACCATTCGTGGTGACCCAGTTCGTCGTACGTCATGCTGCCGAGTAACCATCCGGTTGAAATATTCAAACCGCCATACCCGATCCATACCAACAGTGCAGCAGAGAGGATGGCTGCGGTTTTTCGCCCCCAACCGGATAATAAACGTGAACGGATGGTTGCTCCATAGTCATAACCGATGACAAAGAACGGCAGGAATACAAACGTACGGCTGAAGCTGAGCCAGAACCCGTCGATGGGCAAATACCCGGCAATTATACCGAGCCCAATCGATCCAATCAGCCGATATATCGGTTTCCAGAAAATCGTCAGACGAAGCAACAGTCGCCAACAGAAATGACTCGCGAGAAACCATAACAGCAAGTAAGGTGCAAAGAAGGATAGCCGCATATGGGGTGTGTGGAATACGGTAAAGTCCATTAATGCGTATAAGGACTGAAACAGTACATATTGTAGTGCAATCTGCTTCAGGACATTTCGCCCAGATGCACCTTGAAGTGAGTGTGTCGCAAAATACCCGGTTACCCATACAAAGAGTGGCATGTGAAACGTATATATCCACAGGAACAGAGCTTCTGCTCCTGCAAAGCGTGTGATGAGTGGTTCCAGTGCATTACCAGCAAGGACACAGACGATAAGCATAAAGCGCAGATTGTAAAAGAAAGATTCCTGATCATCCCGGATCAGTGTCTGTTTTTTCATGGTGTAGCCCCCTTATAGACCCTAGTTGCAAGGTCATTTGCATCTGTAATAAGGGTAATACGGATGTACATTATCTATTGTGATTTAATTCACATTGGTAAGCGCTATCTTTTCTCAAAGCTGTGACAACAAAATGAACGCAACGGGATTGACAACGGTTGCATAGAGGATGACAATAGTAAAAGAAGATGAGGGAATGTAAATATAAGGAGGGAAGAAATCATGTCAACGAGTCCCTATCCAAGCCCGGAAATTATTACGTTTGGGGAGAGTATGGGTTTGCTGACCGCCAAGGATACAAGAGGGCTGGAATATGCAGCCACACTGGACAAGTCTTTCGGGGGTGCTGAGAGCAATCTGGCTATTGGCGTATCCCGCCTGGGGCATACCAGTGGTTGGTTTGGACGCTTGGGCAATGATCCGATCGGCAGTATGATTCTAAAAGCCATTCGCGGTGAAGGCGTAGATGTATCCCGGGTAAGGTTAAGTGATGACGAGCCTACTGGTTTGATGATTCGTGAGAACGCTTCCGGGAAAGCCTCGGTGCATTATTATAGGAAGCTATCTGCTGCAAGTGCGATTACACCTGATGATCTGGATCCCGACTATATTGCCGGGGCGAAGATATTGCACGTTACGGGTATTACCGCAGCGATAAGCCCGTCCGGACTTGCTACGGTAGAGGCTGCCATACATATTGCCAAACAAGCAGGGGTGAAAGTAAGCTTTGATCCAAATCTGCGTCTCAAACTATGGTCTGCGGATGAGGCCCGTCCGGTTATACTGCGTTTAGCTGAACTGGCGGACTACTTTTTACCGGGTCTGGACGAGATGAAACTTCTATATAACGAAGAAAATGATCAAAAAGTACTTGAGCGTTTATCTGCCATGAATGCTGTGTGCATCGTGAAGGGTGGCCCTGATTTGACCTACGTATTGGCGAATGGTACCCTAACGGAAGTTCCGTACTTTAAGGCGGATTATGTTCTGGATACGGTAGGAGCAGGAGATGGTTTCTGCGCGGGATTTTTATCGGGTTTGTTAAAAGGATACTCCCCGCAGGAAGCAACCCGTCTCGGCAATTTGACCGGTTCCATGGTTATACAGGCTGTTGGCGATTGGGAGGCGCTTCCGACGTGGGAGCAGGTCGAGGCCAAGCTGAACAACGTTGCCCATGTTGAGCGCTAGTCGCTGCTGACATCATATATGGCTCATCTTCGTTCTGAAATGTAAGGCTTGTATACACAACCACCACATTGACAAGGGAGAGAATGAAATGAAGAAGCTTCAGCTGTTGCAAAAGATTACGGACAATGGGGTTGTGGCAGTTCTGCGTGCAGATTCTGCGGATCAAGTCATTGCCATGGCCGAGCAAGCGATTGCGGGTGGCATTAAAGTTATCGAGATTACGATGACAGTACCCAGTGCACTCAAAGCCATTGAAAAATTAAGCCGTGTATACCATTGGAACACACAAGATCCAGAGAAATTCGCGATTATTGGTGCGGGAACGGTGCTCGAACCGCAAACGGCGAGAGCGGCCATCATGTCGGGTGCCGAGTTTGTCGTTGGACCTTCCCTGAATCCGGATACCGTTCAGATCTGCAACCTGTATCGAATTC
The DNA here is from genome assembly GCF_000316035.1 of Paenibacillus sp. PAMC 26794. Classification (GTDB taxonomy): domain Bacteria; phylum Bacillota; class Bacilli; order Paenibacillales; family Paenibacillaceae; genus Paenibacillus. The sequence continues at coordinate 57,101 of NZ_ANHX01000002.1, forward strand.
CGATTTTGCCTGGTGTAATGACGATTGCTGACGTTCAACGCGCATTGGAACTCGGCGTGGACATTGTGAAGTTGTTCCCGGGTAATCTGTACGATCCTTCGATTATCAAAACGATGAAGGGCCCTATGCCGCAGGCGAATTTTATGCCAACTGGCGGGGTATCCTTGTCTAATCTGGGGGATTGGATCAAGGGTGGAGCAGTGGCTGTAGGGATCGGTTCCGACTTGACATCGGAAGCTGTGAAGACGGGTGACCTGAGTCATGTCCGTCGCAAAGCGGAACAATATATGGATGCTTACCGCAAGGCCAAGGCTGAATAATATTTTTTCAATTCGTAGAAGGGGAGCCTGATAAACAAAGGCTCCCAATTCTGTGAGCCGCGGCACCTGCGGAAGTGAAGAAAGGTGATAAACGTTGAGAAATCGGTATAATACAGGGCGCAAGAAGAGGGGCATTGGGAAATTCCTGCTCGTACTTCTGGCGCTCATTGTCATTGGATGTGGATTTGTTGCGTGGAAATTATTCACACCATACGGTCCACAGGAAACAGCCCAAGCAGCTATGGAAACAGCCGATCAGGTGACGGTGAGTGAACAAGAGAACTGGATTGATTTTGTGCCAGACAAACCAAAGGGGAAAAGTGTACTTTTCTATCCTGGTGGACTGGTAAAACCGGAAAGTTATGCACCACTTGCGCATGAGCTGGCGGCTGCGGGTCATCACACGATTATTGCCAAGATGCCAGTTAACCTGGCAGTGCTCAAGCCAAACTTGGCAGATGAGATTCTGGCTGCATATCCGGACGAACAATTTGTTATGGGTGGACACTCTCTCGGCGGGTCCATGGCTGCACGTTATGTAGCCGCACATCCAGATGCACTTCACGGGATATTCTTCTTGGCATCTTACCCGGATGAAAAAGGAAGCGTAAAGTCACTTGGAATACCTGCATTATCCATTCTGGGTACTAAAGATGAGGTTGTGAATATGACCAAGTATCAGAGTGGACGTATGTATTTGCCCGCGGAGACGGTATATTACACCATTGAAGGTGGAAACCACGCCCAGTTTGGTGATTATGGTCATCAAAAAGGAGATGGCGAGTCAGAAGTGAGTGGAGAAGAACAGCTGAATCAGACGGTCAAGACGGTACTGGCTTGGTTAAGTACCATCAAGTAGATTTTGATTATTCTGCATTAAGGGCTGTATGCATTTATAGCATAACTTGATGGAGGTGATACGGATGACCATGCTTCAAGTAAATGGAGCGCAGATCCCATGTAAAGCTATCCTGTTCGATAAAGATGGAACACTGCTGGAATTCCTCCAGCTATGGGGGCCGTGGGCAGAGACGTTGCTGAGTCAGTTACAAGCACGTATGAATGAGCTTGGAGCTTCATTTACGGTTGAACGGGAGCACGTCCTGGGCACCATTCATAATGCAGAAGGTCACATTGTCGGCTATGATCCGCAAGGTCCACTTGCCATTGCGACTGTGGATGAGTGCACGGGATTGCTCGCGGGGCAGCTATATGCGGCAGGCATGCCATGGAATGAAGCGATCACCACGATACGCCAATTTTCAAGTGTGGCCATGAAATCGGTAAGAGAGCGCAAATCGGCTGAACCGATGCCAGGATTACTTGCTTTCTTACAGAGTTGCAGGGCAGCGGACATACTTCTGGCGGTCGTCACTTCAGACAGTACAGCGGCAGCAGAAACACATCTGGATTGGATGGGGATTCGTTCCTTTTTCACATCCATTGTGGGCTGTGATCGGGTGACCCAGGGCAAACCGGATGGAGAAGCAGCACTCTTGGCTTGCCGTGAATTACATATCGATCCTGCGGAGGCCGTTGTAATTGGAGACAGTAATGGGGATATGCAGATGGGGCGGCACGCAGAGGTATCCTATACGCTCGGTTACTGTCCGCAGTTAGATCAAGGATCTCACCTGGTTGATGCCCATGCCATTATTCGTCATTATAATGAGCTAAGCGTGATTATATAAGTCACCCTGGTCAGATTGAACGATATAAAAGGAGGAGAGAGGATGAACGCAACGGAACAACTGGCTGCCTGGATTCAGGAGAGCTCCCGGATTGTTTTTTTCGGAGGGGCCGGGACTTCAACGGAAAGCGGGATTCCCGACTTCCGCTCGGCTGCGGGTCTGTATCAGACGGAGCAGCATTCGCCTTATCCACCGGAAGAATTGTTAAGCCGACATTTTTTTGATCAACATGCCGATATTTTTTATGATTTTTATCGAGGCAAAATGCTTCATCCAGATGCGGAACCGAATGGGTGCCATCGACTATTGGCCCGTCTGGAGCAGGAAGGAAAACTTCAGGCAGTGATCACGCAAAATATCGATGGATTGCATCAGAAGGCAGGCAGCAGCAATGTTTTTGAGCTTCACGGCTCAATTCATCGTAATGCCTGCATGGATTGCAAGCAGTTTTATACGCTGAATGATATTATACAGTCCCAAGATACCGTGCCTCGCTGTATCACATGTGGTGGTGTGATCAAACCGGATGTGGTGCTGTACGAAGAGGAGCTGGATCAGACGACTTTGTATCGTTCCATTGATGCACTGTCTTCTGCAGATCTGTTACTCGTGGGAGGCACGTCACTGACGGTATATCCGGCGGCCCAGTTAATTACGTATTTTCAGGGAAAACATACCGTTCTGCTCAACGCTACACCTACCGCTTACGACCGCAGGGCTGATTTGCTGATTACAGAGCCGATTGGTGAGGTAATGAATAATGTGGACCAGCTTCTTGGTTAAACGTATGGACTGAATAACCGCATTCTCCGGTATAGACCGGATACAAGAGGCGGAACCTGGGGAAAGAAGGGATTCATAATGGTCTACGTAGCAAGCGATACTCGCTATGAAACGATGAAATATAACCGCGTTGGACGTTCAGGTTTGAAATTACCAGCGATTTCACTGGGGCTGTGGCATAATTTTGGCGGTATTAACAATGCCGAGAATGGCCGTAATATGATTACCCGTTCATTTGATCTGGGCATTACACATTTTGATCTTGCCAACAACTATGGCCCTCCGGCAGGTTCGGCAGAGCAGTTATTTGGACAAGTACTGGCCCAGGATCTGAAACCTTATCGTGATGAACTTGTGATCTCCACCAAAGCGGGTTATTATATGTGGCCCGGGCCGTATGGCGAGTGGGGTTCACGCAAAAATCTGGTATCCAGTCTGAATCAGAGCTTGAAGCGTATGGGTCTGGATTATGTGGATATTTTCTATTCACATCGTTATGATCCCGAAACACCTTTGGAAGAAACGATGATGGCACTGGATCATATTGTTCGCTCGGGCAAAGCCCTTTATGTAGGGATCTCCAACTATCCCGCAGAGCAGACGAGACAGGCTGCCGAAATTCTGAAGGGTCTGGGTACGCCCCTGTTAATCCATCAACCGAAATACTCGCTGCTGGAGCGCTGGATTGAAGATGATTTGCAGGACGTGCTGGATGAGTATGGAACAGGCAGTATTGCATTCTGTCCATTGGCACAAGGCGTGCTCACAAACAAATACTTGAATGGTATCCCGGAAGACTCACGTGCCAAAGGACCATCGGTATTCCTGAATGAGAACAACATCTCTCCAGAGACGCTCCGCAAAGTGCGTGCGCTGAATCAGATTGCAGCGGCCCGCGGTCAGAGCTTGGCCCAATTTTCACTCTCATGGGTGCTGCGTAATGGCAGGGTAACTTCTGCGCTGATTGGCGCAAGTCGTCCTTCCCAGATTGAAGAGAATGTGGCTGCACTCAGTCAGCTGGATTTCTCTACAGAGGAATTGGAACGGATTGAATCCATCCTGTCTCCGGAGCCTGATGACAAATAAATAAAGTGCAAAAGGTGCATCTTAGCCATAATGGCGGAATGCACCTTTTTTTGTCGTACGTGGTTCCTTCCGTTATGTTGCTCACCGTTTGATTTGTTGAGCGTTCTTCTGCAACTCCTGATGTAGTGGACGGGACAGTATTTTCTCTCGATACAAGCTAGGCGCTTCACCGTGAAATCGTTTGAACTGTTTGGAGAAATACAGCGCGTCTGGCAGTCCCACCGATGCAGATACCTGTTCGATGGACAAATCCGGGCGTTCCCTTAGGAGTTGGCGCGACTTGTCGATCCGCAGTTTCAGCAGATAAGTGACTGGTGAAAGTCCGGTTTCCTGTTTGAAAATACGGGATAGATACGCACGGTTGTATCCGAGACTCGCCGACATTTGTTCAATGGAGACTGGATAGGCGTACTGGGTAGACATATATTGAATCATCTGTTTCACCGTACGTCGGATGGATGATTCACCTGGAATTAAGGTTTGGCCCTGCGAAAGGTGATTTTGTGCTTCGGCTAGAATCATATATAGCGTACCCAGTGATATGAAATGAGAGCTTTCTTTGCGCTCGGCAAAAGCATCCTGCATCACGGATAGCCAATCGGAAATTCCACAAGAGTGTCCGGCATGAAAAACGGACTTCTCCGGGCGGAACCCGGCCTCCTCGGCATTCTGGGCAGCCTGACTGCCCGTGAAGGCGATCCAACGGTACTGCCATGGATTACGGGCATGTGACTGGTAGCTCACCAGTTGCCCGGGGTGAATGAGGAAACAATCACCTGCGGATAACTCGTAGGTGTGTAGTTCGGTACGGAACGTACCCGCTCCTTTTTCTACATAATGCAGCAGATAATAATCAAACAATTTAGGTCCGACGGCGTGCCCCGGAAGGGTCTGGCTTGCCCCGGCAAACAGGACATGCAGTGCGCTTTGTTCATAATAGACCGGATTGGAGGCAACGGAATAACTGAGTGCTCCACTTTTACCGGAAGGTGATTCCTGTATTTTTTCGTTAGAAGATGAAAGGGATTCTTTCTTGGTGTTGAATTGGTCTGACATGGTCGTTTCCTTCTTTCCGGGATGCTCCGATCATTATACGCCTTAAGGTCACATTTATCCATATGAAACACACATGGTTGCATTACAAGAGGCACCGCTTTCTTATATAATAACATTAAGAAAACCACAACAACGAGGCGAGGTGCACCAGCAGTGAACGTAACTGAATTGAAACAAAAGTTTATTGAGAAGTACGGAGAGAGTGGAGCGGACATCCGTGTATTTCATGCCCCTGGGCGTGTGAATCTGATTGGTGAGCACATTGACTATAACGGTGGATACGTGCTTCCGGCAGCACTTGAATTCGGAACAACTTTGATCATTCGTGAGCGTCAGGACAACAAGTTGCAACTGGCTTCCACGAACATGTCTTATGAAGGGGTACTAGACACTTCCTCCATCGGTAAGGAAAAAACCGGAGAATGGACCGACTATCCTGTAGGTGTCATGGTTGAATTGCAAGGCAAAGGTGTGAATGTAACAAAAGGCTACGACTTCCTGTACCACGGGGAGATTCCGAACGGGGCAGGACTTTCATCATCCGCATCTCTGGAGGTACTTACCGGATTTGCGATTCAGTCTCTGGAGGGTGTATCGGATATTGACACGGTTCAACTGGCGCTTTTGTCCCAGAAAGCGGAAAATGAGTTCGTAGGTGTCAACTGTGGAATCATGGATCAGTTCGCTGTCGCAAACGGTGCACAGGATCACGCGATCCTGCTGATGTGTGACACACTGGAGTACGAAAAGGTTCCTTTCCGTACAGGCTCCTACAAATTGGTCATCGGTAACACAAACAAACGCCGGGGTCTGGTGGATTCGGCTTATAATGAACGTCGCTCCCAATGCGAGCAGGCACTTGCCATCTTGAAGGAACAGCTGCCTGCACTGAATTACCTGGCTCAATTGACGCCAGAGCAGTTCATAACACTACAGGATCAGATTAAGGATGAGAAAGTAAGACAGCGTGCACAACATGTTGTGGAAGAGAACGCTCGTGTGCTCGCATCGGTCGAAGCATTGCAGGGTAATGATCTGGAAACCTTCGGCAAGCTGATGAATGCTTCTCATGAATCGCTTCGTGACTTGTACGAAGTAAGCTGTGATGAACTGGACGTTATGGTTGAAGAAGCTCAGCGGATTCCAGGCACGCTTGGTGCTCGGATGACTGGTGCAGGATTTGGCGGTTGTACCGTATCACTTGTGCATGAAGATGATGTCGAGCGTTTTGTAAGTGAAGTGGGCGCTGCATATGAAGCGCGTACCCGTCTCAAAGGTGATTTCTATGTATGCGGTGTAGGCGACGGTGTTAAAGAATTGAAGGAGGCGAAGTAAAATGGCAATTTTGGTGACAGGTGGAGCAGGGTATATTGGTTCTCATACGGTAGCAGCATTGTTGGAACGTGGAGAAGAGGTTGTTGTACTGGATAACTTGCAGACAGGGCATCGTGAAGCGTTGCTCGGCGGTAAGTTGTATGAAGGGGATCTGCGTGACAAAGAAATTCTGGCGAAGCTGTTCGCTGAGAATTCAATCGATGCAGTCATTCACTTTGCAGCCAACTCACTCGTAGGCGAGAGTATGAAAGACCCGGTTAAATATTATGACAACAACGTGTTTGGTACACTCTGTCTGTTGGAAGCGATGAATGCAGCGAACGTACGCCGCATCGTCTTCTCCTCTACAGCAGCTACCTACGGTGAGCCTGAGAAAGTGCCAATCGAAGAGAGTGATCGTACAGAACCAACCAACGTATACGGCGAAACAAAGCTGATGATGGAACGCATGATGTCATGGTTCGATAAAGTTCAGGATATTAAATACGTCTCCCTGCGTTACTTCAATGCAGCCGGTGCTCATGACAGCGGTAAAATTGGTGAAGATCACCAGCCAGAGAGTCATTTGATTCCACTCGTTCTGCAAACGGCTTTGAAACAACGTCCGCACATCGCCGTGTTTGGTGACGACTATGCAACAGAAGATGGCACATGTATCCGTGACTATATCCACGTGAGCGACTTGGCTGATGCACATCTGCGTGCAGTAGATTATCTTCGCAAAGGTGAGAACAGTAATGTGTTTAACCTGGGTAACGGCACAGGATTCTCGGTAAAACAAGTGATTGAAACAGCCAAAAAAGTGACTGGCCTTGATATCCCGGTTGTACAGGAGCCACGTCGTGCAGGTGACCCGGCTGTGCTGGTAGCTTCATCTGCGAAAGCGAGATCCGTCCTGGGCTGGAATCCGAAATGGACCAATCTGGAAGATGTCATTCAAAGCGCTTGGAGCTGGCACCAATCACGTCCTGACGGATATGGAAAAAACTAGGAGGCGAATACCTTATGTCACAGACTCAACTTGCAGCAGGTGCCACAGAGCGGACACCGGAGCAGCAGGAAGCACTGCATGCCATTGAACGTCTGGTTGCATTTGCCTTGCAGAAACAATTAATCGAGGAAGCGGATTGGGATTATAGCCGCAACCTCCTGCTGGAACAATTCGGATTCTCAGAGCCTTATGCCGGCGAGTTGGACACGACTGTGCCCGATGGCCCACAGGCTATGCTGGATACGTTGATCGATTATGGATTTTCCATTGGACTCATTCCTGAAAATAGTGATACATTCCGTGATTTGCTGGATGCCAAAATCATGGGTCATTTGATGGCACGCCCATCCGAAGTGGTACGCGCATTCCGCCACACGGAGCAGACGGAAGGCATTGAGGCGGCCACATCCCAATTCTATGACTTGTCGATTAACTCCAACTACATCCGGATGGACCGGATATCGAAGAACGTTTACTGGACTCAGGACACGGCCTATGGAGACATGGAGATTACTATCAACCTGTCAAAACCGGAGAAAAGTCCAAAGGAAATTGCCATGGCGAAATTGCTTCCGCCGCCGGTATATCCAAAATGCCAGCTGTGTCGTGAAAATTTAGGTTATGCTGGTCGGGTGAATCACCCGGCCCGCCAGAATCTGAGAGTTATTCCGCTGGAACTTAACAACGAGCCTTGGTTGTTCCAATACTCGCCGTATGTGTACTACAACGAGCACTGCATCATTTTCCATCATGATCATGTGCCGATGAAACTGACCAAAGATACGCTGCGCAGACTGCTTGCCTTTGTCGGGGAGTATCCGCATTACTTTATCGGATCTAATGCGGATCTGCCGATCGTAGGTGGATCCATTCTGACACATGACCATTTCCAAGGTGGTCGTCATACATTCGCCATTCAAAATGCACAGCCAGAGGCGGTCTTCCGCCATGCGGATGCACCTGGACTTACATTGAGTCTTGTGAAATGGCCAATGTCCGTCATGCGTCTGGCCTCACACGATCCTGCAGAGCTGCTAGAAGTGGGTAACGCTGTATATGAAGCGTGGAAGGTCTACAGTGATTCTGCTGTGGATATCGAAGCATTCAGTGAAGTGGACGGCGAACAGGTACCACACAATACGGTAACACCAATCGTTCGTCGTAGTGCAGACGGTGGCTACGAGATGGATCTCGTATTGCGTAATAATCGTACGAATGATGTGCATCCTGAAGGGATTTTCCATCCGCACCGTGAAATGCACCATCTGAAGAAAGAAAACATTGGTCTGATCGAAGTGATGGGACTTGCCATCCTGCCAGGTCGTTTGAAAGAAGAACTGGACAGTATCGCGGATATCCTCGCTGGCGATGCCAAGCTTGCTGAAGCCGCCAAAGCTTCTGATCATGTGTTGAACAAACATCTGGGCTGGGCGGAAGAATTGATTGAACGGTTTGGTCCTAACCTGGACAAAGAACAAGCCGTTGCTATTGTACAGCAGGAAGTCGGCTTGAAATTTGCCGAGATTCTGGAGCATGCAGGTGTCTACAAATATGATGAAGCAGGACGCCAGGCTTTCCGTCGTTTTGTAAGCAGCATGGGATACACTGAATAGACATGTATAACGATGAACACCAGCCCCATGCGGAGGCTGGTGTTTTTGTCGTTCTTGACATTTGTGTGCATTGGAAAGAACTTCCGGGCCAGTTATAATGGAGAGAAGTCCTAGATTACCACAATAAATTGAGGGAATGGGGGTACTGAATTGGAAAAGCAGGCATTGAATATTCCGTTGATTACAGATGCTGAGGAGCTGCAAGGCATGGTGGGAGAACCGCATGAACATGTGCGTAACAAGGCAATTTCATTTGTGGATTCACATGTTCAGAACTTTATATCCATGTCACCATTATTTTTTCTCTCCACATCCGATCGTGCTGGAAAAAGTGATGTGTCACCTCGGGGTGATGGAGCGGGATTCGTAAAAGTGTATGATACATACCGGCTCGTCTATCCCGAACGCCCAGGCAATCGGCGGATAGACTCCTTGTTGAACATTTTGTCTAACCCTGGCATTGGTATGCTCTTTTTGATTCCGGGTCTGAATGAAGTGCTGCGTATTAATGGCACAGCATCCATTACTAAGGATGAGGAATTCATCGCCAGTATGGGCTGGAGTGGTAAAACCATAGGTGCAGCTGTCATTGTAGATGTGGAAGAGTGTTTTATCCATTGTCCGCGGGCATTCAAACAGGCTGGATTATGGGCCTCAGAAACATGGGTAGATGCTGAAAATTTGCCTTCAACGAGCGAGATGTTTCGAGCCCATTTGAAGATTAACGGGTTGTTATAAAGTGAGTGACTATCGATTTGTTTTTCTATAAACGGGGTACTATAATTGGAGTTGCACTAAAATTCTAAACTCCATTGGAGGCGACAATAGATATGAGATCTTTCCAATTCTATAATCCAACCCGACTGATTTTCGGTAAAGGACAACTGGAAGCATTAAAGACAGAAGTGCCGAAATACGGTAAACGGGTTCTGCTTGTATATGGTGGCGGTAGTATCAAACGCAGTGGTCTATACGATCAAGTGATCGGATTGCTTAAGGAAGCTGGAGCAGAAGTGACTGAACTGGCAGGTGTGGAACCTAACCCGCGTCTTTCTACGGTGCATAAAGGGGTAGACCTCTGTAAAACAAATAACATCGACCTGATCCTCGCTGTAGGTGGCGGTAGTGTACTAGACTGCTCCAAAGCCATTGCGGTAGGTGCCAAATATGATGGCGATATGTGGGATTTTGCTCAGCGCAAAGCCGTTGCACAGGACGCTCTTCCACTCGGTACCGTATTGACCATGGCGGCAACGGGTTCGGAAATGAACTCCGGTTCGGTTATTACGAATCAGGATACACAAGAAAAATTGGGTTGGGGTAGCGCTTATTCATTCCCTGCTTTCTCCATCCTGGATCCGGTGAATACATACACTGTTCCACTGGACCAAACGGTATATGGTATGGTGGATATGATGTCCCACGTATTGGAGCATTACTTCCATCTGGATGCCAATACACCGGTTCAACTCGGCTTCTGTGAGACGATTCTGCGTACTGTCATGGAATCAGCGCCTCGTCTGGTTGAAGACCTGGAGAACTATGAACTGCGCGAAACGATTCTGTATTGCGGAACAATGGCACTGAATGGCGTGCTGAATATGGGTCTCGCAGGCGACTGGGCAACACATAATATTGAACACGCGGTATCCGCAGTGTATGATATCCCACACGGCGGTGGACTTGCAATCTTGTTCCCACACTGGATGAAACATAACCTGGATGTCAATGTGGATCGATTCAAACGTCTGGCGATCAATGTATTCGAAGTGAATCCTGAAGGCAAGTCGGACAGACAGATTGCCGAAGAAGGTATTGATGCGCTCAGCAAATTCTGGACATCCATTGGTGCCCCTAACCGTTTGGCTGATTACGATATCGATGATAGCCAGATCGACGTAATGGCAGACAAAGCTATGCTGTTTGGCCCATTCGGTAATTTCAAGAAACTGCAACGAGAAGATGTTGTATCCATCTACAAGGCTTCTCTGTAATTCTATAATCACTGACAAGTGAACGGACACATCCTGTTGTCCAATAACCGCAAGTCTCCTTCATGGGGGCTTGCGGTTTTTTTATGTAATACCCATTATCGGGTTCAGAATACATTTGAGGAAAGATTTTGAAACATTTTGATGTTAGCTACGTATTTATTTACATGTGGAATGCTCAGTTAGGATGAATTTGCGGCAGAGGAGAGGAGGAACAGGGGATGGAGACAATTTATTGGGGGTGTCTGATCGGAGGAGCAATATTTGCGGTTGTCAGCCTTGTGCTGGGTGACTTGATTGACGGCTTGCTGGACGGAGCCTTCGAAATGCCAGGTCTTGATTTTTTCAAACCCGTTGTGCTAGCTGGTTCCATTACAACCTTCGGTGGGGCAGGCATAATGCTGACACGTTATAGTTCATTAAGTGCAATGTCGGGTCTAATATTATCCCTGCTTATAGGTATTGCTGCAGCCATGCTGGTATTCTTCGCATATATCAAACCGATGCGTAACAGCGATGTCTCGATTGCATTTTCAATGAAAGAGTTATCTGGGAAAATTGGGGAAATCACCATTCCGGTGCCGGAAAAAGGTTTTGGCGAAGTGATGATTCGTTTTGCTTCCGGTAGTACGATTCAAACGGCATCCAGTTTTGAACACCTCCCCATTGCGGCGGGAGCGCGTGTTGTCGTGGTAGATGTTGTAGATGGTGTATTGCGTGTATCGGAATGGGATGAAAATGTACTTAAAGATTTATAAAGTAGTTTAATCACCTAAGTAGTTTAAGCACTCATCATGAATGAATAAGGGGAGAGATGTGGAATGGAAAATTTGAATTTGAATTGGGATGTTTTGTTGATTCCTATAGTTGTAGTCGGAGTCATTTTAATTTTAGGTCTGGCTTTCTGGGCGAGATACAAAACGGTTGGGCCGGATGAAGCGATGATCGTTACGGGATCATTCCTGGGAAGTAAAAATATTTCCGATGATGACTCTGGCCGGAAAATTAAAATTGTTCGTGGTGGCGGTGCATTTATCCTGCCGATCTTCCAGCAATCAGAGTTCATCTCCTTGTTGTCCCACAAGCTGGATGTCTCCACACCTGAAGTGTACACGGAACAGGGTGTTCCAGTTATTGCTGACGGTGTCGCTATTATCAAGGTAGGGGGCGCTGTAGAGGACGTTGCTACGGCAGCTGAGCAATTCATCGGTAAACCTGTAGAAGCGCTGAGAAGCGAAGCACAGGAGGTTCTGGAGGGGCATTTGCGGGCCATCCTTGGTACGATGACGGTGGAAGAAGTATATCGGAACCGGGATCGGTTTGCGCAAGAGGTTCAAGGCGTAGCAGCTAGAGATCTGAAGAAGATGGGACTGCAAATTGTTTCATTTACCATCAAGGATGTTCGTGACAAACAGGGCTACCTGGATGCTCTCGGTAAACCGAGAATTGCTGCTGTGAAGCGGGATGCCGAGATTGCTGAAGCCGAAGCGATGCGTGATGCGCGTATTCAGAAGGCCAATGCGGAAGAGCAGGGTCAAAAAGCAGAGTTGCTGCGTGATACCAATATCGCTGAGGCAGCCAAAGAGAAAGAACTGAAAGTAGCAACATTTAAGCGGGATCAGGATACAGCCAAAGCGGAAGCCGATCAGGCTTACCATATCCATGAAGCGCGTGCGAGACAGATCGTGGTGGAAGAAGAAATGAAGGTTGAACTCGTTCGCAAAGAACGTGAGATTGATCTGCAGGAGAAAGAAATTGTCGTGCGTGAGAAGCAGTATGATGCCGAAGTGAAGAAAAAGGCAGAAGCGGATCGTTATGCGGTAGAGCAGGCTGCCGAAGCGGATAAAGCCAAAAGAATGCGTGAAGCCGATGCAGTACAGTATTCCATCGAAACACATGCCAAAGCAACAGCTGAACAGAAGCGACTTGAAGGTCAGGCCATGGCGGATGCAGAACTTGCCAAAGGTACAGCAGACGCAGAAGTTATTCGTTTGCGTGGTCTTGCAGAAGCAGAAGCGAAGGAAAAACTGGCCGAAGCGTTCCAGAAGTTTGGCGAAGCAGCTGTACTCGATATCATTGTCAAAATGCTGCCTGAACTGGCTGGCAAAATTGCAGAGCCAATTGCATCTATTGATAAACTGACGGTGGTAGATACAGGAAAAGGTGAAGGTGCAGCGCGAGTGAGTAACTATGTTACCGAACTTATGGCGACCGCTCCAGAGATGCTCAAGAGTGTATCCGGCATCGATGTAGAGCAGCTGATTAAAGGCCTTACGAAGTCTAAAACACCTGCGCCAGTTGCCATTCAACAGAGCGAGGCCGTGACAACTCCTTCTATAATCGACAAGATTGTGGAAAGAGCTGGAGTAGACGAGTAAGAAGCACTTCGAATCTTGCATGGTTGCTCTATTGACCTTAAGACGAATTTTTGTTACTTTTTAAGCGAGACGTCCGGCGCGGTTTGCCCGCTCCGGGTGTCTTTTCGTTCGTAACAGGGTGTGACTTAATCACACCTAAGATGGTGTGAAAAAGAGGTGCAAACAATGAGCAGCTTGCATGTAGACAAAGCGCTAAATAATAATGTAATCATTGCACAGCATCCTGAACACGGGGAAGTCGTTGTTATTGGTAAAGGCATTGGCTTTAACCGAAAACCGAGTGATCACATTCCATTGATGGCTGTGGAGAAAATGTTCATTTTGAAAAACCAGCAGGAGCAAGAGCAGTACAAACAGCTTCTTCCACAGGTGGATGAAGCACTGATCGAGATTATTAACGAAGTTATTACGTATATTGCAGAGCGTACGGACGTTCCTCTGAATGAACATATCCATATTGCATTAACCGATCACATTTCTTTCGCGTTAAAACGCAAGGAGCAGGGCATTATCATACAAAATCCATTTTTATATGAAACCCGCGAGATTTATCCTGAAGAATATCGAATGGGAGAATACGCTGTTCGTCTGATCAAAGAGAAAATAGGTGTAGATCTGGGGATGGATGAGATTGGTTTTGTTGCCCTCCATATCTATAGCGCAATGACCAATCAAAATATATCCCAGGTACGTGAACATTCACAATTGATCACTGATTTGGTGAACCTGGTGTCTGATCAACTCGATTATTCGTTTGAAACGGAATCGCTTGATTACTCTCGTTTGCTGACTCATCTTCGGTTCGCCCTTGAGCGTGTTCGCCGTGGAGACAAAGTGGAAGAGCTTCATAAGTTGGATTCCCTGCTTAAGTTGGAGTATCCCGAAATGTACTCGCTTGCATGGAAACTGACCAAAGTAATGGAGAAAAGACTGAAACTGCCGGTTTATCCTGCGGAGGTAGGTTATCTGACCATTCATCTGCAAAGGCTGAATCAGCGGAAGGAAGAAGAGAATAAGTGAGATCATTCCAGTGATGGAATGCGAAATTTATTTTTTTTAGTGTAAAGGCTTGCAATACATTAGAACTGGTGCTACAATGGTTTCCGTAATCAAGCAACTGAATAAACATAAGCGACGTGTTACTGACTCGATCAGGCATGAGTTAATTAAAGTGTGATTGTTCTTTCCTTGTACAGGGTATGCTATACCCCAAGGTTGGCACAGTTTACTTTGTTAATTCATGCCTTTTTTTGTGTTCCCTTGCTTGAATCACAACATATAAATTAAACGAAAGGGAGAAACGACGCGATGTTCAAAAAGCTTTTTGGTGTATTGCAAAGAGTAGGTAAAGCTCTCATGTTGCCTGTAGCCATTCTACCTGCGGCAGGTTTGCTGCTCGGAATTGGTAACATGCTAGTTAATCCAGATTTCTTGCAATATGTAACGGCGCTCGACACCCCTTGGGTGAACTCGATCGCAACAATTATGATGAACGCAGGTCAGATCGTATTCGATAATTTGGCATTGCTGTTCGCCGTCGGTGTAGCCGTCGGATTCGCAGGTGGCGAAGGGGTTGCAGGTCTCGCAGCGATCATCGGTTATCTGGTCATGAACGTCACACTGGGTACCGCAGTAGGGGTTACTCCGGCAATGATCGGTGAAGTACCGGGTTATGCCAGCATCTTGGGTATCCCAACATTAAGTACAGGCGTGTTCGGAGGTATAATCATAGGTATTGCCGCCGCGCTGTGTTACAATCGATTTTTCAAAATCGAACTGCCGTCTTACCTCGGTTTCTTTGCAGGTAAACGTTTCGTTCCGATTATCACTTCGGTTGTTTCCCTCTTAATTGGGTTGCTTCTGGTCATTATCTGGCCACCGATTCAAAATGGATTGAATACTGTATCTCACTTCATGGTAGATACAAGCCCGACATTGTCGGCATTCATCTTCGGAGTTGTAGAACGGTCATTAATTCCATTTGGTCTTCACCACATTTTCTACTCCCCATTCTGGTTTGAGTTCGGTGAGTATGTGAACAAAGCTGGAGATGTCATCCGTGGTGACCAGCAAATCTTCTTCAATCAATTGCGTGATGGTGTGAACCTCACAGCGGGCACATTCCAAGTTGGTAAATTCCCGTTCATGATGTTTGGTTTGCCAGCGGCCGCACTTGCGATGTACCATGAAGCAAGACCGGAACACAAAAAGTATGTTGCAGGTATCATGGGTTCAGCTGCGCTGACCTCGTTTCTGACAGGGATCACAGAACCACTTGAATTCTCGTTCCTGTTTGTAGCACCAATCCTGTTTGCAGTACACTGTATCTTTGCAGGTTTGTCTTTCATGACCATGCAAATTCTGGGTGTCAAGATCGGTATGACCTTCTCCGGTGGGTTCATCGACTTCCTGATCTTCGGGATTATTCCGAACCGTACACCTTGGTGGGACGTTATTATTGTCGGATTGATTCTTGCGGTGATCTATTACTTCGGTTTCCGGTTTATCATTCGCAAATTCAATCTCAAAACACCTGGACGAGAGGATGCAACGCCTGAAACCGAATCTGGCAGAGGCTCTGGTTCAACGGATGATCTGCCCCATAACATTCTTGAAGCTTTTGGCGGCAAGGAAAATATCAAACATCTGGACGCTTGTATTACTCGTTTGCGGATTGAAGTTAATGAGAAATCCAATGTGAAAAAAGATCGTTTGAAACAATTGGGTGCATCTGGTGTACTTGAAGTGGGTAATAATGTTCAAGCCATCTTCGGAACACGTTCCGACACGATCAAATCTCAAATGCAGGATATTATTGCAGGACGAACACCGGCACCAACGCCAGCGGCTGCCAAACCAACCCCTGAAGAGGAGAAGGCACAAGGTGAGCAAGGCGAGCGCATCGTTGCTGAGGATATTGTCATGCCAGTCAATGGTGAATTGCTGGACATTACAAACGTACCTGATCCGGTCTTTGCTGAGAAAATGACAGGTGATGGATTCGCAATTTTGCCACATGATGGTACGATAACTTCTCCGGTGTATGGTAAAGTGTTTAATGTATTTCCAAGCAAACATGCCGTGGGCATTATGTCCGATGGTGGCAAGGAAGTGCTTGTTCATATAGGTGTTAATACGGTGAAGCTGAAGGGCCAAGGCTTTAACGTACTGGTACAGGAAGGTGATCTGGTATCGGCAGGTCAGCCGATTATGGAAGTGGATCTGGAGTATGTCAAAGCAAACGCTCCTTCGATCATTTCACCAGTTATTTTCACCAACCTGCCAGAGGGCTCCACGGTAACTCTCAAGAAGAGTGGAGTGCTGAAAGTTGGCGAACAGCCAATCATTGAGATAAAATAAGAAGTGTTACGACGATGGCAAGCAAGTGTAAATATATGCAATGCCTAAACCAAACTACTGAAAGTGAGATGATTGTAATGCAACAAACATTCAGAATTACAGACGAAGATGGTATCCACGCACGTCCGGCGACAGCCCTGGTTAATACAGCTAACAAATTCAAAGGTGCAGAATCCTTTGCAGAAGCTAACGGTAAAAAAGTAACTTTGAAATCCATCCTGGGCGTTCTTTCCTTGGGTCTGGAACAAGGCGACACCATCAGCATCATCGTTGATGGCGAAGGCGAAGCTGAAGCTCTGCAAGCTTTGACCGACGTTATGGTTAACGAAGGGTTGGGCGAAATTAATGCTTAATGTCTCCGGGATCGCGGCTTCGGCGGGTATTGCTATCGCCAAGGCGTTTATCTTGGAGCATCCTGACTACTCTGTAGAAAAACGCCAAATTAACGACGTTGACGCAGAGATCGCGAAACTCGACTCAGCTCTGGGTAAATCCCAGGCTGAGCTTGAGGCGATCAAAGAGCGTACTTTACAAGAGCTTGGCGAGAAAAAAGCTGAGATTTTTGCTTCGCATTTGCTCATTCTGAATGACCCGGAACTAATTGATCCGGTTAAAGCTAGAATTGCGGATGACATGATCAATGCAGAATTTGCTTTGAACGAAACGGCATCGCAATTTATCTCCATGTTTGAGAACATGAAGAGTGCATACCTGCAGGAACGTGCAGCAGATATGCGTGACGTTACCAAACGTGTGCTAAATCACTTGCTTGGTATTGAATTCATGAGTCCGGCTGAGATCAATGAAGAAGTGATAGTGCTTGCGGAGGATCTGACGCCTTCCGACACGGCTCAACTGAACCGTCAATTTGTTAAAGGTTTTGCAACCAACATTGGTGGACGTACTTCTCACTCGGCAATCATGGCTCGCTCTCTTGAAATTCCGGCTGTTGTTGGAACCAAGGACATCTTGGCTCAAGCGAAACAAGGCGATATGATTATTGTTGACGGTCTGGATGGTCACGTACTGGTTAACCCTACGGATGAAGTTATTGCTGAATACCGTGCCAAACAGGAACAGTATGATGCACAACGTGCAGAGTGGAGAAAACTACGTGATGAGCCAACGATAACAGTGGACAACGTTCATGTTGAACTTGCAGCCAACATCGGTACACCGAATGATGTAACGGGTGTCCTGGAGAACGGTGGCGAGGCTGTAGGCCTTTACCGTACCGAGTTCTTATATATGGGCAGAGACAAGCTTCCTTCCGAAGACATTCAGTATAATGCTTACAAAGCGGTACTGGAAAAAATGGAAGGCAAGCCTGTCGTTGTTCGTACACTCGACATCGGTGGAGACAAAGAGCTTCCATACCTGGATCTGCCAAAAGAAATGAATCCATTCCTCGGCTTCCGCGCAGTTCGTCTGTGTCTGGACCGTCTGGATATCTTCCGTACGCAATTGCGTGCATTGCTGCGTGCAAGCGTACATGGAAACCTGCGTGTCATGTTCCCAATGATCGCAACACTCGGTGAATTCCGTGAAGCAAAAGCTGTCTTGCTCGAAGAGAAAGAAAAGCTGGTTGCTGAAGGTATTGCTGTTTCTGACAGCATTCAACTCGGAATCATGGTCGAAATTCCTTCGACTGCAGTTCTGGCGGATCAATTTGCCAAAGAAGTGGATTTCTTCAGTATCGGAACGAACGATCTGATTCAATACACGATGGCTGCTGACCGTATGAACGAACGAGTGGCGTATCTGTACCAACCTTATAACCCGGCCATTTTGCGTTTGGTTAAAATGGTTATCGATGCAGCGCATCGTGAAGGCAAATGGGTTGGCATGTGCGGTGAGATGGCAGGAGACGAAACAGCAATTCCATTGCTGCTCGGTCTTGGATTGGATGAGTTCAGCATGAGCGCAACTTCCATTCTGCCAGCTCGTAGTCAGATCACCAAGCTGTCCCGTGCGGATATGCAGGAATTGGCTGCCAAAGCTCTGGATATGCAAACAGCTGAACAAGTCGTTGAATTGGTTCAAAGCATTCAAGCGTAATTTTGCCGGGGTTTCCTCCGGATTTGAGGTTTTTCTTTTTCCGATAATGAGCTGCATTGATGTAGCGATTTTGCCGGTATCCGCTGTTACAGCGGGTACTGGCTTTTTTTGATATAAGCAGGGAAATGTGATTCGTACTCTACTGTTTATTTAAACTGTCGGCGTTCTTTCTGTGCGAGAAGCAGTGGCATCTCTAAAGGGGAAGGCAACACAAAAAGCTCTTGCTAATTCGAATGTTAGCAAGAGCTTTCGTGATAACAATGATTTAATTAACTGCACGCGCAGTTCAATACAGGTTTGCGGGCCGCGGTAGTCTCATCAAGACGAGTAACCGGTGTGCTATAAGGTGCGTTGAGTACCAATTCTGGTGTCTCTTCCGCTTCTTTGGCAATCCGTATCATCGTATCAATAAACCCATCGAGTGTTTCTTTGCTTTCGGTTTCCGTCGGCTCGATCATGATGCATTCCTCCACATTGAGCGGGAAGTACACCGTAGGCGGGTGATATCCAAAATCGAGTAATCGTTTGGCAACATCCAGTGTACGCACACCGTATTGCTTCAAACCCCGACCAGACATGACGAATTCATGTTTGCATACACCCGGATATGGAATCTCGTAGTATGGTGCGAGACGGGCCATCATATAGTTGGCATTCAGTACCGCACATTCAGAGACACGGCGCAAGCCTTCCGGTCCATAGGTGCGAATGTAGGCATAGGCACGTACCAAAATACCGAAGTTGCCGTAATACGCTTTGACACGGCCAATGGATTGGTCCCCTTCACGGTCCAGTGAATACATACCATCATCATTTTTGATCACCATCGGTTTAGGCAGGAACGGGATCAAGCGGCTCTTCACCCCGACTGGTCCGGCGCCAGGTCCACCACCGCCATGAGGCGTGCTCATCGTTTTGTGCAAGTTCAGATGCACCACGTCAAAGCCCATATCACCCGGCCGGGTAATGCCCATAATGGCATTGGAGTTCGCGCCATCGTAATACAACAAGCCACCAGCCTGATGTACGATGGATGCAATCTCCTGAATGTCTTTCTCGAACAAACCAAGTGTATTCGGGTTTGTCAGCATCAATGCTGCCGTATCCGAACCAACGGCTGCACGGAGTGCGTCCAGATCGACCAGTCCGTCTGCGCGGGATGGAATCGTCACAGTTTCAAATCCTGCAACGGTTGCACTTGCCGGGTTGGTACCATGAGAAGAATCGGGCACGATGACTTTGGTACGTTGTTCACCACGACCTTCGTGGTAGGCACGAATCATCATGAGTCCAGTCCATTCTCCATGGGCACCAGCGGCTGGTTGCAGGGTCACAGCGTCCATCCCTGTCAGACCTGCAAGGTCGTTTTGTAACGTATATAACAGTTCTAGTGCACCTTGAATGCTGGATTCATGCTGGTACGGATGGATTTTGGCGAATCCATTGTAACGGGCTACATCCTCATTAATCTTTGGATTGTATTTCATCGTACAAGAGCCCAGTGGGTAGAATCCGTTATCTACACCGAAGTTGCGACGGGACAGAGCGGTATAGTGTCGAATAACATCTACCTCGAACACTTCTGGCAGTGCTGCTGCTTCCGAACGGAGCATTTCCCGGGGAATCAACGTATCGGCAGCCTGACGAGGAACGTCACATTCTGGCAAGGAATAAGCGACACGCCCAGGGCTGCTGAGTTCAAAAATCAATGTTTGTTCCAGAGCAGGAGATAGGGTCTGTGCACTAAATGTTGTATCCGTCTCAGGTTGAACCGAAGTGGAGACAGAGGTACCTGTTTCCGATTGTCCTTGTACCGATGTTGTCGTTGTCGTCGTTTCCTGAGTCACAGCGATCCCTCCAATGCTCGTGCGAATTCGTCAATCTCTTCCTTACTGCGTCGTTCGGTAACAGCAATCAGCATATGTCCGGCAAGCTCCGGATAATCACGTCCGAGTTCGTAGCCACCAATAAAGCCTGCATCCAGCAATTTCAACTGAAGAGCATCCACGTCTGTTCCTTCAGGAAGTTTAATCACGAATTCATTAAATGTTGGTGCATTAAAAGTAAGGCCAACTCCAGGAAGTGCAGTTAATGTATTCAGGGTGTAATGACTCTTTTGCAAATTCAGATCCGCGACATCGATCATGCCCTGTTTACCCATGATGGACATATACACAGATGCGCTGAGTGCAAGCAAGGCCTGGTTGGAACAGATGTTGGATGTCGCCTTTTCGCGGCGGATATGCTGTTCACGTGCTTGCAGTGTGAGTACAAAACCGCGTTTGCCGTTGCGATCCGTGGTCTGGCCCACAATTCGGCCAGGAATCCGGCGCATATGAGTCTGGGATACGGCGAAATATCCGCATGTCGGGCCACCGAGTGAAGCGGCGATGCCGAGGGGCTGCGCATCACCAACAACGATGTCGGCACCCAGCTTGCCTGGGGCTTCCAGCAGACCCAGCGATAGCGGGTTAGCACTTACGACGAGCAGACCCTTGTGCGCATGCACGAGGTCGGCAGCCTGCTTCACATTTTCCACAGCACCAAAGAAGTTCGGACTTTGGATCATGACAGCAGCGGTATCGTCTGAAATGGCGGCTTGCAGGGCATCCCAGTCAGTGACGCCATCCTTATAGCCAATCTCGACAATCTCCAGACGGAGTCCGTGCGCATATGCCTGCAATACCTGACGGGCTTCCGGATGAACGGTACGGGATACGATGAGCTGTTTGCGACGAGTTGCCGCTGCGGCCAAATTACCGGCTTCCGCAAAAGCTGTTGCGCCGTCATACATGCTGGCATTGGCTACAGCCATACCGGTTAATTCACAGATGTAGGATTGAAATTCGAAAATGGCCTGTAGTTCACCTTGGCTGATCTCAGGCTGATAAGGTGTGTAGGCGGTGTAGAACTCTGAACGGGAGATGACATGATTGATGACGGAAGGAACATGATGATCGTATATGCCAGCGCCGAGGAAGCTGGCGTGTGTTTCGAAATTGGCGTTGGCGCCGGCTTGTTTGGACATATGACGTGTCAGTGCATATTCATCAAGTTTGGAGGATACGGGCAGCTCGCCCTGATAACGAATCTCCTGCGGAATGTCCTGAAACAGATCCTCCAGCGTATCCACACCGATGGTTGCGAGCATGGCGCTCTGATCTTGCTCAGTCATGGGAATGTAACGGTGCTTGCTCATGCTTGATCAACTCCTTGAGTAGGTGTCTTCGACGTACGTGCCCGTTTATGAAAAGGGGTCTTCACGACCTCGGCTTTTAGTTTCTTGCCGCGGATCTCAATCTCAAGCGGGGTTCCCAGCGCAGCGTATTTGCTGTCGATGAGGGCAAGCCCCAGATTACGCTTCAATGTAGGTGATTGCGTGCCTGTTGTCACTTCACCAATCTGTACGCCTTCGGCGTAAATGGGATAGTGGGGGCGGGGGATACCGCGCTCCAACACTTCGATGCCGACCAGTTTGCGGGCGGGCCCGTCAGTTTTTTGCTGTAACAAGGCTTCGTGTCCGATAAAAGGTCCGGCATTCAGCTTCACAAACATGCCAACACCAGCCTCAAGCGGAGAGATGGTTGCCGACAGTTCCTGTCCATACAGGGGGAGCCTTGCTTCAAAGCGCAGTGTATCCCGGGCACCAAGTCCGGTTGGTACGAGTCCGTGACTTTCTCCAGCCTGCATTAATCCATTCCAGACGGTAGCGGCCTGATCTGCAGGAACATATAGTTCAAAGCCATCTTCACCGGTATAACCGGTACGGGACAACAGCAATTTTACTCCACAGACTTCGGCATCCTGCACAAAACGAAACGGTTCAATCGAGCTTACATTCGTATCTGTAACTTTTCTGATAATGTCTACAGCCAGTGGACCTTGCAAGGCGAGTAGCGCCGTCTGCTCCGAATCGTTGGTCATGCTTACGCCGGGGATCAAGTGCTCTTGCAGCCACGCCCAATCCTTGTCGATGTTGGAGGCGTTAACGACGAGCATATAATGCTGATCTTCCAGCTTATACACGAGCAGATCATCCACCACACCGCCATCTGGATAACACATCAGGGTGTACTGGGCTTGACCGGGAACCAGCGTGGTCACATCATTGGTCATCATTTGTTGCAAAAAAGCTTCAGCCTGTTCACCCTGTACCGTGAATTCGCCCATATGGGATACATCAAACAGTCCAGCACGCTCGCGTACCGCTTCATGTTCTTTCTGGATTCCGCTAAATTGTACCGGCAGCTCCCAGCCTCCAAAATCAATGCACCGTACGCCTTCGTATTGCTGATATAGTGGGAAGAGTGGTGTTCTAAGCAAATCGGACATCAAATCACCTCGTCATGGGCCGTCATCCGGCCGGATATACAATCGTGGATCAATGAACCAGGGTATTTTAAAATTTTCAGCTAGATATTTTCATCACATAAGTATGGTAAGCAGCTAGGCAGCGCCGTTCTACATCCTGTTTTTCGTTTTTTGGGAAAAAGGAAAAGGACAGGCCAAAGAATCGGCATGCCAAGTAGCACGCTGTATTCTAAGGCTCTGTCCCTTGTACCTGAGAGTTACCCCGCTGCGTTGTGCAGCAGGTTTCCCCTTGGGTGATCATAACGCCCGCACAGGGCGAATAGATGCTCTCCAGAGTTGCGTCCCGTAAAAGTCCTTTTGCCTGAGAGATTCACCCCCGCTTATCGGTGGTTTACTCCTTCGGCGTTACCTCATGTACATCCCGAATCGGGTGTCACGGGTAATCTCTCCCTTTACATTCATCCGCGGGTATAACATAGTCTAATAAACCATTTACTCTTCTCATTAAAACGTGAATCCACTGCCGATGTCAAGAACGATGTCATAGATGATAATTAAAAACCGAATATTTAATTTAGTTTTAATATTATTGTTCGTGTATTTATAAAGACTACGCTTACTATTCTAATATTCACCAGTATATGAAGAAAGAGTTTATTTCGGTTACAGGATTTAGAGGTGCTCAGTAAATAAATTGTGAGGTATCTTGACATTTGATTCATAAATATCATACGCTATGTTCTGGGAAAAAGGTTAAGGTCAAAGAACGCATGTACTCATTAATGAAAAGCGAGGCGGATATCGATGAGCGAATTGAAAAGTGATTTCCTGTACAGTGAAGAGCACGAATGGGTGCAAATCGTAGGGGAGGATACTGTACGTATTGGCATTACCGAGTTCGCGCAGCATCAGCTGGGTGACATTGTGTTTGTGGAATTGCCTGACCTTGAAACCAATGTAAAAACAGAGGACAGCATTGGAACGATCGAATCGGTCAAAACGGTTTCGGACTTGTTTTCTCCAGTCACTGGTTCAATCATTGCGGTGAATGATTCGTTGCAGGACTCCCCTGAACTTGTTAACAGCTCTCCTTACGAGGAAGGCTGGATGATTGAGATCCGTGTTGAGGGAGATCTGACAGCAGCATTGTCTACATTGATGAATGCAGACGCGTATCGTAAACATACGGAAGAATAGTATCAACGAACTTGTACTTATTAACATATATTTTATAACAAAATGAAAAGAGCTTCATATTGTTTCGACCTGTGTGAGCCGGATGCTTGCACAGGTTTTTTGTGCTTTTTAAGGATGGTTTCCAATGCGGATTGAAGCAGATTGTGGATGTGAATCGCCTGATTGGACCAAGCTATAGGTTAGAAATTGATTTTGGAAATGATAAAAGTCATAGGCAAGAAAAGTCTTGTGTACCAATGGGTTCAGCCATTATGCATCAATTAAAACGATTACATAACCTAATGTTGTCATCATTGTTCATGACGAAAGTACGCTTTCATTTCATTGAACAGGAGAGCATTCTCGCTTAGGATTACAGCAGGGGAGAAATGTTACCCCTTTCATAAATCATAATGACTTGATCCAAGGAGGATAATACAATGAGTAATTTGGACCAATCGTCCAATTCCAAAGGTGGGCTACGGGTAGGTGTGCAACGTTTTGGCCGATTCCTGAGTGGTATGGTCATGCCAAATATGGGAGCGTTCATCGCCTGGGGATTAATTACGGCTCTGTTCATTCCGACAGGCTGGTTCCCTAACGAGACGCTTGCACAGCTAGTCGATCCGATGATCAAATATTTGCTGCCACTGTTAATTGGTTACACCGGGGGTACGATGGTGCATGGTCAGCGTGGTGGCGTCGTGGGTGCCATTATGACCATCGGGGTCATCGTGGGTAGTGATATTCCGATGTTCCTCGGTGCGATGATTGCCGGACCTCTTGCAGCATGGATCATCAAAAAGTTCGATAAATCCATTGAAGGTAAAGTTAGAGCCGGATTTGAAATGCTGGTTAACAACTTCTCAGCTGGTATTATTGGCGGGATCTTGGGGATTTTTGCGCTACTGGGCATCGGGCCTGCTGTAGAAGCGATTAGCAAAGTATTGTCTGCCGGGGTACAAGGTCTAATGAATCTGGGCTTGTTACCGCTGGTCAACCTAATCATTGAACCAGGTAAAGTATTGTTCCTGAACAATGCAATCAACCACGGGATTCTGACACCTATTGCAACAGATCAAGCAAGAGAATTAGGGCAATCCGTATTATACATGCTTGAATCGAACCCGGGTCCGGGACTGGGTATCTTGCTTGCGTACTGTTTCTTCGGACGCGGAATGGCCAAATCTTCTGCACCAGGTGCCGTTATCATTCATTTCTTCGGGGGAATCCATGAGATCTACTTCCCTTACATTCTGATGAGACCCATTCTGATTCTTGCCGCAATTGCGGGTGGCGTCGCAGGTACATTAACATTCATGCTCACCGGAGCAGGACTTGTTTCGGCACCATCACCGGGTAGTATTATCGCGTATTTCCTCTTAACACCAAAAGGTGGATACCTGCCGATGCTTGCAGGGGTGCTTGTAGCAGCCGTCGTTTCTTTCCTGGTTGCAGCAGTGTTGCTGAAAACGGGTAAACAAAAGGACGAAGATCTGGAGTCTGCATCCAGTCGGATGAAAGACATGAAGAGTCAAGGAATCGTGCCAAACGCTGGCATTACGGCTAACCAACGCGAAGCAGACAGAGCCGCAGATATGGCTTCTTCTACAGTGAAAACAGATGTAAAGAAAATTGTCTTCTCCTGTGATGCAGGCATGGGGTCGAGTGCCATGGGTGCTTCCATTCTACGCAAGAAGATGAAGGCAGAGGGGATTGACGTTACGGTGACCAATACGGCTATCAGTGATATCCCACCGGATGCAGATGTGGTCATCACACAACAAATATTAACCGATCGTGCCCGCTCCGTTGCGCCGAACGCAGAACATATATCCATCGACAACTTCCTAAAAAGCCCGGAATACGATGCGCTCGTTGAACGTCTAAAGTAATTGCACGCATTCGTTTTCCCTGAGCCGGAGGCTGAGATATGAGTATTACCAAAAGACAACGTGAAATCGTGGAGTTTCTGCTGGAGCATCCACATGAAGTAACAGCTGGCGAAATCGCTGTTGAAGTAAAGGTCAGTACCCGAACGGTTCACCGGGAGCTTCAAATGATTGAACAATGGCTTGAACCTTTGGGCATGAGGCTGGAAAAAAAATCAGGAACCGGTATCCGAATCGATGCCAGTTCCAATGATCTGGCTATATTACGCCAGCAACTAGAGGGTAAAGAATATGTAGAGTTTACGCCAGAAGAGCGTAAGCTCTTCATGCTTTGCATCCTGCTGGATGAACCCGAGCCTGTAAAGTTGCTCGCTCTGGCTTCGGATCTGAAAGTGACCGTATCTACCGTAACCACTGATCTGGACGATCTGGAGTCACGGATTCGTCAGGCGGGACTGAAGCTGGTTCGCAGACGTGGATATGGCGTCAAGATTAACGGAAGTGAGACGATTCATCGTACAGCCATAGCTGCACTTGCACTGGAATTTCTGGATGAGTCCGACCTGTTCGGAAGACAGCCTGAACAAGGGGGCTCCATCGTAAACCAAAAATTGCTGGATATGATTGGACATGGTGATGTGCTTACGGTCGAAAATGCGTTATGGCAACCAGACATCGAATGGCTGGAGAACATCCCGGAACGCCAATACATGAAGCTGCTGATTCAATTATCCGTCGCGGTTGTACGTATTCGTAAAGGCTTTGGCATTGGTCGTATTTCTCCACGAGAGAACACGGGAGATGCAGTTGCAGAGCAGGATCAGATGAAGGTTCCACCTTATATGGCTTCCCGCTTGTGTGGTGTGTTATCCACCCAGCTGGGGCTCACATTCTCTCCAGATGAGCAAGCTTATTTTCACAGACTATTAGTTGAGACAGAGCAGCGGATTCACTCTTCGCGGTTGTTGCCAATAGACGACTTGATTTTACTGGACAGGGTACATTCACTGATTGATCAGATGCAGGCGAGAACGCATTACGTCTTTCATGAGGATCGTTTGCTTCGTGAAGGTCTGCTTGGTCATATGCAACCTGTAATGGAGCGAATTGAAGGACAACAGATGATTCGTAATCCGCTTTTGCAGCAGATTCGCAAGGATTATGATTCACTTTTTGAAGATGTCAAAAAATCTGTGGGGCAAGCTTGGCCAGGCACTGACGTTCCGGATGAGGAGATTGGTTTCTTGGTTATGCACTTTGGAGCTTCCATCGAAAGGTTACGTGCATTGAAACGGGAGATCAGGGCGATCATCGTGTGTACAAGCGGAATTGGATCATCACGCATGCTTTCCAGCCGATTATCCAAGGAGATTCCCGAGATTCGGATCATGGATAGCGTGTCCTGGTATGAAGCTGCCCGGATACCTACAGATCAATATGATCTGGTGTTATCCACTGTCGATCTGCCGATGGATGAGCATCAGTATTACAAGGTGAGTCCACTGCTTACGGCAGAAGAGAGCGAACGACTGCGTCATTTTATCCGAACAACTACGTTACAACGACAGCATCACAAGCCGTGGGAGACAGAGGTTCAGACCACAAGTCGTTACTCGGACCCTGACGGAATGGAAGCTATTTTAGTTGAAATCGTCCGAATTATTGGCAAGTTTCAGGTGTACCCGTTGGATAATCAGGATATCGGGTTCTATAAGACAGTATATGCGATGTGCAACGTACTCCATGGATCTGGTGTGCTGAAGGAACCGGGGGAGATCGCAAAACGGTTGGAGGCACGTGAAGCAGTGGGGAGTCAGAAGATTCCCGGTACAAGACTTGCGCTGTTTCATACACGCAGTGAGGGAATCTACAGGCCGTCCATTAGCTTGTTTCAACTCACTGAGCCACTCCTTCGTACGCCGGATGATCCGGCAGGAGTTACCCATATCCTCTTGATGCTCGGTCCCAGAGAATTATCCAAGGAAAGTCTGGAGGTTCTCAGTGAGATCAGCGCCCTGTTATTGCAGGAAGAAATGATTACATTGTTGGAAAAGGGTATCAGGGATGAACTCATTCATTACCTGTCCCAGGAACTCGTTGGATTTTATCGCAGTAAAACCGAAATTGGAGGTCAACCATTATGAGTATGTTAACAACAGATAAAGTCATCATGAATGCGACGGCTCAGGACAAATACGAAGCGATTCGTATGGCAGGACAGATTCTAAAGGATGCGGGACATATTACCGCTGATTACATTGAGAAGATGATTGAACGTGAAGAGATTGTCTCGACCTATGTAGGGAACGGCCTGGCTATTCCGCATGGTACAAAGGAATCCAAAGCGTTCATTTTATCCACAGGTATTTCTGTCATTCAGTATCCACAAGGTGTTGATTTTGGCGAAGAAAAGGCTTATATGGTCATTGGTATCGCGGCTCAAGGCGGGGAACATATGGAGATCTTGACTAGCATCGCGGTGATCTGTGCTGAGGATGAGAATATGGAGGCCCTGCGTCTGGCGAAAACAGCCGAAGAAGTAATCGCTATTCTGGAAAGTGAAATGGAGCTATGAAGGCCCTACACTTTGGTGCAGGTAACATTGGACGCGGATTTATCGGCTTGATTCTGTCCCGTGCAGGGTATGAGGTGATTTTCTCCGACGTGAATCAGACCTTGGTAACAGCTCTCCAGCAACGGGGGCAGTATACGGTGGAACTGGCTAACAAAAGTAAAGATCAGGAGACCGTTACGGGTGTGAATGCAATTGATGGGACCCATCTGGACACCGTTGCCCAAACTGTGGTGGAAGCTGATCTGATTACAACAGCAGTGGGCGTGGGCGTACTGAAGCATATTGCACCAGGCATTGCGAAAGGACTTGAGAAAAGACTGAATTCCAATCCTGCTCAAAACCCGCTTCACATTATCGCTTGCGAGAACGCAATTGGAGCCAGTACACAATTGAAAGAGCATGTATATGCTCTGCTTGATGAAGAGGTACGATCCCTTGCAGATCAGTACATTTATTTTCCTGACTCGGCCGTAGACCGGATTGTGCCTATTCAGCATCATGACGATCCTCTGCATGTACAGGTTGAGCCTTTTTACGAGTGGGTGGTGGATCGTTCCCAGATGGCTCCTGCATTCAGACCGGTTGAGGGCATTCAATATGTCGATGATCTGGAGCCGTATATCGAACGGAAGCTGTTCACTGTTAATACAGGACACTGCGTTGCAGCATACATCGGTAAGGTGCACGGGTATGACACGATTCAGAAGGCTATTGCCGACGAAAAGGTGAAATCGATTGTCTACGGCGCTTTGCAGGAAACTGGAAAAGTTCTGGTGAAGCGTTTTGCATTCAACCCGGAAGAACATGAGCGGTATATTGTCAAAATATTGGGAAGATTCGTAAACCCCTATCTCACCGATGAGGTTACTCGTGTTGGTCGTTCTCCGCTGCGCAAGTTGTCTCCGAATGATCGTCTGGTTCGCCCGGCCCTTCAGGCATATGCGGATGGCACCGAAACGACCTATCTGGCTATGGGTATGGCAGCAGCCTGCAAGTTCGATGTCTCCGATGATCCGGAAGCAGTTGAACTTCAGGACATGATCCGCCAGAAGGGGATTACAGCCGCGCTCCACCATTATACTTCCATGGATGAGCATCATCCGGTGCTTGAACAGGCTGTTGCCCAGTATGACCGAATGTAAGAGCAGTGGTAGCCAGCTAACAGTATAGATGAGGCATAATGAAGAAGAGCCATACAGTTGTTAACTGAGTGGCTCTTCTTTTGGTTGGCGTTTATCGGCATAGTCATCCAAACAGCGTTGACATATGCACGATTTTCGGCGCTGCTCTGCCGGAATGCGATCAAATACACCTTCGGGGAAAGTAGCCCGGTTACACCAGCATTCCGAATGAGGATGTCCTGCGGCATAGGAACAGCGATTAGCTTCCCCGCATAATGGGCAGACAAGAACATCGATATGGATGTGCTCTTGATCGTCTTGTTCTGCAGACATTCAGTTCTTCCCTCCCTGTGGAATAGCTACGAGCTGAAGTTGAACATACTGGTCCCAGTATAACAGAAATACGCCGGTGATTATGAATTTCACTGTGTATATATGACTTCCATTTCACCACATCTGTTTCTCTCATCGGCTATTCTTCAGGCGGTATTTCGATCTGTAGGCCTTCCACATGTTTGCGTCCCATCAACTTACGCTTCTTTCGATTTTCCTTTGTTTCTAGCACAATGTCCAAGTCATAATCGTCACCTGGATAAAGCTCATCGGCAGATATATGCAGAGTCAGGCGTTTCTTATGGATTTTGACTTTGCGTCCCCTGAGCATGACCCCGATATTTCCACGGCTATCCTCGACATCACAGACGATGCCCGACTGATTGAGATAGGCTACATATACCCGATCCCCTTTGCGAAAATTTTTGGCAGGAGCAGGGGGAGCTGACTCTCTTGGTGTTGTATTTTTGTGGAGACCGATTGAATACTTTGACTGCTTCGACTGATTCTGTTTGGACAAATCTGCGGGGCCGTCTGCTTCTGCAACAGAACGATCAGGCGTCAGGACCGGAGTTTCCAAAGGAGGTGACGTGAACACGAATGTACGATCTCTTGAAATACTTTGATCGGACAGGGACTTGGATCGCTCGATAATTCGTTGTGGCATGCCCAGCTTTAATGCGATGGAATAAGCATAGCTCTCACCAGCTTCTCCGATACGCAATCGATACAGCGGCTGGAGAGAAACGGTGTCAAATTCCATACGGGCATTTTCGAATCCTGGCGTGGCAGCTGCAAAATGTTTGATTTCACCAAAATGTGTTGTCGCTACAACGGTTGCTCCGCGGCTGTGCAGTTCCTCCAGCATGGCGATAGAAAGTCCGACGCCTTCACCTGGATCTGTGCCGGAGGCCATCTCATCAATGAGCACCAGCGTCGATGGATTGGCCTGTTCCAGTATGCCAATCATATTGCGAATATGTGCGGAGAATGTACTGAGCGCTTGTTCCAGACTCTGCCCGTCACCAATATCAACCGCTACCTCGTCATAAACGGCCATCTCGCCACCCTCCTCCACGGGAATAAGCAAACCGGATTGCATCATCAGGGTTAGCAAACCTAGTGTTTTGAGTGCGACCGTTTTACCACCGGTATTCGGGCCCGTAATAATGAGCGACGAATACGTTCTGCCGATTGCAATATCAAGGGGAACCATAGAAGAACCCATGAATGGATGACGTGCACGTTGAAGGCTGATGTGGCCTTGCGTATTGACTCGAACGGTACGTCCATCCATGGTGGCCGCATATTTGGCTTTGGCAAACAGGAAATCCAGCACACCTACCGTTTCGGTGTTCAGGGCGATTTCACGGCTATACGATTCGGTCAGGGAGGTTAAATCACCGAGAATTCTCATCTCCTCTCGGGACTCCTCCGCTTGTAGAGCGGCCAATTCCATCTGTAAACTTACTAATTCAACAGGTTCGATATACACGGTTTGCCCGCTCCCGGATTCATCCAGTACAATGCCTTTCACCTGTTTACGGAACTCTTTCTTAATGGGCAGAACCGTTCTTCCTCCGCGTTGACTAATGACATGTTCCTGCATAATGGAGCGATGTTTGCTCACCAGAGAATCAAGCTTTCGTTTCATGCGTTCCTCATTCACCGTCACTTTTTTACGAATTCGAATGAGTTCTTTGCTCGCCTGATCCTGAATGCGTCCACTATGGATGCAGCGCTCGATCTCACTCAGCAAAGGTTCGATCAAAATCATGGATGCTGCATAACAACTGACGTTGGGAGCGGCCACGGATTTGCCCTCCATGTACTTCATGAGTTGTGAACAGCTCCGCAGGAACTGAGCAAGATGACTGAAATCGCGTTCACTGAATAGATAACCGGTGCCAAGCAGATCCATAATGGTTTCCATTCCGTCGAGTGAAGGGAGGGGGATACTGGCCCCGAAGCGAATCAACGCAGCTGCTTCTGTTGTTTCTTCCAGGCGAATCTGAATCAGGTGAGCATCTACCATCGGTTTTAGTTCTCTGGCATAACGTTTTCCCAGATAAGACAGGGCGCAGTCTGCAACGTTTTTTTGAATTTGTGGATAGCCCAAACTGTTTAATGTGTTTTCATTCATGCGTAATCTCTCCTTGGATTTGAATTGGAATTTCAGTTGACGCGCTGAAACATATTCCTGGAAAACGCAAAAAGGGGGGGGAATGAAACAAACGTCATTCTCCGCCCTAAACGTATGGGAAAGCAAAGTCCACTACAGGCCTATATTAAAAAATCCGCGCTGAACTCAGCGCGGAAATAGACCCGGACAATTACAATCCCGGAGGCGATTTATGATATCCGCTGTTCTTAACTAAGTACAGGGATCTGGCGCATCATGAAATACACGTATGCCATACGGGCACAAGCGCAATGAAAGGCCAAACTCCTGAATATTAAACTTGGTTAGTTAAGAACATTCACCGACATTAAAAATCTCTCCTTTGATTGAGGAATATGCAACCAATATAAACTGGAAATTGGTTTAAAGTCAACCTTAGAATAAATGAGTGGACTTGAATAAGAATGGGTTTTAAAATAACAATAGTAAAATAATCCAATGAAAGCGATTTAATTTAATAAACATACATATAAAGGAGGATGCTCTTCTTGCCTAAGTATTTACTGCGTTTGCTCTGCTTTACCCTGATCCTCGGAGCCCTTCCGGTCATTGTTATTGGTTCGGTCTCGTATACGATTGCATCACGTGACATTGAACAGAAAGTGCGTGAGAGCAATCTTCAGATATTGCATCAGACCCAAATGAGGGTAGAACAAGTTCTGCGTAGCCTGCAATTATCATCCATCCAGTATGTTAATTCGCCCTTGGTACTACAAGCGATGAAGAAACCACTAGACAGCAGCGAATTTCAGGAGATTCGTGATCTGACATCCGGTTTTAACAACTTGCAAGCGGTTACGAACATTGACCAAGCCTACCTGGTTAATCTGGATGAAGATTGGGTCGTTTCGATGCGTTCTTTTGGCAAATTGGATGATTTCAGCATTCGAGACCGAATTGGCTCCTACCTAAGTTATACCAACAGCCTGTTCTGGGTCACTCAGAATGCCAGTTCAGCGAAAGAAAGTGTACCTGTGTCAGCAGGTATGGGTGAACTAACACCGGAACAGGCACCTACCCTTATATCATCGGATAATGTGGTCAGTATGGTATTCAAAATCCCGATGATACCAACCAATGTGAAACCAAAGGGATTTCTTGTGATTGATATCGCCGATACGGAATTGAGTACATACTTGAGCCGAAATACGAATTCTGGAGATATGTACGTTCTGGATCGGGAGCAGAAGTATTTTCTGAATGATACCCAGCAAGGTGCGAAGTATGACACGCTCAATAAGGAAATCCACGAGATGGTCCAGACAACGGGGGAGCCAGAGGGTTTCTTCAGTGCGGAGGTGGAAGGTAACCAGGTAGCAATTAGTTATAGGCAGTCTCCGCTCAATGGTTGGTTGTACGTGTCCGTTGTATCTCTAGGGCAGATCACGGCTCAGTCGCAGAAAATTGCATTGGTTACCGGTGTCGCTACACTTATCATGTTATGTGTAACCGGACTTGTTGCCATATACGGCAGTCGGCGGATGTACTCACCGATCTCCAAACTGCTGAAATTTACGAAGGGACTGGATTCTCCTGTTGCTCCATCAGGACGACGTCAGGATGAATTTATCTATATTGAGGAGCAATTGTCAACGTTGTTCAGTTCGGAGAAAACGATGCGTGAGCAGATGAAGGGGCAGCATGTGCACCTCCAGGAGTTTTTTATGACTAAACTGCTGACAGGCAAAATCTCGGAAGAGGATTTCAGATATCAGGGAGAATTATACGATTTTCCGACAGGCTGGGCGAGTCTTGGCGTACTCATGCTCCAGATGGATACCTTGGAAGGGACCCGATATGAGGAACAGGATCGGGATCTGCTGCTGTTTGCTGTCAACAATATGGTAGGTGAGCTCCTTCCTGCGGCAGTTCGGTTCACCCCTGTCATGCTGGATGATGCTCAGGTCACCGTACTTGCCTCCGAACTGACGGATGAGGTGCAGCTGAAGGAATGGATGCATACCCAAGCAGACTGGATTCGCGAACGTGTCGTGACTTATCTGAATCTGCCCGTAAGTATCGGCATCAGTCGTTCTTACACTTGTATCGGAGATACGCCTAGAGCGGTTCAGGAGAGCCGAGAGGCTCTGCAAGGCCGGGTAAGTCTGGGCAGCCGTATTATTTTGCATTACGAGGATATACAGCCACGTGGTCAGATGGAAGCCGCGTTGTATACCCAGTTACGTATGATCGAAGATCAGCTCGCTTCTGCGCTCAAGCAAGGAGATGAAGAGAAAACGGACGCCTACTTTAAGCAATATTTGGGACTGCTTGCAGACAAAAAGCTTCATTTCAGTGAATACCCCGTCATTATGGTTCAGTTATTATCTCGTGTATATCAGCTTGTGCAGGAGCAAGGTGGGGATGTAGCCGAAGTACTGGGAGAAAAAGCATCGATGTCACATTTGCTGAAGTTGTCCACATTGGACGAAATGACCAATTGGTTCCGCAAGCGGCTGTTCCTGCCCGTTATCCGTTTCTGGCGAGAACAGGAAGAATCCCAGTACATGAATATTGCAAGGCGCATGATCCGCTTGATCGAGGAGCGTTATGATCGTGAATTGTCGCTGGAAGCCTGTGCCGCTGAGCTTAATTTTCACCCAGTCTATCTAAGTCGGGTATTCAAGAAGGAAGCAGGGGTCAATTTTACGGAATATCTCGCAGGGTATCGGATGGAAAAAGCGAAGACCTGGCTGCAGACGACGAATCTTAAAATATCGGAGATTGCCGAGAAATTAAACTATACCAATCCCACTGCATTTATCCGTACGTTTCGCAAAATCACAGGAACGACCCCCGGCAAGTACCGGGAGCAGCAGCGATAAAACCAGCCTGCTCTGCCCGCCATGGCAGGCAGGCTTTTTCATGTCTGGATGAAGGAAGAAGACCGCTTTTCTCCATAAGTTAAGACAGGAATATGGAGGTTGAAAGCAGTTCATTTCTCCTTTAAACCTCATGATGAAAATGGGATAAACCCTTGCTGCACAAGGGAAAACAAAAGGCTAAAATGAGACGATAGCCAGTCATTCGTTTATCCTCCACAATGAAGACATGAATTCAGGAAGTGATATTTTGTAATCGTTTCCAATGTGGGGAGGAAGACAATATGAAAGCCGAAACGGCGGCTCGAACACGGCCCGCTACCCGCAGTGACAAAAACCTGCTGTGGAGGGACATTATCAAAAACCGGTGGCTGTATATCATGTTAATACCGGGTGTGCTTTACTTTGTTATTTTCAAATACATACCCATGTATGGCATCACGATGGCTTTTCAGGATTACACGCCTTACAAGGGCATCTTGGGGAGTGACTGGGTAGGCTTCAAACATTTCCAGCGTTTCTTCGGAGAACCGCAGTTCTGGACATTATTTCGGAATACGTTTTTACTTGCCATTTATAACATTGTGTTCTTTTTCCCACTGCCGATTGTACTGGCACTCATGATGAATGAAGTTCGCCGTGAACGGTTCAAACGATTTGTACAAACTCTCGTCTATGTTCCACACTTTGTTTCCTGGGTTGTTGTTGTCGGTGTGTTCTACATGCTGTTCACAACCGAGGGCGGTGCCATTAATGAATTGCTCTATAACCTGACTGGACAAAAAGTGGCGTTCCTGCTTGAACCAGGATGGTTCCGAACCATGATTGTCGGACAATCCATCTGGAAAGAAGTCGGTTGGGGCACAATTATCTTCCTGGCGGCGCTTTCCGGTGTAGATACACAGCTCTATGAAGCTGCACGGATTGATGGTGCCAATCGCTGGCGCCAAACCTGGCACATTACGTTGCCGGCCATTCGCAGTACAATCGTCATTTTGCTCATTCTGCGTCTGGGCAATTTCCTGGATACAGGCTTTGAACAGATCTTCCTGATGCTAACTCCGACAAACCGGGATGTGGGCGAGGTATTCGATACCTATGTGTACACGAAGGGTCTTACCCAGGCACAGTACAGTTATAGTGCTGCTGTCGGGTTGTTCAAATCGGTTGTCGGGCTGGCGCTTGTTCTTGGTGCCAATACGCTGGCCAAAAAATTCGGGGAGGAAGGCGTCTACTAACCCTCGGGAGCAGACGTTCTTCACCAGACAGGAGTGAACATTAAGATGCAACAGGATAAAACGTGGGGCAACCGGATCTTTGATTTTCTCAATCACGGCTTGCTGCTGTTGATTGGAATCGTGACGGTCATCCCGTTCATGTATATTTTGGCCGTCTCATTTACCAGTCCGCATGAAGTGGCTAAGGGAGGTTTCATTCTTTTTCCAAAAGAGTTCTCTCTGGCCGCGTACCGTTACATTTTCTCTACAGATACCTTGATTCGCAGTCTGGGCGTATCGGTCTATATTACCGTGATCGGTACCTTCATTAACCTGCTGTTTACATCACTTATGGCATATCCGCTCTCCAGAAGATATTTGCGTGGACGCCAGCCCATTTTGCTCGGTGTATTGTTCACGATGCTCTTCAGTGGCGGAATGATTCCAACATACTTTGTCGTGAAATCCTTGCACCTGACGGATACGTTGTGGTCGCTGATGCTGCCTACCGCTATTAGTGCATTTAACTTAATCGTACTCAAAAACTTCTTCCAGGCCATTCCCGACGAACTGGAGGATGCAGCCAAAATTGATGGATGTAACGATGTCAGCGTATTGTTCCGGATTGTACTGCCGTTGTCCATGCCAGCCATGGCGACATTTTCACTCTTTTACGCGGTGGCCCACTGGAACAGTTTCTTCAGCGCTGTTATCTATATCAACGATAGTGAGAAGTGGCCTGTCCAAGTCTGGCTACGTGAGATTGTCATTCTGGCACAGAGCCGAATCGGAGACACGAGTATCGAAGAGACCGAGATCCAGCCGCTTACCATTCGCATGGCCGTTATCGTGTTCTCCACGATCCCGATTATGCTGGTATATCCATTCCTGCAAAAGCACTTTGCAAAAGGAGTGATGCTGGGTTCGGTGAAAGGTTGAGTCGGTACATGGTTCAAAGTCAGTTCAGTATGACTGCATAAAAAAAGGGAGGTTTTCATGTTATGAAAGCAACAAAAAAGAAAGCCGTAGCTGTCTTGAGCACACTGGCACTGGTGACAGGTTTGCTGGCAGGATGCGGATCAGACGAGGGTCAGGCTGCCGATGGCGGCGTACAAAATGTGTCCATAGCCATTGCACAGGTTGGTGATGTGCCAAGCAAGGGCAATGAAATTCAGCAAAAGATTGAAGCGTATACCAATACCAAACTGGATATCCAGTGGATTCCGGCTTCGGCCTACAATGACAAAATTAACGTGATGATCGCTTCAAGCGATATGCCAAAAATTGTGAAGGTGCAATATAACCCAACGGTGACCAGCGCGATGCGTAATGACGTGTTCTGGGAAGTGGGGCCATTGCTGAAAAATTACAAAAATCTGTCGGCACAGAACGAGCGTTTTTTTGACAACATCAAGGTAGAGGGAAAAATCTACGGGGTTCCTGTATTCTCTGATATTGCGCGGGCTACAGTGATCTATCGCAAGGATTGGTTCGAGAAGCTGAATCTCAAGGTGCCAGCTACACCGGATGAATGGTATGAAACGATCAAAACACTGGCAACCTCCGATCCGGATGGAGATGGCCAGGATAATACGTTTGGACTAATGCTATTTAAAAAATATAATGAGGATCAATATTCCTTCACGACGCGCCTTGGCGTAAGTTTTGGTGCACCTAATAAGTGGAAAGTCGAGGATGATGGCAGCTTCACGCCGGAATTCATGACACCGGAATATATGCAGGTGCTGGATCTGCTGAAACGTTTGTACGATGAGAAACTGCTAAATCAAGATTTTGCCGTATTCGACTCTACGGAAGCGGAGAAAAAGTATGATTCCGGTGTTGTGGGTATACGTGTTGGTGTTGCGCAGAACGGAAAAAGTCAGCAAGAGCGTCTGTCCAAAAACAATCCGGATGGTGTGGTAGACATCGCTGGTTTGCTTGGCGCGAACGGAGATCGTGTTGCAGGACAGACGGGTAACTCCGGGATTCTGGCATTCCCTAAATCAACGGTGAAATCGGAAGAAGAACTCAAGAACCTGCTCTCCTTCCTGGATAAACTGATGGACCCTGAGATGGCGACCCTGTTGATGCGTGGTATGGAAGACAAACATTACACCAAAGTGGGCGAAGATCAGGTGGAGATGAGTGACTTCGATGCATTCCAGCGTGAAGTGAAACCTTACCGTGACAACCTGCCTTATGTCGAAGGGTATAACGTACCGAAATTGAAGGATACCGAACTGGGTGAAAAAGGTACGGCACTTGCGAAGGAACTGGCGGAGCACGCTGTGCCAAACCCTGCGCTGACGTTATATTCTCCAACGTATGGTGACCGTGGGGCGGATCTGGATCAGGTGATTGCCGATGCACAAACCAAATATATTATGGGCAAGATCGATCAAAGTGGCTGGGAAAAGGAAATCGAGAATTGGGGCAATGCTGGTGGAAACAAGATTCGTGAGGAATATGCCGAAGATTATAAAAAACAGGCTCAATAAAGAGCCGGAAGCGGAGGCTTGATCATGAAGGAAAGACTGCAATTCACATCGGTGCGCATGGCACAGCAATTCATGGAAAGTTATCGCAACCATGAGCTGTACGCCACTTGGCATTATGAGAACGGCTGCTTGCTGAAAGCGCTGGAGGAGCTGTATACGCATACGGGGGAGCAAAAGTATTTTGACTACATCCGTGAGCTGATGGATCATTTCGTTCAGGAAGATGGCTCCATTCGCTCCTATACGGTTGAGGAATATAATCTGGATCAGATCAATCAGGGAAAATCGCTGTTCCTGTTGCATGAGAAAACGGGTGAAGAAAAGTACCGCAACGCTGCGGAGTTGCTTATGACTCAGCTTAAGGGACAGCCACATACGAGTGAGGGCGGATTCTGGCATAAAAAGATTTACCCATTCCAGATGTGGCTGGATGGATTGTACATGGCTACACCGTATCTGACCCAGTATGGCGCAGTGACGGGTGAAGAGAAGTGGTTCGACAAGGCGGCTCTGCAGCTCTTGCTGGTGGAGCAACGTACACGTGATCCGCGTAGTGGTCTCTTGTATCATGCCTGGGATGAGAGCAAAGAGCAGCGCTGGAGTTCGGGAGATACCGGATGTTCTCCACATGTCTGGAGTCGGGCAATGGGCTGGTATGTGATGGCGGTTGTGGATACCTTGGATCATCTGCCGGTAGATCATCCGCAGCGCGGGCAGATTGTGGGTATCTTCGAACGGGTAGCAAACGCACTAGTGCATGTGCAGGATCAGCAGACCGGACTATGGCCACATTTGTTGGATCAACCGGGACGTGAGCGGAACTATCTGGAGGCTTCCGGGACCTCAATGTTTGTCTATGCATTGGCCAAAGGTGTGCGTAAAGGATATCTGAGTGGCAAGTTCAAAGCGGTTGCGGAAAAAGGGTATCAGGGTCTGCTACAGCATCTGCTGCAAACGGACCGTGAAGGCGTGCTGTCCTTGACGCAGTGTAACGGCGGAGCCGGTCTTGGAGGAAGCCCGTATCGTGACGGGTCCTATGAGTATTATGTGACCGAGTCCATTCGGATCAATGATCCGAAATCGGTCGCTCCGTTCATTTTGGCAGGAGTGGAGATTGAACTTTACAAGTCCAACTAACATGTACATGAGAACGGAGAGGGCAGAAATAATCTGAGGAAGCGAAGCGTTCGCCTAAAAGCTTTCTGAAAGAAAGCTGCATCGGAAGCATAGGCTTATCCCCGGATTTTCCCCTTTATAAAAGGGAATCAAAAAATCTGGGGATAACAGCGATCTGAAGGTTGTTCTGTCATCGGAGTGGTCTGTGTACATAACCTTATCAAAAAGGAGAGATGGTTCATGAGTCCAAAAGGTCCAATGTCCCGTTTAGGCGGAATCGTTGTAATTGGAGCAATGTCCGCTGGATTGCTTGCAGGTTGCGGGGGAGAAAAAGCACCTGCTGCAGGGGAAGGTAAACTTCCCATTTCCATCTCTTTAATGCAGGTAGGAGATATACCGGCCAAGGAGAACGGGATTGAAAAGAAGATTGAGGAATATACAAATACGGATGTTAATGTACAGTGGATTCCGCAGTCTGCTTTTGATGATAAGGTGAATGTTATGGTTGCTTCAGGCGAGATGCCGACCATTATGCGTGTGAATTATGTACCGACAACGTTTAATGCCGCCAAAACGGGACTGTTCTGGGAACTGGGGCCGTACCTGAAGGATTATAAAAACCTGTCTGCCCAATCCGAAGCTTATTTTAACAATATCAAAATTGAAGGTAAGGTCTACGGTATTCCGAACTTCCGGGATATTGGCCGGACTGCAATCGTATATCGCAAGGACTGGTTCGATACGTTGAAGCTGGATATACCCAAAACGCTGGATGACTGGTATGAAGTGATGCGCTCCATTCGTAAGGATGACCCTGACGGGAATGGTAAGGAAGATACGTACGGTGCACTGCTTTTCAAAAAGTATAATGAGGGTGTCTCGTCCCCACTGACGCGGATTGCTGTAAGTATTGGCGGTGTCAACAAATGGGGTGTGGATGATGCTGGGAAATTGACCCCGGAGTTCTTGACCCCGGAATATGTGGATACGATGAAACTCTTCAAGAGACTGTTCAGCGAGGGACTGATTAATAGTGACTTCCCTGCTCTTGATCCTTCTGATGCGGACAAAAAAATGGATTCCGGCCTGGTTGGCATGAAGCTGAATGGTGTGGCTCAGAACGGAAAGTCCTCTCAGCAACGGCTTACGCCTAATGCTCCGGATGGAGAGATTGATGTGGCTCCGTTCCAGGGAACCGATGGTATTCGAATCGCTGGGGAACCAGGGAACTACGGAATGCTGGTCATCCCGAAGGCATCCGTTACGGATGAGGAGCAATTGAAGCAGGTTCTCACGTTCCTGGATCAGTTGATGGATGAGGAATTGAGCGCTTTGCAGCTCCGTGGATTGCTCGATGTGCACTACACAAAGACTGCGGATGGGAAAACCGAACTTAAAGATTTTGACGCTTATCAGCGTGAAGTGAAGCCATACCGGGATAATCTGTTGAGCATTGAAGGCTATAACGTGCCTGAACTGGTTGATGTTCCAATTGGTATGAAAGGTACAAAGATGGCGCGTGAGAATGAGCAGTATGCCATTGCCAATCCGGCACTCACCTTGTCTTCTGCGATCTATACCGAGCGTGGTCAGGAGTTGGATCAGATGATCTGGGATGCGCAGACCAAGTACATTATGGGTAAAATCGATGATGCAGGTTGGGAGCAGGAAATCGCAAGCTGGAGAAAAGCCGGTGGTGATCAATTGATCACAGAACTCGAAGCATCCTACAAGGAATTAAACGGAAAATAAAGCTGGCTGAAATAAAAAAAGGTTGATCAAATGGAATGATATGGTTTATTCTATGAGTGAGTTCATTTTTCCAATATCATAAGAAAGACCACACCCTTAAAGCATAAGGCTATGAATCTGCGGATTCATGGCCTTTTTTTGTGTTTTAGGCGAATGAAGTGGGTCTATGGAAGGAGGGGCGCACGCCTTGAAGTGATGGGGATGGACGAAAAATAATACCAATAGCCTAGTACAACATGGTAGAATATTGATTATTATGGCAAATTTAGGTTTTGGTTATGAAGAGAAGTAACTAGGCTGACCGAGTAAAGCATCCCCATACTAAGGTACATAGGAGCGTGAGTAGATTGAAGAAGCAGATCAAAGGACACGAGAAGAAGAAAAAGCGGAACGTGTGGATCGTCGGGTTATTAACAACAGCTGTATTGGCAGGAACACTATTGCCCGTTAGCCCCATACATTTGACGTCAACAGCGAATGCTGCATCGGGAACTAGTGACACTGCCCTTAGCAAGTTCAAGGATATCAAGGGCCACTGGGCTCAAGCGACGATTGCCAAAGCTTATGAAAAA
Organism: Paenibacillus sp. PAMC 26794; assembly: GCF_000316035.1. GTDB lineage: Bacteria > Bacillota > Bacilli > Paenibacillales > Paenibacillaceae > Paenibacillus. Next base: position 99,333 of record NZ_ANHX01000002.1, read on the forward strand.
AATCTGATCTCTGGTTACCAGGACGGAACATTTCGTCCCAATGGCAAAATCACGCGTGGGGAATATGCAACCATACTTGCCCGTGCGACTGAACTAGAGAAGGTAGAGGGGCAGAATCCCTTTGCTGATCTCAAGGGACATTGGTCTGAAGCTGCGGTTAGCCAGCTTGTAGGACAAGGATTCATTAACACTGGCGATTACGCCAAAGGGTTCAATCCAAATGCGGAACTGACGCGTTACGAGATGATGAAATGGATTGCAAATGGACTGATTAAGTCCGGGAGCAGCTTTCAGGATGCTTTTAACGATACAAAAAATACGCTGCTTCCCACACCGGAAGTGAACCGCGGCACCATTCGTGCTGAGCAGATTCCATATCTTGCCCTCGTTCGTGGGACAGGCATTGTCGGTGGATTTCAGGATGGCACATTAAAACCCGCAGATTCCACCACTCGTGCAGAAGTATCGGCCATTTTGTTGCGTTATATGGACGTAGAGGGCACGGATGCTGGGAAGTACAGTGACCTGAATGAGATGAGAGAGGTCGGCACAACGGGGACGAATCTAACGACGGTTAGTAATTATTTTTATACTAAAAATTCTGTCAAAGTAAGTGATATATCAAAAGGAGATATAAAACTTTCTAACAAATCAGGAGTGCTTACACTCCATAGGTTTATTGTAGTGGAGGTTCAGAATGGTAAACCTCTAGGAGTATACAGTAAACTTTTTGTGGGATCTAATATCTCGAGTGGCGACTATTATTTAACATTTGCTGATTTATCTTTTATATCAAATACAGATAAGTCAGATTTGATTACTTACAGTAGTGGTTTAAGTAACGGATTACTAAATTTTAGACGTCTAGATTTAGAATTTGCTGATAAGCACGGATTCAAAACTATTCCTAACAGCCCTAAAGATCTCATCATAAAGGGGAAAAAGGTTAGATTTTGGACAAGATCAACTTTAGATTACAGAAATGGATCGTATCATGTTAAAGCTGAAGATATAGGAGAAATGAAAATACAAAATATGTACCAGTAGTGAGGTGATAGCAAGTCTATGAAAAAACGAATGCGGCTGTCCGTATTCATTTGGTCCAGAACATTGTTTGCATTATGTATTATAAGTTCTTACGTGATTGGGCTATCTATCAATGATTTTGTTTACGCTGCTATCGATCCGTATGGTCCAAAATCCATGAAAAGTCCTATTCTTAAATCTATTCAAGCTGAAAAAACAGTGGGTACACCTGGTGTATATTGGTACCAGACTGATGATGGAAGATTTAAAGCAGACCACAGTGGTGGTCCCACATATTCAGACAATGCAGGAAGTTGTACAATCCCGTATCCTGCTTTAAAAGAGGTTCCGGATAGTGTGGACTTTTCACGGTGGCCAGCGGTTTCTTGGCCGCAATATAACGGGAATACACTAACTTCCTCTAGTTTTAAGGAGGTAAAAATCAAAAGTGTGGAATATCAAACTCAACCTGAACAAGAAACTTACACAGGTGTGGGAAGAACACTTATTACACCTCCAAGTACAGTTGTAGCAATCAGGACTTTAACTGGTGGAAATCACGAATGGACTCAGAATGATCCGTTTGAAAATGGGGGAAGAACAACGGCAGGATGTCCTAAGCATAATGTTTCTTATTTTACGCCCATGGACATCATCTGGGAAGGTGATTTGGAAGAAGAGAAAGAAATCGATGTAACCCCAAATTCAACCCTTACCATAGGGCAGGCCCAGCAGATGGAAGCCTTGGTGAAGACAAAAAACTATGGCGAAACAGATTTTAATGGGGGCATCGACGTATCCCGCAGGGAAACGGAGATCAAATGGTTTTCTTCTGACGAGACGATTGCGAGTATAGAGTTGAAAACAGGGATGTTAACGGCTGAGAGTCCAGGCACGGTCACTGTGCGTGCGATCTGGAACAATGGTACATACCTTATCTCGGATACAGCCACCATTACCGTGACATCTGAGCCAGGACTCGTTGTGAATCTGCCGAACGCTTGTAAAGCCAATACGACACCTCTACAGGCAGAAGCAGTTCTAACCAAACCGGATCGCTCTGTTCATAAACTGACGGCTCATCCCAAATTGACGTGGCAGAGCTCGAATCCGGCTGTGGCAACGATCGGTGCTGATGGTAAAATCACGACAAAAGGGATCGTGGGTAGCACTACCATAAAAGCTCATTTTCTTGATTCTGCTCAGCAACTGGATGAACAAGGGACTCAGGTGCTTGAGGTGAAGGACTGCACGGATAATGGAGAAGGTGGTAATGATGGCGATCCGGGGGGCGACCCTGCGAATACTTGCTCTGTGACCATCAGCCCACCTAGTAGAGGCACGGTTATTGAAGCATCGGTTATGGACCCGTCTGTTCGAGGTGTGCTGAAGGCAGACGATCGGGGATCTGAGAAGTTCGATGTTACCCGTGGTATTCCAACTTCGGAAGATCTCTATGCCAATGTCTTGGCCCAGGAATATCTGTTTCAGCACCGTTGGGTTAACATGACAGGAACGGTGACTTACACCGTTAAAGTGAAAAGGGTTTATCATAAAACCTGGACGATCCCGGGAAGAGCCTCTAGTGGTGAGGGTGATCCAGGGACACCTCCTCAGCCCAGAGAACGTGATGTGCCTGGGGATAAAACCATGCAAGTAACACGGGCATATAGCTATTGGCAGATCGATAACCTGGAGGTATACAAGTTAAATGAGGCCAAGGTATCTAACTATGCGCTAGGCGGTTATGGTGACACAGTTACCCTGACGCCCAATGCATATACAGCACCGACTTTACAATCGGCTATGGATACTGCGGTTACCAATCATGTGAAACCTGCGCCATGTCGAGAAATTGATCTCGGCATCAAAGGGGTTCCTGGTGGTTCGGATGAACCGCCTACGCCAGATGAAACATCATTGTTTCAATCCAAAGCTGAAGCGGAGGTTAGAGAGAACGCCGTTAATAACGACAAGGTAACCTTTAATGGAGCGACAATTATGGATCCTGCTCCTGTGACCAAAACCGCTCCGCAACCGGGAAGTATCCCCCAGCCTGGCATGATCGGAGACGATGTTCTGTACCAGAACCGGCTTACGATCAAGAACACATTGATGAACAAAGCTAACCAGCCAACCACGGGTGAGATAACGTATGGACTGCTCCCTGGCAATGTTAACGGAGGGCAGGATCAGAAGTTCCCCATTCTGGGCATTAACTCGGTGACAGTTCATACTCCAGTTGTGAACTATGCCTGGGTGTCAGATGATCAGCCGCATAACCAGAAGACCACGCCTGATCCGACAAGAGCTGCACTTATTTTAGAGCGTCCGTTTATTGTACGCATCCCAACTTCAGGGCAGCATCTGGATGTAGCGAGTTACCCTGGGTATGGAAACCATGATTATTCGAAATATTTCCGGATCAAACAGGTTCGTTTCCCATTCGATGTCTATAACGGTGCCAGAAGTCAGTTTATTCCGGCCATGACATGGGTGGATATTCCGGTAAATCAGTTGGACACCCCTTTTTATCTTCCTGTATGGGTAGATGAAGGAAATTACCAGATTGAGTTTCGTAATATCGCCGAAAATGCACCAGCGAACTTCACAGAACAACAGGATGCCAACACCAATCTGACTCATCATGTCGCAGCAGATACCGTTACTGTAGAGGTTATCGGACGATTGTATGATTTTCACATCACCGATATTTCAGACTACAACTGGGAGAATGTGTTCCGTAAGCGGATGGGCAGCCCCGAGCCAACGGGTGTAAGCTACTGGACCGGAGGAAACAGTATCGACGGAGATCCCCGAGGTAATTTGGCTCCCTATGTCCTGCCTATTCGTCCCGGCAGTCATCCGATACAGGGTTTCCGAAATGCAGCGGTGAAGACGGGTTACCATTTCAAGTTTGATCTGAAAACCAAGGGTAATATGTTTGGGAAACAGGATGGTATCCGAATCACGCCGTCGTTCTCTTTTGTGAGTAAAGATGGCACCACTCGGCAAGAAGTGGATTTATACTACCATCGAGGACAGGAACGACTCATTCGTATCGGATCGGTACAAGATTTAGAAAAACGCTTTGTTGTCCTGAACTCACGGTTGCGGAATGTCCCCGTTACGGAGTTAAGTGATACAGCGCGTTATCAGTATATTTATGAACTGTCGGAGGAGGAACGAAATCAGGGTACAATGGCGGAACATATGGTTCGTTTCGTGGATCAGACCTCTCATCATAAAACGTGGGTAGGTCGTTATGACTGGATGATTCTTCCTTCACAGATCCGCACACTTATCGGCCCAAAAGCAGATATTCCCTCCAGTGTTAATGTGGATCGGGCGAATGCAGCGATTCAGCGCTGGTATGGGGAATATAGCTTGCCAGCGGATGTATATGCAGTGCCCAAAGGAACCGATCTCGAATCGCTTGCCAGACAAAACCGGTTGGATGAGAAGGCAACGGTATTTCTGAGGGATGGTTACATTGTCGTTAACTTCAATATCGAAACTTTGCGCAGTGGCAATACGAGTGCACCGCATCTGCAATATATTCACGCACCGTTGATGAATCAATGGCAAATGGAAGGTTTTGATAAAAACCCGGTAGATAATCAGGGGAGAAGCTGGCCGATGCAAGATGGGGACGTGATTTTGTACCACGCCGATCAATCCAGCCGGAATGATTTCCAATCCCAGGTACCGCATTAGAGAGATATCGTTCTACCCATAAAGAAGGCAGGCGTCATGTGAATCTACATGACGTTTGTCTTCTTTTTTTGTGTAATTCGGATTATGGTTGGGCAGCAGAACGGGTATAAAGGGTAAGGAGCACTCGTACCATCCATATTCATCAATTTTCTCAACGAGAGGGGAACAACACACATGATTGAAGAGGATAAGCAGGAACTATTGATTTCAGAAGATACATACAAAGGAAGAGATTTAGGTGTCACATTAGAAGCACAGTCCTGTCGCTTCAAAGTCTGGTCACCGTTAGCTGTTCAGATGGAACTACTTCTGTATCCACCTTTGACAGGGGGGAGCCCGGAGGAAGAGCCCAATCAACGGAAACAGCAGGCGTTACCTATGCAAAAGAAAGAACAAGGCATCTGGGTTCTGGAACTGGAGGGTGATTTAAGTAGCTACCGTTACATGTACAAGCCTACTTTTGAAGATGGACATTCAACGCATGCTGTAGACCCCTACGCACGAGCAGTGACCATGAATGGAGAAATGGGTGTAATTGTGAGACTGGAGCAGACACATCCGAAGGGATGGAGTGAGGATATTCGCCCGGAATTGACCAGTCCTGTAGATGCAGTCTTGTACGAACTGCATGTCCGTGATTTTTCCATCCACCCATCATCTGGTATAACGAATAAAGGCAAATACATGGCTTTCACCGAGACGGGTCTGCGTGATTCGGAGGGCAACACACTGGGGATCGATCATTTGGTTGAACTAGGGATTACCCATGTGCATCTGCTGCCTGTATTTGATTTTGCGACGGTGGATGAATCCGGAGTAGATGTTGATACGTCTGATGGCTCCAACTATAACTGGGGATATGATCCACTTCATTACAATGTCCCGGAAGGTTCCTATGCATCACGTGCAGATGATCCGGAGACACGAATTCGTGAGTTCAAATCAATGGTGCTTGCCCTTCATAACAAGGGAATAGGTGTCATTATGGATGTGGTATATAATCATACGTTTAATACAGCAGGCAGCTCTTTTGAAAAACTTGTACCAGGGTACTACTATCGTCAAAACGCCAATGGGACCTATAGCAATGGTTCAGGTACGGGCAATGAGGTAGCTACTGAACGCACCATGGTTCGCAAGTTTATCATCGACTCGGTCCGTTACTGGGCAGAGGAGTACCATGTGGACGGTTTTCGCTTTGACTTGATGGGTCTGATCGACACAACTACGATGAAACAGCTTGCAGCGGAATTACACACCGAAGTGTCACCTTCCATATTGTTATATGGTGAACCATGGGGCGCACTGGATTCGCCGCTTGGAGATGATATGACCCTAAAAGGAACGCAGCGTGGGGCGGGTTTTGCTGTGTTTAACGATAATTTCCGCGGAGTGATCAAGGGAGACAGTGATGGCATGGGTACGGGATTTGCGACGGGTGCGGACGGGAAAGAAGACGAATTGTGGACTGGCGTCCGGGGAGCCATTCAGGATTTTACGGATGGTCCATCCGAGACGATTAATTATGTAACAGTGCATGATAATCTCAACCTGTGGGACAAAGTCGCACGTACACAAGGACTCCACGATACCTTGAATTTCCTCACCTATGACGAGGATGGAAGTATTCGTGGATGCCAGAGTGTGGAAGAGGCAGTAGAGAAGGCTAAGCCTTACCTGCAGATCGATTCGGAACATATTCTGGAGAATGAGACCGTTAGGCGTTGTCTGCTTGCCAATGGTATCGTTCTAACCTCCCAGGGTGTTCCCCTGATCGCGGCTGGAGATGAGCTGCTCCGAAGCAAATATGGGGACGTCAACAGCCACCAGAGTGGAGACGTGGTCAATGCCATACATTGGGAGCAAAAGAAGCTGTTCAAGCCGGTGTTTGATTATTATCGGGGGCTGATCCGTCTTCGGCGAGAACATCCAGCCTTTCGGTTTCGTACACGGGAAGAGATCGAGAAGCATGTTCGTCTAATCGAAAAAGGTAATGGGCTGCTAGCCTATGAACTGAACGGTACAGCAGCCAGCGATTCATGGGAACGTATTGTTGTCATCTATAACGCTGCAAAAGAAAACCGTGATATCTCTGTTCCTGCAGGGACATGGAATGTGATTGTAGAAAAAGGACAAGCAGGCGTTGATACGATACGTACCGTACAGGACGGACAGGTAAATGTGAATGCGATATCCCTAACGGTGATGTATTCCAGTTCCTGATGAACGCAATGCTTGCCAAGAATTGAAGGCTGCCAACAAACCATTAGTAAAATCGCTAACAAGGACTCGTTCAATATATCCAATCAAATATAATCAAATAAATTGAGATAAAACAAATCCCCTCTCCCGTAAAAAAGGGGGATTTGTTGATACTTCAGAAACCAGTGCCTTGGTCGCAGGGCTATACATTGTCATGTCTCGACCTTCTTTATGCTGTGCACCGGTTAGTACATTTTTAATCTCAACCAAATGACACCCTGCATTATATTCTTGTATATTCCAAACTTTTTTTGTCGGGACAGGTACAAATGCTGTCAATCTATGGCGCTTGTTTTCATATCCTATATTTTGAGAGCGATTGCTAATTGAATGCGCAAATTGAACCGATATGATGACTACAGACAACCCCGGGTTGACAAATCACGTCCCGCTCCGTAACATCGGGACAACACGAAAACAATGGATATAAGGCGGTGGGAACGATGCCGGAATGGACTTCTTTTCGTTACGAAGGCAACGATCTTGGCTTAACATATACTTGTGCTGCAAGTACTTTTAAATTGTGGGCACCTACGGCACAACGGGTTTATATATTGGTTTTTGAGGATGAAGGGCATTACAACGAGAATGGTAAGGTGCAAGAGCATACGGGTGGACGGGAACATTCCTTGACACGTGATGCGGACGGAATATGGACGTTGGAGCTTACAGGCGATTGGGCAGGACATTATTATATGTACCGAATTATCCATGATGATCAGCGGATTGAAGTAGTTGTTGATCCTTACGCCAGAGCGGTAACGGCTAATGGGCAACGAACGGCGATTATAGATCCTGAGACCACCAACCCGGTCGATTGGGACCTGGATGTCAAACCTGCTTTTCTGCGTCCTGTCGATGCCGTGTTATATGAGTTGCATGTTCGTGATTTCTCCTCGGATCCACATGCAGATATTCCGTATAAGGGAAAATATCTGGCATTCACGGCATCCGGTCTGACGGATAGAGCAGGCAATAGTATTGGGGTAGACCATCTTGCCGAACTGGGAGTCACTCATGTACATCTTCTGCCTGTGGCGGATTATCAGACGGTGAATGAACTCGCTACAGCAGATGTGGGTTCACATGTCAGAGCACCATACAACTGGGGGTATGATCCGCAACATTATAACGCTCCCGAAGGTTCGTATGCGACAGATCCACGTGATCCGGTAGTTCGCATCCGAGAGTTGAAATCCCTCGTACAATCGCTGCACAGACAAGGCATTCGTGTTGTACTTGATGTTGTCTATAATCATACGTATAGCGTGGAAGAGGGACCTTTTGAACGGATTGTACCAGGCTATTATTACCGTTATCGGGAGGATGGCACCCTCAGTAATGGTTCTGGTGTAGGCAATGAATTGGCGACAGAACGTCCAATGGTGCGAAAATATATTCTGGATTCTCTCCGATATTGGGCAGAAGAATATCATGTGGACGGATTTCGATTTGACCTCATGGCCCTGATTGATACGGAAACGATGAATGAATTGACACGCGAATTGCGGGAGCAGATCGATCCGGCGTTTCTAATCTATGGGGAACCCTGGACGGGTGGAGATTCACCTTTGAATAGCAAAACGTTAAAAGGAACCCAGCGAGGTCAGGGGTTTGCTGTATTTAATGATCACTTTCGCAGTGCAATCAAAGGGGATAGTGATGGCAGCGGAAGAGGGTTTGTCACGGGCGCCGGAGGGCAGGAATATGAAATTCTCAGAGGATTAGCAGGAGCACTGGATGATTTCACATCTTCACCTGTGGAAGTTGTCAATTATGTAACTGCCCATGACAACCTCAATCTGTGGGATAAAATGGCGACAACAATGAACCTTAGACATGAATTAGGATTTCCCGTATGGAAGGACGGACAGCCCGTGGGTGGTGGGAGTGCTGAGTCCGCTGTAAAAGCAGCAGATCCTTATCGGTATGTGGATGCAGATGATGTTTTGAATCATGAGATGGTTCGTCGCTCTTTACTGTCTTCCGGCATTCTGCTTACTTCTCAGGGAATTCCGTTTCTGCATTCAGGGGATGAGATGCTTAGATCCAAAGCCGGTGATCATAACAGTTATCGGAGCGGGGATGCGGTGAACGCCATTACATGGGCCAACAAATCACGGTTCAGACCGGTGTTCGACTACTATCGTGGTCTTATTCATTTGCGGCGAACACATCCGGCTTTTCGCATGATTGATGCGGAACAGGTACGAAATCACCTTCGTGTCATTCGTGCGGATGGCAATGTAGTTGCCTTTATACTTCAGAATGGTGCGAATCAGGACACCTGGAATCAGATTATGGTCATCTATAACGGAACGGAATATCAGCAGCACGTGGATCTGGGTGAAGGGGACTGGCATGTCGTTGTCAATGATCATCAAGCAGGCACAGACCTGATCGAGACTGTTCGTGGTACTGTTCAGGTAGAACGATGGTCCTTAATGGTACTGTATGACACAGAGCATGCTGGAGGCGCTGAACCATCAACAGTGGAGATTAGTTTTCCTCGCCAGGTATATAGTCCGAAGGAGACCACTCAACTGCGAGCGATCGTACGAGACAGCATTGGCAATGTGGTAGAAAAAGCTCCAGTTACCTGGACTTCTTCTGATCCGGATATTATTCAGATCCAGCCTAATGGAACAATCCATGCACTGGAACGAGGGGAAGCTTCGATTACAGTCCACTGTGGGGACATAACGGCAAGCTGTATGTTACAAGTGGATTATCGTCATGCTGAACGAATCGAAATTGTGGGCGAACCTGTCATGTACATGACTCGAATCAGTCGCTTCCGTGCCTTGGTTCTGGATCAATTTGGTCAGCCGCTTCAGGATTCGAATATACGCTGGAGCTCTTCTCATCCAGAACTTGCAGCGGTGAGTGCAGCAGGGATCGTACGTGCGATGACACCTGGAGTAACCCATATTATTGCTGAGGCTGGAGGAATCCGGGCAATGCTTGGCGTAACGATTCATAAACAGATTTCGCGAACCGTCACGCTTCGATACGAACGGGAAGACCAGCATTATGAAGGTTGGGATGTCTGGGTATGGGGCACAGGTATGGAGGACGGAGCAGTACGGCTGGAACAAGTCGGCAATGCCGCCGAAGCCCGCTTCCGCGTTGCTCCGGGTCTGCATCACCTGGGATTGATCATTCGATTGAACGAATGGGAAGCTAAAGATACGTGCGGAGACCGTTACGTGGACATTGTACCTGAAGACGGGGATGTACACATTATTGTCCGTAGCGGATCAGACGAGATGCAGATCATTCGTGAAAGCGAAAAAACAGAGGATCGTAATAGCGCATAGTTTATTTATTTATTTATAACATCGAATGTAGTTCGTCAAAACCTTGTTAAACCAGCAGTTGGAAGAGATTCCGACTGCTTTTTTGGTCTGATTATACGCCACATAACTTGCCAAAAAATAAAGAATTGTCCTGTTCCGTGTTTGAGATCCTCTATCATTGGGGTAAATATAGATATGGCCCACGATTCGGCCAAAGGAAAAAAGACCAATATGGTCTATAAGCGAAGTTTTAGCGCTTTCCAACAAATATAATGTAGTGATCCCTTGAAGGAGGATGTTCAATCATGAAATCCAACGGAAAAATGGCTCAACTTACAGCAACGCCAAGAACGGAAAAGAAAGGTGCAGCACTGCGCCTGTTAAGACAAGGCGGACGAGTTCCTGCAGTCGTTTACGGCCCGGGACTTGAAGGTGCTTCAATACATGTAGACGAAAAAGAGATGCTGAAAGTGGCACGCACAGGTCGCTCCGAAATGTTCAACCTGAATGTTGAGGGTGGTAAAACGGTTCCGGTGCTGATCAAGGATCAGCAAGAGCGTAACGGACGTTTGCTGCATGTAGACTTCCTGCAAATTTCCAAGAACAAGCCAATCAGCGTAAGTGTATCGATCGACTTCCAGGGTACAGCAGCCGGTTCGAAAGCTGGCGGTGTATTCCAGACACAGGAGACACAGCTGGAAGTAGAAGGATTGCCTGCGGATCTGCCAACGTCCATTGAGGTGGATGTGAGCGGATTGGATATTGGTGATCGCTTGACTGCTGCGGATATCAAACTGGATAAAGGTTTGACACTCGTAACATCACCTGATTCGATCATCGCGTCCGTCATGCCGCCACAAGCGGCTGAGGAAGAGCCAACGGCTTCTGCTGAGGATGCTGAACCGGCAGCTGAAGAAAAAGCTACAGAAGAATAAGCCAAGCTTAGGGATCTCATCAGATCCCATGCTTAGCCGAAGCCCAGTCCTAGTGACTGGGCTTTTTATATTTTCAGGACAAGAGATTGTGCTAGTCGCATGAAGAATGAGAATGTACTACAATACATGTTAAAGGGTTAGAAAGTAGGTTTAATTCAATGTTTGATCCAACGGTGTATGACAATCTGAAAGTCGGGTTTGAGAATTATCTCTATGATATGGATAACCTGGATGAACGTATTCAGATTACGGGGCGGAAAGATCGGCTGGAGATGGCAGTGATGTCCAGAGAGTTCACATTACAATTCTGTCTCAGGGATCGCCCGGAAGTAACAGGGGAAGTCGTATTAAGCAGTTCCCTTGAGGAGCTTGCAGCAGAGATACTGGAGACGCCTGATGCACATCCGGGTTGCCGTTTGGAACTACGGTTTGGTATGGTTGTGAAGGAGCCTGAGAAGCAGTGCCCGGTTATTCGTCCGATATTACAGAAGAGCTGGCCTGAGCAGAGGATATACCAGAACATCCGGTATATCTTTGATGAACAGCCAATCATGTATAACGTCACGGCTCACATTTATTTTGACCGCAGTGTGAATGAAGACCAGATGGGGGACATTGCTGAACTCTGTGAGCATATGGCGAATGTGATGAATCAATTATTACAGTTGCATAACTAGTAATTCCGAGAAAAGCCTTGTCTCTTTGTAGAGATCAGGGCTTTTTTTGTATTATTTTTAGAAAATTGTATAGGCTTTCAGGCTTAGGTTTAAGGGCTTTTGGGTTAATGTTTTACGCAAGCAAGTAAGAGAATGTATATTAAAAGGGGGTAAAAGTGCAATTGGACTATACAGAAATGGTGAAATTGCGAAAATAAAATTGGGACTAAAGATTTAGTTCTGTACTAAAGGAACTAGTTTTCCTTGCCGATAAAATATCGAAGGGGAGAAACTACATGACAGAGAAATTAATTCGTCTGCTGCGTATACTTCAGGCTATACAAGCAAATCCTGGGATTTCGGCCAAGGAGTTGGCGCTGAAATGCGGTACGACTGTACGCACGATTTATCGTGATCTCCGGATTTTGGATAGGGTCGCCCCGATTATGAATGAAGGATACGGCAAGGGTTACCGATTTATTGGTGAGTTTGCGATGTATCCATTAGATTTTACTGAACAGGAAGCCATGGTTTTCTCCATGCTTCCGTCCGTAGTTGATACCTCCAAGTTACCTGCTGAGTTCGATTCAGCTTTTGACAAGGTCATGTCGGCTCATACCAAATTAAAATCAAGAAACAGTGACATTGTAGAGAATATTGCGGGAATTATTCGGATGGGCACGCCAGCTTATCGTGAGGAAGGAAAGGACCCTAATTTGCTGATTCCCATCATCGAAGCTATTCTAAGCCAGCAAACCATTCGTACTCAATATCATGCGCTGACAAGAAATGAGATCACAGTTCGCGATATCGATCCCTATTATCTCATTCCACGTGATCAACGTTTTTATTTGATCGGATACTGTCATTTGCTGCAAAAAGTTCGATTGTTTCGAATTAGCCGTTTTTTGGATGTGACACGAACAAATGCCGGTTTCGACAAGGGTGGTTTCAACATAACACAGTACATGAAGAACACATGGTCTATTGACCGTGGCGACGAAAATATCCATTTCAAGGTAAGATTCTCTGAGAAAGTGGCCCCCTACATAAAAGAAGAAGAAATGTTTGTTCGCCCGCGAATGACGAATATGTCGGATGGGGGATTGTTATTTGAAGTGACACTGAATAGCAGTAGAGAATTTTTGAAATGGTTGTATCAATTTGGGCCCGAGGCAGAGGTACTTGAACCTCGTGAGTTTCGTAGAGAGATACGCAGGCAACTTGTCGAGTGGTTGGAACATTATGATGAAACCGATATATCTTTGTAAAAATTTTAATCATGGAGAAATACAAGAAAAGGAGCAGGTAATATGAGCACCAAATTATTCGCAACTATGTATGGGATGGATCACTACCATGGAGTACAGGCTTTACATGTGGGGGATACCGTGTATCTCGTCAAAGATCCAGATAATCGTTTGGATCATCAAGCGATTAAGGTTGTTATTCCCCCGATTGGAGCCGTAGGTTATATCGTTAATGATCCACTTGTCGTACCTCATGGATGTTGGACAGGGACTGCATTCTACGATGTATTTCATCAACTAACGTGTGCCAAAGTACGATTCATGATGAGAGATATGGTGATTATGGAGTTAATTGAGATGAGTCACATTCCTGTTCCGCAGATGGATTCTTTGATTAAGGAATGGCAATTTCGTGAAAAAGCTTGATCATCGTAACAAAAGAAGGCTCATTTACGGATGAGCCTGGTATAGGTCGCTTCCAGATGCATGGCTGTTCTTGCCCAACTGAAATATGCCCTTGCGCTGTCTCGGCCAGCCTTTCCTAACTTCTCGGCAAAAGTGGGATTGCTTGCAAGTTTGTACAGGTAAGAGGCGAAACGTTGGGGACGCTTATAAGCGGTGACAAGGTATCCATTGATACCTGATTCAATAATCTCACGAATACCTCCGTTATCCGAAGCAATAACGGGTAATCCTGAAGCCATCGCCTCAACATTAACCAGGCCAAAAGCTTCATGTTCTTGAGACGGACAGACCAGACAATCGACTGCCCGATACAACTGATCGATATGCTCATGGTTTATCTGACCACGGAAGGAAACATGGACTTTTTGTTTTTGGGCAAGTTCGCGAAGTTTACGCATGTAATACGGAGGTCCTTTGCCTGCAACAAGCAGTTGAACAGGCTGTTGCTGAAGGAGGGCAGTCGCACGAATTAAAACGTCTACACCTTTTCCAGGGATCAGCCTGCCGACATACAGAATAGAGAATGGTTTAGTTACTCCAAATTGTGTACGCAGATGAATCTGTTCTAGGCTGGATTCAACAGGTCTGAAGCGGCTTAGATCTGCACCCAATGGAACAACACTCATCCGGTGTTTTACCAACGGAAATCTGCGGCCTAACCTTTGTCGCAGGGAATGACTGTTGACGGCAATCCAATCAGCTTTTTTCATTAATGCGAGTTTGGAAGGCCCGGGCTGAGCAAACGTTAACGAGTGAAGATAGAGTACAACGGGAGTGCGTGGAAAAGCTCGTTTGATGGTAGCCATACTTCGTGGCCTGTTATCCACTTGAATTACATCATAGGGTTGTTGGGATAACAAACGTATGACTGCTTTGGTGTACATGACAGGACTCGTTGCAGGGACACGTTGAATAGTGATACCGTCGATCTGTTCTGTGGCGGCGAGACCTTGCATTTGACGACTTATAATGGTCACCTGATGGCGATGGGCTAGTTCACGAGCGATGCCCAGGATACAGATTTCCACGGAACCATTACCGGGCAAAGGCAATTTCTCGGGTGCAACCATGGCTATTTTCATGATCAGGCTCCTCCTTGTCCGACATCTGTAACAATCTTCGTCATATATCTTATGAGAAGCTAAAGCATTTGGCTCCTGCGAAATGGTAGGTGAACCACCCATATAAGCGTGCAGGAATATTCTGCTGCACGGAATGAAGCGGAGATATTCAGCTTTTGTGATATACTGTACGGGAACAATTGAATTCGTTACATGTATAAAAGCAGGAGGAAAATGATGTTACATTCTATGCTGGGACGTTTCCGGCTGATGTTGTGGTTGCAGGGCATTTCGTACATTTTGCTACTGTTTGTTGCTTTTCCGTTGAGAAATGCCGGGGTTATGCCGCAGGCTGTCACATGGTTTGGGAATCTGTACGGTTTTTTGTTTTTAATGTACTTGTTATTTATGGTGAGTATGTACACCTCACAGAAGTGGCGTCTACGCCGTCCAATTGCTCTATTCTTCGTTTCTTTCATTCCACTGGAGAATATGATCTACGATGTTGTCGTATTCCGTAAGCTGTACCGTCAACTAAATAAAGCTTGACTTTATTTAACATTATGAAATATGATGAGTACAGGTTAAACAACCCGTTCCAACTAAAACTACATATTCCTGTTAAAGGGGAGTAGCTTTTACAGTAAAGTCGTCAGTTCGGGATCATATCCCCGGCTTTATTGGCAGCAATTTTGTTGTTAGCGAGACCTTTACCAAGTTTTTATGCTGGGTAAAGGTCTCTTTTTATGGATATAAAAGGACCTTACCAGTGATGGTAAAGGTCCTTTTTTTTGTACATCATAAGAATATTAAGGAGGAGTCAATGTTGGATGTTTCATTATTATTAGAATATGGGTGGGTGCTTGCTGTCTTAGTGGTCCTTGAAGGATTACTCGCAGCAGATAATGCATTGGTACTCGCAATTATGGTTAAACACTTACCTGAAGATAAGCGCAAAAAAGCGTTGTTCTATGGTCTGATGGGTGCATTTGTTTTCCGTTTAGGTTCGTTGTTCCTGATCTCTTTCCTCGTCGATGTATGGCAAGTACAAGCGATCGGTGCCCTGTATCTCCTGTATATTTCGATTAACCACATCGTTAAAAAGATACTGGGTAGTCGCAACAAAACAGATGAAGCAGCGGATTCAACGCCTAAGAAACCGAAAAAACAATCCGGTTTCTGGATGACCGTTTTCAAGGTTGAAGTAGCGGATATCGCATTTGCAGTCGATTCCATTCTGGCTGCTGTTGCTTTGGCAGTGGCCTTGCCACCAAGTGGATTGCCTCCAATTGGCGGACTTGACGGTGGACAGTTTATCGTTATCTTCCTCGGTGGATTCATCGGGCTTGTGATCATGCGTTTTGCAGCCACATACTTCGTGAAATTGCTTCATTCCCGTCCAGGGCTTGAAGTTGCGGCTTTTGTCATCGTAGGTTGGGTAGGGGTTAAGTTGGCTGTTATTACACTTGCACACCCTTCATTGGGTGTTCTGGATGAGCATTTCCCGGAAAATAAAATTTGGAAATTCGGATTCTATATTGTACTGATCACCATTGCGGTATGTGGTTGGTTCCTGTCTTCCAAAGTTCCTGAAAAAGAAGATGAGAATCCGGTTGAAGAGTTGGAAAAACAAGCAGGACTGTAATAATTATGTTACGCTAACAACATCATTATTATTTGGAAAACAGGAGATTGTCCTAGGACAATCTCCTGTTTTTGTTTACATATGAAAAATGCAACATGGTCCAATTTCCAAGAAAAGGGTTGACACATGAATTCTAGTCCCCTTAATATAAGACTAACATTAACGAAGGGAGGCCGAGAGACATGATGCTTGGTTATGATTTGATTCAAACAGGGCGCAACGTAGACACAATAACATATCCGGCTCATCGTTTCATTGGCCTCATACGGTCGACATAGGGGATAGGCATATCGTTTAGCGGGTTTTATAATCGATATGCGTTCTTCGCTTATATTATAGCGATGGATGACAGACACACAGCATGTTTATGCTGTTCTGTTCTCCGTTATTGTCATTCAGTAGAAGTCATGGGCGACTAGCCTATGGCTTTTTTTATATTTATTTTACAGATGCAGCAAACCGAATTTGCTGAACGTACAGGAAGGAATAATACACTTTTATGAATACAGAATTTAATTTATTTACCAATCCAAACGAAATCACAGGTGGCTACCGCCATGAAGTGAAATTGCCTGCAGGTGACCTAACCGTATATGCGGCGCAACAGCTCTTCTCCTCGCTCGATTACAAGGTATTCGAGATGGCCAACAATAATCTGCAGATTCCGGGAATCTCTTATATGAGTTACACGCCAGACGTACACGTCGGTGTAGGTACATGCATTGGAACGACAGCCGTGTGGGATGCGCAGAGCGGCTACGTATCTCCCTCCATCGTGGGCAGTGACATCGGCTGTGGCATGCGAGTGCATATGACAAACTTGCACAAGGACGAATTGAAAGACATCAAGCTCCGCCGTAAACTCGTCAAGGCCATTGAGAAAGTATTGCCGATGGAGGCGAACCAGCGAGGTCATTACTCGGATATAAGACTGGAGCATATTGTTCGTAAAGGACTGCATGGTTTACCCAAAAAGTATATTCCGGACAGCTATACACCGAAAAAATCAACCGCGATGACACATGTGGAAAGCAGCAAGTTCAGTTACGATGAGGATGTGTTAAACCACGTTCCTGATATGACGTGGCATCGTTCGCATCGTCAGCTCGGTACACTGGGTGGGGGGAATCATTTTGCCGAGATCCAGGCGATTGAGATCGCTGAAGAGAATCGTGAAATCGCCGAAGCTTGGGGATTGTATGATGGACAGGTCGTGGTCATGATTCATTCCGGCTCTCGTGCATGGGGTGGTTATGTAAGTCAGACGAGTTCGTCAGCGATTGCGAAAGTCATGCAGCGGCTTAACCTGGGTACATCCGATCCCAGACTGGTATTTGCTCCACTTGAGCGTGCGGAAGGTCGTCATTATGTGAACATGATGTATTCTGCATTGAATTACGCTGTTGTCAATCGGCACCTGATTGCGTATGCTATTCGCGAAGCATTCCGGGATGTGTTTGGCTCCAAATGTGAATTTCGTACGTTATACGATCTGATGCACAACTATGCCTGGGAGGAATCTCACGCAGACCAAGGTTCCGTTTTTGTGCATCGCAAAGGGGCGACACGTGCGTTGCCAGCAGGTCACCCGAACAATCCAAAGCCTTATCTGGCAACAGGGCATCCGGCGCTTATTCCCGGTTCCATGGGAACTGCTTCATATATCATGGTAGGTCAGCCGCAGGGTGCTGATAATTATTATTCAATATGTCACGGTGCGGGTCGTATCCGTTCACGGACGGCAACGAAACGATTGATTACCGTGGAAGATTTTGCTACGGCACTGGGTGTGGGTACAGAGGATGAGATCGTGGTAAATCAACGCTCACTTGAATCCATTATTGATGAATCACCTCAGGCTTATAAAAATGTTGATGAAATTATAGACAGTGTTACCGGCGCAGGCCTGGCTCAAGTTGTAGCCAAATGCAAACCGCTTGTAGCGGTAAAGGGAGCGAAATAATGACAATAAACGAAAAACAAACAGATCCAACCCAGGCGATCTATACCTATGACGAACAACATGATACCCGAATTCGAGTTGAAGGGTACGCCATCTACTCAAGGCTGATTCGTGGAATCAGTGAGGCGCTCCATCAGCGCTATGGAGTTGAATACAAGCTGTATGCCAGTTCTGACCCGAACAATGAATATTGGGAGTTACTCCGGGAAGATCTGCAAAATGGCAGTGACGAAGTGGAATTGGTAGCCCGTATATTCGAGGATCTGGAGCTTCAGACTTTGCATTACGACGATGATGGCGATGTGCCGACTTATGGTGTCCATTACTCCATTCGCAACAACGTATTTGCATATCCGAAATGGGGCGTTGCGCTTGTGAGGGTTCCATTTTTCCGAGAGAACGGAATCTACAGCGAGGACTTTGTCTTTGCCATCGGTGATGAGGAGATGAAGCAATTTCTGGGGAGTGTCCGGGAACGGGAACGTCAGCAAAATATGAAAAAAGTAACGGTCTACACCGATGCCCGTAATGGCAGCGATCGTCATGTGGAATCCATCACTCGCTCCGTGGGACGAGAGGATGTTGTTCTCTCGGCACAGATCAAGCAGGATATTTTCCGCTCGCTGGATCAGTTTTTCGAAGCGGATCGTTCTTTTTACAGAGATTATGATATCCCGTACAAACGGGGCATTTTATTGTATGGGCATCCGGGAAACGGCAAGACCACGTTGGTAAAATCCATTGCTGGAAGTATCCCGGGCCCGGCTGCGTATTGGCAGATTACGGAGTATACCAACAGTGAATCGGTGCGTGAAGTGTTCGAGGCTGCCAAGCGGTTGGCACCGATGGTACTGATCATTGAGGACATCGATTCGATGCCGGATGAAGTCCGTTCCTTTTTTCTGAATACACTGGATGGAGCTACGTCAAAAGAAGGCATTTTCCTGATCGGGACAACGAATTATCCAGAGAAAATAGATCCTGGCCTCATGAACCGTGCTGGACGGTTCGACCGGGCTTATGAAATTCCGTTGCCAGATGAAGCGCTGCGCCTGCAATATTTGCGGCAGCGGGGCTTCACCATATTTGCTGGTGAAGAAGGAACAATTGAAGCAGCTCGTCTGACCGACACGTTCTCTCTTGCGCAGCTAGGGGAGTTGTATGTGAGCGCTGCGCTGGAATGGCATCAGAATGGACAGACAGACATAGTGAAAGTCATTCAGTCGATGCGTGGCGAGCTGGACAAGAGCCATAAACATACTTGGTTGGCGCAGCCGGGTAAGGGTCGTACAGGCTTTTATTGATCAGACCTAACCCATCCATCCTATAATATGACGCAATGTTATAAATAATCCTACCTTAATTGGTGATACTAACCTTGTCTGCTCTAACATACAATGACTTTCGGGAGGTACATAACGCAGCCCTGAGCTGGTGAGATGCCGGAAAGTAACGCGATCTGTTTCCATACCTGACTAAGGCTTGTTTTGCAGAGAAAGATGCATGGGGACAAAAGGTAATATGCAAAAATTTTTATGCCAATTGTTTAAATGCTTCTGTAGCGGTTAATAGTAGACAGACAACAACAAAAACTTTAATTAGAGGTGAATGATATGGGTTGGTTATGGTCATTAATTATCGGTGGTATCATTGGATGGTTGGCAGGTTTGATCGTTGGTCGTGACATCCCAGGTGGTGTTATTGGTAACATCATTGCTGGTTTTATCGGTGGATGGTTAGGTGGAGTAATCTTGGGCGATATGGGTCCTGAGATGGGCGGATTCTACATTGTACCTGCATTGATCGGTGCGATCGTTCTTGTAGCCATCGTAAGCTTGATCTTCCGTTCGATGGGACGTAGTCGCGGGTAACTTAATCAAGATAATTTCTTGAATAAGTTGTCAGCCAAATGCATTACCAATGAAGAGGTTGATTGAGAGCCATAACGATGGCTTTCAATCAACCTCTTGTTGTTTTAGAATATAAGAAGGTATGCGTAATAACATCTATATTCATAGGTAGTTTAGATAAGAAGGGATGAACGGAATGGAAAAAGCTACATTCGCCGGCGGATGTTTCTGGTGTATGGTTACACCGTTTGAAGAACAACCGGGCATTCATGGCATTATATCAGGTTATGCTGGCGGTCACGTCGACAATCCAACATATGAGCAGGTCAAAACCGGGGAGACCGGTCATGTCGAAGTGGTTGAAATTACATTTGATCCGGATGTATTCCCTTATGAACGACTGCTGGAGCTGTACTGGCCTCAGATTGATCCGACGGATGACGGAGGCCAGTTTCAGGATCGGGGGACACAGTATCGTACGGCGATCTTTGTGCATAATGAACGTCAACGTGAGCTTGCAGAACAGTCCAAACAGGAACTGGCAGCCAGCGGACGATTCACTCAACCGATTGTTACGGAAATCCGCGATGCAGCTGTATTCTATCCCGCAGAAGACTATCATCAGGATTACCACAAGAAAAACGAAAAACATTATAAGGAAGACCGTGCGTTATCCGGACGGGACGAATTTATAGACGAGAATTGGAAATAGGATGATTCTATCCTGCCAATGCAATAAGCCGGGAGAGCTCCTTATGGAACTCTCCCGGCTTATTATTACATCGAGTATTTCGTTCGGTTCATTGGTATACGATAAAGAGCCAGAAAGACTCTTTTGTTATTTTGCAGGATTGGACTTCAGTACATATTTGGACAATGTCTCATCGTTCATGGAATAGATGACATCATCCATGTAAGTAGAGACACCTTCTAATGAAGGAACGGAGGCACTGGTAGTGTAGATATGCACGTCTTCCAGCGTCTGTGGATCAAGAATGTATCCTGTTTTGGCAAAATCAAGCTGATACTGACCATCCTGTGTCTGGTCGACTTGCATCAATGCAGGCTGTGCGTCCTTGAATGTACGCTCGGTTACTTTGCCTTTCATCGTATACAATTCCAGCTTCTGCCCTGTAAAGACTGTATAACCGTTGCCAGCCGTCTGAATGTAGGCATCACCAGCAATGACACGTCCCCAAGCGAGCTTGCCATCGGTGCCAAAGCCCATCAGTCGGTTACCGGTGTTCTCGACATTGGCACGCATAATGATGGAACCATCGTCCAGAATGGCCAGCGATTCACCGCCGCCATCTCCTAATGTATTTGCATTGGCAGGGAATTGGTAGAAGGAGAGACGATTCAACGTCCGATCATAGATCTCCACTTTGGGATTCGCGGCTTGCTGCCAGAAGTTGCCTACCTTGGTTTGTTTACTGGCATCCACTACAATTCGACCATGGTCAGCCTTAAGCACGTTACCGTTGATGGTCTTTTCAGTAATCAGCTTGCCCTTTTTGTCATATAACGAGATGGCGGAGCGAACCGAACCATTCGATTGCACGCCCTGACTTGAAGCAACCATCAGCGTATCGTTATCCAATAGAGATATGCTTGCAGGTGAATTCACCGTTTTGACCCAGTTGGTTTTACCGGATGTATTGAATGAGTACAATTTTTTGGTTTTGTCCGAATATTCCATATACACATAAGCTGTACCGTTGCTGGCATATACCGAATCGGAGTAGGTGGTATAAGGACCACTTTTCTCATGGAATATTGTATTCCACTTCACTTGTCCAGTTGTCGCATCGAATGCTTGGAGAGAGTCCAGTTGCCAGTCGAGTGTTGTTTTGCTGCTTGTTTTGGTCACGGGCTGGGAGGCATGTACATATACAAGATTTTTGGATGGCACGGCATGGATTCCCTTGATCAGGACATCTTTCTCTGTATTAGCCTCAGATAACATCAGGGAAGATGACGTCCACGCCGGTTTGGGCATGGATTCGGTTGAGGCAGCGGCGTAACCGGTTGTATTCATGGTGAAGAGGAGCATGCCGCTCAGAATGAGGGCAGCCCATGTTTTGGACTTGTGTTTGGTCAATGTATGCAAGTGATAAACCACCTTTCTTCTTCGGTTCAAAATAGAACCGATTGTTGAATTTTACCATTAAAGTCAAGCTGAATTCAACCGAACACACTGTAACCTTTTATCATTGGTTTGTCGAAATAACCATGTTTGGGGAAGTATAACGGTTACAGGGAATTCATCTTCTTTCGATGAAGGTGGAAGTCTGATATATTTAGTGCGGTGACAAGCCATATCTGCGTAAGACGTTGGATAGAACATAGGAAATGAAACAAGGAGAATAGCTATGAACTGGAGTGAAAATGTGACCCTTTGGGTCATTGGATGTATCATCATATTGTTGCTGCTGGCCTGGATTATTCGGCGGGTTATCGGGCGCGGGCAGCGGATCCGAAGTGAAGCCAATCCGCGTAAGATCACAATAAAGGACATCGACAAGATGGAGGATGGTTCGGAGTTTGAATTATATCTCTATCATTTATTCGAAGAGCTCGGGTACGATGAGGTGCATAAGACAACGAGCAGCCGGGATTTCGGGGCAGATCTGGTATTTGTCGACAGACTCGGCAGACGAAGTGTGATACAAGCGAAGCGATATGGTGCGAACCATCCCGTAGGATTGAGTGCAGTGCAGGAGATATATACATCGATGCGTTATTATGAAGCCGCCCGGTCAATAGTATTAACGTCCGCCCGTTACACCGAAGCCTGTCGGACGCTTGCAGCGGTTAATGGAGTGAAGCTGCTGGACCGGGAAGACCTGATGGAATTAATTCTGTTATTCAAAGCCAGAAGAGTGGAAGAAGCATTGGAACTGATCGAAGAAGATGACCACGAACCAATCGAGACGTGGCAGTCCCGGCGAAAGCGGCAATCCCGCTAAGATCTTAGGTGGAAGCCTTTTTAATGATGTACATCTCATTCCAGTAGGAAGCACCTTCACTTGCGTAGCTGCACATGATATATTGAGTGTATATCAACCAAAGGAGTGTGTGATCCATTATGGCACGTACACAAACACAAAAAGCATTACGCAAAGCAGAGCAGTCAGGTAAGTGGTGCTCGGAACAGAGCCGAAGAGTTAACGGAGATTATGGTGCATTATCCCAGCATGTACGGCTCATGCCTACGAAACAGGAAAAATTGCAAAAGGTCAAACACAAGAAGCAGATCATCCAAGATGGTGGTGCTTCTTTTTATTTTGTCTATGAGGCGCCGATTGCTGGATAAGTAAGACGATAGAATTTTGTACACTAAATGAAGGGAAGAACCTAAACATATGACAACAGCGCTGCACATGAATAAAAAATTCGGCGTTTTTTGCTGCAAACGCAAGCTTTACTTGGACGTTGGCCCGCAGTTTCCTTACATTCGGGACCCGACCAAGTTTTGAGTTTGATTCGCTCCCTTGGTTGCGTGCAGATCGATCCTGTGGCTGCTGTAACTACAGGCTCTGCTGGATAAATACATTCATGCGTATCGTGTCGTAGATGCCCGTGATCCCCGTCTGGGTTGGCTGAAATCTACAGCGGCTGAAAGACGCGCCGATATTGCTGCCCGTGTGTCAGATGGGCGAATGATCCCGCTTAAGGTGGTGGACGTGGCCACGCCTTATTATATTCGTGCTGAAGATGAGGATTTGCTGCTGCACATGGAAAGGGAAGAGCCACACTATGATCCGTCAGGCCCGGTACGTTTCTTGCCGCCGCTGGATAACCTGTTATGGAGAAGAGAACGTATTGTCGATTTATTTGATTTTCATTATAAATGGGAGATTTACACGGCAGAGGTGAAAAGAACCTACGGTTATTATGCGATGCCTATTCTTCACGGTGATCGGACGTATGGACCCACGACTTGATCGCAAAACTGGAGTACTTACCGTTCGTTTGTTATCGATGGAAGAGACTGCTCCACCTGTGGAGGAATGGATTACTGATTTTCGGGAGGGGCTTCAATTCTTTGCGTCCATGCATGGAGCGCGTTCCATTACTATCGAGAAGACGGTACCAAAAGAGTTGAAAAAGCTGCTTAAATTGATTTGATTAGGGGATATACGAAAGAATGTATGGATACGGGAAATTGGAATTGTTAAGAGGGGGTAGGATCTAAAAATGACAAAAAAAGGAGGAGCCAGAGGGCCCCTCCTTCTTCATTTGATTTTAATATCATATCTCTAGCATTACATCAGAAGTGCTAACGAAAACAAAAACCTAGGTTCACGTCCACGCCAAAACTTCTTTAGTTCACCAGATGAGGCATTTCAACGTTGGGATCAACATCTGCTTCATAATCCACACCATCGGTTTCAAAACCAAAAAGCTGGAAGAATTCGCGACGGTAACCTTCCAGATCGGACAGATCGTAGATGTTCTCTGTGGTCAACTCATTCCAGAGCTTCGCCACTTCTTCCTGAACGTCAGCTCTCATCTCCCAATCGTCAATGCGAATACGGCCTTCGGCATCGGTTGGAACTTCTCCTCCCGCATACAAGCGATCAGCGAACAGACGTTGCATTTGCTCGATACATCCTTCATGCAAGCCTTTTTCTTTCATGACTTTGTACAATGCTGAGATGTACAGCGGCACGACTGGAATTGCAGAACTGGATTGAGTCACCAGCGCCTTGGCTACAGTTAAGTACGCACGTCCACCTTTTGCACTTAAACGATCATTCAGCTTGTGTGCAGTCGCTTCCAGATGATTCTTGGCTTGACCGATGGAACCATCACGATAAATGGCATGGGTAAGTTCAGGACCGATGTAAGAGAAAGCGATGGTTGTTGCATCATCGGCAAGCACGCCACCTTGTTGCAGGGCATCCATCCATAGTTCCCAATCATCTCCACCCATAACAGTTACCGTCTGACGAATTTCCTCTTCGTTTGCCGGTTCAAGGGTAACGGAGCTAATTTCGCCTGTGTGGAAGTTCACCGTTTTGTTCGTGTAGGATTGTCCGATAGGCTTCAGCACAGAGTTAAATACTTCACCCGTGTTCGGATCGGTACGGCGTGCCGAGGCTACGCTGTATACGACCAGATCGACTTGACCGAGTTCACTGCGAATCAGTTCAACGGCTTTGTCTCGTGTTTCGTTTGCGAATGCATCACCTGTAACGCTGTACGATTTCAGGCCTGCTTCCTCCGCGGCTTTTTCGAATGCAGCGGAGTTGTACCATCCTGCAGAAGCTGTACGTTTCTCTGTGGAACTGCTTGGACGATAAATGCCGACTGTATTCGCTCCCGCTCCAAAAGCAGAGACAACGCGGGACGCCAGACCGTATCCGGTGGAAGCACCGATCACGAGCACATTACGCGGTCCTTTCAGCTGAGGCTGGGATTTCACATAATCAATCTGTTCCTGCACTTGCGCAGCGCAACCTACAGGATGGGAAGTGGTACAAATAAAACCACGTGTTCTTGGTTTAATAATCATTTATTTGCATCCTTTCATATTCAGCTCATGTTTCAGCATTTCGATAAAATGCTCTTACACATACTTTCTTATTGTAAAACAATTACCTCGGAAACGGAAACCGTTTCGTTTGATTTCGCCGGAAGGGTGGCGTTATATCTCTAATTTTGCGATGATGTGAATAGAATGTACTCGCTAGTTAGGATAGAAAGGACAGGGATACCATGCTGAAGGAACGCATTGAACTGCTAAGCAAAAGAAAACAAATCTCCCGTAAAGACCTTGTGGAAGGTCTGGTCACGCAGGCTCACTTTGCCAATATCCTGGCGGATCGTTATCCTCTCCCTGAGGACTTGGCAGAAGCCATCGCCGGGCGTCTCGGGGTATCCCCTTCCTATATTCTACAGGCTGCGGCTCAGGACGAGGAAACACTTGAACGGGCAGAGGTCATTTTCGAACAAATGTCTGTTCCAGCGTCGGCGATATCTGAAGATATGGTGCATGCACTGGCAGATCGGGATGACACGTTGACCGTAGAGTTGACAACAGCTTTGATGAAGGCGGTCTATTATCAGCAATTAAACGATGCAACGGCTCATGAGTATATACATACGTCCTACCTCAATTTTTACCTGGAGAAATACGGTCGTCCAGACGATATTGATCTGCCGCGCCCGTTAGTCAAGGCACTTTTATTCTATAAAATACAATATTATCGCTCTAAAATGGCTTTTGTGGATGTATTAACTCATGCAACCAGGCTCAGTGAGCTGGCGCTTCCTGGCAGTGAATTCTGGTTGTCTGTGCAAAATATCAAGATGGAAGCCTACATCCAGGTCAAACAGTATGAAGAGGCAAAAAAGGTATTCGAGCTTACAATGCGTCATGTCTATGATCAGCGGATGTTCCATCGGTTGTCCGGTTTATATGTGGCATATAGTGGTTATTGCTTCGCAATGGGGCTGGTTCAGGAGGCACTCTCGGCATTAACCATGGCGGAGGCAAACCTCGTGTATGCCGGCAACCAAGGAGATCTGGTGACGGCGATTGCCAACAATCGGATTGTCATGCTGACGATGACAGGTGAACTGGATCAGGCACAGGCGGAGATTGAACGATTTGAATCGTTATTGCAGCAGGAAACAGAAGAAACGCAGCAGGCGATGGAGCCGCTCGTCAGTGTGTATCGATGCGAAGTGGCACTGGCACGGAAGAACTGGGGCGTGCTCGCGCAGAGTGTAGATCAACTTTTGAAATGTGCCACAACACAGGACCAGCAAATGAGCGCAACCTTCTACCAGAGCCATCTGGCTCTTGCGCATGGAGATCGCGAAGTTTTCATGGAGCGGGCGCTTGCCTGTCTGCCTTATTTTGAATCCGCGCAGCATGTCATGCGGCTTGAACCGTTATATGAGGGGATGGCCGTAGTATCTGAGGATCAGCGAAAATACAAGGAAGCGGCGATGTATTATCGGAAGCTTGTCTATCTGTTACGCAAAAAATAGAGAGGAAATCGGCTTGGAAGAGCCTGATTATGACATGATTTTGTGCATTGCCGAAGCACTTGGCACAAAATATAGCTGACAATCGTGAAATGAAGATCGGATTAGCAGATCTTTTTTTGTGAAATTGGCTTCAATCCTTACCAAAGAAACGATTATTCTGTGATTCATTTGCAGGATTTTTCGTTTTTTTTGTATGCCGTCAGAAGGGTATTCAAGGACAAGCTATCCTGTTTATAATTTAACTATAATCATAAATAAAAACAAATAAAACAAATGAGGTGTTTACTATGGGATGGTTCGGTAAAAAGAACAAACAGGAAGATGCGATTGCTAAAGCGGATAAAATGATGAATAAAGGACTCACTGGCATGATGATGAAAGGCTTTGTATCAAAGGAACATCGGGATGCGATCAACCAAAGTCTGGATTCGGCAAAGCAGGCACAGTTGGCGGCGAGTGGTTCGCTTCCATTAACGGCAACAGCAACGGTGGTGACGATCACCGATACAGGCAAACTGATCAACTTTGATCCGATTGTTGTGCTTGTATTGGATGTGACAGAGACAAACGGTAACCAGTATCAGCGAACATTGGAGACACTGGTATCCAAGATGCAGATTCCGCGAGTTGGAGATCGGGTGGGATTAGGCCAGAATCCAGCAAATCCGTCCGAACTGATCTACATGGGGCTGTTGTCCATCTAGAAGGTAATTGGTTATAAGACAGTGATAATCTATTTAAATAATGCGTATAACAACGATTAATAGATATATTATTAGAGGTTTTGATAGAGATATTAAGAGAAAGATTAAGAGAGGGTGAGTCATATGGTAGGTTTCCTGAGATTGATTGGCGTATTAACTGTGTTTGGAGTGGGATTCTCCCCATTTCTGGCACAGCAGCTGTGGAATGATCCGTTTATGATTATGCAGGCATGGTGGTATACTCCGGCAATCTTTGCCGGGGTTGCACTAATCTTTGTTCCTGCGATTTTGAGCAATATTTTTGGTGTAGGTCGAGTGAAGACAGGTATACCAGCAGTTGGGGTCATTAAGAGCATACAACAGACAGGTACGTATATTAATGAACAACCGGAGGTTCGATTGGGTCTGACAGTTTCGCTTAAAGGGCGAGAGAAATATGATACCGAGATGAAAACCGTCATTCCGCTGACCTCCATGGCACAGTTTCAGCCGGGCAGTTTCATTCCATTAGTGGTTTCCGTAAAGGATGAGCGCAAGGTAGGGCTTGATCTGAAGGGGCAATTATCACAGGAAGATATGCAGCAATTGCTGGATGAAAAGATGGTACAGCAAGGGGTATCACCTGAAATGATGGATATTGCAAGAACAGGGGAAAAAGCAATGGCCAAGATCCTTGATGTCACTCCACTTGGGAGTGGAGGCAGTAATAAGATCAAACTTCAGCTCAAACTCAGCATAACAAAGACGGACGGTGAAACCTTCAATGTGACAACGCAAAAAGAAATTTTGTCATCTGTGCTGCCGCAGGTTCAGCAAGGTCATATCATTAACGTCATCTATTCAAGACAAGACCCGACAAAATTGGTGTTGGCATTGAATGTACAGGAGCGACAATTAAGTGACTTATTCTCTTCCTGAGGATGTAGACAAAAAGGAGGTCCTACAGGGCATGTTTATGACGTGTAGGACCTCCCTATTTCATTTGGTATGTACGAGAGATGCAAGCAACGGACGGTTTTCAAACAATACCAAGGCGCATGCGATAAGAAAAGAGTACTTTTCTGGATTCTCCATCAAATACACGATTAGCCAGCGCTCTGAACTCGTCAGCAGCTGTTAATAGATCATCCGCTCCGAGCTTCAACGCCGTTTGAAGGCCGCCATGGCTCAGGGCGAGATTGACATATCGATCGGCTGTGAATGTCTCGTGGTGATGAAATACGATTTCCCGAACATATCGGAACAGCCCGGACTGCTGAATCTGCTGCAAATGCCCATCCTTGCTCCATTTGTGTGCCTGACTATCCTGGGGAGCCAGACTGGCTGCTCGTTGATCTGCTTCCTTATTCAGCTGCAGATAGGCTTGTTCTAACTGCCAGTCTAACATTGGCGGCCAGTCGCAATCGTAGGCTGCAAATATGCCCCCTGTTCGAAGTACACGTGCAAACTCGCGTAGTGTGGGTTGCGGCTCCATCCAGTGAAACGATTGCGAGCAGGTCAGCACATCCACACTGCCATCTGGTAGTCCGAGGTCGTGAGACAAGCCGGACACGAACCGAAGGTTATCCGGCTTGCCGGCAGATTCCCACTTGGATTCTGCTACAGACCTCATGTCATCGCTGGGTTCAAAGCCGATGATACGTTCAGCTTCATTAAGCCAGATCCACGAGGATAAGCCGGTGCCACAGCCTATATCTGCGACCATACGCGGTGTGCTGCCAAGATATGTCGTTAGAATATCCACCACTTCAGTGGGAGCAGCTGGTCGGTTCTGATCGTATAACGTACCAAAACCTTTGAAACGTTCCACATTGTTGCGTCTAATGTCTTGCATGAATAAACCTCCTTCGGTCAGATGGATGACGGAGAGTCAGCTGTGATCAAAAGTTGTATAGGCCTATATTATATCATTCATTGTTGGGAAGTTTGTTCATGACGTTCTGCAAATGTTCAACGGCTTTGATATGACGTCTGAGCAATTCCTGTCCAACATGAACAGGCTCGATTACGGTCAGCTCGGAACCAAACGACAGCAGGAAGGAGTAGAGCCATTCCCCTACATTCAGTTCGAGAGACACACGGAGCCTGCCATCAGGCTCTTTTTTAATGAGGGACGGTTCGAAAAAATCATACACTCGGTATGCAATATTGCTGGAGAACGAGAGTGTAAGAGGAGTCAGGACAGGAGCTGCTTCTGATTCAGGGTCGTTTGATCCGGCAGTAACAGAGTGATCGTGTTTTCTCGCCAGAAAAGTCAACTGGGTGATCCGTTTCATCTTAAATGTCTCGAATTCTTTCCGTTCAGGATCATCATGAATATAGCCTTTGAAGTACCATGTACTGTTTTTGAAAATAAGTTTCTGTGGCTCCACAGTCGGAATGCTTTCCTCACCATCCGAATTAACATAATGAAACGTAATCAGTTGATTCGTTAATATGGCTTGTTTCACCTGATTGAACAGTTCTCTCTCTTGCAGGGGGATGCTGCCCCATGGTGAGAAATTGAATTCGATCCAATCCAGCTTGTGATCAAACAGAGCGGTCAGCCGTTGCAGCATATGGGCACTATTAAGGTGTGGGATCGCACTGATGCTGTATAGTCCCATCAAAATTTCGTTCTGGTCTTCTTCCGACAACAGGGACTTGTCCATGACATAGTTGTCCATCAGATGAATACCGCCATGCTTGCCGGTCGTCGTATAGACGGGGATACCCGCAGCGCTCAGCCGGTCGATATCGCGGTACACCGTGCGTACAGAAATCTCGAACAAACGGGCGAGTTCGGGTGCAGTGGCTTTCTTTTTCTCCAATAACAAAAGCAACATTCGAAATAGTCGGTTATTTTCCATGCGATGATTATACCATGACAATAGGTGTCAGGGTATGGGTGGTACACTGGTTACATAGTCTTGTTGAGATATGAAGGAGGAACTGATCATGACAATGAAAGAAGGATTTTACTGGGGTGGCGCAACCGCTGCCAATCAATTCGAGGGTGGATGGAACCAGGGTGGCAAGGGGCCAAGCACGTCTGACATGATGACAGGAGGAACCCACACAATTCCACGCCGGATTACGCCTGTATTGGAAGAGGGCACGTATTATCCGAGCCATGAAGCGGTTGATTTTTACGGACATTACAAAGAAGATATTGCCATGATGGCAGAGATGGGCTTCAAAATGTTCCGCATGTCCATCAACTGGTCCCGAATCTATCCAAACGGTTATGATCTGGAGCCCAACGAAGAGGGATTGCAGTTCTACGATAATGTTTTTGCCGAGTTGAAAAAATACAATATTGAGCCGCTCGTAACGATCTCACATTATGAAACGCCATTCGGTCTGACACAAAAGTATAACGGCTGGGCTTCCCGTGAAGTTATCGATTGTTATATCCGCTATTGTACAACCCTGTTCAACCGTTACAAGGATCAAGTGAAATACTGGCTTACGTTCAACGAAATCAACATTTTGACAATGCCAATGGGTGCTTATATGGGTGCCGGTATCTTGTTGGAAGGCAAAGAAGCCTTGACGGATGGAATCGATAACCCACAGACTCGTTTCCAGGCACTGCATCACCAATTTGTTGCAAGTGCTAAAGCGGTAAAACTGGGACATGAGATCAACCCTGATTTCCAGATCGGCTGTATGGTTGCGTTCATGACAACGTATCCAAATACATGTAACCCGGACGACATGCTGCTTGCACAGAAGAAAGACCAACTGTCCAACATGATCTGTGGTGATGTACAGGTTCGTGGTGCGTATCCTGGATTCGCGAAACGTTTCTTCGCCGAAGAAGGTATCCAGATCGAGATGCAACCGGGAGACGAGCAGACTTTGCGTGAAGGTTGCGTAGACTTCTATTCCTTCAGTTATTATATGTCTTTGGTTGAAAGTGCGGACGAGTCCCTCGAGAGAGCAGAAGGTAATCTGCTGGGCGGTATCAAAAATCCATATCTCGAAGCTTCCGACTGGGGTTGGCAGATTGATCCAAAAGGACTGCGTTACACACTGAATCATCTGTATGATCGTTATCAGATTCCACTGATGGTGGTTGAGAACGGTCTGGGTGCTGTCGATGTGGTCGAGGAAGATGGCTCCATTCAGGATGACTATCGCATTGATTATTTGAAAGGTCACATTGAACAGATGAAAGAAGCGGTAGCTGACGGCGTAGATCTAATTGCTTACACCATGTGGGGATGTATCGACCTGGTTAGTGCATCCACTGGAGAGATGAAGAAGCGTTATGGTTTCATTCATGTCAACAAGGACAATGATGGTATTGGTGACTTAAGCAGAACACCGAAGAAGAGTTTCCACTGGTACAAAAAAGTTATCGAATCCAATGGTGAAGAGTTATAAATTGGCGTGAAAAAAACCAGATCCGCCTGTTCCCTTAAATGGGACAAGCGGGTTCATATGGTCCTGAACGAGTTCATGACTACTATATATGAATATAAAAATACCCGGCGATCCTTCAGTTAAGGAAAGCCGGGTATTTCTTTGTGTAGTACAATAGGCGTGCCGCCTAGGCCAGCCTTCTGCTTTGCAGTTGGGACATGCGCTCCAAATGCCGCCGATAAAACCATATGCATGTGGAAAGCCAGCAACCACTTAAGAAGTATCCGCCTACGATATCACTTGGATAATGCACCCCCAAGTAGATACGACTTATACCGATGGTCAGTATAAATACGGCGCTGGCAACAATCATCAGCACACGTCCGGTGACGGTGGGTACATGTTTCCAGATTAGAAAGGCCAGTCCACCATACAGGCTAAATGCGGCCATGGAATGTCCACTTGGGAAGCTGTAACCACTCACTTCAATAATTCGGTTAATGGTAGGCCTGGCACGCTGGAATACCAGTTTGAGCAAAGCATTTAACAGGGTTGAACCGGCGAGCACACAAGCCAGGAAGAGCAGTTCGCGTTTGTGTCGCAGGCAAACGTATAACACAATCATGGCGATGATGGTAATGAAGACCACAGGCATTTCACTGCCGATCCAGGTGAAAAGCTGCATGAATTGTGTCATGCCGGGGGATTCCAACCCCTGAATCCAGCCGATTAAGGTATCATCAAATCGATGAATCTGGTTGTCGCTGATGGACAGGGCGATGCTTATAAAAGCGATCATGCATAACGCTGCAACGAGCAGCGGGAATGAGATATTCTTTTTCCAGTTGTGTATCAAATGTTGAGTTCCTCCGTGATGGTTGATTTCGTATGTTGTATCTTTGCGTATGTCGGACATAACGATATTTGTATTGTGCTATAATTTTACAATAAATATAGCAGCAATAAAAATATGTAACCTTAACAACGCTTATTCAAGCAGAGAATGTAGGAGGGAGCGGTCGGAATGAAACGACGTTTGGTGATGTGCATGTTGATCTTACTGTTGGTTACGTCTGGGTTAGCTCTATTTCCCGGAGAGAAGGTGTATGCTTGCAGTTGTGTCGAGAGTGATGTTCAAAAGAGATTGGAAACGTATACCACGGTATTTACAGGAGAAGTGGTGAAGAAAGGCGAGTCTCAGCAATCGAAACATGACGGCTTATTAAGAGAGTATACATTTGATGTAGATACGGCATGGAAGGGAGTTCATGCCAAAAAGATGAAAATTCTCGCGAGTGACGGTGGGTCTGAGTCCTGTGGAGTTGAATTTGAAAAGAATCAGTCCTATCTGATCTATGCTTATCAATATGAAGTGGATCAGAAGCTGCATACGAATCTGTGCAGTCGCAATGTTCCAATTGAACAAGCCGGAGACGATCTGAAATTGCTGGGTGCGGGCAAGGTTGTAAGTAAAGAAGATTTTGGAGAAACCAATGATGGTGGTGGGCAAAGTGGGCCTTTCTATCTTATCTTATACGGTGCAGTCATTGTATTGGCAGCGTTGGCAATCGTGTGGATATGGAAGCGAAAGAAAAGAATCTGATTGCCCAACGAAAAAAGAAGCCAATCCCCGTACAGAGCGTTAAGGAACAATGACGTTCTATACGGGGATTTTCAGGAGTGGCGTCAAAATTTTATCCATTTGGAGTCGAGATTATCGATCCGGTGGAACTACATAAATTAAATTAAACATTTACACAAAACGGAGAGGACAGAAAGAACCTGAAGAAGCGTAGCGTTCGCCTTTATCCCCGGATTTTCCCTTTATAAAAAGGGATCAAAAAAATCTGGGGATAACAGCGATCAGAAGGTTATTCTGTCATCGGAGTGGCCAGTGTAAATATTCTGTAGTTCAATTTTTATAGTTCAACTGCAACATGTATTCATAAGCCGTGACACCAAATACCCGTTTGAAATGACGATTCAGATGGGTCAGATCGACAAATCCGCAATCGGCAACAGCAGCATAGACGTCCTTGTGTGTTTCGATGGATTGACGGGCACGCTCTACTTTGCAGTTTAAGAAAAATTGGTAGGGGGATATGCCTGCATGTGCCTTGAATTCACGGATAAATTGAAACTTGGACATGCCAAATTCGGAGCTTAGGTTGTCCAGCTTGAGCACATCTTCGGTGCTGCAAAACATGATTTCCTTGGCTTTGCGGACCAGGTTGTCCTGAGGCAACCAGAGCTTGGTGTCCATTTCCTTCTGAGCCAGAAGTTGAACCAGATCGAAGACCCGTTCGCTGCACTCGGCTTCGTCGTGTCTGAGTTGAACGGCGTCGTTCAGCATCAGAATGTTACGTGCAAGCTCGGGATCATAGACGATGGGACTTCCAAAACGCAATTCCTTTTTGCCTATAATCTCCTCTACCAATTCAGGCTTCAAATAAAGCATCACATAGTCAATGCCAGCCTTATCATAGGAGCTTCCATCATGGGACTGTTCACGGTTAAACAACATGACACCATTTTGGTGAGACGCCTGATATTGTCCGTCCAGGTTGTATTGTTGAATGCCACGCAGGGTTACGCCGACCGCATACTCTTCGTGGCAATGTTTTTTGTATGCAAAATCAGTAAAGCTGGCAGATAGTGCCAGCACGTCTTGCGACTTTTTATAGTTAAAGCGTTCCATGCAGCACACCTCCCAAGCTTTAGATCAATCCGGATACTATAATGGCTGAGTATAACAAAAAAAGGGCCATGAGAATACTCAGTAATTTTTGGTGTCGATTCAGCAACGTTCTGAAAACCGTGCCAAAAACAACCCAGCTGGAATAGGCCAGAAATCCAATGAAGGTAATGAGCACCACGAACAGAAACGATGAGAATGAACTTTGATAAAAGGGCAATACATAACTTGGAATGACAGTGAAAGTAAACAAGACCACCTTTGGATTCACAAATTGCATAATGAAACCGTTCCAAAATCCGGTAACTTGTTTCGGTGCGTCCTCGGTGGTACCCATCTTGTAGATCTGGTACGCCAGATACACCATGTACAGGCCGCCGACAATCTGCATCACCTTCAGAATTCCGGGCAACACTCCCGCAAGAAGCTGATTAAGAAAAGCTGATGCGGTAAGCAGCAGACCAAATGCCAGCGTAGCTCCCCACACATATTGCATCGTTTGACGTGCCCCAACCTGTTGTACGGAAGAAAGAATTACGATATTGCTGGGGCCGGGGGTGAATGTTACGACGATGCAGTAGATTAAAAAAGATGCAAGATTCATTATGATGATGCTCTCCTCTGGTTGTAGTTTAGTTCCATGATCATACGTCCAGAGGGAGAAACCATATAGTACATTATTGCAGCAGGTACACCGTTAACAGCAGGAGCTTGTTTTTAAAAGATAAGGGGTGGTTTTCTTTTTGAATGATTGCGTTTACAATTTAAACGAAGTATAAGGTGATCAGACGACTTGAGGAAGTGAACGGAATGAAAAAAATGCTGCTGGTTTACATTTTGCTAATCTCAGCATTTGCGTTGTATGTGTTGAGATTCGAATACACCAGTCAGGTAAACAGTTCATGGGAGGACCGGGGGCTGCGCGGTGATATCGGAGAGACGTATATCATGATTACATTCCAGTCCGGGCTGGAGTACTGGAAGAGCCCACTCAAAGGCTTCGAGGATGCCGCGGATGCGCTTGGCGTGACCGTAGAATATCGCGGTGCTACCCGGTATGATGCGAAGGAGCAGACCATGGTAATCGAGCAGGCTATCGCTCGTAAACCCGCAGGCATTGCCATATCTGCAATCGATCCTCAATCGTTAGTTCCAGCGATTAACAAGGCAATCGACGCAGATATCCCTGTTGTATTATTTGACGCGGATGCACCTGATAGCCGAGCCTATTCTTTTCTTGGGACAGATAATTACAGGTCGGGTGTAATGGCTGCCGATAAAATGGCTGAACTGCTGGGTCGTGAGGGAGAGGTCGCGGTATTAACTTTACCTGGGCAACAAAATCATGAAGAGCGCACGAAGGGTTTCCGCGATACGATCAAGGAGAGATACCCTTCCATGCAGATTGTTGAAGTTGCAGACGGACACGGTGATGCGATGGTATCCAGAGACGAAACAATCAGAATGATGAAGGAACATCCCGAGCTGGCGGGAATTTTTGTGACTGAAGCCACCGGAGGAGCAGGAGCGGGGGAAGCCGCTCAAACTGCCGGGGACAGACATCCATTGCAGATTATTTCGTTTGATACAAATAAGACTACATTGGATATGATCAAGAACGGTACGATCTCAGCTACAATTGCACAGGGAACCTGGAATATGGGATATTGGTCACTCCAATATCTGTTCCATCTGCATCACCAGTTAACGGTTCCTGCCCCATCCTCATCCGGTGAAAATGCACCGCTTCCCGTGATGGTGGACACAGGAATCTCTGTGGTGACACGCTCGGATGTGGATGATTACTATGCCAAATAACAAGGAATATTTCAAGAGTCCAAGGCCTTGGAGCAGGAGAGCAATCCTCTCCACTTTCAGGAACGGGATTCGGCGTTTACGCTTGCGTAATATGCCCCTTCGGTACCAGCTGATGCTGCTTTTTCTGTTATTCGCCATTGTACCTTCCGTAGGGCTTGGGTTGCTTGTGAACTGGACGGTGGAGCGGGTAGTTGAGCGGCAGGTTGAAGGGCATACCATGCAACTGATTGGCAAAGTGAATGAAGCTCTGAACAGCAAAATGGAGAATTTGCAAAACATGACCTATCTGATTGCCTTTGACCCGGATATTGATGCTTTTATGAACGACAAAATGCCACTGAATGATGATACAAGTATCGAACCGATGAACATGGACACCAATGCCGAAACGGAGCAAAATCGGTTATATGGCATCAAACAAACCTTGCAGGGGTTCACAACGTTGTATCCTGAAATCGCCGGGATTGTTCTCGTCAATGAGAGTGGTGACTATATTAGCAACGAGATGTATCCCCGGGCGGAACAGAGCCTGATCCAGGAAAATTGGTACCAAAAAGCTTCGGCCAATCCGGGCATCTTCATGGTATTGGGTCAGCCAAAAGAGCGTAATCTCACGACACATGTACGGTACAAGGATGATGAAATTGTATCAGTTGCACGTTCCATAACGGATGAAGCGTCAGGACGTGTGCGAGGCGTTATTATGATTGATCTTAAACTAAGGTCCGTCTCTCAGGCTGCCCGTAATGTAACCTTGGGGAAATCCGGTTATGTGATGGTGACGGATGCAGAAGGTCAAAGTGTATACAAGCCGGAGCACCCGCTAATAGAACACATTCCCACAGACTGGTTCCCCTCCGGTGAGAGTGGAACATTTACCGCCGATACAGAAGGTGGAACGTTATTATTCATGTATCAGTCGTCTACCTTTACGGGTTGGAGAACGGTAGGGGTATTTCCCACAAGAGACTCGATATCCGAAGTACGCCAGATCCAGTTTTACGTGGTTAGCTTTGTATTTGTGGTGTGTTTGTTTGGCTTGAGCGCCTCTTTATGGTTCTCCCGTTCCATTGCTCAGCCCATTTTCCGGCTCATGTCCTACATGCGCAGGGCGGAGACCGGCAATCTCAGACCAGGCCGCTGGAGCGATCGCGCTGACGAGATTGGCATGCTTGGCAACAGTTATAACCGAATGCTGGAACAGATTAGACAACTGATATCACTTAATGAATTGCGGGAGCGGCAGAAGCGCGACGCTGAAATGCGAAGTTTGCAGGAGCATATCAAACCACACTTTTTGTACAATACCTTGGATACGATTCATTGGATGGCACGCAAAGAGGGTGCAGAAGATGTATCCGGCATGGTTGGTGCGTTATCTCGATTATTTCGCATAGGGCTTAGTAAAGGACAGGATTACATTCCGCTGCACTCCGAGATTGAGCATATGACCAGCTATATGCAAATTCAGCAGACACGATACCGCGATCGTCTTCAGTATACATTGAATATTCCAGAGGAACTGCGAGACCTTTTGGTGTTAAAGCTGCTGCTTCAGCCCCTAATAGAGAATGCAATCTATCATGGAATCAAAGGCAGGCGTGGGCCGGGACGCATTTGGGTGGAGGCCAGATTGGAACATAACAGACTGCTGCTGACCGTTCAGGATAATGGAGCAGGAATGTCCAACGAACGGCTGGCCGAGATGCAGCATCTGCTCGAAGCTCCTTTGGCCAGTTTGGAAGCGTCTTCGCCGGGGATAACAGGCAAAAGTTATGGAATGTTGAACGTGCAAGCCCGTCTTCGGCTGTCCTTTGGCGATGAGTACGGTATTGAACTGGAGAGCCAGGAAGGTGAAGGAACTCGTGTGACCATCATTCATCCGTTGATGCGAGAGCTCCCACCAATCCAGCAAATCAATAACGAAGAGAGGCAGGAGAGTGAATGGGAAAATTCATGAAATCGACCGTGACAACTTCCACTGAAACAGATGAGACATCCGCATTGACTACAGTAATGGAGATTACGCATGATAGCTATGTGGCGAAGAAATACCGCGTGCTCATCGCTGATGATGAACCGATCATTCGTGAGGGGATTCGGGATGCCATTGACTGGACAACTCTCGGGATGGAGGTTGTAGGTGAAGCGGAAGATGGCGAGGAAGCGCTGGAACGGGCGGCTGACTTGGGTGTGGATATTGTTCTCGTCGATATGAATATGCCATTCCTGAACGGAATCGAACTAATCCGTGCCCTTCAGCAGAAGTGCCCGGGCTGTCGTTACCTGATCATCTCGGGACATGATGAATTTGCATATGCGCAGGAGGCGGTTCGTCTTGGCGTAGAGGATTACATCTTAAAACCTGTGCAAGCAGAACAATTATATACTGCACTTGAGCGATTGCATCAGCGACTTACTGAAGAGCACCAGAGGACGGCATATGTACAACAGGCAGCTCATCAGATTGAACGTAATATCCCGCTTCTTCGCCAGCGATTTATGCTGGAGTGGCTGGAGGGTCAGGCTGAAGGGAGGGATCTGACGGAGCAGCTTGTGTTTTTGCGGCTGCCCGCCGTCCCACCTGTGCAGATCGGGGTCGTACGCTGGCCTGCCGCTGAAGCGCGTCAGACGATACTGAGAGAGAATGATCGTCAGTTGTTTCTGTTTGCAGTGGAAAATATAATCAGTGAACTGCTGGCAGACCTGCCGCATGTCCTGTTTCGGGACGTAAGCGGGTTGATCGGCATATGTCTGTGGCAGGAAGCCCCTGAAGAAATAGAGTCCCTTCTGGAACAGCAGATCAGTTCTTGCCTGAATATTGCTATTCATGCTCATGTGGAGACGCATACAGGGACACTGGAAGAAACGCCGGATACGTACCGTCATTGCCGTGAACGGGTATACGGGGAAGTGCAGTTGTCGCCTCTGGTTCGCCGGGCAAGACAACTTATTCACGAAGAGTATGCCGAGCGGGAACTGACCTTGGAATCGCTCGCTTCCCGTCTACAAGTATCTGCCGTATATCTTAGCCGTGTGCTGAAGAAAGAGCTGAATGATTCCTTTGTCACGCTTGTCACGCATGCTCGTATTCGCAAGGCTATACAGTTATTAGACTCAACAACACTGCCGATCCACACCATAGCTGAGCGTGTAGGTTATGACACGCAACATTATTTCAGCACTGCATTTAAGAAAACAATGGGCATTTCGCCTGTGCAGTATCGAAAGAACGGGGGGACGGCTTATCATCCTTCAGCGAATTAAATATAATATGTAGCATTTGAGGCCAATCAAAAGACTTACCTCAACATATGTAACCGCAATACTTGATCATTAAGATGTGTGATAAATGAGATGGATGTGTTTTACTTCGTGTGAAGCGAAGTGGAGCATGTCCTTTTTTTGACTCTGGTACGGTACCTCGAGGGTCATACTTGTACTTTAAGTATTTCCAACAAAAGTTAAATTTTTATAAAAAAGGTTCAAAACGTGCAAAGACCTTGCGGCATCTCAAATGCTACCATTAGTCTCAGACAGGAACAGCAAGCAACAGGATGCACTACATGCATTGTAAGCGTTATCTTATAACTCATTCAGAACTGGTTGACGTGAGGAAAGGGGAACTTCATATGAAAAAAGGAGCAATGCTCATCTGGCTTCTGGTGATGACCTTGATGCTCTCGGCCTGCAATCTGGCAGAGAGTGGGCCAGGTAGCAAGGAAAAGGGATATGTCGGTATATCGATGCCAACCAAATCATCAGAACGATGGGTGGGAGACGGGGAGAACATGGTCCGTCTGTTCCAGGAGCAGGGTTACAAAACCGATCTTCAGTATGCTGAGGATGTGGTCGAGAATCAGATTTCACAGATTGAAAACATGATCACCAAAGGTGTGGATGTGATGGTCATCGCGTCCGTGGATGGCAACACATTAACGGATGTAATCAAGAAAGCACATGACGAAGGGATACAAGTGATCTCGTATGATCGGCTTATTCGCAATACGCCCTATTTGACCTATTACGCCACGTTCGACAATTTTAAGGTGGGTGTGCTTCAAGCCTCCTACATCGAACAAAAGCTTGGGCTCAAGGATGGAAAAGGACCGTATAACATTGAGCTGTTTGGTGGCTCTCCTGATGATAATAACGCCTATTTCTTCTTCGACGGTGCGATGTCTGTGCTGAAGCCGTACATCGATTCCGGCAAGCTGGTCGTGCGCAGCAAGCAGATGACGATGGCCCAGATTGCAACCTTGCGCTGGGACGGAGCACTGGCCCAGTCACGGATGGATAACCTGTTGAGTGCCTATTACTCGGGTGATAATCTGGATGCAGTATTATCTCCTTATGATGGAATCAGTATTGGTATCATCTCATCCTTGAAAGGGATTGGTTACGGTACTTCGAACAAACCGCTGCCCGTTATTACAGGACAGGATGCTGAACTTGCCTCGATCAAGTCAATTGTGGCCGGGGAACAGACGCAGACGGTGTTCAAGGATACACGGAAGCTGGCGGAGAAAACGGTAGAGATGGCCAATAGTATTTTGCAAGGAAAACAGGCGGAAGTTAATGATAAAACATCATATAACAACGGAATTGAGGTTATTCCGGCGTTTCTCTTGGATCCCATCTCGGTGGACCGTACAAATGTGGAGCAGGATATCGTTGGTACACAGTATTACACGAAGGAAGAAATCGGACTGAAATAATAAATGAAAGGAGAACATCCCATGGCCGGAATCATTCTGGAAATGAAAAACATCACCAAAACCTTTCCTGGCGTCAAAGCGCTGGAAAATGTCAATCTGAAAGTCCGTGAAGGCGAAATTCATTCCATATGTGGTGAAAATGGCGCAGGTAAATCTACGTTGATGAAGGTACTGAGTGGTGTATATCCACATGGCACGTATGAAGGCGACATTTTATTTCAGGGCAAAAATTGTGAGTTCAAGGATATCAAGCAGAGCGAGGATCTGGGAATCGTCATTATCCATCAGGAGTTGGCCCTGATTCCCTACCTTTCGATCGCGGAAAATATATATCTGGGCAATGAGCGTGCCAGCAGAGGAATTGTCAACTGGAAGGAAACTTTTGTGGGTACACGGGAGCTGCTCTCGAAGGTGGGACTGAGCGAAAATCCAAACACGCTGGTATCCAGCATCGGGGTAGGCAAGCAGCAGCTGGTCGAAATTGCGAAAGCGCTCTCCAAAAAGGTGCGGCTGCTTATTCTGGATGAGCCAACCGCTGCGCTGAACGAGGACGACAGTGAAAATCTGCTGCAATTGATGCTGGAATTCAAGAAACAGGGCATCGCCTGTATCCTGATCTCACACAAGCTGAATGAGGTATCCAAGGTATCCGATTCCGTAACCATTTTACGGGATGGCAAGACAATTGAGACGTTGGATATGAAGAAGGAAAAAGTGACGGAGGACCGGATTATTAGCGGGATGGTAGGACGTGATCTCACCAGCCGTTATCCGGAGCGTCATGCCACCATTGGTGAAGTTATCCTTGAGGTAAAGGACTGGACGGTATATCACGAACATCATGCCGAGCGGAAAGTACTGGATCAGATCCATATGAATATCAGGCGTGGTGAGATTGTAGGAATTGCCGGGCTGATGGGCGCTGGGCGTACCGAGCTTGCCATGAGTATCTTTGGCAAATCCTATGGCCGGAATATTTCGGGTCAACTCATTAAGAATGGTAAACCGATCCACAACAATACCGTCACGGAGGCTATTCAGAACGGGTTTGCTTATGTGACAGAAGACCGCAAGGAATACGGACTCATTCTGATGGATGACATCAAGCGTAATATTTCCTTAACGGGTCTGAGCAAGCTGACGCGAAACGCAGTAGTGAACGAGCGCGAAGAAGTGCTGGTAGCGGAAGAGATGAAGAAAAGCATGAATATCAAAGCTCCAAGTATTTTGCAGAAGACCGGTAATCTGAGTGGAGGCAACCAGCAAAAAGTGGTGCTCAGCAAATGGATTTTTGCCGGACCAGATATTCTTATCCTGGATGAACCTACCCGCGGTATTGATGTGGGAGCGAAATTCGAAATCTATACGATCATTCATCGGCTGGCTGCTGAAGGCAAGGGCGTACTGGTAATCTCATCCGAGCTTCCGGAGGTTCTTGGCCTGTGTGACCGGATCTATGTGATGAATGCCGGACGAATCACCGGTGAAGTCAGCCGGGAGCAAGCATCGCAGGAAACGTTGATGAGATATATGACCAAGTCTGGAGGCGGCAAGCATGGAAATGATAACAAAGCTGTTCAAAAATAATATCCGTCAATACGGCATGATTATTGCCTTGGTAGTGATTATGCTTTTGTTCGAGGTACTTACAGGCGGGCTGTTGCTCAAGCCCATTAATATTACGAATTTGATTTTGCAGAACAGTTATATTTTGGTGCTGGCGATCGGAATGGTGCTGGTCATCATTACCGGACATATTGACCTGTCTGTTGGTTCCATTGCAGCCTTTGTTGGTGCCGTTGCCGCGATTATGATGGTTGATTGGCAACTTCCGGCTTGGCTTGCAGTCATCGCTTCCTTGCTGGTTGGGGCTTTGATCGGTGCATGGCAAGGCTTCTGGATCGCCTATGTGCGGATTCCGGCATTTATCGTGACGCTGGCAGGCATGCTGCTGTTCCGCGGCTTGACGATGATCGTGCTGGAGGGGCAATCGATCTCTCCTTTCCCGGGTGGATTCCAGAAAATAAGCTCTGGCTTCCTGGCGGACATTCAATTCTCAGGTTTCGGTCTGGTATCTATCATTGTGGGTCTTGTGCTCACCGTCTGGTACATTGTCAATGAACTGCGGGAACGCCGTTCCCAGCGAAAATATGGATTCGAGGTCGTGTCACAGGGGCTGTTTTTGCTCAAGTTGATTGTGGTGGCTGTCGTGACAAATCTGTTTACGTTTGTACTCGCAAGTTATGCAGGTATTCCGAATATCCTGGTCCTGCTGTTTGTCCTGATCGTTGTGTACTCCTTCGTTATGAATCGTACTGTCATGGGACGGCATGTGTATGCGCTTGGAGGTAATGAGAAGGCCGCAGGTCTGTCTGGAGTCAAAACAAAAAAGGTAACCTTCTGGGTTTTCGTAAACATGGGTACACTTGCCGCGGTATCCGGGTTGATCTTCGCCGCACGTCTGAATGCAGCTACGCCA
The DNA here is from genome assembly GCF_000316035.1 of Paenibacillus sp. PAMC 26794. Lineage (GTDB taxonomy): Bacteria > Bacillota > Bacilli > Paenibacillales > Paenibacillaceae > Paenibacillus. The sequence continues at coordinate 143,231 of NZ_ANHX01000002.1, forward strand.
AGAGCAGGTACCAACTTCGAGCTGGATGCCATTGCGGCCTGCTTCATCGGTGGTGCTTCCGCTTCAGGGGGCATAGGTACGGTATTTGGTGCCATCATCGGTGGTTTGGTCATGGGTGTGTTGAATAACGGGATGTCCCTGATTGGTCTCGGTATTGACTGGCAGCAGGGTATTAAGGGATTGGTGCTGCTGCTCGCTGTAGCGTTCGATATCTATAATAAAAATAAAAGAATGGCATAGCGCAGTGTAGACGGGATAGTTGGTTAAAAAGAGAGTTAGATGAAGATATATACCCTTCACCTTGCAAGCAAAACAGACCTTGATCGCAGGATCAGGTCTGTTTTGGCTGTATACACAACTTTTTTACATCAAGGCATCAAGGAAACGTGTGGCGATCCCAAAATAGATAAACAGGGACAAGATATCATTCAATGTGGTAATTAATGGGCCAGAGGCAACAGCCGGGTCGACTTTGAAACGACTAAGCAGAAGCGGAATACAGGTACCGGTTAGTGTGCCAATGACAAGAGTGAGGAACAGAGATACCCCAATAATGGCGCCCAGTAGCCAGTCCCCTTGCCAGAAATAAGCGATGACAGTGATCAGCAATCCACAGACCAAGCCAATCATGGTGCCTACCTTGATCTCCCGACCAATCAGTGCGAGTACGGTGGCTTTGTCGAGTTTGCGTCCGATCAGTCCGCGTACCACAACAGCCAGAGACTGCGTTCCTGTGTTACCGGTCATACCTGCAATCATCGGCATGAAGAATGCCAGTGCTACAACCTGATTCAATGTATCCTCGAAATAATCCACGATACTTCCCGAGATTAGGCCGATGAACAGTAATAGGATGAGCCAGGGAAGTCTGCGTCTGACGGCCACGAGTGGCTTGGTATCAAAGTCGATATCCTTGCTGCCACCCCCCATTTTGGCCAAATCTTCACTTGCTTCATCCATAATAATATCGATGACATCATCCATCTGAATGATACCGCATAACCTGTGATTTTCATCCACCACCGGAAGTGCAATAAACTCATAACGCTGCAGAAGCTGTGCTGCTTCTTCCTGGTCCATATCTACCGTTGCATGGATCACCCGCCGGGTCATCAGTTCTTCAACCTGGGTCTTATCGTCAGCCAAGGCAAGGGATCGATAACTCACGACACCGACCAGTTTGCCTTCATTATCGGTTACATAGAGATAACTGGAGGCTGAGATATGCATGGTACCTTGCGATTGTCGTAAGGCTTCCTTGGCTGTCTCATGAGCGAGCAGGGTCCGATATTGATCTGTCATGATGCGTCCTGCCGTTTCCGGCGGGTAATTAAGCACGGATCGGATAATGGCAGAGTGATCCAGATTCATATTGGACAGCAATTCTTCTCTGCGTTTGGCGGGTAAATCGTGCATGAACCGGATCAGATCACTTTTGTCCATCTGCTGCATGACTTCAAGCGTTCGTTCCGGCCCAAGTCGTTCAAACAGTTGAATCTGTTCGTGCAGCTTCAGGGTCTCGGCGAGATCCGCCAGGGCATCGGGTTTGAACAGGAGCAGAAACCGATTGGTTTCTTCTTCAGGGAACTTTTTATATACAAGTGAGAGGTCGTAGGGATGCAGTTCTTTCACCAATGTATAGAAATCGGGAAGGTTCCGGGATTGCACATGTTGCACGAGTTGTTCGGTGATCTCCTCCACAGAGAAATCTTTCTTAGTATGAGGTCCGTTCATATCGACACTCCTTTCTGAATGGTCAACTTCATATTTTTAAACGGAATGGGTTGAAAGTCAAACAACGAATGGGAAAAGGGAGCGCCAAAATGATATTGTAATCTTGCTCACCCATTCGATACGGGCTTACAAACGAGCGCTGCAAGGATATAATTATTGTATAGGAACAGACGAGGAGGACAGGGCTAGTGGAAGCAGATATCAGAACACAATTGCTCAGCCTGGTTGAGCCGGAGTATCAGAAATTCTCGGCTGCGCTTATTCCCAACATCACGAATGTACTAGGTGTTAGGTTACCAGCCTTACGAAAAATTGCCAAGCAACTTGCCGCCGGGGACTGGCGCACGTATCTGGAAACGGCAGAGGATGAATATTTTGAAGAAGTGATGTTGCAAGCAATGGTCATTGGACATGTACAGGCTGATCTGGACGAGCTGTTAAAGGCTATTGAAACATTTGTACCGAAGATTGACAATTGGTCGGTGTGCGACAGCTTCTGTGCGGGACTGAAATATACGAAGGTGCATTCGGAGCCCATGTGGGCGTTCTTGCAGCCCTATCTGAGATCAGATCAGGAATATGAAATCCGGTTTGGTGTGGTAATGCTGTTGAATTTTTATCTGAATGAGAGATATATCGATCAGGTTCTATCTGCATTGGATCAGATTAGGCACGAGGCGTATTATGTGAAAATGGCAGTTGCTTGGGCCATCTCAATGGCTTATGTGAAACAACCTGAAGTGACCATGCGTTATCTGCACCATAATAGCCTGGACGATTTTACGTATAATAAGGCACTTCAGAAAATCACGGAATCTTATCGCGTGGATCCAGAGAGCAAGCAAATGATCCGCAGTATGAAACGTAAGGTGAAGAAGCAGATTACCTCCTAGTTCTAGCATTAAGCATTCCACCAGGGAGAGGGCGGTAAACGAATGAGAAAAAAGTTGATGTACACTACGATGCAGTTGGACGGTCGTCCATGGGTGCTGCTCGCTACGGAACAGGGATTGTGCCGAGTGGTCATGCCCAACGAAACACTGGAGGACTGGAACGGCTGGATACAGAAAGTTGCACCTGGCGTGGAACTGGAAGAGAACGAACATGCTCTGAAACAAACAGGTATGATGGATTGGTTGCAGTCCTATTTTGCAGGAGAATCGATGGCTTATACAGATACCATCCCACTGGACTTGATCGGAACGAACTTCCAACAGGAGGTATGGAGAGAGCTAGGGCGTGTGCCTTATGGTGAAATTCGTACCTATGGTGACATAGCTGCTGCGATTGGAAGACCATCGGCTGTGCGCGCAGTTGGGGCTGCAAATGGAGCTAATCCAATTCCAGTTTTGTTACCCTGCCACCGCATTATAGGGGCTAATCGCAAGCTGACCGGGTTCCGTGGAGGCCTGGAGATGAAGCGCAGACTGCTGGATATCGAACAGATTGAAGGCGTGACCGATGGAGGGCATGCGCGGTTTCATTTTTAATAGACTCGCGTAATCAAGAAAATTAAGATGATTGCACAGGGCAGGCACGTATTGTGCCTGTTTTGTGCATGTATTAATGTAGCGTAATACAAACGTTCCGCATATGGAACACCAACGTTTTACGTATTTTTGCCCAGTAAACCCTTATGGTACCATGGTGTAATAAATAATTAGATGCATGATGTACGAAAAAACGGACTGAAAAGAGGGATGACATGATGAAGCAGGCTTATTGGTTAACAAACGTGACTGTGGAGCGGAGTTATGTTCGGGAGGGAGAACAGGTGATGGGGACACGGACAAGCCCCGCTCATCTGCGGATTGAAGATGGATTGATCGCGGAGATTGTGGAAGGAAACAACCCGTTGTCTAGCGATCTACCACAAGTAGATGGCAAGGGACTTCTGTTGTTGCCTTCGTTCGAGGAGGCACATATTCATCTGGATAAAACCTACTACGATGGGCCGTGGACAGCCGTTAAGCGTATCTCCAGTATTTTCGAACGTATTGAAGAAGAGAAGGTTCTGTTGCCCAAGCTGCTACCAGATGCGAAGCGTCAAGCAGAGAGTATTCTGACCTTGATCCAGGGGTACGGCTCCACTCATGTACGTAGTCATTGCAATATTGAACCCGTCAGTGGCTTGAAAAGACTGGAAGCGACGCGGCAGGCTCTGGAATCATTTTCGGGAAAAATCTCTTCGGAGATCGTGGCTTTCCCGCAGCATGGACTGCTTCGCTCCCATTCAGTGGAGCTTATGGGCCTAGCGATGAAGGAAGGGGCAACACATGTGGGCGGACTTGATCCTCATACAGTGGACGAACAGATTGAGAAATCACTGAACGCCATGGTTGAACTGGCTGTTCAGCACCAGGCGGGCATCGATATTCATCTGCATGATGGCGGGCAGGCTGGCAAACAAACGCTGTTGGAACTCGCAAATCTGACCGAAGCAGCAGGGCTTCAGGGTAAAGTTACGGTAAGTCATGCGTTCTGGTTCGCCCGCGCAGAGCAGCAGGAAGCAGAAGATATGGCGCAGCGAATGGCCTCGCTTGGGATGAGCATTGCTTCCACGGTGCCCATTGGCAGAACGATGATGCCTCTTCCCATGCTCCACCGTATGGGCGTGAACGTGAAGCTGGCCACAGACAGCCTTACGGATCATTGGTCTCCTTTTGGCAATGGGGATATGCTTGAGAAAGCGGGACGCTTCGCAGAACTGTACGGATATAGTGACGAACTGTCCTTGTCTCAATCTTTGGCATGGGTAACAGGCGGTATTACACCGCTGGATTCACAAGGGGAACAAGTCTGGCCGAAGGTAGGAGACACCGCGAGTTTTGTATTGGTGCATGCGAGTTGTTCGGCGGAAGCCGTTGCGCGGCGATCTGCGCGGCAAGCCGTATGGTATAAGGGGGAATTGGTCAGCGGATCAACAGCGGATTGAGGAAAATAGAGCGGGTGCAGCCACGGGAAACCGTGGTTTTTGGCATGGGAGAAAAAGAGGAAATAACTGTTCGCATATACCACATTTTGGGTTATGATGGACGTAGTTAATGAAGGGAGCAATACGAATGAAGATTGAATATGCAACAGAAGCTGACTACGACTATATCATTGAAAGAGATCGGCATATCCATCCTCCACTTGTGAAAACGAAGATTTCTGAGAAAGAAATATTCATCCTATGGGACGAGGACGAGGGATCAAGAGTTGGATGGATGAGGTACGGTTACTTTTGGGACAACCTTCCCTTCATGAATATGATCTGGATTGATGAACCCTATCGAAACGGCGGATATGGCAAAAAAGTCGTGCATCACTGGGAAAATCTAATGAAGCAACAAGGCTTCGATACGGTGATGACTTCAACGCAATCAGACGAACATGCCCAACACTTCTATCGAAAGCTGGGCTATGTTGACGCAGGGGCTCTGTTGCTGGATACACAACCTTTGGAGATTATATTGATCAAGAAAATCTAGTAATAAGCTAGGTTTCAAGGAGAGAGGATTGTGGATATGGAGCAAGTGACGCTACAACCTGTAACCAAAGAAAATGAACTCGAGTGCATCAACCTTAAACCGCGGGAAGATCAGCTGGATTTGGTAGCTAGCAATGCGGATTCATTGATCCATGCGACGAAGGAAATTACGTCCAAGCCATACGGCATTTTGGCAGAGGATCAGATGGTCGGTTTTATTTTATTTGATAACGAGATCTACAATGACGGGTATTACTGAATTCTGCGCTTCATGATTGATGAGAAGTACCAGGGGAAGGGTTACGGTAAACTTGCCATTCAAGAAGTGGTTCGTATGTTGCAAGAGAGAAGTGACTGCCAGCAAATCAGGGTATCCCATGTTCCACATAACATTGCGGCAAATGCGCTGTACAAACGTTGCGGATTTCAGGACACGGGTGAATTCGAGGACAACGGTGATATCATTTTAAGTTATCAAGTGAGGTAACAGGGAGGGGAAGCTTGATGATAAGAGAGGCAGAAGCTAGGGATGCAGCGGTTATTGAAAGGCTGTATACAGAGTTATTGCCGAACAACTTAAACACGAAGGTACTGGCAGAACGGATTGAAGAGGTTCGGAATAACCCAAACAGTTTCTTGTTTGTGTATGAGATGGGTGATCAGGTGATCGGCACGGCTCATTTACATATTTGTCTGGATGCTTTGGTGGAAAATAGACCATTCGGCGTAGTTGAGCGGGTTATCATTACGGAACATGTGCAGAGCAAGGGATATGGATCTGAATTGATGAAACATATAGAGCATGTATGTGTGCAGAAAAATTGTATAAAGGTGTTTCTAACCAGCGGATCATCCAGAAACGAAGCACACCACTTTTATATGAAATTGGGGTACAACGGAGAATCCAGCAAGGCATTTAAAAAGTATTTATAACTTATAACATTCATCAAGGAAAAGGAAGTAGAAGCAAAGAAATGAAAGATTACAAACATCCGGTTCAAGATCTCCGACTCATCTTTACCTTGCTCGTGGCTACTCTTTGTTGTCTAGGTGTTGTGATGTATTTACGTGACCAAACAGATACAAATATGTATCGATTTTTAAGCTGGGATATGTTCCTGGCATGGGTACCATTCATCATCTCATCCTGCATTAGATACATATTTAATAAGAAATTAACCACAACGAGCATGATATGTATGGGGCTGATGTGTGGAGTATGGCTCTTTTTTCTGCCCAATGCGGCCTACCTTTTTACGGAGATTCTGCATTCATTCAGATATTTTGATGCTCAAGGGGAGGTTAGATTTTGGGTTAATATTGATTTTTGGTATGGACTCACCCTGACGTTTGCCGTAGCGATCATCGGATTGCTGCTCTCGACTTGTTCGATCATTCATATCCACCGCATGTTAAACAAATTAGTTAATAAGTACATTAGTATGATGGTTGTCGGCGTTATTTTGCTATTGAGCAGTATAGAGGTCTACATTGGCAGATTTAATCGGTGGAATTCGTGGGATGTATTATCCCGACCTGGGAAGATCTTTGTGGATCTTGTGAATGATTTTAATGCAACGAACAGCATAATGGTTGAGTTTGTCGTCATTGTATTTACGGTTCAACTTTTTGGCTACGTTATCGTATCTTTGCTAACCTCAAGGTCTAGCAGTTCATCGACCAACTGATATTGGAAACCGATCAGCCTGATCGGACGGAAATTCTCGAAGGGGCGTACCATTTGCTGACCAATGCGGATGTAATCCACGGAGAAGAAGAATTAACGGGAAATTGGTTTTTGATGTTCACGGGGTGGCGTATAGAAAAATGATTTGATTGCTTGCCATTTTATTAGAATTGAGGAGGAATGACGTATGGGTTTAACCGAGTGGTCTACAGATATTCTTCAATATGATCTGTCGGATGAATATTCGATTCGCAAAGCAGATTTTGCCGAATGGGGATTATATTGCACGGTTTATTATGATATGCGTTATGTCGGATTTTTCAGGGAAGAAGAGTTCAGTTCTTCCAAGATTAGTGCCTACTGGATTTACAAAGGGGAAAGCAAAATAGGTGGCGTGAGAATGGAGCCTAACCGGATGTATCATTTGTTTTTTATTCCGCCATTCCAGCAATGCTTTGAGGTATTGAAACTTCTGAAGCATAAATTATTACAGTGGTCGGATCGCACCAAACGCATTCTGACCTTTGAGATTCTTCCAGACCAAGTTGATCTATACGCAAGAGTTGGATTCTGGCCAGTGGAGTTCAGATGTCGCTGGATGCAGCGGCCTACAGATCATTTTGAAGTCGAATGGGATAGCAGGGTAACCGTGAAGAGTCCAGAGATTATTGAAAGTGAAACCGGCACTAGAAAATATGTGAATGAAGATGAGATTGCTCAATGTGACCTGGAGAGTTTTGCAGGAAGTCTTGAGGCTACACGAAGAAAACATACCACGCTTGCAGATTTTATTCCAAATGATGACCCTAATTATACCAATGAGATTCTAACTCAAGCTTCCACCCTAGTATACGACAAGGAAACGGGACAGCTTATTGCAAATTGTCGCTTGTGCTTGCAAGATAATCAGGCTGCTGTATACAGTATCGGAGTACTGCCCGCCCATAGAGGCAGAGGTCTGGCTACACTGATGTTACAGAGAGCATTAAATGAACTTAAGGGTAAGTATCCCGTTCTACGATTGTATGTGATGCAAGGAAATGATGCGGAGTCCGTGTATCTGAATCTGGGCTTTATTCCGGGTGTGCAGGAGATTCAGACGATGTATATTCCTGAGGAGGAATCACAATGAAGGTTGCCATCTATTTTGAAGGCATTCCATGGAAATCAGTTGGAGAGAGAGGATTGTGAACGTTCGTAGAACGTGTTGTTGCTTTGGAAAGGAGAGATGTACATGGGAATGATCATTATGTTGGTGGTGTACCTGTTCCTCGGTATTTATGTTGTGAAAGTTGGAATAGATAACTCCAAAAATAGCCAGCACACCAAAGAAATATTATCAGAGTTAATGGAAATTAAGGACCTATTGAAAGAGCGAAGGTAAAAAGGTGGGATGACTATGATTTACGATTTACAAGGTGAAGCCAATATGGAGCCTATTGTGGGAATGTTATTTTCCGCAGTAACAGAGAATAGCCAGCGACTCAAATCGATTACTGAGGGGATGTCGCAAGAAGAGGTAGATTACAAAGGGGAACAGAACCAATCTAATAGTACAGCTCAATTAATACGGCATATTACGTTCGTTGATATGAATTGGGTTTATAGAATAAAGGGATCTGTCCTTCCTCAGCCATTAATAGAGCAATATGGTCCTATGATCGATGAAAATAATAGACTTCCGCTGGTTCAAGGTGTGTCACGTGACACACTTATCTCTCAATATGAGGAGGATGTATTAACCCTTCTGAAAGAAACATGCACACAAGTAGCAGATGCTGACCTAGATCGAGTAGTTACTTTTGGACATCAGAACGAAAAGCAAGCTACGATACGTTGGGGGTTATGGCATATGGCTGACCATAACCGTTATCATCAAGCTCATATTAATCAGCTAAGAAGATGATTCCAAACACAAAATGATTGCTAACACATAGACAGGTCTATCTTCTAATACCAGATCTGAATGATATCACCACCTCCACTTAAGGATAAGAAGAATTATACGTTTGAAAATACAGACTGGAACCTCGACTGGTGTTATCTTCGTCATCCAAATACAGAGCATTATCAGCTTGAATCAGACAAACTTACGCTAACAGGGAGCGATGTAACGCTGGACGTTCCAGCATCCCCGACGTTCATCGGGCTACGTCAAAAAGACTTTAATGCAACAATCTCAGCCGATGTTAGTCTGACGAGTGGAGAAGCCGGGATCACAATCTACATGGATGAGAATCATCATTATGAAATGGCTATTCGTCAGGAGCAGGACGGTTATAAGGTGATTGAGCGTCTAAATATCGGTGATATCAAATCGACAGAACATGAAGTGAATATGGGAAATAAACAGCATGCAACGCTGGTGATCCGCTCAAACCAGGAACGCTACAGTTTCCTGTTTCAAACAGATAGTGAAGAGATTCTGCTAGGCACGGCACAGACGAGATACCTATCCTCGGAGGTTGCAGGAGGTTTTACAGGCGTACTCATTGGTTTATACGCGAGCGGGCAAGATGCTTCAGCTGAGTTTACAAATTTCAAGTGTGATTATCATTAAGAAGTTAAGGGGAGGGCCTAAGGGTCCTTCTCTTTTTTTTAATTTGTGTAAAAATATAGATATATTAATAATTGCGAATAAAGATCTAAACTTGGAAAAAGCTCCTGTTACCTATATAGCATCACTAAATAATCTACATGTAACAAAAGGTTAAAAGAACGTGTTATTTAATTATATAGCTTGATTGGATAACCAAGGAGGAGTGGTATGGAGGATCAATGGAGAATTGCAAAGTATGATCCGACATGGCGTGATTTGTTTCTCGAAACGGGTTCGAAATTAAGAGAAGCGTTAGGAGAACAGGCCGTGCGGATTGATCATGTTGGGTCCACTTCAATTGTCGGAATAGACGCCAAACCTATTATCGATATACAAATATCTGTTTCTAATCATGAAAATCTGTTGGACTACAAACGTGAGATCGAAACAGTCGGATTTGTATTCAGAGCAGAAAATCCAGATAAGACTAAACGTTACTTTCGTGAAGAACCCGGAAACAGAAGGATACATATACACGTTAGACAGGCAGGCAGTTTCTCCGAGCAGATGACCTTGCTGTTCAGAGACTATTTAAGGGAGCATCCAGAAGATTGTTTGAACTATGCAGAAGAAAAGCACAGACTCATGTCATTGTATAAAGATCAGCGTCCCAAATATGTTGAAGGAAAAGGACCAATGGTGTGGAGCATATTACAGAGAGCACATAGTTGGTCTCAAGAAATCGGATGGCAGCCGGCAAAATCTGACGCATGAGCACATCCAATGATAGAGATAACTGTATTGGAGTGATGAGATGAACATGGGAAGAAAGCTGATGACAACCGTTCTAACCATCATTTGTTTTACTTTGGCTGCAAGTATCATATCGATGAATGAATCCTACAGTTTTGATTTTTACATTCTTATTTATCTGGTATACGCGACTCCCTTGATCCTGTTGATCGGGCTACCTTTATCGATATTGCTGGACTATCTGCTCAGCCGAATACAATTCCCTAATCATGTGTTGTATCTAAGTACGAGGATATTAGGCTATGCATGTGCTGGAGTTTTAGGCATGTATATTTATTATCTGGTCATGGGCGCAGGAGAAGCAATCTTGGATTTCAAAGAGACGTTAGTTCTGACCTTATTTGGCGTTCTTGCTGCTATTCTATTTGTACTGATCGATATGGGATTGGAAGTTTTGTTAAAGGTACGAAGAAGAAAGAGTTGAATTAAATTTAAATTGATTCGTCAGGAGGAAAGCAAGATGACAACGCATTGTGCACTTCTAATCATTGACGTACAGGTAGCGATGTTTGATGAGTCAGATCCCGTCTATCAGGGGGAACGATTGCTTCAGAAGATCCAGGTGTTAATTGCCAGGGCCCGTGAAGCAGGGCATCCCATCATATATATCCAACACTGCGAAGGGCCAGGCGGTCCACTGGAACGAGGAACACCGGGGTGGGACATCCATCCGTCCATTGCACCTATAGCTGGTGACCTCGTTATCGAAAAAGAGACACCGGATTCGTTTCACGAAACCAATCTGCATCTGAAATTGCAAGAAGATGGCGTGACGAAGTTGATTCTCGCGGGTATGCAGACTGAGGTATGTGTAGACACGACTTGCCGCAGAGCATACAGTCTGGGATACACGGTCAATCTGGTTCAAGATGCGCACAGCACATGGAATGCAAAGACACTTCAAGCGGAGCAGATTATTGAACATCACAATAAGGTACTGAGACTGTTTGCCAACGTGGTGGATACGGAGAATGCGCTGTAATGCTAGGAAAACGTAGGCGATTCTGGTTTTTCATAGGTGCGGCAATCATGTTTTTGTATTTTCTAATCACGAGTAACTCTGATTCAAATAAGCCGATTTCAAGAAATTAAGTGATAAGCACAGAGATGAGCATAGTTGTGTACACCAGGACAGGCGACGGCGGAGCACACGTTAGGATTGACAATGTTACGTTAAGTAAAGAAGACATTAGCCGTATAGTCGGCTGGCTGAATGCAGCCCCGGAATCAGCTAAAATACCAGTAGATGATGTCACAGGAAGCATTAGTGCGGGAATTGCCCTGAGATTAAAGCATAACGCTGAAATTACAATTCAATACAATCGGAAACAGATTATTGTATCCAGAAAAAGCAGATTTAATAGAGATTCGAAATATATAATTGATCAAAAGGACTTAAGAGACTTTATGGATCAAAAGTTGGAAGGGACGTATTTTGGTGAAGATACCGTTAGTGTTGAATAAGGGGGAGAGGTATTGACGATTAACAAAAGAATAATGAATCTATCAGCCTGGCTTGCTGTATTAGCCATCCTATGTATTCCTGGAACTTTACATACTGAAGATGGACCGCTCCGAACAGAGTATGGTTTCCCGCTCCGATTTTTTACGGATTATCATTATGCCAACTCGGACGGAACAATCTGGTTTATATCTGGCATCTATTTAAATGTACTTCTATATTTGTTCAATGTCCTGTTTATTTATGCAGGTATTCATGTAATCTTGTATATAAAAAAGAAATTAACTAAATAAATTGAACAGAATATTTACACCAAACGGAGAGGACAGAAAAAACCTGAAGAAGCGAAGTGTTCGCCTTTATCCCCGGAGTTTCTCATTATAAAATGAATCAAAAAAAATCTGGGGATAACAGCGATCGGAAGGTTGTTCTGTCATCGTAGTGGTAAGTGTAAATATTCAATAGTTTAATTTATATAGAATATAAAGATGGAGTGATTACGATGAAACAACTTCCAGTAGAATGGAAGTCAGACCGACTTATTATCTCGAATGTGGAAGAATCCGATATTCCTGAACTTGAGTCCATATATGAAACCAGTCGGTACTTGCATCAATGGGATGGACAAGAGCATGATCAGAACTATGTGCAAGAATGTTTTGAAGAAGGCCACCTTCCGCCGGGAGGCAGGCTGGAGAATTATCGAATTCAATCCATTCGCACGAATGAGGATGACCGCTATATTGGTTTGTTAAGTGTGTACCATGGGTATCCCTCCGAGGATTCAATCTATCTCGAATTTTTATATATCCAGAGCGAGATCCAGAAGCAGGGATATGGACAAGAATTAATTCAGGCGTTGACGCTTCACTTTTCCGAACTTGGTTACAAGGAAATTCGAATCAACGTGGCACTCAAAAATTGGCCTGCATTACGCTTCTGGATCAAATCCGGATTTAATCAGATTAGTAGAATTTATGGTGATTTTGAACATTCGGAGGATACCTTTGCCAATACAGAATTGATCAAATCTCTCTGAAAAATATAGCCGATAAAGGGGAATATACCAATGGAAACATTCTTTCGTTATAACTGGATGGTACGTGAGCAATGGTATGTTTGGTGTGAAGATGTACCGCTTGAAGAATTGCTTCGGCCTCGCACGGGCGGAGTAGGCAACATATTACAAACGTTATTTCATATCATTGATGTAGAGTGGAGCTGGCTTCAGTTACTTCAGGGCAAACCGGATGATGCAGAAGATTTTGCAAACTACCAGAATCTTGAGGCGGTAAGGCGATTGGATCGCAAGTTACGTCCTGATGTGGAGGCATTTGTTACAGCATGGGAGTCGAGTATGGAAAAAAGAGCTTATATCGATCATCGCTCAGCTGGCAAGGCCAGTACATATTCATGGGGAGAAGTTATGCGACATGTGATCGCCCATGAGATTCACCATATGGGACAGCTCTCGGTATGGGCCAGAGAATTGGGCGAACAGCCAGTATCCGCCAATGTCATTGGCAAAGGCCTGATTATACCTCACTAACCGAAGAGAGGGGCATGACATGAATGAACGGAGGAGAAGTGATGATTCATTGCAGGAGAGCTATGATTCAGGATGGTGAAGTGATGAGCCAATTATCCCATCAACTGGGTTATGTCAGCACAACTGAAGAAATAAAGGAAAGGTTAACTCGTCTCTCTTCCTTACCAGACCATTATGTATGTGTGGCTGAGATTGATTCGAGGGTCGTAGGCTGGGGCCATGTACAGGGAAGACATTCCATTGAGAGTCCATCTTTTGCCGAGATTGGTGGACTAGTTGTGGATGGGATTCATCAAGGGATGGGGATTGGTAAGATAATCATGAGCGAATGCGAGGAATGGGCTCGGGTTAACGGCTTTGATAACATTCGGGTACGTTGTAACGGAAAAAGGGAATCTGCACATCGGTTTTATATAGCTATCGGATATGAAGAGAAGAAATGGCAGAAGGTATTTGATAAACGATTATAATTTAATCTTGTGTATCATGGAAGGAGGAGAACGATGACGATTCAACTTAGCCAGATGAATTGGATAGAACTGGACGAACGTATCCAGCAGGTGATTGAACAGGAGTATCAGATCATTCCCTTGCCACCTGGACTGGAAGCGAGTGTGATGAGAGTCGAAATGGAAGATCAGCGGTACGTATTGAAAGTCTGGGACAAGGATTCTAAACCGGATATCGCCAAACAATATCGATTATTGTCCAAGCTTTATCAAAGTGGGATTCGTGTTTCCAAACCCTACGGTTGGGGATTAGACGAGCAAGAGAATCAAGTGCTGTTAACGAGCTATGATGGAAAGCCGGTTACCCAATTAACACCAACCAAACTGACACATTTAGCTGAGCGATTAATGGAGGTCCATCGTTATCCGGTGAATGAAGTGGGTACTGGAGAAGATGAAGAATACATATTCAGGTACGATTTTGTTCAATACTTTTTTCCTCAAATTGAGTTACATGACGATATAAATGATCTTCTGGCAAACTTGATCCAGCAGGTCCAGATCAGACAGGACCGTTTGATTCATGGCGATTATAATCTGGGAAACATTCTTGAGATGGACGACCATTACACCATCATCGATTGGACTAATGGGCAGTATGGTGATCCAAGGTACGATATGGCATGGTCTGTTTTTCTGATCACCATCTATAATGGGGAAAGTTACGGTGAGATGTATCGCGCTCAATTTGCACGTTCTGCAAGTTATACGTACACGCTGGAAGAGGAGCAGGTTTTTGAAGCTGTAGCTTGTCTTCGCTGGATTCTGTTAAAGCGCGTTGGGGATGTACCCATGGGGCCTAATGTAATGGAAAGGGTTCACAGCATGGCTGTCCGTAATCCGTATTTGAATGAACATCTGCTGTAATCGTAATACGGAGATACACAATGACGACAGTATACGATTAAGTAATAGAAAGACCACTTTTATAAAATAAAATAAACAGCCAGTCCTAAACTAGCGATCCTCGCATACCTATGATAGTAGAGGAGCGTGATCGATATGGAGCAGAAAGTGCAAACCTACTTTGACCTGAAGCAGCAGCAAAAAGATATTGAGCAGCAGTTGTCTGTACTACGAGATGAGATTGTTGCGTATTGTGCAGAACAAGGGGTGTATGAGACGCAGGTTGGTGCTTACACCGTGAAAACAGTGCTTCAGAACCGGAAGGAATACGATGATCAGAAGCTGTATGCTTCTCTTCCAGACCCGGACATCTGGCGATTGTTGTCCAAAGTAGACAGCCATAAGCTGAAAAGCCTCATCAAGCTGAACATTCTGTCCGAGGAGCAAATTAACCCGGCATGCACAGTGAAACAGGTGACCTTGTTACAGGTAGACAAGCTGTAACGCTTCATATCCTCTTGTATATGAGTTGATTTAAATAACCATCACGATCTCAAACACCTTCCGGGAAATGTTCTGTTGCGATGAGCAGTGGAACATACGTGGAGGTGTTTTTTGTTGTGCGAACAGGGCCGAGGATCATAAATAGTTAAATATGAGGGGGAAGAAGTATAATTTGTTCATTGTAAGCGTATTCAACAAACGATATGATGGATAAAAAATGGCAGGGAGGAATTGTAAATGCCAACCGAAATTCCATCACTACATGCTGCGTACGCTAATACGTTCAAAATAGGTGCTGCTGTACATACCAGAATGTTGCAGTCCGAAGGGGATTTCATCGCCAAACACTTCAATAGTATCACGGCTGAAAATCAGATGAAATTTGAAGAAATTCACCCGGAAGAGGATCGTTATACATTTGAGGCGGCGGATAAAATTGTTGATTTTGCTGTTGCCCAAGGGATTGGGGTTCGCGGACATACTTTGGTCTGGCATAATCAAACATCGAAATGGGTCTTTGAGGATACCTCAGGTGCTCCCGCTTCCAGAGAGCTGGTATTATCTCGCTTGAAGCAACATATTGATACGGTAGTAGGTCGGTATAAGGGGCAAATATATGCGTGGGATGTCGTCAATGAAGCTGTTGAAGATAAGACCGACCTGTTCATGCGGGACACGAAGTGGCTAGAGTTATTGGGAGAAGACTATTTGCTACAAGCGTTCAATATGGCTCATGAAGCTGATCCAAATGCCCTTCTTTTCTATAATGACTACAATGAGACGGATCCGGTCAAACGGGAGAAAATCTACAATCTGGTTCGTTCTTTGCTGGACAAGGGAGCGCCTGTACACGGGATTGGGTTACAGGGGCATTGGAATATTCATGGTCCTTCGATTGAGGAGATCCGAATGGCTATTGAGCGTTATGCTTCACTGGATGTGCAGTTGCATGTTACGGAGCTGGATATGTCCGTGTTTCGTCATGAGGATCGTCGAACGGACCTCACCGCGCCAACTTCAGAGATGGCTGAGCTACAGGAGCGTCGATATGAAGAAATCTTTAATTTGTTCCGTGAGTATAAATCATCCATTACCTCTGTGACGTTCTGGGGAGTAGCGGACAATTATACCTGGTTAGACCATTTCCCGGTACGCGGACGCAAAAATTGGCCCTTTGTTTTTGATCAGCAGTTGCAGCCAAAGGAATCATTTTGGCGTATCATTAACCCTATGTCCTGAACATCAGGGAAGTGGAGAGAATCGGTCACGATGTGGCCGATTTTTTGCTGTACTCAATATAGATTGTACAGTACGGTTATCTCGTTCGTGATTGAACACTACGCTTGTATGTGTGTAAGTATATGGATTTTTATGGAAGTTCATGATAGGGTAAAAGAAAGGCAATCTCGAACAATATTCTTTTCCGAAATGAGTTGAGAAGATGGATCGCACCCGCAATTACCTGTTAATATTTGCAGGAAACTTGGTCGCTGCCTATTATATCTTTGAAGAAGGTACTTTTGCTAAACCGCTGATGTTTGCTACATTCATGCTGTTGCTGATTATGACAATCGATTACATGAAAAGTCGAAACAAATATACATTGGAATAGGGTATGTCCATGTTTTTAAACGATTCTGGAGCATAGGGTCGTTTTTTTATTGTATATAGAACAGCTTCCATTTACATCATGACCATTGTTCATTACACTTGATGAGTAACACCTCATTAACTCAGTTTTCGTTAAATCAATTCAGATCATCAGGAGGATATCATTATGCATCAATCCGCACATATTCAGGAAGCAAGAGATTACATATTAAACCGAATCCATACCAAACCTGCCGTAGGCATGATTCTGGGTTCGGGACTGGGAGCGCTCGCGGACGAGATTGAAAATGCGACCGTTATCCCGTATACAGATATTCCGTATTTCGCTCAATCGGAGGCTATCGGCCATGCCAATGAATTGGTTATTGGTGAACTCATGGGCAAAACGGTTGTAGCGATGAAAGGCCGCCTTCATTATTATGAAGGTTTTACATTGGACGAAGTGACTTTTCCCGTTCGGATCATGAAGGCGCTGGGTGTCGAGCAATTGCTTATCACCAATGCCTGCGGAGCCATCAACACAAGCTTTGAGCCGGGTCAACTGATGCTCATTACAGATCATATTAACCTGGTAGGCAATAACCCGTTGATGGGGCCAAATAATGCTGAACTGGGTGTACGCTTCCCAGACGTATCGCAGGTATACAATCGCGAACTGCGCAGCATTGCCCTTAAGGTTGCAGAAGAGCAGAATGTTGGCCTGCAGCAAGGTGTCTATGCATGGTGGAGTGGCCCGGCATATGAGACACCAGCGGAGATTCGCATGATTCGTACGATGGGTGCGGATGCAGTGGGTATGTCCACGGTACCTGAAGCTATTGTTGCCATTCATGGCGGTATGAAGGTACTAGGTATTTCCTGTCTGACCAACATGGCCTGTGGTATTCTGGATCAGCCGTTAAGTCATGATGAAGTTATTGAAGTGGCTGCGCAAGTGAAAACAACCTTTATCGGACTTGTAAAAGGCATTTTGAAAGAGAGCTAATCGCGAGATGATTTTTATCTAGGCCCCGATGGATAGGATAGAGTTTTCATCCAGCCAAATCGAAACCACAAAAAAACGTATGCTTCACGAGTTGTTACTCGTGAGACATACGTTTTTTTTATTTTGCAGAACTATGAACCATCTGAGAATGATCAGCCATGATTGCTGGTGTGGACTCCCTGATGATGGGTTTGGTCACAATGTGGGAGATCTGATACGGCTGTGTCGGGCTATTAATCCGGGATAACAGCATCTCCGCAGTCTTAATGCCCATCTCATTGCTATAAATATGAACCGTCGTTAATGCAGGCTCAATAATTCGAGATTGGGGTGCATTATCGAATCCGCATATCGCAATATCCTGTGGCACAGCGACATTTCTATCTTTTAACGCCCTGATCAGATCAACTGCTATAAAGTCATTAGCGCATACGTAAGCGGAAGGTAGGGAGGCAAGCTCTGCCACTCGCTGGTTCAACCATCCTGGCTTGGAGAAACACAGGCGATCATTATCTACGATGCAATGGGACAGGTCGACCTGCAACCCCGCCTCCAACATAGCACGCTGATATCCAACCCATCGTTCATTAAAGCTCTTGCAGTGATTGTAATCTCCGACGAATCCAATACTTGTGTAGCCGCTCTCAATTAATTTTGTGGTTAACTGATAGATGCTATGTTCATTCTCCATGAGTAGCAAGTCTGCTTGGAATTCGGGATAACATATGTTGGAAGCGCAATCGATAAAGATGGTGGGAATACCCAAATCGGTAATCAGCTGTGTATATTCCAGATCAAATAATTCAATGCAAATGATGCCGTCTACTTTGGCTATATCAAAATTGTTGGGAAGTGTAAGTGTATCTTGATCGTCTTCACGCACGATATGAATCGAGAGATTGTATCCCTCCGCACTGATTCTTTTCTCCAAACCACTGATTAACAACGAACCAAAGTGAGATGTATTAGGCAGGTTTTCAGTTAAAAGGGCGATATTGCCCGGAGCCTTGGTTAGAACATGCTCATTGTCCATATAGGCAAACTGTTTATATTTAAGTTCAATTGCTTTTTTAATTACACGATTTCGGGTCTCATCCGGGATGTTTCCGCTATCGTTTAATGCTTTGGAAGCCGTATTCCTGGAGATCCCCAAAGCATCAGCGATGTCTTGTATCGTGACTTTTTCCTTTGCCATCTAATGCTTCACCTCTAATCATCAATAGTCATCCATATTCTTCTCTAAGTCAAATGTATAATAGAACGGGACAAATAGCAATCTCTGTTTTACAAATGCACAATTATATTTACATTTAAATAGATGAATTCTATTTTCATAATTGTTCCAGAAGTTTTGTTAACTAGTGTAACAATGATGATTTATTACAGTAATGATATAGGAATATCTATGCGGATATTAACGATTCGGTGCTGTATATATACAAATTTAATCCTCTTTAGTTACATTAATGCAAAGATAAAATGATCAAATGCACAAATTTTTTTTACAAAACGTATTGACTAAATCCGTTGAAACCTGATAAATTGTAAATTATTAAATAGGCGATTGTAAATATTGAAAGCCCTTACTGAAAACAATTGTCAACTTCTAGAATGAACGGGGGTATCGTGTTGGATAACATAGCCGACAGCAAAAAGGGCGGAGGAAGGGTACTGAAAGTGAGGACGACAAGCGGTCATAAGTTGCAGCAGCTCAAAAAAAATTACTTTTTATATATGTTGCTGGCACCAGCCTTAATTTTGACTCTTATCTTCAAGTACATTCCGATGTACGGAGCCATCATTGCGTTTAAGGATTTCAGTCCGATCAAAGGCATCATGGGTAGTGATTGGGTAGGACTGAAGCATTTTGAGAAATTTATAGCTTCACCCAATTTCGATATCATTTTAATGAATACGCTTAAACTCAGCTTTTTGGGATTGATATTCAGTTTCCCGGTCCCTATTTTACTGGCACTCATGCTGAATCAGGTACGCAAAGCTGGGATCAAGAAAAATATTCAATTGTTTCTGTACGCACCCAATTTCATCTCGGTTGTTGTTGTGGTGGGTATGCTGTTCATCTTCCTCTCACCGACAGGGCCAATTAATCAATTAGCCACATGGATTACAGGTCAGCCAATCATGTTTATGTCTGAACCGGAATATTTCCGCTGGATCTACATTTTGTCCGATATCTGGACCGGAGCGGGCTGGGCTTCCATTATATACGTCGCGGCTTTGGCCAATGTTGATCCGGAGCTTCACAATGCGGCTAATCTGGATGGAGCCAATCTCCTTCAGCGTATTCGCCACATTGACCTTCCAACGATTCGTCCGATTATGGCCATCGTCTTTATCCTTGCAGCTGGCGGGATTATGTCCATTGGATTTGAGAAGGCCTATCTGATGCAGACGTCCATGAACCTGCCTTCCTCCGAGATTATTGCCACGTATGTCTACAAGGTGGGGCTACAGTCTGGAGATTACGCTTATTCTGCGGCAGTTGGATTGTTCAACTCTGTTATCAATGTGATTTTGCTGGTGACGGTGAATCTGATTGTGAAGAAATTGAATGAAGGCGAAGGCCTCTATTAGGAAAGGAGTATTATCCATGGTTGTTAAACACACGGGAATGGATCGATTGATCCTCACACTCAATGCCATCTTTCTCACCTGTGCTGTACTGGTTGTGGTTGTTCCCCTGATTTATATTGTTATCGCCTCATTCATGGACCCCACGGTGTTACTGAATCGTGGACTGTCCTTTAATGTATCGGACTGGAGTCTGGACGGATATCAGATGATTTTGTCCAATCCAGCCATGATCCGGGGGTTTGCAAATGCGGTATTGTACTCGGTTTCCTTTGCATTGATCACCGTGACCGTATCCATATTTGCAGGTTATGCATTGTCGGATGATATGCTCGCGGGACGTGGATTTTTCATGATTATCTTTATCATTACCATGTTCTTCGGCGGGGGATTAATCCCTACTTATCTACTCATACGTAATCTCGGCATGCTGGATACGGTGTGGGCGATCATCATTCCTGGAGCCGTTAACGTCTGGAACATCATTCTCTCCAGAACCTTTTTCAAAGGAGTTCCTCGAGAACTGAAAGAAGCTGCAAACGTGGATGGCGCCTCTGAGATGAAAATTTTCTTTCAGATCGTCATTCCGTTGTCGAAACCGATCATTTTTGTACTCGCACTCTATGCGTTCGTTGGGCAATGGAATTCCTATTTTGATGCAATGATCTATCTCGATAATCCGAACCTGCATCCGTTACAGCTCGTTCTGCGTTCCATTTTGATTCAGAATCAGGCTGCACCGGGCATGATCAGTGATCAGCTCGCGATGGCAGAACTGAAACGGCTCTCCGAGATGATTAAATACTCAGCGATTGTCATTTCGAGTCTGCCACTCATCATCATGTACCCGTTCTTCCAGAAGTATTTCGAAAAAGGTGTCATGGTCGGTTCCCTCAAATAGTGAACAGCCTGCGATACAGTAAGTTGATCCAATCCAACTCATGGAGGTCATTATTATGAAAAAAGTGAACAAGTCCAGAAAAGCCGTTACAACGGCATCCATTTCCATGTTATCTGCAATGCTCTTTCTAACCGCCTGTGGCGGAGGTGGAGGAGGCGCGGCAAGTGAGGCGCAATCCCCTGATGGCAAGGTGACATTGAATTTTATAACACAGAGCTCTCCGCTGGCTCCCGCTGATCCGAACGACAAGCTGATTAACAAGCGACTCGAAGAGAAAACCAATGTGCATATCAACTGGAAGAACTATACGAGTGATGTGTTTGCAGAAAAAAGAAATCTGGCGGTTGCCAGCGGTGATTTGCCGGATGCCATTTTTGATGCAGGTTACGGGGACTATGATCTCCTGAAACTGGCGAAGGACGGGGCGATCATTCCACTTGAGGACATGATTGAACAACACATGCCCAATCTGAAAAAGGTGCTGGAGGAAGCTCCCGAATACAAGAGCATGATCACGGCTCCAGACGGACATATTTATTCATTCCCATGGATTGAAGAACTCGGAAGTGGCAAACAACGGATTCAGGCAGTGGATAACTTGCCCTGGATTAATGTGGAATGGTTGAACAAGCTTGGACTGAAGATGCCAACGACAACCGAAGAACTGAAAGAAGTATTGATCGCGTTCAAAACTCAAGATCCAAACGGCAATGGTAAGGCCGACGAAATTCCGTTATCTTTCATTAACAAACCGGGCGGAGAAGATCTGACATTTCTCTTTGCAGCATTTGGACTCGGAGAGAACTGGGATCATACCGTGGTAACCAATGATGGGAAAGTGGTCTTCACGGCAGCTGATGAAGGCTACAAGGAAGCGGTTAAATACATTCATGAGTTGGTTCAGGAAGGTCTCGTGGATGTCGAATCGTACCAGCAGGATTGGAACACGTATCTTGCGAAAGGCAAGGATAATAAGTACGGCATGTACTTCACATGGGATAAGGCTAACATTACAGGCATGAATGATACGTATGATGTTCTGCCTCCGGTTGCCGGGCCTAACGGAGAGGTCAATGTCACAAGAACAAACGGGATTGGGCTTGATCGTGGTCGCATGGTCATTACCAGCAGCAATAAAAACCTGGAATCCACAGCGAAGTGGGTAGACCAACTGTACGATCCGCTCCAATCTGTGCAGAACAACTGGGGTACCTATGGAGACGAGAGTCAGCAAAATATTTTTGAATTCGATGAAGCCAAAGGCATGCTGAAGCATCTTCCACTGGAAGGATCTGCACCTGTGGAACTCAGACAAAAAACCAGTATCGCAGGACCATTGGCCATTCTCGACAGTTATTATGACAAATACACAACCAAACCGGAAGATGCGGCTTGGCGGATGGAACTTCTCGACAAGGTTATGGTTCCGCATATGAAAGCGGAGAACGTATATCCAAGTGTGTTCTTCTCCATTGATGAACTGGATCGATTGTCCACGATTGAGACCGATCTCTTCGCCTACGTGTTACGTCTGCGTACAGAATGGTATCAAAACGGGAAAATAGATCAGGAATGGGATGCTTACTTGAAAGAGCTGGATCGCCTTGGATTGCAAGAATGGCTACAGATTAAACAAGCGGGATATGACCGTAATAACAAATAAAGAAAAGTACGGAGGAGAAACCATAATGTCGACAATTCTTAAACAAGATTACAGAAATGAATACCATTTTTCACCGAAAGAGAAGTGGATGAACGACCCAAACGGCATGGTGTTTTTCAATGGGGAGTATCACTTGTTCTATCAGCATCACCCACATGGAACCACATGGGGCCCCATGCATTGGGGCCATGCAGTGAGCAGGGACCTGATTTCCTGGGAGGAACTTCCGATAGCCTTACTCCCCGATGAGAATGGCACTATATTCTCGGGAAGCGCCGTAGTGGATTGGAATAATACGACCGGATTCTTTGAGGGTGAGCCAGGATTGGTTGCTATTTTCACCCATCATCTTGAAGTTAAAAACCAAGATGCCGTACAAACCCAGAGTTTGGCGTATAGCGAAGACAGCGGCAGAACCTGGACTAAGTACGAGGGTAATCCGGTATTAAAGCATGAGTCCTTTGTTGATTTCCGTGATCCCAAAGTGTTCTGGCATGAGCAATCCAAAGAGTGGATTATGATTATCGCTTGTGGTCAAACGGTATGTCTGTATCGTTCTCCCAATCTGAAGGATTGGACGCTAGGAAGTGAATTTGGCGCGGGGATTGGTTCACACGATGGTGTGTGGGAATGCCCCGACCTGTTCCCGCTTGCAGTGGATGGAGATTCAGGGCAGGAGAAATGGGTGATGCTCGTTAGCATCGGTGCAGATCCTGCTTTTATTGAAGGTTCCAGAACACAATATTTTACCGGAGATTTTGATGGAACTACATTTGTCCCAGACGAGGCATCCCATACGGTTCGCTGGATTGATTATGGTCGGGATAACTACGCAGGAGTTAGTTGGTCTGACGTTCCTGAGGAAGATGGCAGACGCCTCATTATCGGCTGGATGAGCAACTGGATGTATGCCAACCAGACGCCAACCAATAATTACCGTGGAGCAATGACCATTGCCCGGGAGTTGACACTGGAGACAAGAGCGGGAGAAGTTATATTGATTCAACGTCCTGCACGTGAACTTGAGCAAGCCCGTACGCCAGTATTGTCCTTACAGGATGCTTCGATTCAGCAAGTGAGTGAGCAGTTGAACGCTTTGCAACTAGTGAACTATGAGATCCATGCAGAGTGGGCTCCGAATCAGTCGTTCCATTTTGCGCTAAGAAGCGGCGCAGATCACGAGACGGTCGTTGGTGTAGACTCGATCCGAAGTGAAGTGTACGTTGATCGTAGTCGATCGGGCATCGGCAATTTTCATGAACTTTTCCTGAGCCGTCATACAGCTGAGTTAAAAGAAGTGAATGGAAATCAAAGTTTGCGTATCTTTGTAGATCATTCATCTGTGGAGGTATTTGCAAATGATGGTCAGGCCGTTATTACGGATCTGATCTATCCTGATGCGGATTGCCAAGGCATCTCTACTCATGCAGAAAATACAGATCTGGTCTTCTCTTCACTTCATATCTATGAGATATCACCAACCAAGGCTAAAGGTTAATTGTAATGAAGGAAAGGAGCCCAGAACGATGCGTATTGGAGCCATAGAAGCGGGCGGAACGAAGTTTGTATGTGGTGTAGGTAATGAGCATGGGCAGATTGAAGATCGGATCAGCTTTCCAACAGAACATCCGGAGACCACTCTTGCCAAGGTGATCGACTATTTCAGGAATAAAGATGTGGAAGCCATGGGGATCGGCTCCTTTGGTCCGATTGATCTGCAACCGGATAGTCCCACCTATGGTTATATTACGACCACACCTAAGCCTGGGTGGGGAAACTGTAATGTGGTTGGAACCTTGAAGCATGAATTTCCAGTTCCTTTTGGATGGGATACGGATGTGAATGCTGCCGCGCTCGGTGAAGCGACGTGGGGAGCGGCGCAAGGACTGGACAACTGTGTATATTACACGATTGGTACAGGCGTTGGTGTCGGACTTGTGGCAGGGGGCCAACGAGTACACGGATTGTTACATCCCGAGGGTGGACATATTCGCACAAGACGCCATCCAGACGATCACTTTGCCGGATTATGCCCATATCATGGTGATTGCCTGGAGGGAATGGCAGCAGGTCCAGCCATTGAAGCTCGCTGGCAGATCCCTGGCAGTGAACTACCGGCAGATCATCCGGCGTGGGAGATCGAATCCTTTTACATTGCGGAGTCGATTACTACGGCCATCTTGCTTCATTCGCCGCAGAAGATCATCTTGGGCGGTGGTGTGATGCAGCAAGATCATCTGTTTCCTATGATCCGGGAGCAGGTAGTGCGGAATCTCAATGGTTATGTAAATGCAGCCCCAATCACGCAACATATCGACCAATATATTGTGCAGCCCGGATTGGGCCAGCATGCAGGCCTGTGTGGTGCGCTAGCATTGGGTCTGGAAGCATTGCAACAAGCAGCACAAGCTTCACATGTTTCCTAGTTTTCTATAATAATCTACATCCCAGAGGGGATGGCTGCGGGTTCGCTTATTTGTATAAGCAAGACTGCACCGTCCTTTTTGGTTTTTTTATTTTTTGCGGAGTTTAATATGTTTGAAAAATATAGTACGTTCTAAAATCCGATGTTGCTCAAGTGAGCTGCCAAAGGTATGATTTTTAGTGTCCTATCCCTATCGTGCGATAAGACATTCAAAAATTAACGTGTCTCCACTGGAAAGGAATTCAACAAATGAACCCAATAACAATGCGTCAAGCTGTACAGGCAGACCAAGAGCAACTCGCTGATTTGCGAGCCTTGGTACTGCACGATGATCTAACCAGGCTGGGAAGGTACGATGATGTGAAGGTGCGTGAACGTTTCCGGAATACATTCAATCCTGCCCAGACACAGATTATTGAACTTGAGGGATCAATGGTGGGTTGTGTAGCATTGAAGCCCAAGTCTGAGGCATATCTATTGGAACATTTCTACATACATCCCGATTATCAAGGCCAGAGAATAGGAACTCAGGTACTGAACATGCTACTGGAACAGGATGAAGTTCAGGGGAAACGGATTATTTTAAATGTTTTGCAGGGAAGCCCTGCTCGGCGATTGTATGAACGATTTGGATTTATATTGGACAGTGAAGATGAGGTCGATGTATTTATGTCAAAGCACCTTTGAGAGAATGAATCCTTGTCGCAAGATAGGGATATCATCTTGATGGTGGAAACCTATTAAATATTTGTGAATACATGGCAATAGTGATTGCTTGACTCAGGAAGATTATGATAGTATCGAAGTCAGAGAATATATGGAATATTTACAAAATGTAGGACTTTTTTTGTTCCGATTCCTATACTCTTAGGCAAACGTTCGAACAGATTCTGATCACAGAAATGGTGCTACAAAAATGGTTTTCAAAGATTACATGTCTCACATGGAGGAGGAACCTTTTTTGCAAGAATATCCTGTGGCTTATGATCAGTTTGATATTCACTTCTATCAGGTCGTGGAAATGTTTTCTGAACAAAAGCTGGATGTAAGTGCGTTAGATGAGGATTTAAGAGTTCTTGGATTAAACTCCATTTCATTTATCAAACTGATCATTGCCTTGGAGAACGAATTCAATATTGAGATGGACGATGAGTATCTTGAATTGGAGAACTTCACAACATTGCAACATCTGAAAGACAGTTTGCGTAAGTGCATCAATTATGAGATTCCCAATCAGTCATAAAGGGAAAATGACGACACAAGCTCATATCAGACAATCACAGCATCGAGTTCCGTTTATTGGACTTATAACCTCAAAATCAGGAGTGATATGTGATGAAAGTTGAACTGAATGCGGAGCAATTGATGTGGCAGGAACAATTCAAGGATTTTGTAGACAGCGAGATTATTCCATATGCTAGTTTAAATGACAGCGAAGAACGAATTCATCCGGAACTCCTTGCGAAAATAACGGAGGCTGGTTATCTGGGCTCCATGTTGCCAAAAGAATATGGCGGGATGGAACTGGACAATATCACTATCGGGATTCTTAACGAAGAGGTTGGACGTGGTTGCTCCTCTGTTAGAAGTTTGTTAACCGTTCAGGGGATGGTGGGTTTAGCGATCTTGCGTTGGGGAACGGAGCAACAAAGACAATACTGGTTGCCTGCATTAGCTACGGGAACAACTTTGGGTTCATTCGGATTGACAGAACCGAGTGTTGGAAGCGATGCCAAAAGCATTGAAACAACGGCCGTATTAGACGGAGACGAATACATACTTAACGGTCATAAAAAATGGATTACCATGGGGCAGCTTGCAGACGTATTTTTGATTCTTGCCCAATGTGAGAACAAGCCGACAGCGTTTATCGTGGAGAGAGATTCCATTGGGTTCAGCGTTGAACCTATGAGCGGGTTGCTTGGAGCGAGAGCATCGATGATTGCTGAACTGAAAATGGATTCTTGTCGTATTCCGAAGGAAAACCTCCTGGGTCAAGTCGGTACAGGGTTATCACATGTTGCTTTACCTTGTCTGGATTATGGAAGATACACGATCGCTTGTGGCTGTGTCGGTTTAGCCAGGGCATGTCTGGATGCATCGGTACATTATGCCAATTCCAGAATCCAATTCGGAAGAGCTATACGCGAGAATCAAATGATACAAAAAATGATCACTGAAATGTCAGTGAATATGAAAGCGGCACGGATGCTGTGTTACAGAGCAGGATATTTAAGAGATGTGGGTGATCCAGAGAGCATTATGGAAACTTGGACTGCCAAATACTTTGCTTCAACCATGGTGAATAAAGTTGCTAGTGATGCGGTGCAGATTCATGGTGCCAATGGTTGCCATCGAGACTATCCCGTAGAGAGATATTATCGGGATGCCCGGATCAATGAAATTATCGAAGGCACGACTCAAATGCATGAGATTTTAATCGCAACACAGGAGGTTGTAACACACCGCCGTGAAATGAGACGTTCAAATAAAGCAGAAAAAGTTAAGGATAGCGCGAATCGAAACGTTTAGATTTTGTATTGCAGGACCTAAGGAAGAGCCCTTTTTTTGCATTAGGCAGGATCATTCATTATGCTATGAAAAAAGGGCTTGATCATTAGGTTCTTTGATGTTTTACCATAATTGATTTAGGAAAGATACGGAGTTGATTAGGATTGAAACGGATTGGGCAGGGACAGACAGCGGAAATATTCAGACATGGTGAAACTTCAATTTTGAAACTTTTCAGAGAAGATTTCTCTGCGGAAGCGATTCAGCATGAGTTTGATAATACTCGAATCGTTTTGGAACTTGGAGTTAAATGCCCACAAACAATCGATATGGTGACGATCAATAATCGTAAAGGTATCATATTTGAGTTGGCCAGTGGAAGGACACTTTTGGAAGAGATGATTATTAAACCATGGTCCATTGAGCGCAGAGCAAGACAGATGGCAGAACTTCATCATCAAATACACCAGCAATCGGGTGAACAGATTCAACAAAAGCATAAGACTGTATTAGAGAAGAATATATCAAACGCAAGTGATCTATCGGACATTGAGAAGCAACAGATTATGGACTATGTACATGGTTTGCCGGAAGGCAGATCTCTATGCCATGGGGATTTCCATCCCAATAATGTGATTACAGGCAAAGAATCCTGGATCATAGACTGGATGACAGGCGCATCGGGCTGTCCAGCAGCAGATGTGGCAAGGACGCTAGTGTTATTAAAATACGGAAATTTGCCAAAAGGCACTCCATTGATGATGAAAGTTCTGCTGAAGATAATCAAAAGCAGGATGAGTAAAGCGTATATCGAGTATTACTTGTCTCTCTCGGGCATGGATATTCGCGAGATACATCGATGGGTACTTCCCATTGCTGCAGCCAGACTAACAGAATGGATACCACCTGAGGAAAAAAAAGATTTATTGGATTACATTCGTAATCAGCTTAAAAAATTCAACACAACTTAGATCATGATTAGGAATGAATGTATAGCACAGTACTTGTCAAAACCGTCCGAAAAACAATCAGGAGGTTAACGATAATGGATTTCCAACTACGTTCTGTTGTTTCTTATGATATGGTCGTCCGTGAAAAAAAACATCTATTTGACTTGTCTCTCAGAAGACAGATTGCCATATTTGAGGTTATGGATGCATTGGAAATCAGTGTGTTTAGCAAAACGGTGCAGGTTAAGGCAGGGGCTGTGCTGCTGGCAAATAAAATAAAACTGCAAAATTACGATAAACCTGTTCTGAAAATGAGAGGTGTTATTTTTGGATCGGATCTGCTTGAGCGACTGCCAAGCTGTCACATATTAAGTGAGAATGGTAGTAAACACTATGATCTTGCTGTAAGTCTGTTGAACCGAACGGTAGAGAGTAGAGAGGACATCGAAATAGCTGAAAGAGATTTTCTTGAAGTGTACTCCAGTTACTATCAGACGAATCTGACTAATTTGATGCGACCGGAAACGGATCGGGAGGACTCGGTCAAACGGAACTTGGTCATGATATGCAAATATATCCAAAACAATTATGAGAAGCCAATTACTCTGCAATTTCTGGCGGATATGGTTGGCTATAATCCAGTGTATCTGTGTAATCTGTTTTCTAAGGTTTTCAATGTTTCGCCACTGAAGTACCTTCAGCAGATTCGGGTGGATAAGGCACAGGAGTACGTAACCAAGACGGATCTTCCAATCTCTGAAATTACGACGAAGCTAGGGTACAGTTCTAGTACACAATTTAGTGCAATGTACAAGAAAAAAGTAGGCAAAAGTCCGACCGATCATCGCAATCAATTCAGAAGCAACAAGGGAGATTTGCCCCTATCTATTCAATCTACATAATGTATTCAATAGCACAGAAAATATTGTATTTTTTTACGTAAAATGATAAATTACGATAAAAATAAGAATACGAGGAATGATAGGGCTAATGAAGAAAATTCAACTTTTTTGTTTGCCTCATGCAGGTGGATCAGCCATGATTTTTCATCGCTGGAAATCATCTTTAAGCCCTTTTATTGACGTAATACCGATCGAATTAAAAGGAAGAGGCGCTCGAGTGGGGGAACCATTCTATGAAAGCTTTGAAGAAGCGATTGAAGATATCTACCCTGCGGTTTCCTCGCTAATTCATGGACCTTATGCTATTTTCGGACATAGCATGGGAAGCTGGATGGCGCTCGAACTATATTACCGACTTGCACAGTCAACGAAACAATTGCCTGAACATATGATGCTTTCAGGCAATCGTGCACCACATATTTTCAAGGATGAGAATATTCATGCATTGCCAGACGAAGAGTTCAGAGAGACGATTCAGAACATGGGTGGAACGTCGGATGAGGTCTTTACCAATAAAGAGCTCTTTTCGTTATTTGCCCCTGTACTTAGAGCCGATTTCAGGATTGTCGAACTCTATCGTTTTCAGCCTAAACCTTTCAAGGTTCAGAGTGATATTACCGTGTTAACTGGCAGAAGCGATACCCGAGTGAAATCTAGCGATCTGATCGGATGGAAAAAGTACGCTGGTTCACAATGTGACATTGTCAAATTGGATGGAGGACACTTCTATATCCAGGAAAATATTCAGGAAACAACGAGAATTATAAATGAAAAGCTGCAACCTTACGTAATCTAGTTGACAAGGAGTGTGTTCCAGTTATGAGCATGGATAACTTGGCTCAATTATTTAACTCCCTTGGTTCACTCACAGACAGAGGTATTACTTTTCTGAATGGCAGCAAAGAAGAAAAGGTTGTATCATACCAATCCCTTCTGCAATCAGCCAAAATCCGATTAGGAGAACTTCAAGCATTCGGGATGCAGCCGGGGAATGAATTGATCTTCCAACTGAACTCTGAAGAAGAGTTTATTGTCACCTTTTGGGCTTGCACGCTTGGAAAAATCGTACCGGTTCCGATAACCGTAGGCGGAAATCAGGAGCAAAGAATGAAGCTTTACAATGTGTGGAGAACGTTGAACCATCCGTTTATTGCTGCTGATCAGGATCTCACGGAAAGCTTGGACAAGTTTGCCCGGAAGAATGGACTGGAAGAGGTTGTCCGTGAAATGCATGCCCGAATCTTTATAGTAAAGGACATCTCGAACGTACGAGAGGAACCTATTGTTGAGGGAATTGAAGCTAGCATCCAGCCGGATGACATAGCCTTTATCCAATTTTCTTCAGGTTCTACAGGACAAACCAAGGGTGTAGTAATTACACACCGCAATGTCATGATAAATATACAAGCTATGAATATAGCAACCCAAATCTCCTCTAATGACCGTTCTTTGAGTTGGTTACCCCTGACCCATGATATGGGTCTGATTGCGTTTCATCTTACAAGTACCTTCCAAGGTCTGCAACAGTTTATTATGCCGACTTCCTTATTCATCCGTCACCCTACATTATGGTTAACCAAAACTTCTGAACACCGTGTCACCCAACTATATGCTCCGAATTTTGCTTATAAATATTTTCTGGATTCATATAATCCCCTAACCTTTGCATCAACCGATTTGTCTACGGTACGTTTTATTATGAACGGTGCTGAGCCGATATCTCCGGCACTTTGTTTCAAATTTTTGGAGGCGATGAGTCCGTATGGACTGGCTTCCAATACAATGCTGACGGCGTACGGCTTGGCCGAGGCAACCGTTGGTGTTTCCTTTGGTAACGTCGGTGATTTGACTTGTTATGTACTGGACAGAAGATATTTGGAGACCGGGAAACCATTCATAGAAGTTGAACCAGGCTCAGAACATGCTGTTTCTTTTGTGGAAGTAGGCAAGCCGGTTCAATACTGTGATGTACGAATATGTGATGATTATGATAAGCCGGTCGAGGAATTGGTGCTGGGCAGTATTCAAATTAAAGGATTGAGTGTTACGAGCGGTTATTACAACAATGCGGCAGCTACGGAAAAAGCAAGTACAGCCGATGGATGGATTCGTACTGGAGATATTGGATTTATGAATGATGGCGCAATAGTCATTACGGGCAGAACCAAGGACATTATCTTCATCAATGGTCAAAACGTATATCCGCATGATATTGAACGTGTAACGGAGGAACTGGAGCAGTTTGATCTGGGGAAAGTCGCTGTATGTGGTGTCTCCAATCCACTTACAGGATCGGAAAGCGTTATAATGTTTGTACTGTATAAAAAGGACTTGCCATCTTTTATTCCAAGAGTTGGAGAAGCCAAAGCACATATTCAGCAGCGGATGGGGATTGAACTCAAGTCCGTGCTACCCATTAAGCAAATTCCTAAAACGACGAGTGGGAAATTTCAACGTTACAGGCTTCAGGAACGGTACGAAACAGGAGAATTTAGTGAAATGGAACAATCCATTCAGAGCATATTAAGCCATATGCAGGAGATCAAAGAAGTACAACCAGCCAGTGATCATATCGAACAAAAGCTGATTGAGATTGTTGAGTCCGTAGCGGGACTTAGGAATGTCGGAGTAACGGACAACTTGGCTGAAGCTGGATTCGATTCGCTAAAAGTAACGCAGATTCATCAGGCAATCGATGATGCATTTCCAGACAAAATGGCAATTTCCAGCTTGTATTCACATACCTCTATTGTCTCATGGGCGAATCTGATCAGACAAGACAGAGTGGAACTGGAGCCTGTACGGATGGATCGGAGCTTTTTCCATACGGATCGAGGTTACGAAGCCTTGTCGTATCAATTTACTCTCCCAGCTTCATTGGTACAGGATATGCGACTGATTGCACAATCTGAAGCGATCAGTATTCATGTGTTGGCATCAGCTATGTATGCTTACTTGCTACACACTTTGTCAGAACAACCCTCTATTGATATGCACGTATCCTATGGTACAGCGAGAATGATCACACCTGTACGATTGGATTTCGATCAATACAAGACAATGAAAGAGCTCTTTCAAAATGTTCATCAACAGATCATAACCAAGCCTTCGGATCGAGTGTTTCCCGTCGAGCAGATGAGCCAGATCAGAACAAGCAGCACGGAGTGGGCAATTATTCCTTTATATGGTGAACAGCATCTGTTCAAGGCATCGGACGATGTACTGAACTATTACGATCTGATTATCCTGGTGTCGGACGAAGGTGATATTCTGCAGTGCAATTGTCGTTTTAATGGACGTAAATTAAAACAGAGCCGTGTGAAACGTCTTATTGCCAATTATGTGAGAGGACTTCAACTATTGGTACAACCGGAATTGAAATGAAATTTCATAGGGGGACGGCCATGCTTGATCAATTGTTCGACAGAGAGCAATGGGAAGAAGAAGATGACCCGGACACTACTACTGAACTGGATATAACAACGGATAATAGACATGATATAGCTGTTATAGGTATCGGTGCGAAGTTGCCGACCGGAGAGTCGCTGGATGAATTTTGGAAGATGCTTGATTATGGAATTGATTGCATACGGGAATTGCCCAATCATCGAAAGGGCCAGTTGGATCAATACTTGCTTCACAAGCAAGGTTCATTGGAGCATGTACGTTATTTGAACGGAGCTTATCTGGACGAAATCGATGAATTTGATTATTCCTTCTTCCGTATGAGTGCACAGGAAGCCAAGCTGATGAGTCCGGTCCAACGATTGTTTTTGCAAACGGTATGGCGTGCGGTTGAGGATGCAGGTTATGGTGGTGACCGTTTGGCCGGAAGTTCAACAGGGGTGTACGTGGGTGTAATCGGAGATCAAGAAGGTTACAAGTACAAACAGATGGTCGAGGAATTAAGTCCGGACATGTTACCAATCGCCACCGTAGGTAATCTTTCGTCCATCATTCCTGCAAGAATTGCTTATCTACTTAATCTGACGGGGCCGGCTATGGTTGTAGATACAGCATGTTCCTCTTCGCTGGTTGCTCTGGATATGGCAGTACGTGCGTTACGTGAAGGAAGTTGTGATATGGCTATCGCTGGAGGGATCAGGCTGAATATGATTCCACTGGATAAAGAGTATTACAAAATCGGTATTGAATCCAGTGATGGGACAACAAGAACCTTTGATGAAGATGCGGATGGGTCAGGAATGGGTGAGGGGGTAGTAAGTGTTGTACTTAAACCTGTGGAACAGGCATTGCGGGATCATGATCATGTGTATGCAGTCATAAAAGGCACAGCTGTGAATCAGAATGGGTATTCGGCAGGGATCACAACGCCCAATGCGGTAGCTCATGAAAAAGTACTGACGCATGCTTGGCGTGATGCTGGAATTCATCCAGAGAGTCTTTCCTACCTGGAAGCACATGGAACAGGTACGCTCATTGGGGACCCGATTGAACTGGAAGGTATCCAATCGGCTTTTCGCAGATTTACGGACAAAAAACAATTTTGTGCGATAGGATCGGTTAAGTCCAATGTGGGCCATTTGTACGACAGTGCAGGATTAGCGGGTCTGCTGAAGGCGATTATGGCACTCAGATCCAAACGTATTCCCTCTACACTTCATTTTAATAAGCCAAACCCAAAATTTGAATTTGACAAATCACCAGTCTATGTCAATGTCATTTCAAGAGAGTGGGAAGGAGCGGCCACTCCTCGAAGATGTGGAGTTAGTTCATTTGGGTTAAGCGGCACCAATTGTCATGTTGTACTGGAAGAAGCTCCAAACATATCAGTGGAATTGGGGCGCGATGACCATTATCCCTTTTTGATCTCCAGCGTATCATCCGGAAATCTCTCCAGTCAGGTGCAATCATATGTGAAGTGGATCAAAGAGAACCCGAAGGCCGATGTGAGGGATGTATGCTGCACAGCAGCTACTGGAAGACAGCATCATGCACACCGAGCGGTGTGGGTGATCAATTCGTTGGATCAATTGCTGCATCATTTATACGACTTTCTTGCAGAACCCAAGACCGGTAAATATGAACAAGATACATTCAGGAAAAGGAATCAGTTATTCACTACGGAAGAACTTATCTCGAACTGGCATATCGAAGGATGCGATAGAGCAACCGTGCTAGAGGAGTTATGCACACATTATCAAGGCGGAGCTCAGATCAATTGGTCAAGAATCTATCCAGATGTGACCTATAACAAGTTGAGCTTGCCCGCATATTCATTTGAGGAGAGTAAGTGCTGGATCGATACTCATCCCGATAATTCGTTACAGACTGAGGAAGAAGCGATGTATTATTCATTGTCATGGAAGCCTTGGAGCGAGATCGGCAAGACTAACTCATCCAGCATCCATAATGTTGAACGTGTTTTATTAATACGAGATGATACACAGCTACATGCAACCCAGTTGGTGAACCAAATTCGTGAAGCTGGAGTAGCAGTTATCGAAGTTATATTGGGAACATCTTACCTTCAACAGGATGCACAGACATATGTAATTCGAAATAACGAGAGTGATTATATCAAACTTTTGCAGGAAGTGTCCTTTGGAGGTCCCTATCGGATCGTGCATATAGCATCACTTGACCATGTAGAAAATAAGGAAAACAGGCTGGACAAAGGTCTTATGTCTGTATGGAGACTTACCAAGGCATGCTCACACATCTTTGCAGAGCAGGTTGAGATGATTTTGGTGACAAGCTTTGCTAATGAAGTGACGGGTGACGAGAAAGTTCTGTATCCGGAGAATTCGGCGATGCTGGCTTTCGGACATACGGTACAGCGTGAGATTCAGAATCTCGAATGCTTCTGTATAGATGTTGACCAAGATTGGGATACCTCTCAGTATATGCGTTACATTTTGGGGCCGTTGGAGAAGAAGTCTTTGGCGATTAGAAAAGGACAAGCATATCAAGCTGAATTCGCACCTGCTGATGTCTGTTCCATGCCTGATGCTGAGATGAAGTGGAAAGAAGACGGCGTATACATTATTACAGGTGGACTTGGTGGTCTGGGGATGGAGATTGCTGAACGCTTACTGTCATTAGGACGCATGAATCTGGCTTTAATTGCAAGAACGCCACTGCCCAAACGTCACAATTGGGACATCATTCTAAATGCGAAAAATACTTCACCAGATCTAAAAAGTAAGCTTCTCCGGTTGCTTGATATGGAGAAACGGGCCGGACAGATGATGTATCTTGGAGCTGATGTTGCCGATGCGGATCAGTTAAGTCATGCCATTGAACAATTAAGAAGTCGATTTGGTTGTATACGTGGCATCATCCATGCAGCAGGCGTTGGGAGTACACAACATGCTGACCAGATGACCGAGGAAGAATTTACGGCAATGCTGGCTCCGAAAGTGAAGGGGACTCATCTGCTGGATCAGCTAACAGCCGAAGATCAGCCGGATTTTCTAGTCATGTTCTCGTCCGTCGCTACGTTATTTGGTTCTACTGGACAGGCTGCATATGCCGCCGCGAATGCATATCAGGATGCCTATGCCCCGATGCGGAACCGCAAAGGGATGCGTACGATAACGCTGAATTGGACTACCTGGAAAGAGGTAGGCATGGCTTCCAGAGCCGGGTTTGATTTTGACACCTTATTCAAAGCGATGCCCAAAGAGTGGGCATTGGATCGATTGTTCGAAATAATGGGAAAACAGACCGACCGTCTACTGGTGGGGGAAATGAACTGGAATTCACCCTATTTAAACATTTTGAATAACTACCACTTTCATCTTGGTGCCAACATCGGACAAAGGTTACAAAAATGGATGAGAATACCGGAGAGGACAAAGCAAACATCAATGAAGAAGGAATCCATTTCTACTGTTCAGAGCGCAACGGAAGAGTATGAACTTGAATTGGAATCTTCCGTGGAGATGGACCGGACTATTGCGAATATAGTCGGACAATATTTAGGCATTAAAGAGATGAATGTACATGACAGCTTTTTCGAACTCGGTGCAGACTCTATTATGATTAAGCAGATTTTCTTGAAATTGGACAAAACTTACCCTGGAAAACTCATACTGACCGATCTGTTTGAATATCCAAGTATCTCCAGACTAACTACTTATATGAGCACCACAGAAAAGCAGAAGACTCACCAGTCTCCTCAAAAGGAAACTTTCGAAGAGGAACGGGATACAGATCTTGAGAATCTGTTCGATGAGATCGAACGTGGAGCAATAGATCTGGATGAAGCAATCATCAACCTTCAAAAGATGTAGGGGGACGTGAAGCGTGGAGAAAATTCTGAAGCTCCTGGTAGAGAGTGTCAAGGACCAGAAGATGAACAAAACAACGGCGGCTCAGATCGTGAAAATGCTAAAAGAAGGGGAAAAGAAACCCGTCAAGGATATCGCCATCATCGGTATTTCAGCCAAGTTGCCCAATATGGAAACACTGGATGACTACTGGGATAATATCCAGAGTGGTGTAGATTGCATACGTCCCATTCCCAAGACACGAAAATCGGATATGGATGCTATTCTCTCTTATATGGATATTCCTGAGGGAGATATTCAATATTACGAAGCGGCGTACCTGGACAATATTGACCAATTCGACCATGAATTCTTTCGTTTGCCTCCCAAAGAAGCCAGTTTAACGGATGTTAATCAGCGTTTGTTTATGGAGACGGCATGGGATGCCATGGAGGATGCAGGATACGGTAACGATAAATTATCGGGCACCAACACAGGTGTCTATGTGGGCTTTTCCAACAATATCAAAGATATGTATATGCGATATATTACCGAAACGATGCAGACAAGTGCACTGTCCATCGTTGGCAATTTGGCTTCCATATTATCCAATCGAATCTCGTATCTTCTGAATCTGAAGGGACCCAGTATTGTTGTTGATACAGCGTGTTCCTCTTCGCTCGTAGCTGTCGCCATGGCATGTCAGGCTATCCGCAACAAGGAATGTGATATGGCAATTGCGGGCGGTGTGAAACTTCATCTCATGACACGCGAGAATCAGAATGAGAAAATCGGGATGGAATCTCCAGACTACCGGACCAAAACATTTGATGATTCTGCAAATGGGGCGGGAATGGGCGAAGGAGTCACTGCTTTATTGCTGAAACCACTAGACGCTGCAATGCGTGATGGTGATCAGATCTATGCGGTAATTAAAGGTTTGGCCGTCAATCAGGATGGAAGTTCTGGCGGATTGACTGTACCGAACCCGTCCACTCAGGCAGAGTTAATTGTAAAAGCGTGGGAGGACGGTAACATTGATCCCGAAACGATCTCGTACTTCGAACCGCATGGTACGGGGACGGAATTGGGGGATCCCATTGAGATTAAGGGAATTCAGAACGCGTTTAAGAAATATACTTCCAAGAAACAATTTTGTGCGATCGGTTCGGTTAAAACCAATATCGGTCATCTGTACGAAGCAGCTGGAACTGCTGGCTTAATTAAAGCAATTCTGGCGCTGAAAAATAAAAAACTCCCTCCAACCTTGAACTTTGAAAAGCCAAATAGAGCCATTGACTTCAGTGGATCGCCCGTTTACGTGAATACTACACTGCGAGATTGGACCACGGATGGCACAACTCCAAGACGGTGCGGTATCAGCTCTTTTGGCATTGGGGGAACCAACTGTCATCTTGTGCTTGAGGAAGCACCTGATCGGGCAATTGCAGAGCATAAAACGCACACTTCTGTAACAGATCCATCCATTCTGACATTGTCCGCCAAGTCTGAGGAATCGCTGCGTCAGATGATCAGTAAGTATATCTATTTTCTTGAAAAAAATGAACTGCCAACATTACAAGATATATGTTATACCGCCAACACGGGAAGAGGGAAATTTCCATATCGGGTAGCAATCATAATGAACAGCAACATCGATTTGCATCAGAAACTTACCCAGCTGGAGCGTTCAAAGCAGCTATTTGGTACTTCACATGGTTCGCACATCTATACCGGTTTTCACAAGCTGGTTCAAGATGAGGAGGCAGCGGATCAGGAATTCAGAATGTCGCTCTCATCCAGGCATGAGATGAGCGTATCGCTGGGACAAGCTCTTGGAGAATTCATGAACAGTGGGCGGCAAGACGTCAATGCGTTACATCAGGCTGCTTCATTCTATGTCTCTGGGGGCGATGCTGACTGGGAAGCGCTTTATGCGAATCAGAGCGTATTCAAGGTCAGTTTGCCATCCTACGCATTTCAGACGCACAGATGTTGGATCGACATTCCAAAACGTAACAGAAGATCGGAAAAGGTACAGGCAGAGGGCATTTTTTATCAAGCTGTATGGCAACGATACACGCCCGTATCTCGAGATTCTGTCGTCTCAAAAATGAAAGGCACCGTACTTCTCTTCCGCGGAAACGATCAAGTCAGTGCTGCCCTGACGGTCCGATTAGAGCGTGAGCCCGAAGCACGAGTCATTCAGGTAGCCTGGGGGGATCGTTACGAGAAGTATGATGATTCGCACTATGTGATTCGTGGCGATGAAAGTGACTACATTCAGTTATTGGATGATATTAAGGGTCAGGGGCTAACCCGTATTATTCACGGGTTTACTCTGGCAGAGAATGATTCAGATGATTATTTACAAAGCGAGGAACAATTGAAGTTAAGCCAGGACCGTGGAATTCAGAGTGCATTCTACTTGACCCGTGCGATTCTACATCATCATATGACAGAGGGACTTCAGCTTCAATTCATATCCTCTCTAGCGAATGCAGTTACGGGTTATGAAAATCAGGTAAGACCGGAGAATGCAACGCTTAACGGATTCGCGAAAGTCATTGAACAGGAGTATCCGGAAATATCCTGCCGATTCATTGATGTGGACTCAGATACCGATGCGGATACGATCTATGCAGAATTGAATAGCTCCCATGACCGTTTCCAAGTGGCGTATCGACATAATCAGTCATACGTAGAAGAATTGGATATTTCCAATATTCTGGAAGCCAGTCATGAGGAAGTGACTATTCGTGAGAACGGTTTATATCTTATTGCTGGTGGAACAGGCGGAATTGGCTTGCAATTCGCGAAGCATCTGGCTGATGAACGCTGCATTCGTCTGGCACTAATCAGTCGTACGGCGATGCCTGATCGCACTGTGTGGGACAAGCTTATTCAAGAAGAAGATCCAAAGATAATATCCATAGAAATGATTGAACGATTGAAAACCATTATGGAGCTTGAAGCCGGAGGATCAAGTGTTGAATTAATCAGTGCAGACATCTCCGATCTGGAGCAGATGACTCAGGTTGTGCAGAGGTTGAGAACAAAATATGGGCAAATCTATGGGGTAATTAATAGCGCTGGTGTTGCCAATGATGGCTTGATTATCCGTAAGGAAGAGACTACATTCCAAGAGGTTCTGCGACCGAAGGTTCAGGGAACCTGGGTTCTGAATCAAGTAACAGCGCAGGAACCACTGGATTTCTTCGTTATGTTTTCTTCTGGCATATCCATGTTAGGAGAACCGGGGCAGAGCGATTATGTTGCTGCAAACTGTTTTCTGGATAGCTTTGCGTCTTACCGTGCAAATGGATCGGGCCGAACGCTAACCATTAACTGGCCTGCCTGGAAGGAAACCGGGATGGCTGCCAGATTTGGTCTGAATGTGGATACAGCATTCAAGACGTTAGCGACTCATCAAGCAATCAGTGCTTTTGACATGGTATTGAGCCGTCGTATACGCCGAGTGTTGATCGGTGAGCCCAATTATGCGAGTGAACTCCTTCCGTTGCTAGAATCGTCAAGGGTTATCCAATTTTCGGAAGCCATGACAGCTCGAATACAGCAGGAACGTAATCATTTGAATTATCATAACAACCAGCTGACGAGAACTGAATATGAACAGAAGGTTAAATTGCACGGACGAGATAACGGTATATATACAACTACGGAGAAGGAACTTGCCCAACTGGTGGGACATGTTCTCGGGTTTACCGGGTTAGATGTATACGATAACTTGTTTGAACTCGGCGTTGATTCAATATCAATGATGCGCATTATTACTGAAATACGGGTACGCTACCATGTTCACCTAAACTACCACACGTTCTTTGAAGGTATGAATCTGGCGAAGCTTGCAATTCATCTGATTGGTGCACTTAAGGAAACCGGAGCGATATCCGAGTATCCCCAGCAAGAGCCGGAACCGGCGACCTTGTATGAGGACTTCCCTTTGACAGAAGTACAGATGGCTTATCTGTTAGGTCGAGACGAGCGGTTTGAGATGGGGGGAACATCCACTCACTATTATCTGGAATTGGAAACCAAATTGAACATGACGCATTTCCAGACTGCATTGCAAAAAGTGATTCAGCGCCATCCAATGCTGCGAGCGGTCATATTGCCGGAGGGCATACAACGAATATTGCCACAGGTACCAGACTATCAACTGGAAATCGTTGATGTGTGCCATCTGAATGAGCAGGAAAAGTGGAAACACATTGAGGTGGAACGGGATCGAATGTCCCATCATGTGTTTGAGCCGAGCCAATGGCCGTTGTTTGAATTCAAAGCTTTTAAAATAGATGATACACGGCATTACCTGTTATTCGGTTATGATCTGCTGATCTGTGATAGTGCGAGTATCCAGATCCTTGGAGAGGACCTGGTGCATTATTGCCGTGAGCCGGAAAAGGAACTTCCTGTACTCAAGTTTTCGTTCAAGGATTATATGATGGCATACGGAGAACTGAAAAAGGGTGAGATGTACGCACGTGACAAGAAGTACTGGATGGATCAGTTGGACACATTTCCTTCCGCTCCAGCACTTCCGCTGAAGCAGGAGCCCAGACATATCAAGAAACCGCAATTTTCACGGCTAAGCTGGATATTGGAACAAGATCCGTGGGAGCAATTAAAGCATAAGGCGCAGCAAAAAAATGTAACACCTTCCGCGCTTCTGTGTACTGCCTTTGCTCGAGTTTTGGCCCGTTGGAGCAATCAGGATCGACTTGCCATCAATCTGGCGGCGTTCAACCGCTTTCCATTTCATGAAGAAACCAATCAAATTATCGGTGATTTTACATCCATCATGTTGCTCGAAATTAACGAACAAAAAAACAAGCCTTTTTGGGAACAAGCAAGAGAAGTGCAGAGTGGCATGCTCAATATGTTGGAACATCGACATTATGACGGCGTGGAGTTCATTCGAGAACTGGCCCGTCATCGAGAAGCGGGTACTTCCGCCATTATGCCGATTGTATATACCAGCACATTATTTGTGGATGCCATCGGAAGCTGGCAGCATATCGGAGATCTGAAAATGGGTATCAGTCAGACTTCTCAAGTCTACCTTGATAATCAGGTAATGGAGACTGGCGGGAGACTGACCATTAACTGGGACTATATTCAGGATCTTTTTCATTACGATACACTTTCCGCCATGTTCGATGATTATACAGCGATAATTACTCATCTGTGTGAGCAAGAGAATATCGAGTTTTTACCAGAATTGCCCGAACAGGATAAGGCCATCTGGAATGCATTTAATGCAACAGCACAATCATTTCCTATATCTACACTGCATGGGTCTTTTATAGAGCAGGCGACCAAGACTCCTTATCAGACAGCATTGATTTACGGTAATCAGCAATTGACTTATCAACAGCTGGATGAACGTTCCAATCAGCTCGCTCATTACTTGACGCAACAAGGAATAACACGGGGAGACCGGGTGGGGTTGTTAGCCAAACGTGGTATGGAGACAATTGTGAATACCATCGGCATTCTCAAAGCAGGAGCGGTATACGTGCCTGTTGATCCCGATTATCCTGAAGATCGTCAGCAATACATCTTACAAAATAGTAACTGCAAAATGCTGCTATTACCCGAACTTTATACGTTTGAGGGACTGGCTGAGTTGCCGGTGGAGCCACTGGAAAATAACGGAGCACCTGACGATCTTGCCTACATTATTTATACGTCTGGCAGCACGGGAACTCCAAAAGGGGTAGCTACTGCCCATGGCCCGGCAATGAATACCATTCGGGATATCAATATGAAGTTTGAAGTGACGGATCAAGATCGGATGCTTGGTATCTCTTCAATGTGCTTTGATCTGTCAGTCTATGATATTTTCGGTGTACTTGCGACGGGTGCAGCACTTGTGATCATTGCTGACCAGCGTGATATTCATGACATGTACGACGCGATACAACAGCATAAAGTAACCATCTGGAATTCAGTTCCAGCCATTATGCAACTGATGGCAGATTACGTAACCGATCAAACCAATGAACAATTAAGACTCATCCTGCTCAGTGGGGACTGGATACCAAAGAAATTGCCAGAGCAAGTACATGGGCGTTTTCCTTCGGCACAGGTTATCAGCTTGGGAGGTGCGACAGAGGCATCCATTTGGTCTATCTATTATCCCATTGATACTGTCAAGTCTGATTGGAAGAGCATTCCTTATGGAAGACCACTTGCGAATCAGACATTCTATACGCTTGACTACACGGGTTGCCTGAGTCCAGTCGATGTCATTGGTGAGCTCTGTATCGGTGGAGCAGGATTGGCTCAAGGATACTTTAATGATCCAGTGAGGACCGACAATGCATTTTTTAATCATCCGGAATTGGGACGCTTATACCGCACAGGTGATTTTGGAGTCTTGCGAAGAGGAGGGTACATTGAATTCCTTGGCAGACGGGATTCCCAAGTGAAAATCAGGGGTTATCGGGTTGAACTTGGAGAAATTGAAAGCCGACTATCTACAGTTCCTAGCGTGAAGCAGGCTGTCGTTATAGATAAAGTGGACATGCAAGGAACAAAGGTACTGGTAGCCTATTACTCAGCGGAGCGCAGCTATGACGAATTGGAGATGAAGCGTCTTTTGGCAAAAGCACTTCCGGATTACATGGTTCCTCAGCATTTAATCCAGTTGCCTGAATTTCCACTTACACCCAATGGAAAGATTGATCGGAAAGCGTTACCGGAACCAACCTTTGGACAACAGTCCAGTGCACTTGCAGGAACGGAAAGCCCAACGGAGCAAAAGCTAATTGAACTCTGTGAATCGGTATTTGGTATGAATGGAATAGGAACTCACGACAGCTTCTTCCAAATGGGGATCAATTCAATTCTAATGGTGCAGCTGGTGAATCGGATTGGGCAGGAATTCAATCAACGTCTCAGCTTCAAGGAATTTATGGCCCTGAGAGATATTTATGAACTGGCGGCTCTGCTGGAGAGCTCTGTGGAAAATGAAGAGTCAGTGGGAACAATTCATTATCCGCAGCATGATCCATGCCCTGATCCTGAAGGCCGACCATTCCCGCTGACTGAGGTACAGATGGCTTATGTCGCAGGAAGAAGTCAGGCTTTTGAAATGGGAGGCACTTCGACACACGGGTACCTTGAATTCGAAACTCAATTGGAGATGAAGCGCTTCAATGAAGCACTAATCAAGCTGATTGAACATCATCCTATGCTGCGGGCAATTATCCTGCCTACCGGAGAGCAACGAATCCTGCCACATGTACCGGTATACCGGATGGATATTGAAGATATCAGCGGTTTGAGTCCTGACGAGATGGAACGGGTGATCATAGCCGAAAGAGAACGCATGTCTCATCATATTTTTGAATTGGAGCAATGGCCATTATTTGAGATACGTGCGAAAAAAATATCTAAGGATACACACCTGCTGTTGTTTGGATATGATCTGCTCATTGCTGATGGGGCAAGCATCCAGATCTTCAATAATGATCTACTGAAATTCTATCATCATCCCGAGATTGAGCCGGAGCCTAATCCATTTACATTCCGCGATTATATTCTTGCTTACAATGAATTCCGTAAATCGAATACGTACCTGGCTG
The DNA here is from genome assembly GCF_000316035.1 of Paenibacillus sp. PAMC 26794. Classification (GTDB taxonomy): domain Bacteria; phylum Bacillota; class Bacilli; order Paenibacillales; family Paenibacillaceae; genus Paenibacillus. The sequence goes on from NZ_ANHX01000002.1 coordinate 187,734, forward strand.
ACAAACAATACTGGCGTGCCCGAGTAGAGGATTTCCCAGCAGCACCTGCACTCCCATTGAAGACAGATCCTGCACAGATCAGCGAGCCAAAATTCAAGCGACTTAATGAAGTGTTTGAACCACAGCGTTGGGAGATATTGAAAAAAATTGCTAATGGACACGGGCTAACACCTTCAGCGCTTCTCTGTGCAGCCTATGCCCAGATCTTATCGTACTGGAGCAATCAACAGAAGATTGCACTGAATCTGACAGTCTTCAATCGTTATCCATTCCACCCAAGCATACAGGATATCATTGGGGACTTTACTTCCATGATTTTAATTGATGTGGATATGACTTCAGGGAATGATTTTATGGGTCATGTGCGCCATGTTCAGAACAGTATACTGGAGGCGCTGGAGCACAGGCATTATGAAGGCATCGAATTCATACGTGATCTCTCCAAGCATCATCAAATGGGGAACAAGACCGTAATGCCAATTGTCTTCACAAGTATGATCTTTAATGAACGTGAGACATCTGAAGCAACCCAGGGACTGATTGGAAAGGTTCGAACTGGGGTCAGCCAAACATCGCAGGTATATCTGGATCATCAGGCTTCGGATGCGGGAGGGCAGCTAACGCTAACCTGGGATTACGTGGATGACTTGTTTGACCAACAGGTGGTCGAAACGATGTTTGCGCAATATATTGCACTGCTGGATGGCCTAATTGCGGGAGAAACGATTACGGGGCCTGACATTCCTTCAGTCGATCGCAGCATTTTGGAAAGGTATAACCAATCAGAAGAAAATATCATGCCAACAACATTGCAACATTTGTTTGATCGTATGGCCAAACATTATCCAGATCAGGATGCATTGTTGTTTGAGGATGAGCGGATGACGTATTCGGAGCTGGACCGAAGATCCGGTCAACTGGCAGGATATTTACTTGAACAGGAGATCGGGCGAGGGGATCGAGTTGGCGTTGTAGCAAGGCGCCGCATGGAGACCATTGTAAATGTAATGGCTATACTTCGTTCTGGTGCGGCATATGTACCACTTGATCCGGATTATCCAGAAGATCGGCAAGCTTACATGCTTAAGAATAGTGATTGCCGAATTGTATTGGACGTGGATGCCTATGATCAGGTCTCGGCTTCAGGTTATCCTCTACTCGAAGGTGAGCCATCTGGAACACCTGCTGACATTGCATATGTAATCTATACCTCGGGAAGTACGGGTAGACCGAAGGGTGTGGCCATTACTCATGGGGCTGTAACGAATACGATTCAGGATATGAACAGAAAGTTCGGTGTTCATGAGAAGGATCGCATGCTTGGCGTATCTTCCATGTGTTTCGATTTATCCGTATATGACGTGTTCGGTGCACTTTCCTCGGGTGCAGCTCTCGTAATTGTATCCGACCAAAGAGATATCCGAATGATGAAAGAGGCCGTTGATCGCCATCAGGTTACAATCTGGAATTCGGTTCCAGCGATTATGGATATGTTCATGGATCGACTGGAATCCGATGCTGGACGAAGCTACCGTTGGGCAAGTGATGAAGAGATTCAGGCGTCAACCCAACTGGCTGTGGAGAAAGAGTCAGTAGAATCGGTGTACCACTGGTCATTCTCCACGCTGTGGCGAATGGATGGAAAGCATATCTACGTGGATGAGTTCAAATGCCCTGAATATGCAACAGGTATGTTCCCTGAACTGTATTTCTTGGCACAAAAGGGGATTCGGCAATCCGAGATTGCTTCTTTCTTCCCGAATGTACCTGCTAGTGAAGTGAATTCGCTCATGGAACTGCTCATTCGCAAACGTGCTTTGGTCAGCGGACTTATGGAGCCAACGGAAATTTTCAAGAAGCAGACGCAGTTATTCCGCAATCCGTATGACGAAAAGGTGGCATACGATGCACAGGCATATGAGGCATTCAAAAAAATACAGTTGCATCGTAATTTCGGTGAGAACACCACACTTGAGGTCTCACTGGAGCGTGGTGTTGAATATCCTGATTTCATCTCCAAGCGACGTTCTCATCGTTCCTTTAAGGAGGACCAGCCTGTCACCATGAAACAGTTCTCTGATCTGATGGGAGTACTGGGTCAGTATGATCAAGGACAGGAAATTCGGTATTACTATCCTTCTGCGGGAGGACTATACCCGATAGATGTGTTTGTGTATGTGAAGGAAGGAAGAGTTGCGGGAATGGAGGCGGGCTTGTACTACTTTAGTCCAGTGGATCACACGGTACGCCTTATTCATGGGAACCAGTCATTCTCAGATGAAATGCACTATTACACGAACAGGTCCATTTATCAGTCTTCAGCGTTTACTGTTTTCTTCATTTACAACGCGGAAGCAACCATGCCGAAATATGGTGCGCAAGGTTATTTATACTCCCTTATTGATACCGGAATTATGGTATCCACACTAAACAGTGTTGGAGAGATGCTGGGCATTGGGATGTGTTCGATCGGAGATATGCCTTTTGATAAAGTAAAACCGTTATTCAATTTAAATGAAAATCAGATCTGGCTTCACACGGTGGAAGCAGGATTGAAGCCAGACGATGAAATGGCTTCTACGGAAGAATGGAGCAGCAGAAATTATATCAGACAAAGTCCAAGCGTATCGGTATCCTATGACGAAAATCCAATGGTTGTTGACCGTTCCCTATTATCGGAACGTTCCGTAGCAGTCCTGGGTGCACAGACCGCTCCGCTGGCTAAGTTAAATGTCCAAAGTTCTGATATAGAAAGAGCAGTAAACATCACAAACGAGGGTAACCATCAAAGCAGTCTTCGTCTTATACTGCTCAGCGGCGACTGGATACCTCTATCGTTACCGGGCAAAGTCAGAAATCTGTGTCCTGATGCAAGCATTGTGAGTCTCGGTGGTGCAACAGAGGCTAGTATTTGGTCCATTTATTACCCTATTAATTCAATATCTGATGCGTGGAACAGTATCCCTTACGGGTATCCGTTGGCGAATCAAACATTCCATGTGCTCGATTATAAACTGCGTCGATGTCCGGTTGATGTTCCAGGTGAGATGTTCATCGGCGGAGTGGGTCTTGCAAATCAATATGTGAATGACTTGGATAAAACGGAGAAAGCATTCATTCAGCATCCGCTCCTTGGTCGATTATATAGAACGGGAGACCATGGCGTCATGCGCAAAGAGGGATACATTGAATTTTTGGGCAGAAAGGACAACCAGATCAAAATCAGGGGGCATCGCGTGGAACTTGGTGAAATTGAAGCCATATTCATTCAGCACCACGCCTTGAAGCGTGTGTATGTAATGGACAGGCAGAACGAGCAAAAGAAAAAATATCTGTGTGCCTATTATGTCTCTGATCAAGAAGTTTCCATTGCTGAATTGCGAGAGTTTCTGATATCCAGATTGCCGGAGTACATGGTGCCTGCTTTCTTTATCCGGTTGGAAGCCATCCCTCTAACAGCGAATGGAAAGATCAATCGTAATGCACTACCTGAACCAACAGCTCTACACACGGCTCAGATCCAGTACAAGGCTCCCGCCAATGATATTGAGAAACAATTGGTACAGATATGGAGCGAAGTACTTGGCAATGCTCACATTGGTGTGAATCAGCATTTCTTTGAGATCGGCGGCGATTCTGTTCTGATGATCAAAGCACATGCCAGACTTGATGACCAATATCCGGGAATTGTGAAAATAACCGACATGTTTAATTTGCCAACTATTTCGGATATTACCGCATTTATCGAGAATCAGTTGGACGAGATGGATGTAATCCATGTATCACGATCCCGCATTCCCTTGTCCATGGATTATTTCGTGGAAGAAGATTCAACATCGAACGAAACAGAAGAGTTGCAGTTTGCCTTATCAGCAGAACTCTATGATCGTGTGGTGAATGCTGCCAGCAGGTGGGACGTAGAGGTGGATGATATTTTATTTGCGGGCTTTGCGTACCTTCTCGCACAGACATCCAACAGTGATCGGATGAGTATGCATGCAGCCATTGGGCAGTCCGACTATATTCAAGTATTTGATCTGGACTTCGGCTCGTTGGAACAATTTAATGAATTATTCCAGCTTATCCATCAATCCAAGGATCAAGATGGCATGGAGACATTCCACACCAAGCATGTTAGTACCCTCTTGCAGGAGCCCGGTACAGGAACATTACCTTTGTTCTATAACGCTGGTGCAGTTGCTTCGGGAGTGCCGGTGTCTGAACTGTACGACTTAACGTTACAAGTGGTTCATCAGGAGGAAAGCCTACACTTTGTATGTGGATTCCGTTCAATGAAATGGCGGAAGAGCAAGGTCGAGTCACTCTTGCAACTCTACTTTAAACTACTGAACCCGATACTCGAATGATCTCAAGCCGACTGTAAAGGAGAGCAAAATGAGAAAAGGATTAATGGGAAGTATTAAACTGGATGATCTCCTGGAATCCGGGGCAGAATCGGTCGATATCGAAAGTGTTTCGACTAAGGACATTGCCATTATTGGAATGTCCGGCAGATTCCCTGGTGCAGAGGAACTCGAGGCATATTGGAGCAATCTGGTTAACGGTGTGGACAGTATCAGCGATTTTCCTGCAGAACGACAATCTTTCACAGATTATTATATGAAGACACGGGGAGAGTCGGTCGCGTATACCAAAGCAGGGTTTTTGAATCATATTGACCGATTCGATTATCGTTTCTTCAACCTGTCTCCTCGTGAAGCTTCTCTCATGGACCCCAATCAGCGGTTGTTTCTTGAAACGGCCTGGCACGCCATTGAGAATTCGGGATATGGAGGCGGGAAACTTAAAGGAAGCAACACAGGTGTGTACGTTGGGTTTCGTAACGATGAAGTATATGACTACAAAAGATTAATCACTGACTTGGAACCTCAGGCAGATCCCAGCGCAGTTCCAGGTAATCTGGCCTCCATTCTGGCTAGCCGGATTTCTTACTTGCTGGATCTGAAGGGGCCGAGCCTTTGTCTTGATACAGCATGTTCATCTTCTCTCGTAGCCATCCATCTCGCGTCCCAGGCCATTCGAAACGGGGATTGTGATCTGGCTGTCGCTGGTGGCGTAAAGATACGTTTGTTTCCCCTGGATGAAGGGAACAAGCTTGGTGTGGAAGCGCCAGATGGCAAAGTGAAGGCGTTCGATGCAGATTCGGATGGGACGGTCTGGGGTGAAGGCGCTGCCGCTATTATACTCAAACCTTTGAACAAAGCACTCAGGGATCGAGACCATATTTACGCAGTAATTAAAGGAAGTGCTGTGAATCAGGATGGAACTTCCGTAGGCATCACAGCGCCGAATACCGCTTCACAGACAGATTTGCTGGTGAAAGCATGGAAAAATGCGGGGATTAACCCGGAGACGCTAAATTACATTGAAACGCATGGCACAGGGACAGATATGGGAGATCCCATTGAGTTTGAGGCCATTCGAAGAGCGTTCCAAAAGTTTACGAATAAGAAACAATTCTGTGCTATCGGTTCAGTGAAGACAAATGTGGGCCACTTGGATTGTGTAGCTGGCATGGCTTCGCTTTTCAAGGTCATTATGGGAATGCGTGAAGGCATGATGCCACCCACACTTCATTTTCAGCGTCAAAACTCAAAAATCAACTTTGAAGATTCACCAGTCTATCTCAACACACGCCCTAGAATATGGCATGCCGAAGGAGCTCCACGCAGATGTGGTGTCAGCGCGTTTGGTCTAAGTGGAACCAATAGTCATATTGTAGTTGAAGAGCCGCCACGTTATCACAGGGCAGATACCGCAGTGACCCCAGATATGCAAATTTTAACGATCTCTGCCAAAAGTGCTGCCAGCTTAACAAAGCTGGTGCAAGCCTATCAGGACTTGCTCGTTTCAGATCCTGAACTTTCGCTGGCAGATCTATCATTCTCAGCTAATACCGGAAGAGGGCACTATACTCAAAGGCTTGCGATCACTTACAGTGATCGCAAGGATTTGGAAAGAAAATTGAAGCTTGTATCAGACGCAAATTTTGGTCCTGATCTTGAGATAAACGGAGTACGCACAGGCATGCATCGGATTATAACAGCGGGTGCAGGGGAGTCCACGCGAAGTACGGGAGAGATAACGGAGCAGGAGGTCAAGCTACTTGGCCAGAAGGCACAGGGGTGGATTTCGGAAGCGCATCTTCACCCGAGGACCGTACTGTTGGAGGCCATTTGTGATTTGTATGTTCAGGGAGCCGATGTGAGTTGGGAAGATCTATACAGAGAAAAGTCTGTGCGCAGGATTCCACTTCCGTCATACCAGTTTGAACCGAACATATGCTGGCTGGACTGGAAATCGGACATGGATCAACGTCAGACAGATGACATGTATCGGAGCATGTATAGAACACGCTGGATCGCGGATTCTTTGGAACCGCCCAAACCCGATGAGGCGCAGCAGCCAATTGATGATGGGATCGTCCTGATATTGCGAAAAGATAAGGACCTTGAAGGCGAAAGGCTCGAAACCACCTTGCGTAATCTGGGACGAAAGCTGGTATCCGTGACATTTGACGGAGATGTTGCCGTTATGGAAGGACTCTCAGGTCTAGTGCAACTTTCTTCAGAAGATGTTTATGATCACCTGCTTGGTGCACTGCCTTTCAATGATGTAACCCGGATTATTCATCTACTGAGTTCAACGCCCAGAAAGCAGGTGCATAATCTGGCGGATCTTTCTCAGGCGGAAATAGAGGGTCCTCTGAGTCTGTTCAGACTGGTCAAATCCCTTGTGCAGCGAGCAGTGTCTGGCCCTGTAGACATATCAATTGCTACGACAACTGCTTATCAAGTGACTGGGGACGAAGTGGAACTGTATCCTGAGCACGCTGCCTTGATCGGCTGGGCTAAGGTTATAGGAAAGGAATATCCGCATATCCGTTGTCAGTGCATTGACAGAGATGAACATAGTTCACTTGAATCTATTCCGGAGTTGGTTGGTGGCATAGGCATCTCCAACGAGAATTTTGCCTATCGGAATGGGATTCGTTATGTTGAACAGCTGGATGAATGGAACACAGAGACTCAGGAAAATAGGGACTGGCAACTAGTTGAAGATGGAGTATACATCATAACGGGTGGAGCAGGGGGGATAGGTTCAGAGATTGGGAGATGGATGGCTGGTCAGGCAAAGGTACGAATTGTCCTACTGGGACGGACTGAATTACCCAACAGAGAGCAATGGCCAATGCTTCGTAAGAATGGGAAAGACCAACCTGCTGTTCAGCAGATTATTCGTGAAATAGATGCCATGGAAAGTCTCGGAGCAATGGTAACTTATTTTAGCGTAGATGTATCTGATGAAATGCGTCTTACCCATACGTTGGATGATATCAGAAGAACGTTTGGTTCTATACGTGGAATTGTGCATTGTGCAGGAACGGGCAGTGATCTGTCTACCGATCAGAAGAGTGAAGATGACGTCAAGCGCACGTTGGCTCCCAAGATCAGGGGGACATGGCTGCTTGATCAACTTACCCGACAAGATCAGCCTAATTTTATGCTGCTATGTTCTTCTGTCGCTACAACGTTCAGCACGTTGACTATGGGAGATTACGTTGCAGCCAATGCCTACTTGGATACGTTCGCTGCACAACGAACCAAGCAGGGACTTCACACACTCGCCATTAACTGGGTGACCTGGAGAGAGAGGGGAATGGCAGCACGTTCGGGTTTTACGGCGGATACTATATTTAAGGCCATTTTGCCTGAACAGGCGATCCATACTCTCGCAGACGTTGTTACTCAAAAAGTAGACCGCGTTATTATAGGGGAATTAAACATAGATGGTGGGGGCATTCCTTTACTCGAACGTTCAGGGATTCGGGTTGCTCCACATTTGCTCGAACGATTGAAGAGATTGAAGTCTACGATCAGGTCTATAGCAGATATGGCTTCTACCCGATCACTTTCACAACATGGCACGGGACAGGTGATCCTCACGGGAAAAGAAAAAGAGGATTACACCGAAGCAGAACGACGTGTCGCTGATGTTTGCAGACAGGTATTGGGTTTCGAGGAAATTAACATCCATGAAAATTTCTTTGAACTGGGAGCCGATTCCCTCTTGTTAAAAACGATGCATGCCAGATTGGAACTGCTTGATCCAGGTTCACTTATGATTACGGATTTGTTTGAGCACGCAACAGTTTATAAACTGGCCCGTTTTCTGGTAGATAAACGCCAGGGAAGCAACAACATGACACATCATGCAACGATGAAAGGAACGGAACAGGACATAGCCATTATTGGCATTTCCGTCAAACTGCCTAACGCCAACAACACTGATGAATTCTGGGACAATATTCGTAACGGGTTGGATTGCAGGACCGCATTGTCTGCAGAACGAAAGGATGCCATTGATCGCTATATTCGATATAAACAGTTTCCTGAGGGCAGCGTTGCTCTTGTGGAAGGGTCGTATATTGATGAGATTGATAAGTTCGATAGTACCTTTTTCCGTTTGTCTCCCAAGGAAGCAAGCCTGATGGACCCGCATCAGCGTCTCTTCCTGCAGGCATGCTGGGAAGCAGTTGAAGATGCCGGTTGTGTAGATGACATTAGTGGAAGTTATACCGGGGTATTTGTTGGATACTCGCCGAATATTCGCGATATGTATTCACGACTCATTTATGAAACCAATCCAACTCTGCTATCCAGCGCTATGGTGGGCAACACAGCAGCAGTTACCTCTGGAAGAGTATCTTATATGCTGGACTTGAAGGGGCCATCGATGGTCGTAGACACAGCCTGTTCATCTTCCCTCGTTGCTGTAGATGCAGCATGTCAATCGATTCGTAGCGGCAAATGTGAAATGGCTATAGCTGGTGGGATTAAAATCCATACCATGCCAATTCATCACACGAATACACGTATGGGAATAGGCATGGAATCCATGGATGGAATCACGCGTGCATTTGATGAGGAATCGGAAGGAACCGGATTTGGCGAAGGCATTGGTGTAATCATGCTCAAACCACTCGAAAAAGCTAAACAGGATGGCGACCAAATCTATGCGGTCATTAAGGGATCAGCATCCAATCAGGATGGCAGTTCTGCCGGGATGACAGCACCAAATCCTGCAGCTCAGGAAGACGTGATTCGCAAGGCATGGGATGATGCTGGCATTGATCCTGCGACCATTGGTTATGTGGAAGCCCACGGGACGGGTACACCTTTAGGGGACCCGATTGAAGTAAACAGTTTGACGAATGCATTCCGTATGTTCACCGACAAACGAAATTTCTGTGCGATTGGATCTGTCAAAGCCAATATGGGTCATCTGCTTGAGGCAGCGGGAATCGTCGGGTTGATCAAAGTAGCGTTGGCACTTAAAAACAAGGAATTGCCTGCAACGATTCACTTTAATCGACCCAATGAAAATATCCCGTTTTACGATTCTGCCATATACGTCAACACCGTTACTCGTAAGTGGGAGGTTGAAGGCCATCCGCGGCGAGCTGGCGTCAGTGCGTTTGGCATGAGCGGAACCAATGCCCATATTGTGCTGGAAGAGCCACCGGCAGACTATACCCATAAAGAACTGCCTGACCATGTTCCTCACGGTGGGCCACAGTTTTTCATGCTTTCGGCCAAATCACGTGAGAGCTTGCAGCAACTTGTTACGAGGTACGTTGCATATGGTCCGCAATTATTACAAATGGATCTGCAGGATATTTGTTACACGGTCCAGGCAGGGCGCAGTCATTATCCGCATCGATTAATTTTTGCAGTGAATACGACAATGGAACTTGTTTCCCGTTTGAATGAATTGAACCGGCTCTACTTTTGGGAGTCTGAACTGGGCGATATCGGCAAGGTTTTCTATCGTTATGGAGAACACCGATTGGTATCAGGTACGGATGGGATTAGACGTCCGGATGATCTTACTCTGGTTCAGAAGGAAAGTTTGAACGCTGAAATTCAAGAAGTGGCATTAGCGTGGAGGGACGGCCTGTACAGGGACGAATCCATGCAGGTCAAAATTAGTGAGTTGTATTCGGCGGGCGCAGATTTGCCACCATTATTATGGAATGATGGACAGACACCTCGTAAAGTGCGGCTCCCGCTGTATGCTTTCGAGCGTAAGACACACTGGCTGGACATACCCGACGTCGCCCCGGTAAAAGTGGAACGTATGGAACAACCATTTCATCTTATTCGTTGGGTTAACACGCCATCCAACGATGGGACATCATGGATGTCCTCCGAATCTGGAGATGTATTATTGTTCACAGGAAAAACCGCTCTTTCGGCATCGATCTATGAGAGATTACTAGCTGCGGGTCGGAAGGTTGTAAGAGTAGAGATTGGACTTCAAAAGGATTCTACTCCAGGCGATGGATGGTATGGCGTTGATTCAAATAAACAGGCGTACGAGGACTTATTAACAGATCTTCAATCCGAGTATCAATTCACACATATTATCCATATGTCAACGACTGAACAAACAGTATTTCCCGAGAGTATCGAGCAATTAGAGGTGACCCAGCAACGTGGGGCTCGCAGCCTGATGTATCTTACACAGGCACTGGCACATGTGGGTTATGAGCGCGGACTGAGCCTTACGCTGATATCTGATTATGTGAACGAAGTGACAGGCAATGAACGTGTCCTTCAGCCACAACAAGCTCCTTTTATGGGAATGGGACGGGTTGTAGGTCAGGAATTGATGGGCATATCCTGCAAGTTTCTGGACGTGGATGATGTTGTCTCTGCTGAAGATGTGCTACAGGAGATCGGCCGAAAGTCTGATTTGTATCTTGTTGCTTACCGGGAAGGTACTCGTTATGAGGAGCAGTTCGAGACTTTGGACGATACGACGGTGATCGGGCATTCGCCAGCAATTCAAAATGACGGTGTATACGTGATTACTGGCGGCACGAAAGGCATTGGACTGGAAGTTGCCCAGTACTTGGCTGACAAGGGAGCAGGACATGTTGCTTTGCTTGCCCGTTCACCTTTTCCGCCGCGTGACCAGTGGACTGAATGGCTTGATCAGAACAGAGACAGGGAAGTGTGCGAGACGTTAAACCGGGTGATGGAGCTGGAGAAGAAGGGCACGTCATGTTCATTTTATCAAGTGGATATCGGTCATCCGGATAGGCTATGTGAGGTGTTTAATGAACTTCGACATACCTGCGGTCCCATTCGTGGCGTAGTCCACAGTGCCGGTGTACCTGGTGAAGGAATGCTGATGCGCAAGACGGAGGAACAGTTCTCAGCGGTGTTTGGTCCCAAAGTCCAAGGAACATGGGCGCTTGATCAAGTCACGCTTGAGGATAATCTTGACTTCTTCCTGCTCTTCTCCACGATCTCTTCGGTGTTTGCTGCTCCAGGCCAGGGTGACTATGCTGCTGCCAATGCATACCTGGATGCGTTTGCTGCATATCGAAGCAAGCTCGGAAAACGAACACTAACTATGAATTGGAACACATGGCGAGATACGGGGATGGGCGTTCGTTACGGCATCAATGTGGATGGCGTATTCTCCGCCATTCCTACGGACCAGGGCATTGCATGGCTGGATCGTGCGATGGGAATGACCTTGAATCGGGTAATCGTCGGCGAGATCAATCGTGAAAGCAAATTGCTTGGCATGATGTCAAGTGTTGCTGTGAGACTATCTGATGACCTGAGGTCCCTGGCTACTGGTACGAAGTCTGTTTTTACTGAAGCTCAGAACCAGACCGGTTATGCAGAAGTTACTCTGGATGGCAGGACAGGAGAAGGAGCATATAGCGATGCTGAGGATATGATTGCCAAAATCTTCGGTTCGGTACTAGGGTTCAGTGAAATCAATATTTATGACAGTTTCTTCGAATTAGGGGGAGATTCGATCATGTTGGGCCAAATGCATGAGTTATTGGATCGGCATTTCCCCAATAAGATCAAACTGGTAGATCTGTTCGAATATACAACCGTAGACAAACTCAGCAATTACATTGCAGGCAATGAGCAACATATCCTGCAAGCTGCACCGATAACATCCGCATCAGAAGAGCAGGACGGAGATTGGAATGACTCATTAAGCCATATGCTGGACAAGTTGCAGGACGGGGAAGTATCTGTCGAAGACATTCTTCATCGTTTGGATGAAATACGGCCAGGGGAGTGAGCTTGTGGAGAAAGTCTACAAACATGTTGTTGAAAACATAGCCTCCGGCAAAATTGACAAAGTGACGGGGATTCAGGTCATCAATCTGCTGAAGCAGGAAGAAGCAAATCATCAAGAGGATATAGCAGTCATAGGCATGAGCCTTAAATTTCCCCATGCGAATCGTCCGGAGGAATACTGGCACATTGTTGAGCAGGGGATTGATTGCATAGGTGATTATCCATCTGATCGAAAATCTGTAACGGATGAGTACCTCAGACTAAGCGGATATTCAGACGAATTCCTTCAATATCTGGATGGTGCTTTTCTGGATGAAGTGGATCAATTCGATTATAAGTTCTTCCGTCTCTCGCCAAAAGAGGCCAGTCTGATGGACCCTTGTCATCGTTTATTTTTGCAAACAGCATGGCATGCCATCGAAGATGCCGGTTACGGCGGGCAAAGGCTTGCAGGAAGCAATACCGGCGTCTTTACCGGATTTGCCAATAGCAACAACTACAAGGAAATGATCAAGGATACCAACCCGGAAGAGTTGTCTATTGCGATGACTGGAAATATCGCGTCAATGCTTCCAACCCGCATCTCGTATCTGCTTAATCTAAAAGGACCGACCATGGTAGTGGATACTGCTTGTTCGTCCTCGTTAGTATCCGTTTATCTGGCTTGTAAATCGCTGATGAACGGGGATTGCAACATGGCGATTGCCGGAGGAGTTAAGCTGGATATTTTGCCAGTGGATAATGATTTTCTGAAGATTGGGATTGAATCCACCGACTACCGGACAAGAGCTTTTGATAAAGAAGCAGATGGGTCCGGTATGGGTGAAGGTGTGGCTGCAGTAATTTTGAAGCCGCTTCGTCAGGCTCAGAAGGATGGAGACCACATCTATGGTGTCATTAAAGGCATCGCCTTGAATCAGGATGGAACATCCATGGGCATCACGGCCCCCAATCCGGTTGCTCAATCCGAAGTAATCGAGGAAGCGTGGAAGCGAGCAGGCATCCACCCGGAATCCCTGGCCTATATTGAAACCCATGGAACAGGAACGAATCTGGGTGACCCTATCGAGATTCAGGGGCTGGAACGTGCTTTTCGAAAATATACGAATAAAAAGCAATTTTGTGCAATTGGTTCGGTGAAAACCAATGTTGGGCATCTGTATGAAACAGCAGGTATGGCCAGTCTGATTAAAGGACTTTTATCATTGTATCATCGGAAACTCCCGCCTTCCCTTCATTTTAATTATCCAAACCTGAATATTGATTTCGGGAATTCACCCGTCTATGTCAATACAAGGTTAAGAGAGTGGGAGCGAGGTGCTGATCCGCGTAGATGCGGGATAAGTACATTTGGTTTGAGCGGAACAAATTGTCATATCGTGCTGGAAGAAGCTCCTGTACAGGCCACTTTGACCGTTACGCATGATGGGCATACGGGTGTTCATCCATTCACGTTGTCTGCGGGATCAGATCATGGAATTCAAGTTCTGATGAAACAGTATCTGGACGGAGTATCTGCCTTCTCCGACAGGTATTCATTACTGGATGTGTGTCGAACAGCCAATGCATGTCGCGGACATTATGCTCACCGAGTGATCATTTTGGCTGAACATTTGGAGGATTTGCGCATTAAGTTGACCCAGGTTATATCTGGAGACATTCACACGTTCACAGCACCTTGGTTTCATTATGGGGAACACCGACTGATCAGCGACAATCGGGAAGTTTCAGGGGGACATGATATTACCCAGAAAAACGTTCGTGCGTTAAGTGAAGAGGTCCGGCATGAATTGAACCAGATGAATGAGGCTACATTCGACTGGGGGCGCCTGTGTACTCTTTACGTGCAAGGGGCATCCGTGGACTGGTGGCGTCTGTATGAGGGCAAGTCTACGAAGACCGTACCTCTGGCGGGTTATCCCTTTGATCCACAGAAATGCTGGATTGACATGGGAAGCAGACCTGCAGAAGAGAGTGTCCACCAGGACAACGGATTGTTTTCTCTCACGTGGCATGAGCTTCAGGGAGAGTACGAGGATAACGAAGTTCATTCAAGCGAGAGAGTTGTACTCTTTACGGCTGATGACAAAGGTGGGGCTGACCTTGCATTGCTTTTGCAACAATCGGGTAAGGACGTCATTATGGTTTGCCCGGGAGATTGCTTTGAACAGAGACACGATAGTGATTTTCGAATTGGTTCAAAAGAGGTCGATTTTGATTCTTTAGTCAATGCTTTGGATTCAAAATCATGGTCACAGGTCATCTACGCACCTACCTTTGCTTCGGACACTTCTGTTCAGAATCTGGTGGAGTTGAATGAATCACAGGAACGCGGCGTTTACAGCCTGCTGTATCTGGTTCGTTCATTGACCAGACATGGTATTGATTATGATATGGATATGGTGATTTTGACCCAATGTGTCCATCATGTCACAGGCAAAGAACAGGTTCTTAGACCCGAGCTCGCACCGCTAGAAGGTCTTGCCAAGGTCATACGCAAGGAGCATCTGAACATACAATGTCGAGTTATCGACCTGGAAGATATGCTATGGAGCAATGGGAGTGCAGAGTCTGTTTTCAGAAAAACAGATCACTTCCTTACCGCCATTCGAGCCGGAAAACGGTATGTTCAGTCATTCGGTACATTCCAGCCTGTTGCAGAGTCGGACAGTAACAATGGACAATTTCCGGCTCTTCATTCAGAAGGGATATATCTTGTGTCTGGTGGAGCTGGAGGTATCGGGATTGAAGTATCCAAATATTTGGCTGGCAGGGACAAGGTACATCTGGCCTGGATTAATCGTACTGCCTTTCCACCCCGGAGAACATGGGAAGTAATTTTGGAAGCACAGCAGGATCAGTCGTTATGCCGAAAGATTCAGGGAGTTCTTGATATTGAAAATATGGGAGCTATCGTTGAAATATACAGCGCTGACATTTCCAAAAAAGAAGAGGTAGTTCCAATTGTAGAAGAGCTGCGTCAACGTCATGGGAAGATCCGGGGGGTTATCCATGGTGCGGGAATCGGAAGATCCGACTTATTGATGAATCGTACGGATGACCAGTTTAAAAGCATCTTCAACCCGAAGGTGATGGGTACACGTATTTTGGATGAAGTTACCCATTCGGATGATCTGGACTTCTTTATTCTGTTTTCTTCGGTAGCAACGATGTTTAGCGGAGCCGTTCAAGGAGATTATACCGCAGCCAATGCTTATCTGGATGCCTACGGTGAATATCGGAACAAGCTTGGCAGAAGGACACATGTGGTGAACTGGACGACCTGGAAAGAAACCGGCATGGCCCTTGAAGGTGGTTTCACAATCGATACCATTTTTAAGACGTTGCCAACGGGTAAGGCTCTTGAAGGGTTTGAGCAGGTGTTATCCCATAATGTACCGAGAGCACTTGTAGGTTATCTCAATTATGAGAACGGTGGAGTCTTCCTGCTCGAAAAATCAGGGGTGATGCTATCTCCTGTGCTGACTGCACAAATTGAACTATTCAAGGAAAAAAAGAAGCAGGAAAAAGCGAACAAAGCAAAGAGTGTAACGACAAATCCAGCAGGAGAAGTAAGTCTGACAGGAAATCTCAACGAAGAGTTTAGTGATACGGAAAAACGTGTGGCCGAATGTTGCAGAAAAATATTGGGTTTTGATCAAATTGATATTCACGACAACTTCTTTGAACTAGGTGCGGACTCTATTCTGCTGATGAAAATTCAAAGTGAGATTGAACGGATTTTTCCAGGAGCCATTAATGTTACGGACCTGTTCGAATACTCCAATGTTCATCATCTCGCAAAATTTATCGGTGGAAAAAACAAGAAGGAGGAACAGCGTCCTTCTCCCGCGATGCATCTCAAGAAGCGTACTGCGGCGGAACGAGATGGAGATATTGCGATTATCGGCATGGCTGTGAATGTGCCGCTTGCGTCCACACCTGAGGAGCTATGGGAACATCTCGTCAACGGCACGGATCTGGTTCGGTCGTTTCCGGAATCGAGAAAAGTGGATATTGACAAGCATTTTGCGTTCACAGGTCATGACCTTGTACAGATGAAATACAACGAGAACGCGTATCTGGAGGACATAGACAAGTTTGATGCAGGTTTCTTTCGGTTATCACCCAAGGAAGCAAGTCTTATGGATCCCAATCAGCGATTATTTCTTGAAGCTGCGTGGACTGCAATTGAGGATGCAGGGTATGGCGGTACCAGATTGAGTGGTAGTAAAACAGGCGTATATCTGGGATATGCGGCAACCTTGCGAGATCTGTATGCACGTCTCTTATATGAAGTTGATCCTGGGAGCGGATCAAGCTCCATGGTGGGTAATCTGACAGCAATGATGTCTGCCCGGATCTCATATTTATTGGATCTAAAGGGTCCAAGTATGGTTATTGATACGGCCTGTTCATCTTCATTGGTGTCTGTAGACATGGCTTGCAAAGCTATTCGTAGCGGACAAATTGATTATGCACTGGCTGGCGGAATCAAGATTAACCTGTGCCCGGTGGATGATGAAAATATGAAACTTGGCATCGAGTCTACAGATCATCGCTCCAAAGCTTTTGATGATGAAGCAGATGGAGCAGGTATTGGAGAAGGGGTTGCAGTGGTACTGCTGAAATCACTTCAGCAGGCATTGGATGACCATGATTCGATCCATGCTGTAATTAAAGGCGGGGCTGTGAATCAGGATGGCAGTTCAATAGGCATCACGGCACCTAATCCGGCATCTCAAACAGAGGTAATTATATCTGCTTTGGAGGATGCAGGAGTCGAACCGGAGACAATCACCTACATTGAAACACATGGCACGGGCACGACATTGGGAGATCCGATTGAAATTAAGGGCATATCCGATGCACTGTCGAGCTACACAGATCGCAAGCAGTTCTGTGCGGTGAGTTCCATCAAGACAAACTTGGGGCATTCTTCGGAGGCTGCTGGAGTGATTAGTTTGGTGAAGGCGGTCATGGCGCTGCGTGAGAAAAAGCTGCCTCCGACACTGTTCTTTAATCGACCTAATCGAATTATTGAATTTTCCAATTCACCGGTCTTTGTGAATACCCGTCTGCGTACTTGGCATTCCGAGGAAGGACCGCGACGTTGTGGGATCAGCGCGTTCGGGATTAGTGGAACCAATTGTCACGTTATCCTGGAAGAGGCCCCGGTACAGACATTTGTCCAAGCAGAGGAACGCAGACCTTATATTTTGCCTCTTTCCGCCAAGAGTAAAGACTCTCTGTCCAGATTGATCGCAGCTTATCATGATTATCTCGATAGTTACGATGAACTGGATTTGTTAAGCCTGTGCGGAACAGCCGCTCAGGGAAGAGGACACTACAAATTGCGTATCGCCATTGCTTTTAAAGACAAAGAAGAGCTGGTAGCCCGATTGGACAAGCTGCGTGGATGCCCGTTTAGCGAGATTAAACCGACCGTTGCTTATGCATCTGAACATCGAATGGTGCCTGAGACGAAGGAGCCGGGTGTTGGCGAATTGACGGAACAAAAACTTCGTGAATTAAACGAGCAGTCAGACAGGGTACTGAAGCTCATTAACGAGCACGGATGGGAAGATCAGCACTTGGAGGAAATATCGATTCTTTATACACAGGGAGCCGATATTGACTGGTCCAGATTGTACGCAGAAGAGGAAACCTTCCGGCTCCATCTTCCAACGTATCCTTACGAGCGCAATCGTTGCTGGATTGATATTCCCGAACGAGTTGCGGTTCAACCATCCGTTGTGCAGAAGGAAGAACCAACGATGCATTACACCATTGGCTGGGTGGAAGCGACTAATCCTGAGAGGCTCATTCCGAATCCGCAAACCGTCTTGCTTTTGAAGGGGACAATTCCGTTATGTGACAGTCTCTCTCGGGAACTTACTGAACGTGGAGCACATGTAATTGAAGTTACTCTTGGTGCAACATATGCGAAGATCTCTCCGGTTCATTATCAGATCGATGGTTCGGAGGAGCAGTATCTGCAATTATTGAAGGCTACGAAGAACCACAGAATAGATCAGATTATTCACACCTTTACCATAAATGGTCATACAGCACCCGAGAGTCCGAAGGAACTCGAGGATGCCTTATGCCGAGGTGTGCATAGCTTGTTTTACCTCACAAAAGCCATTGTGGGTGCAGGATTGCGAAATCGAATGCGCATTGTTCTGTTATCCCAGTACGTTCACGAAGTTAGCGGCCACGAATCACATCTTGCTCCTGAATATGCAACGATGTTTGGGCTGGGCAAAGCGATTGGACAAGAGCATCCTCAGCTGGAATGCAAGGTCATGGATATAGATGATGACACCGCTATTCCTATTTTGCTTAATGCAATGAATGCAGATGATGTTTTCTACTCCACTGCTTATCGGAAGGGTCAACGATATGTGGAAGAGTTTAGGAAGACAGATCTGTCGGGAGCTGAGCTCTCTGATATAACCATTAAGGAGCAGGGGATCTATCTCATCACCGGTGGAATGGGCGGCATTGGCCGAGCATTCGCAGAACATTTTGCCAACAGACACAACGTTACCTTGATTCTTGCAGGCAGATCGGATTTCCCTGATCGGGAAACATGGCCAGCCATTTTGGAGGATAACAAGGATCTGGAGCAATGCAACAAAATTAAATGGATACATTCGATTGAGAACAAAGGTTCCACAGTAGGTCTCTACAGCGTGGATACAGGTGATCTTCAACAAGTATCAAGACTCATGGAGAACATCAGAGAGCAGTACGGCAAAGTGGATGGCATTGTTCATGGAGCAGGGGTAGCCGGTGAAGGATTCCTTGCGTCCAAGGATGCGGAGACCTTTAACCGTGTGTTGCTTCCGAAAGTCCAGGGAACCTGGAATATGGATCAGGCAACAGCCCACGACTCTCTGGATTTTCTTGTTCTGTTCTCAACTACTTCAACATTATTCAGCTCTCCGGGTCAAGGAGATTATTCAGCAGCGAATAGTTATCTGGATGCTTATGCAGCGTATCGCAATCGCAGGGGCGGACGAACGTTAACGATCAATTGGGTGGCCTGGAAAGAGACCGGGATGGCCAAAGATTTTGGCGTAAATGATGACATGGTGTTCAAGTCTGTTTTAACAAAGTCTGCATTAAAGGCCTTTGACCAGGCTTTTCAGCGTAAAGTGCCTCGATCTATCATCGGCGAACTGAATTATGATTCGGAATATATGGCCTACGTAGGTGACATGCCAATGATGATGTCGGAGGAAGTATACAACACGATTCAGGATCAAAGTGCCAGCGTGATTGCTGAAGTGGAGATGAGAAAGGCAACGCTGAACAAAGAAGTCTTGTTACACGGCCGCAATGATGGTCAATATACAGCCATGGAACAGATGTTATCCCGGATTTGGTCACTTCATTTGGGACTGACAGAAATGGATCTGTATGATGATTTTTACGAATATGGTGGAGATTCCATTATTGGGCTCAAGATGGCATCGGATATATACAGGGAAACGGGGATACAGGTTAATCCCTCGGATGTGCTGCAATATCCGACGATCTGGGGACTGGGAGTTCACCTGCAATCTCTGGTCGATGTGGAGAATGCAACAGTCGGACAACAGTCTATCCCTCATGCAGAAGCCAAAGAAAAATATCCACTTTCATCAGCTCAAAAAAGGATATTCTACCTTTGCACTCAGGACCCGGACAACATCAGCTATAACCTGAACAAAGCGTTGATTATGGAGGGGAATTTTGACCCATTCACGTTGAACGGTTATATGAACACTCTGATTCAGCGCCATGAATCGTTCCGTACATCATTTCACTGGGAACAAGGAGAGCCGATTCAGAGAATTCACGAGAACGTGGATTTTTCGATCGAAACGTTGCCAGATGTCATTCGTGGAACGGAAGCAGTGGAAGATGTAGTGAAGCAGTTTGTCCGACCGTTTGATCTGGAAGCGGCACCGTTGATTCGCATGATTGTCGGTTCGTTGGATGACGGTCGTCATCTGTTGATGTTCGATGTGCATCACTTGGTTACAGATGGTATGTCGATGGACAATATGATGCACGAAATCACGTCAATGTACAGTGGTTCACCTCTACCTGATATTCCTTATCAGTACAGGGATTACTCGGAGTGGAGCAACCATTATCAGCAATCGGATTCGATTGAATCACAGGAAGCCTTCTGGCTGGAAACGCTGAAGGGGCCATTGCCCACACTGCAACTTCCAACAGACTTTTCACGGCCTGATCGAAAAACCTATGATGGAGCCAAAATGACTTTTTATGCCGACGGAGTACTCACTACTCGTATAGGCAAGCTCGGAGCACGTACAGGAACCACGCTATACATGTTGCTCTTATCCGCCTTAAATGTCCTATTGCATAAATATACGAACCAGAGTGATATACTCATTGGTTCACCTGTAACGGGTCGCCAACAGGGTAACTTTGATGCCACCATTGGCATGTTTGTGAATACAATCGTCCTGAGAAACGAACCTGTGCCTGATGACTCATTCAGGGAGTTACTTCTGGACGTGAAGCAGCGTACGTTATCGGCTTTTGCGCATCAGGACTGTCAATTCGACCGAATTGTACAGCTTGTGAATAGTACACGTGATCCGAGCAGAAATCCGCTGTTTGATGTGTATTTTGCACTGCAAAATGTTGGGATGTACACCGGAGAGATTGAGGCTTTCAAAGGCACATTAATCGATTATGACAGTGGAGTTTCAAGGTTTGATCTGGCACTGGATGCGATTGAGCGGGACGGTACGATCGAGTTTATTCTGGAATATAATACAAGCTTGTTCTTGCCTAGCACAGCTGAATATGTCGCCAAAGATTTTGTGAAAATTCTTGAGATAATTTCAGAGCAGCCGGATACATTGATCTATGATATTGAAGTTGATCGTGTCACGGATATCACGGATGAAGTTGTGGATGAAGAAGTGAATTTCAATTTCTAGCCAGATCACAGAGGGGCGTTGATAGGAATGAAGGTTGGTGTAATCGGAGCAGGCGTCATGGGAAAAGGGGTTGCGCAGAGCCTTGCCCAGTCCCGGCACAACGTGGTTTTGATCGATGTGAGTGATGAAGTTTTGGATCAGGCGAGAACAGCCTTGTTTACCAATATCCGATTTTCGGGATTCTACAACAAGGATACCGAGGCCGAAGACCCGGAAACTGTGCTCTCGCGTGTGGAGTTTACGACACATTACGATTCGCTCAGCGATGCTGATTTTATTATTGAGAACGTGCCTGAACAATGGGATGTGAAAAAAGAGGTCTATGCACAGCTTGAAAACTATTGCCCCGATTCTTGTATTTATTTGGTCAATACATCATGCATTTCGATTACAAAAGTTGGTTCCAACACCAGACGGCCTGACAAGGTCATCGGTGTACATTTTATGAATCCGGTCCCATTAAAGCCCGTAGTCGAAGCTATTCAGGGTTATCACACTTCGGAGACAACGATTGAAGCGACCAGATCCTTGCTCCATACCATGGGCAAAGAAGCCATACTGGTACAAGATCTTCCCGGTTTTGTATCTAATCGAATATCCCATCTGCTCATGAATGAAGCTGCCTTTGTCGTTCAGGATCAGGTAGCTTCACCGGAAGAGGTTGATGACATATTCGTCAAATGTTTCGGACATAAGATGGGCCCGCTTCACACAGCGGATTTGATTGGTTTGGATACTGTGGTTCATTCATTGGATGTACTCTATGAGAGTTATCAGGACCCGAAATACAGAGTATGTCCCTTGCTTCGCAAGATGGTGGATGCCGGATTGTTAGGAGCAAAAAGCGGTCAAGGCTTCTTTGAGCACGTGATTCTGTAAGTGTATCGACTATAAATTATACGAGGTGACTGTGCATGGAGTCCAAAGTCAAAGTAAAAACATTTCTGAGTCGTTTCTATCGCAAACGTGAAATTCAGGATGATGAGGATATTTTTGAATTGGGTTTTGCCAATTCCCTGTTTGCGATGCAGATGGTGATGTTTCTGGAGAAAGAATTCAACATTCGGATTGAGACCCAGGATATGGATCTGAGCAACTTCCGTACCTTGAACAAGATTAATGAACTGATTGAACGAAAGACAGCATAGACTGCCTGACGGGCTTGAAGCAATAGTTTGGAACAATATGCCAAGGAGGGGTTCAGGTATGGGTGATCCATCGGTAAGTTCGGTAATGGACAAGCAAAAACAAGAGAAGGTGAAGCTGGTCGTCTGGGATCTGGATAATACAATCTGGGAAGGTGTCCTGCTGGAAGATGAGAATGTTGTCTTGAGAGAAGGAATTATTGATGTGATCCGGACACTGGACGAGCGTGGGGTCCTGCAATCCATCGCCAGTAAAAATGACCATCAGACAGCCATGGAGAAGCTTGAGGAATTCGGAATTCATGAGTATTTCCTATACCCCCAGATTCACTGGAATTCCAAGTCGAGCTCCATTCAATCCATCATAACTTCCATTAATATTGGAGCGAATACGGTTGCTTTTGTGGATGATCAGATGTTTGAGCTGGAAGAGGTACAGTTTGAGCATGCTGAAGTTCGATGCATAGATGCTGCCCAGTACCTGGACATTCCCGACATGGAGATGATGAATCCCCGTTTTATTACGGAGGACTCCAGACTTCGCCGTTTAATGTACAAAAGCGATGAGATCCGTAATAAGGCGGAAGATGAATTCACAGGTCCCAAAGATGACTTTTTGGCTTCACTTGGCATGACATTTACGATTTCACCCCTCAAGGGAGATGATTTGCAGCGTGCAGAAGAGTTGACGGTGCGGACTCATCAGCTGAACACTACAGGGTATACCTATTCCTATGAAGATCTGGAACAACTCAGTCAATCTCCTAATCACATACTTCTCATTACAGGACTGGAAGACAAGTATGGAGCATATGGAAAAATTGGACTCGCTTTGCTTGAGATGGAAGAGGAGTACTGGACCGTGAAGCTGCTGCTGATGTCTTGCCGTGTAATGTCACGAGGGGTAGGCACGATTCTCATGAATTATATCCTGGAACAGGCGAAAGAAGCCGGGGTCAAGATACGGGCTGAATTCAAAATGACCGATCGTAATCGGATGATGTATCTGACCTATAAATTTGGCGGATTCAAAGAAATCCATCAGGAAGAGGACCTTGTCATTTTTGAACATGACATGAGCTATATTCAGAAAATTCCTTCATATGTGGAACTGAACATTATTAATAATTAATACACCAACCCTATTAATGGAGGTTACGACATGGAAAAAATAGCACTGCTGTTTCCGGGACAAGGTTCTCAGTATGTAGGTATGGGAAAGAGTTTCTATGATCAATATAGCATTGCCAAGCAAACGTACGAGGAAGCGAGTGACGTTGCAGGTGTGGATCTGGCAAAACTATGTTTTGAAGGAAGTCTATCTGAACTGAATCAGAATGAGAACATGCAACCTGCTCTTCTGGCAACGAATGTAGCGGCATTCAGAGTGTATATGGAAGAAGTGGGGATTCGACCACAATTCTGTGCAGGTCACAGTATGGGTGAATATTCGGCGTTGGTATGTTCAGGCGCCATGACATTTTCCGATGCTGTTCGAATCACCAAATTGCGTGGTGCAATGATGCAGATTCATATTGATCGGGGCACAGGATCAATGACCATTATGGACGGTATTGACGCATCCATCGTGGAGCAACTCTGTGAACAATACAGCGGCGAGCAGGGTGTAGCTGTAGTCTCCTGTTATAATTCGCCAACACAAGCTGCCGTATCCGGTCATCAATACGTACTGGAGGAGATCGAAGCAGCTGTATTGGATGCCGATGGTCAGGTTACTCCCCTAATGTCGAGTGCACCCATTCATAGTTCGCTGATGGCGGAAGATGCAGAGCGGCTCGGCCAAGAACTGGCAAAGTATTCGTACAATATGTTCAAATGGCCGGTACTATCCAATGTTACAGGTCAACCTTATGGTGATGTGGAGCGAATTCCGGGATTGCTGTCAGATCAGATGGTCAAACCTGTGCAATGGACACGGATTCTTCAATACCTTGAGCGTTTTGGTGTCACACTTGCCATCGAAATGGGACCCAAAAATGTACTGAACAAATTGACCAAAACGAACTGTCCTGATATCAATTCGCTCTGCTTTGGCGAAAAAGCGGAACGTCAAAAATTGATCAGCATGTTTCAATCGGATGGCAAGAAGAAAAAAGGAGTACCCACAGTCATAACTAAATGTTTAGCAATTGCAGTGGCAACACCGAACCAGAATTGGGATGAAGCAGAGTATCAACAAGGTGTTGTTCAGCGTTACAAACGAATTCAGGCAATTCAGGAGCAGGTTGAAAATGCGGGGGACAAACCCTCAAAAGAGCAAATGATAAAAGCGTTGGAACTGCTCAAGGGCATCTTTGAAACTAAAAAGTTACCTGTTAAAGAAAGAAATCAGTGGATGAATCATATCATTGATGATACTGGACATCACTACGAACTGGCGGAGTATCTGGTACACGAAGCTGTCGGCGTAAAGTGATTACATTAGGGGCGAAATGCGCTGCAATAGCGTATTCGCCCTTCCATGAATTCAGCAATACAGGCAATACATAAAGGGGGAGAACAAGTGAGAGTACTATCCGCTGAGAACGTCACTAAGTCCTATGGTAAACACCTAGCGTTAGATAACATGTCCTTTGAGCTTCGCAAGGGTGAGATCCACACAATTCTGGGAACCAACGGTTCTGGTAAAACAACATTTATTAAAGTCCTGGCGACTCTGTTGACCAAGGACTCCGGAATTGTCAATATCGGCGGCTACGATTTGGATACCGATGCGAACATCATCAGGAGACTAATCGGATACGTGGGTCAAGATACTGAACGCTCTGCTTATGCGAGATTAACTGTTCGAGAGAACTTGATATTCTTTGGAAGACTTACCGGACTTAGCAAGCAAGAGATTTCTAACCAGATTGACAAATTAAGTACGTATCTGGATTTCTCGGAACATCTGAACAAGCAATTTATGCAATTATCGGGAGGCCAAAAGCAAACCGTTGTCATTATGCGAGCCCTGCTGCATGATCCCGAAGTGATATATCTGGATGAACCGACCAAGGGCCTGGACCCCGTGATCTCCAGACGTGTACGTGAGTTCATTAAAAGTTATGTACGGGATGAGGGGAAATCCATTATTCTGACCTCTCACATTCTGACTGAGGTAGAGGACATGACGGACCGGGTGTCCCTGATGCGCAAAGGAACGCTCCTTAAAACAGGTACAATTGCCGAACTAAAATCCAATCTGGGCGCAGTCGAATTCATCGACATTCCCAGAGCAGACTTGCCCCCTTCCATTCAGGAGCGAATCACTGCTCTGCCGGAGGTAACTTCCACCATTATTCGTGAGGAGGAAGACACGGTTTCCTTCGGAATCACGAACCTGTACGACGGGATGGGCGCGGTTATTAGTGAATTAAAAGAAGGCAATATCCATACGACCATTCAGCATAGACAACTAACACTTGAAGATTTGTTTGTTCAGCTCTATGTGAAGTCTGATGAAAATTTAGAGTACACATTGGCAGGAGGCAGAGAACAGTGAGTATCGAATATGCTAAAACCGGGACAGGTCAGGAAACGCTAAAGCTGCAAGCCATAGGTAAACCTACCGGATTTTTCGCCGTCGTGTGGGCAACAACCGTGAAGGAATTGCAGATTGCTGTAAGGTATCTGCCCAACTTCTTCGGTAACTTCCTACAGTTGGGTCTACGAGTACTCTTTTTCCTGCTGATGTCCACGTTTGTTGTATACGAGGGAGAGAATGTACTTCAAGGAGATAACCTGTTTATCTTTTATCTGGGTGCAATACTTGTATGGCTGTTCTACGGAGTAGCGTTAAACGCTCCGCTCGGCGCCGTGACGAATGATCTCCATAACGGCACATTGGAGTATCTGTACTGCAATCCAATCTCTCGTTATGCGTATTATGTAGGGACGGTTGTAGCCAGTGCATTGATGAATGTCATTGTGTTCATACCGATGTATATCCTGCTTGTTCTGTACGCAGGTCTCAACTTTGCTGAATCCATGATGATTCTAGTCACCTGTCTTGTGGTCATCGTTGCATTAATGGCGCTTGGCGTCATGATTGCACTACTGGGGATTCTGTACCGCCAGGTCTCATCCATTGTGGGTATTTTGTTTATCATGTTTGAATTTGTAGCAGGTGCTTATTTCCCAGTGGACCAGTTTCCGGCAGTCGTTCGTTGGATCGCATATCTCCTGCCTTATACCTGGGGGTATGATATGGTGCGTTATTACAGTTTCAAAACAGATTGGGTGCCCCTTGCACCGATCTGGATGGAATGGTGCATCCTCACCTTTTTTGCCATTTCGTATACAATCATCTCAATCGTTATGCTGCGCAAGGTAGAAAAGATGGCAAAGAAAAAAGGTCTCAACCTAATCTGATTATTCTTGATCCCAAAGAGAATGGGAGGCGTGCTAATTGTCAGCAGAGCCAGGTGCATTCATGCAAAATTTGCTATTATCGAGCCGAAAGTTCGAAGAGGAGAAGCAATATTGGCTAAACCATCTATCGGGGGACCTTCAATTCAGCATGTTCCCTAGTGAAAAAACGAGGGGAACATGGGGTGAGCAAGTGTTTGAGGAGATGCAATTTGCATTTCCTCAACCTATTTCAGAACAAATCTTTCGCATTTCCGGGAACACCGAAGCAGGGGCATTTATTCTTCTTCTGGCAGGTGTTACATACGTGTTACACCGTTACCTGGACAATGACGATATAACTGTGGGTATTCCCGCTTCGTCAGGTGCAGCAAATTCAAGTCAACTACGTGCTATTCGCATCAATTTCGGTGAAGAGTGTTCTTTTAAGGAACTCGTTCTTCAGCTCAGGACCCTTGTGGGTACAGCCAAAAAGTTTAACCATCTTTCGCTGGAGAAAATTCTTGAATTGCTTGGTCATGAGGGGACAGACTTGTCAAGGGTGGCCACTGTGGTTCGAATGGACAATATGCAGGAGAATATACAGGAAACAGGCCCCCTAGGCGATATGGTGTTTTCACTTCAAATGTCTAAAGTGGGGCTGGCGTTACGCATGAATTACAATGCCGCATTATATTCTCGAGAAACCATTGAACAGATCGTAGACCATGTGATGCATGTGCTCTCGATGTGTACAGCCCATCCAGATGAGGGATTACATCATATAAAGATGCTCTCGTTTAAGGAAGACCAGGTTATTCAACATCTGAATGATACGGAGATACGTTTTCCAGAAGCTCGTTCAATCATCCAGATGATCCAGTCTTGGTCTGCGCAACAGCCGGATATTCCCGCAGTGATCTGCGGAGATCATATTCTTACCTATCGAAGCTTGGATTGCAAATCAGATCAACTTGCGAAATACCTGTTAGCTCAGGGAGTAAGATCAGGTGCTATTGTAGGAATTCTGTTAACCCGATCGGAAGACATGCTCTTGGCTATGCTGGGTGTACTTAAGGCGGGGGCTGCTTACATGCCGATGGACCCCACATATGCAAATAATCGTTTGCAGTTCATGTTGGAGGATAGCCAGGCTGCGATTTTGCTAACGAAGCCCGATCTGATCGGCTCACTCATATACACAGGCCAAATAATCGATATTTCTCACATGGAAGAATGGGATGACCAACATATCTCACTGCCAGTTGTTTCGTCGGAGCAGTTGGCTTATTTGATATATACTTCAGGATCTACAGGCAGGCCAAAAGGGGTCATGATTGAACATCTGGCACTAAGAAACTTTGTGGAAGGTGTATCCCGCAGCATTCCTTTTGAAGCTGGCAAACGAATTCTCGCCCTCACAACATTCTCCTTTGATATCTTTGTACTGGAGACGCTCGGGGCACTCGCTAACGGGTTAACACTGATAATGGCGGTAGAGGAGGATCAGTTAAGTCCAAGCCGTATTGCGCATCTAATTGTTACTCTCAACATTGAATTAATACAAATAACTCCTTCTCGACTGCGGATGCTTCAGATTGGGCTTACAGTAGATTCACCGGTATGGAGCGTGATTCAAATATTGATGATCGGAGGGGAAGCTCTACCGTATGCCTTGTATGAGGAGGTCGCGGGGATGACCTCTGCCCGCATCTACAATATGTATGGCCCCACAGAAACAACAATATGGTCGAGCATTAAGGAACTTTCGCCTACCTCGACAATTTCGATTGGTTATCCGATTGCCAATACCCGTATTTATATTCTGGATAAGCGGAAGCGGCATATGCCAATCGGAGCAACGGGAGAATTATGCATCGCAGGAGATGGAGTAGCCAGAGGTTATTGGAACAGACCTGAGCTTACGGCCGAGAGGTTTGTAAAAGATCCTTTTCATGAAGGCGCTTATATGTATAAAACAGGAGATCTCGCACGTCTCAATGCTAATGGAGATCTGGAGTATCTGGGTCGTTCCGATTTTCAAGTGAAAATACGTGGTTATCGGATCGAACTCGGGGAGATCGAGAACAGGTTGCTCCAGTACCCGGCTATCTCGGCTGCTGCGGTCACAGTTCGGTCAGATCAGGATGGGCAGTCCCTGTTATGTGCCTACTACACAGTAACGGAGAGCCAAAGTCTCAATCAGGAGCAATTGCGATCTTTTTTGCTGACAGAGTTGCCTGAATATATGCTGCCCTCCAGATACACCATGTTGGATCATATGCCATATACGGCCAATGGGAAGTTGGACCGAAAAGCTCTTCCAGATCCTTTGCTCTTACAAGAAGAAGGGACAGATATTACACTTCCACGCAATGCATTAGAGCAGGTGCTCGCCGAATTGTGGTCGGATCTGTTGCAATTGAAAGAGATTGACGTTCATGCCCGCTTCTTCGAAATTGGAGGGCATTCACTAAATGTCATCAAACTTGAGGCCAATATGGAGAGGCAGAGTATTCCGCTTACTGCTGATGAAGTGATGCGGCATGAGACTATTGCATCACTGGCTGAAGTGCTTCGAAACAAGGGGTATGAAGCGGATGAGCATAACTCTGAAAAAGAGATCCTTCTTGAAGAGCAGGATATGCCAGAGACAGATGGAGCAATGGAGCAATTTATCGAAGAAGTCGGGGCAACAGCGGAAGCGGATCATCTTATCTTACATCATTCCCATAGGCCAATAGTTATCATCGCAGGAATAGAGCCGTTTAATGATGTCTTCTACAAAAACTGCTTCTATAATTCACTCTTTCCCGTATTAAACCTCTATTCTATTGGTGTACTGCCTGTGATGATCAACGACCGAATGCACTATAGATTCGATGAACATCAGGGGATACTCCGATTAGAGTATCAAGCTGTATTATCAGATGCCCAGCTAATTGAACGTATGGGGATAACTTATGAAACGAAGACCTACAGCGAGGATGTTCGAAAAGAGATTATAGAAGCGGTAAAGTTTAACCGCCCAGTAATTATCCGAGTGGACTGTTATTACGAGTCCTTGCGCAAAGACATGTATTTACGTACCCACTGGCCTCATTCCTTATTAATCTATGGGTATGATCTTCAGAGGCAAGTCTTCCATGTAATAGAACATGATCACCGGGACAATCTCACGTATCAACCGATGGAGATGCCTATGAATGATATTGTACAAGCTTACGAAGGATTCGTACGACTTTTCATGGAGGAAGAAGAAGTACCCACGTTCTACGCATTTTCAGCTTGTGAGACTGTCTCACAAACAAGAAACAATATCATGCTGGGAGAACTGCGAGACATCTTTATTGATCATGTGCGCGTTACACCGGGAGAGATTAATCAGGAAATGAGTCAACTGTGGTCCTTCATACAGAAGATGTATCAGTTCAATGAAGAAGATTCACCTGATATGGCCTATGCTGAACTTGTTCTCCAATCCATTGTAGACATTGTGAATGCCAAAAAGGTCGAAACCTATCGTATGCAACGGTTATATGAACATCATACCGATCTTGTTTCTGCTGCTCAGGCAATACAGGATCATTGGAGTGAGTTACGTAATGTGCTGGCGAAGGCGGTATATCGGGAGAATATGACACATAATCAGTGGAGAAAATTCACAAGCAAACTGGAAGCCATTCATGAACTGGAGAAGCATAGCTTAATAAATTGCTCAGGATTGGAGATCAGTCATGATTAAAAAATTGCAAATGAACGAGCCTTTAATGACTACCTACCCACATCACGCGAGTCTCTTTTCCATGCTGGATTTGGACAAGCGTTCACGTAGCTGGATTTATCATAATTTTCTATTGGTCATCCTGCATCACAATGATGAAGGGGGCTATGGATTGGACGTCTGTTCACAATATTATCCTTGGCACAAATTCAAAATGTCGACATGCCCCATGTTAATTACAAGGGTGTACGATAGAGATATGATTTTAAAACAGTGGGAACTGCAAGATTTTATAGTGGAACTAATTCAAAAGAATAATTATATTTATTTCCTGAGAAATATTCCTGGCGGTGGTAAACATGAGGTATTCATCTCTGGATTTGATTCGGATCGTAAAGAGTTTTTGTGCCATGATTTTTGGGATGGATTCTACGGTGAGAAATGGCTTCCCTATGATGAGATCACTGTTATTCAAGATTCGAATTTCGATGCTGAATGGTCTACTGATTACCTAAACGGAATATGGGCCATTGAAAAGACAGATGAGTATAAGGAACCAAGTGAATATTATTATGAAACGGTTCTCCAGTTTTCCAAAGAGGATCTAATGAATATCTTGAAAGAATACGTAGGAGAGACTAATCAAGTTCGCAGTATTCTGAGAAAGGATCACCGTTATCTTGGAAGTGAAATATACGATAAGATGATTGATATGCTGGGGATGCAGAAGGAAGGGATGCAAAATCAGCCGTTTGCTATACATCCTTTTCACCTGCTCTATGAACATAAACAACTGCTTGCTCAAGCCATACTTGACTTTCTCCCCGATCCTTCGATAAAAATAAGGTTGGAAGAGCTGGTTAGCGAAGCTTTAAAACTCCGTAATCTGGTCATGTATATGAATCAATTCATCATGGAGCAGGGTGTATACAAAAAGTATGATGTCATGCTTGATAAAATCATTGAATTGAAAAATATGGAATTGGCTATTATGAAACATGTATTCGAATACGAGTATCAATCACAGTTAGGACAATAATTAAATACGACGTATCGCCGATAAGATAGACTCATTCATTTAATTCTTGAATGGGTCTATTGAACTTTGCGGTCTATCCGGTGCTTAATGCGCTAATCATTAAATATGCTGATCTTCCCGGGCATCGGTCCCATTGTGAGCAGAACGGAGGAAGAGGCGGAGCAGAAGTATCAGGAAATTGCCGAACTGGTGAGTATTGATCAGGCGCTGAAAGCGCGGCCTGTTACGTACCGAGTATGAGCATGAGACACTGCGCGGTAATCTGGGTCTTGAGATTCCACGCAATCGATATACATTGGAGACGGTAAAATAAATAAAATCACAATGATGGTACATCGAACTTGCTTCCAGTTCATAATGCTTTAAATGCGATCCAGAAAGCCCCTATCCTAACGATCGACACGAAGAAACCAGCATGTCACCCATCATCTGGGGACTTGCTGGTTTCTTCGGTTAAGCTGTTGCAGTTATAGGATTATATTCTCAGATCAATTTCAAACGTCTTGATTTCATAAGGTTCAATAGCAAAGGTTATCGGTGTATCATACAGGATTTCACCCTCCGGTACTTCCATAAGATTGCATTCTCTCCACGCGTGAATCCGTAGATCGCTTGTCAGTTCAAGCGTATTCATGCTGCCTGAATAATCATGAATGCGTACGATGACACGCTCGGAATCCTCCGCCTTCTTGACTGCCGAGATCATAGCTGTGCTGCCGGACAAGGTGAACATGGAGCGACTTGGCTGCTCTGATACGCCCTGTGTATATCGAGCTGGAGCATTCAGAAGCCAGGCCTGTTGCACGGTTCCGCCAACGAGCCAATCTCCCTGATGCGGAAGAAGAGCATAGGTGAAGCTGTGCAGCCCCTGATCGGCATGTGGATCAGGGTGCGTAGCGCTCTTGATCAGGGTCAGCCGCATGACGTTATCTTTAATGTCATACCCGTATTTGGAATCATTCAGCAAACTGACACCATAACCTCTGTCGGACAGATCAGCCCATTGATGGCCAACGGATTCGAAACGCGCCCAGTCCCAACTTGTGTTCCAGTGCGTGGGCCGTTTCACGTTACCGAACTGAATATCATAGGTGGCTTCAGTAGAGCGGATACCGACAGGAAAGGCAACTTTCAGCAGTTGCTGCTGTTCATGCCAATCCACCTCAGTGGCGTAATCGATTCGTCTCTGCCCGGTATATACAGTCATGTTCTGCGTAATGGTGGAGCCAAGGTATTCCCAAGCAAAGCGGATCACGGCCTGAAGTGGTCCGGTCTCTACGACTTCAATGCTGGTGCATTTCGTAATCTCTCGCATTTCTTCTTGGTAGAAGATATCAATATCCCATGCCTCGTGAGCAAGCGGTTTGTCTTCGAA
The DNA here is from genome assembly GCF_000316035.1 of Paenibacillus sp. PAMC 26794. Taxonomy (GTDB): domain Bacteria; phylum Bacillota; class Bacilli; order Paenibacillales; family Paenibacillaceae; genus Paenibacillus. The sequence continues at coordinate 220,479 of NZ_ANHX01000002.1, forward strand.
CACCTGAAGCACATTGCCTTTACCGCCTTTGGCAAGCACCTCACGGTGTGACTCTTTATCGTAAAGGCGGGTCAATTGCCCATGCTCATTCCACTCGAGCAGATAGAACGGTGTCTCGATCCCATTGGCGGAGTGGATGAATGAAGAATGCTCAGGGATATCGTTTAGCTTACTGCGCTGAAAGTGAATTGTGGTATACCCCAGCGAAGGAATATCCTTCACCTCGACGGACCAACATGCATCCTGGTATTGAGCGTTCAGGATTTCACCGGAATCACTCAGCCAAGTTCCCGTTTCCAATTCGCCTGATGCCGCAGGAATGCTCACGATTTCTGTAACTCCCCATGGGGAGGAATTCCAAATGGTGTACGTATACGGAGATTCTCCGCTACCAGCGATAGCCATCCGAGCCTGCGAGTCTACGTGACTGCCAATCTGTTCAGCTTCTGCATATTCAACTCGGCTATCCTCATACACCTCTGTGATGGAGGAACCGGGAATGATGTCATGGAACTGGTTGCGCAAAATGATTTTCCAACCCGCAGTCAGGGACTTCGCTTGATACAGATTCCAGTCATTTTGCACGATACTTTGCAATGCATTCAGCCATTCCGCTTCGCGGTAAGCCAGCTCAAGCTTGCGGTTCATCCGTTTGTTGTACGCCTGACTGGTATAGGTTCCGCGGTGATACTCCAGATACAGTTCTCCATCCCATGTATGGATGTACGAATCGGTTTTCTCCACCGTCTCCTGCAGCTTTTCAAAATAATCATCTGCGCGTCCTGTCTTGACCTTGGGCAGTCCGGGCAGTTGATCCAACCGCCGTCTCATCTCCAGCATTTCACGGTTAACGCCGCCTCCGCCGTCCCCGTATCCGTACGACAACAGCAGATCCTGGTTCATCTCCTTATCACGGTAGGCATCCCAGATGCCTTTGACCGTCTTCGGAATGATTTTCCCGTTATAGGTATAGAACCATGAACCCGGCTCGGACCAAGGCTCGGGCGTAGTAATGAAGTGGGTCAGTACCTCTGAGCCGTCAATTCCGCGCCAGTGGAATGTATCAAATGGCATGCGGTTGTATTGATTCCAGCTGATTTTAGTCGTCATGAACGTATGAATACCGGATTTTTTCAGAATTTGCGGCAGTGACCAGCTGTAGCCGAATACATCGGGCAACCAGAGATATCGGCAATCCGTCCCAAACTCTTCTTTGAGAAAACGAGTGCCAATCAGCAATTGCCGGACCAGGGATTCGCCCGAGGTCAGGTTGCAGTCAGCCTCCAGCCACATGCCGCCGCCCGCTTCCCAGCGACCTTCAGCGACACGTTCCTTGATGGATTCGTACAGTTCCGGGTAGTCCTCTTTCACATATTCGTACAATTGGGGTTGTGTCTGAAGGAAAACATACTCCGGGAACATCTCCATCAGGCGCATGACCGTAGAGAAGGAGCGGGCGCATTTCTCGCGCGTATGCTTCAACCGCCACAGCCAGGCAACGTCAATATGAGTATGGCCGATACAAGTAACGGTCACATCAGAGGCCTTGTCCATCGCATTCAATCGGGAGCTTAGGTCATCCCTTGCCTCATGCACAGAAGAATAGAAGACATCGGACTTAGGCTGCGACCAGTCGATCAGGCGGAAGGACTTCTGGAGCGCATGAATAAGCTTTGTGCGTTCCGGTGCATGGGCATCCAAAATATTGACCGTTTCCAGAATCGCTGTCCCTGTAAATACAAGATCATCAACAGCTTCATCCAGCCAGCACAGTTCTGCTTGTCTGAACGTATGCGTCTGGTTGCGGGGCTGACCGCCACCTTCCAGACCGGACCATAAACGGAAGACCAGCTCGTTGGTACTTCCTGCGGCAGAGGCTGGAAAGAACACTTCCTTGTGGTTGGAATCTACGCCTTGATACGGCTTGCCATCCCAGTAGAACAGGGATTCAAAGCCGGAATTGTTTCCACCCCCGGTATCGCCAAAATCAAACCGTCCGACAATCCGTTTATCTTTCCAAGAGGAAGGGAACTCGACTTTTGTACGCAGCCACAAATAAAGATCTCGACCGGACCAACTTTCTCCTGTATACATAGGCTTCCAATGGCTATCATCTGCCGGAAGGACCGGGTTGATCTCTTCCCTGCGGTCTTCGCAGGCGAGAAAATGATTTAAAGGCAAACGATCCCGGTAACGGAGCTCGGATAATTCATGAATACGTGCGTGTAGTTTGTTTTCAGTAAGAAACATCGTTAAAAACCCCCAGTTCATTTTATCGGGGAGTGATTCATATATTGAGAGCATCCAAAGCGAGTATGTATGACATAACTTTATAGGGGAATGCGCCCATTATAGCGCTTCCATTCGCTTTTGACAAACTAAAATATGGATTGCTGGTCCTGTGCACTGGTGATTGTCGAATTTAACCAAACGGTGATACACTGAGTTGGAAATGGGTCTGGAGGAGGTGTTCAGGCGCGAATGTCCAGGATACGAACCATGTATAAGAACTACTTGAAGAAAAAAATGTTCAACAAAATCTTACTGTTTTATTCCATGGTCATGGTCCTGTTGTTCATCAGCATCGCGGTATTGGCCTACCGCTATTATGAACAGCGAGTGGTACAGGAACAAATGGATGCGAGTTTGCAGGAGCTGGATATTGTCAGTATCAACCTGAATCAGCAGTACGAACGGCTGTATAACGCCGTGCAGCAGATTTATACCGACGCCATGATCGGCGATGATCTGAAGTATTTTTTGACTCATGAATACGAGGATTTTCTCAATTGGCGCCTGAATCAATACGCTTACAGCTACCGTACGGAGCGAGGGAACTTCGATTATCAATTACGTCTGCTGTTAAAGGATGAGGCTTCGATTGCAAATGTCGTGTTATACAGCACGGATCAGGATTTCTTCTATGTTCTTAATCGGGAGACCCAGCACTTTTACGATCATCCCAAGCTGTCTGCAGGGCATCAGGGCTGGTTCCAGCGGCTGAGGAATGCACCTTGGCAGTACATGGGCAGCGAACCGCTTTTCGAAGGGAAAATGGCTGATGAGCCTACCCCGTATAGCTACGCGAATGTGCTCAAGGACTCCGTCACATTGAAGCAGTACGGTGCAATTATGTTTGAGCTGAATACAGACCGTATCAAAGGGCTTCTTCGAGATAGACTCGACGGCAAGAACAGTCGGATCATGCTGATGACCGGGGAAGGTGAGGTGATCTTCGATTCGCAGGGCAAGGTTGACAACACCGTCTACCCTTACTGGGGGAAGATGAATTCGCCGGAGGATTGGGTGGATCTGGAGGAGCGCTCCAAGGTGCAGCTGCTGAATATCGGGAATACAGGAATGGTCGTGGCTTCTATTATTCCGGAGTCTCACATCAAACAGAGCCTTCAGGCGATTCGTTTCAGCCTCATTGGAATTGTGATTCTGTGCATCATGGTTAGCATCGCAGTGACGTTCACTATCATCCGCCGTTATTCCAAAAAAATTCACAGACTCGTGCTTTACATGCGTCGCTGGCAGGAGGGTGATCTAAGTAAACGTATTGAGATGGAGGGGGAAGATGAGCTGCAGCAGATTTCGCAGAGATTTAATCATATGTGTGATCGGCTGGAGTCTTACATAGAAACGGTATATGTGTCGGAGATCAAACAAAAGAACGCGCAGCTTGTGGCTTTACAAGCCCAGATCAATCCCCATTTTCTGTACAATACGCTCGAAAGCATCCGCATGAAAGCCATCAGTTTGGGAGCCAGGGATGTTGGGCAGATGATTTATATTCTCGCCACGATGTTCCGTCATTTGATCAAAAAGCAGACACATGTAACCTTGGCAGAGGAAATAGAGCTGTGCGGTATGTACCTGGCATTGGTCCAATATCGATATGAGGACAAGCTGCACGTGGAGACCCATATCGAGAATGCAGCGGCGGGAAGCATGGTCGTCAAGTTGCTGGTCCAGCCGATTATTGAGAATTACATTGTGCATGGTTTTCGTACGTACGATGATGATAATCGGATCTCCATCACAGCCGAAGAAGAGAACGGCGTGATTCGTATCCGTGTGAAGGATAACGGAAAGGGGATTTCCGCGGAGAGATTGCTTGAACTGCAACAAGGGTTGCATAAGGGCGATGAAGCTGCTGAGACATCTGACCGATCTTTGGGTCTTAAGAACGTGCACGACCGCATACGTCTGAATTACGGCAGTAATTATGGTCTGCACCTGAACAGTGTGGAGGGCGAAGGATGTGAGGTGACCATCAGCATTCCAGTTACAAGGGAGGAAACGGGATGAGAAGTGTAATGTTGGTCGATGATGAGCCGCTTATTGTGAAAGGAATGCAAGCCATCATTGATTGGGATCAGAATAATATGGAGATTGTCGGAACGGCTTGCAATGGGTTGGAAGCGTTATCAATGATGGACGGGGGGCCTGTCGATCTGATTATTACGGATATCATGATGCCGCAAATGACCGGACTTGAATTGATCCGGGAGACTAAAGCGCGTAATCCATATACTAAATTCATTATTTTGAGCGGTTACGAAGAATTCCAATATGTGCGGGAAGGCATCTCGCTGGGGGTCGAGAACTACCTTCTCAAACCAGTCAATATGGAGGAACTGGAAGCGACCATCAAGCATATGCAGCGGGATTGGGAGCATGAAGAGATGCGCCAGATTCAAATGGATCAGAGCTGGAGAATTCTGCGCAACAATATTTTGCAGCGGTGGGCGAACGAAACCATTGACGCCAAAGAATTCCGTGAGCGTGCGCAGCTGCTTGAGATTCCCATGAACAAGTCCACATATTGTGCGGCTTCTCTACGGATTGTAGGAGATGACCAGGGGGATGATCCCCAGATGTATCTGCCTGGAATTACTGAGCAGTGTGAGCAGATCGGGAACAAAGACCTCCCGGATGGCTGCGGTATCATCTGTTTTCCCGATCAGGAGGGAGACATCATGCTGCTGTTCGTTTCAGCCGGTACGGAAGGTAATGATGAATGGCAGATTCAGGCACTCACCAGGATGAAGCAAGCGGTTACCGAGGACACAGATGCACGTGTATGGGGAATTATCGGTCAATCCGAGTCGACATATCTGGGTTTTCCGAAGAGCTGCAAGTCCGTAAAGCTGTGGCTTAAGAATCATTTGTTTATGGATTGTAATACCTTCATCATGCAAGTAGAGAACGAAGAAGAAGCTACGAATCAGCATCAGAAGAAACCTGGGCCAGCGATGGAGCAGTTCCACAAGCTGCTGCGGGATGGGGAAGTTACTGAGGTGGACCGGTTCATCGACGAATTCTTCAATGTTGAGGGGAAGGAACTCTGCCTTGCGAGAACACCGTTCTTCAATTCTGCGATCCAGCTTATGCTGGCCGCCAAGGAACTGGAGAAAACGCCGGACTATGGAGATATTTTCGGGCCACTGTCCAGAATTCATACGCTCAACAAACTGAAACAATTGGTCAGAAAGGTTGTTCATCGCACGCTGGATACATATCATACCGCTGAGAAAACGTATAGCCCGCATATCATGGCTGTGCTGGAGGTGGTGAAAAATCACTATCAGGATGAGCTTTCACTTAAGACGCTCAGTCAGAGGCTGGAGCTTCATCCGAACTACCTTGGCCAATTGTTCCAGCAAGAGGTCGGTACCACTTTTTCTGATTATGTGAACCAGTACCGGATCGAGCGTGCTACCCATTTGCTGTTATATTCGGATAAAAAAACGGCAGAAATAGCGGGCGAGGTGGGTTATTGGGACTCCACTTATTTTTACAGACAGTTTAAGAAATATGCTGGCGTTTCGCCTACGGAGCTGCGCTCGATCTACATGAAAAAGTAAGCCGGGCGCTCCGGCTGAATGAAGACACTCCGCATGTGGGGGTGTCTTTTTTGTTATGCAATGAATGCACGATCTTTGATTAATCCATCAATTTATTGGTTTTTTCAACTATCTCAAAATTGGTAGCGCTTGCATAATGAAGGTAGGAGTGAACGAGGAAATCCAAAGCAACAAAAGAGCTAAGGTCCAGTGTTGATTATAGGGGATTAATGCTGGATGCAGCTAAAGCGATAATGAACGAGATCATAAGGAGGGACAGCCGTGCAGGACATCTTCAAAAGTCTGATGAAGAACAAGGCGTTTCTTCTGCTGGTACTGCCGGGAGCAGCTTGGTTTATCATTTTTGCCTATTTACCAATGTTCGGAACGATTATTGCTTTTAAGGACTTCCGGATTCATCCGGGCGGATTTCTTGAAAGCGTTCTAAAAAGCGAATGGGTCGGGTTCAAAAACTTTGAGTTTCTGTTCTCCACCAGTGACGCCTATATCATCACACGTAATACCATTCTGTATAACCTGGGTCTGATCTTTCTGGGGTTGGTGCTTGCGGTGACACTTGCGATCATCATGAACGAACTGCTGAACAAACGGCTGGCGAAGATTTACCAGACCGCGATGTTTATGCCTTATTTCCTGTCATGGGTTATTGTCAGTTATTTCGTCTTCTCGTTTCTGAGTGTGGAAAAGGGTGTGTTCAACCAGATCATTACCTATTTTGGTGGAGATCCGGTCAGTTGGTACAGTGAGACAGGGTATTGGCCGTATTTTCTCATTCTGCTCGGCCTGTGGAAAGGTGCAGGTTATGGCAGTGTAGTGTATCTGGCGGCAATTGCAGGTATCGACCGTTCTTATTATGAGGCAGCGATGATCGACGGCGCTACGAAGTGGAAACAGATCCGGTACATTACGCTGCCACTGCTCAGACCACTAATGATCATCCTCACCATTCTGGCGATCGGCGGGATCTTCCGTTCCGACTTTGGACTGTTCTATCAGGTTCCGCGGGACTCTGGTGCGCTGTATCCGGTCACCAATGTCATCGACACGTTTGTATACCGCGGCTTGACCATTATGGGTGATACAGGAATGAGTACAGCTACAGGATTGTATCAATCGGTTGTTGGTTTGATTCTTGTCCTGCTGGCAAACTATGCTGTGCGTAAAATTGAAAAGGATTATGCCGTATTCTAGGCTTGCGGCAAGGGGGTGCTGTCCATGAGTAATTTAAGCGAACCGGTAAAGCGGGCATCAGCCCATGCGAAGAGGACCGGAAAGAAATCGAGAGATCTGAATGCCATTTCGCCATTATCCAATGTGATTTTTAATATAGCTATCGGTCTGTTTGCCTTATCTTGTATCTTTCCGTTTCTGTTCATCGTTATCATCTCATTTACCGATGAGAAGACGCTGGCGATCAATGGATTTAAGTTATTCCCTGAAGTCTGGACGTTGGATGCCTATCGATTCCTTATGGAATCCGGGCAGCAGATGGCCCAATCGTTTGGGGTTACCTTAACGGTGACGGTTGTCGGTACCGCGCTCACACTGTATTTGGTCACCACGTATGCGTATGCCATTTCGCGCAAAAATTTTGCACAGCGTCGGTTTTTCAGCTTTTTGGCCTTCTTCACCATGCTATTTTCCGGCGGTCTCGTTCCCAGTTACATTGTGGTTACGCAGGTGCTGCACTTGCGGGATTCGATCTGGGCGCTGATCCTGCCGTCGATCATGAACGCTTTTTACATTATCGTTATGCGTACATTTTTCATGACCACCGTGCCGGATGCGGTTATTGAGTCGGCCAAAATCGACGGAGCTACTGAATTCGGGATCTATACGCGCATCGTACTGCCGATTTCGTTGCCGGGTATTGCGACTATTGGATTGTTCAGTACATTAGGATTCTGGAATGACTGGTTCAATGCGTTGCTCTATATCGACAATGCGAAGTTGATTCCACTCCAGACATTACTGATTCGAATACAGAACAATATGGATTTTGTTGTGCAAAACAGCAGCCGGGTTGTGTCCTACGACATTGCCTCGACACTGCCAACGGAGACCGTCCGCATGGCGATGGTTGTCTTGGCTACACTGCCGGTTGCGCTGGCGTATCCGTTTTTCCAAAAGTATTTTATACAAGGCCTGACCATCGGTTCGGTCAAAGAATAAGTTTGGTTGTGCCTGCCCTCCAAGGGCAGTAACAATAACATTGATAAGGGGGATACACATGAAGACAAGAAAAATCGCTCTGCTCATGGTTACTTTACTGCTTGCTTTTTCTACTGTTCTAGCAGGCTGCGGTGGTAGTAATACCAATGATACAAGCGGGAATACGGTATCCGGGGGTGAACCAGGCGATAAGGATACGGTGAAGCTCAAGGTATATATGATTGGTGGTCCACAGCGCGATCTGCCAATGGTGCAGGAAGAAATGAACAAATACTTAATGGAGAAAATAAATGCAACCGTCGACATCACGATGATTGACTGGGGTGATTATTCTAAACGGATGCCAGTCATTACCGCTTCGGGCGAAAATTATGATATCGCTTTCACCTCTTCTTGGGCTTATGACTATCTGCCAAATGCGACCAGAGGAGCATTCTTGCCAATCAATGATCTGTTGGATAAGTATGGTCAGGGCATTAAAGAGCAGCTTGATCCACGATTCCTCACAGGATCGCAGATCGATGGCCAAAACTATTCCGTGCCGGTTAACAAAGAGTTGGCTTCGCAATGGGTATGGCGCTTCAATAAGCAGTACGTTGATAAATACAACATGGACATCACCAAGATTCGTACATTAGAGGATCTGGAGCCTTACCTGCAGCAAATCAAGGACAATGAACCGGCCGACATTACTCCGCTGGCTGTTCCGAAGGGCTTTAAGCCTTATCTGGCGTTCGACTTCCTGTTGGGTGACGAATTCCCGGTTGGTATCAACATGAATGGTGACACCGGTAAATACGTTAATATGCTGGAATCCGAAGAGCTGAAAAGCTCGTTGAAAACCATCCGTAAATACTATCAGGCTGGTTATCTGCGCAAGGATGTAGCGACACTGGAGGGCATCGACAACATCAAAACAGGCAAATGGTTTGTTGACCGTGAACAGACACAGCCGTACGCTGAACTGGGATGGTCCAGAAGTGCGGGCTATGAGATCGTGACTACACCGATGCAGGATCCGGTTATTTTCACTGGCTCAGCAACAGGCGCTATGCATGCAATCTCGGCGAACTCCAAGAACCCGGAACGGGCCATGATGTTCCTGAACTTGCTCAATACCGATCCATATCTGCGTAACCTGATCAACTACGGCATTGAGGGTACACATTACAAAAAGGTATCGGATAATGTCATTGAGGATCTGCCAGCGATGAAGGACGGGTTCCAGATGCCTGGTTTTGCCCTAGGTAATCTGTTCCTGACCTACATGCACAAGGAAGATCCAGCCGATAAGTGGGAAGCGTTCAAGGAATTCAACAATTCCGCGAAGGTTGCTCCAAGCTTTGGCTTCAACTTCAATCCTGATTCGGTGAAGACGGAAGTGGCTTCCATCTCCGCCATCGTGAAGGAATTCTACCCATCGATCATGACGGGAGCTGTTGACCCGGATGAGCATCTGCCGAAAGCGATCGAGAAGTTGAAAGCGGCAGGTCTGGATAAAGTGATTGCAGAAGCGCAAAAGCAATACGATGAATGGAAAGCTGCAAATCCAAAGTAAACCTGAAATAAAGAAGACATGGAAACGTCTGTCCGGTTGACGGGCGTTTCTTTTTACCCTGATTGGATTGCCAAAATTGGATTGGAGGGTATGGCATGAAAAAGCTTGGTGCGAGTCTCCTATTTGTAATATTGGTATGCGCTGTTCTTTCCTCGGCGGCCTTGGCAAAACAACCTTATTCATCCTATTGGCTGCCTGAACAATTGCTTAACTGGAATCCAGCTTCCGACCCGGATGCGGCCTTCAACCGGAGTACCATTCCGCTCCAGAGCCGATTCACAGGAGAGGCAGTTAACCCGAACGCAACGAAAGATCCCAAAGTCATGGCCTTGTCTGCGTTGAATAAGGGAACCAGCGGTGTTCCATCACAGGGCTCGGATACATTTTTCGCAAATACGTTCTCTTACTGGCAGTATGTCGACAAGCTCGTATATTGGGGTGGCTCGGCGGGAGAAGGTATTATTGTGCCACCAAGCGCCGACACGATTGATGCGGCACACCGGAACGGAGTGCCCATTATGGGCACAGTGTTCTTCCCGCCATCCGTATACGGTGGCAAATATGAGTGGGTGAAGCAAATGCTTCAGCAGAATAGCGACGGCTCCTTCCCGGCTGCGGATAAACTGATTGAGGTAGCGGAGTACTACGGTTTTGACGGCTGGTTTATCAACCAGGAGACTGAAGGTGGAACAGCCACTGATGCACAGTTAATGAAGGCATTCCTCCGTTATCTTCAGGATCAAAAGCCCGGGGGTATGGAGATCATCTGGTATGATTCCATGACAAAGGAAGGCAATATTTCCTGGCAGAATGCGCTGACGGACCGGAACGCGATGTTCCTGCAGGATAACGGGAGCAAGGTATCAGACAGCATGTTCCTGAATTTCTGGTGGAATGATCTTGGCAGTTCTGCGGCCAAAGCCAAGAGTCTGGGCAGATCACCATTTGAACTGTTCGCAGGCATCGATGTGGAAGCGAAAGGATACGATACCAGTCTGAAATGGAATCTGCTGTTTCCTGAGGGGAAACCAGCAGTGACTTCCCTCGGCATTTATCGGCCGGATTGGTCGTACAACAGCGCGGACAGCATGATCGATTTCTTTGCCCGTGAAAATAAATTCTGGGTAGGGCAGAACGGCAACCCAGCCAATACGGCGACAAGCCAGTCCTGGAAAGGGATTGCGAACAATGTGGTTGAATCATCGCCGGTGGACCAACTGCCATTCACGACCAACTTCAACACGGGTAGTGGCGAGAAATTCTATGTGGATGGCACACAAGTGCGGGAGACTGGATGGAATAATCGAAGTTTGCAGGACGTACTTCCGACATGGCGCTGGTTAGCAGAAAGTAAAGGCACGGCGCTCAAGCCTTCTCTCGATTGGTCGGATGCCTATTATGGTGGCAGTTCCCTGAAGGTAGCGGGTACGCTAAGTTCGGCAAATGCCACCCATCTGAAGCTGTATCAAACCGATCTGAAGATTGAGCCAGCTGCCAAGCTGTCGATCACGTACAAGACACAGAGCAAGCCGGGTATGAAGGTTGGCCTTGCTTTTGCAGACCAGCCGGACCAGTTCGTCTTTCTGGATGTGAAGAACGAGAAGGCAACCGACTGGACGACAGACACGATCAATCTGACGCCTTACCAAGGAAAGCAGATTGCGGCATTGTCTTTGTATTTTGACAGTACAGAAACCGTATCGGATTATAACATCCATATTGGGCAGCTATCTATCCACAAGAACAGTGATCCATCGAACCCTCTTGAGGCCGTTCAAGCATTGAATGTCACCCAATCCGACTTCCGCCGCGGTATTTACGGTGATGCAAGGTTGCAATGGAACGCGTTGAACGAGGAAGTTCAACAATATGAGATTTACCGTGTACTGCCCCACGGCAAAGAGACTTGGGTGGGTGCGACAGCCAATAACGTGTTCTATGTGCCTGAGATGAAGAGAATCAACGCGGAACAGGCGACTGTACTGAAAGTCGTGGCAGTGAATGCGAAGTATGAGCGCGGCCAGTCTACCAGCGTGACCATCCAGTGGCCAGCGTATCCGAAGCCGGAAGCAGGATTCAAGGCCGATGCAACACTTGTCACACCGGGTCAGCAAGTGCATTTCATTGATCTTTCTTCCGAGGTGACGGAAGGCTGGTCATGGACTTTTGATAATGGCAGTCCGGCTGTCAGCACGGAGCAAAATCCAGTGGTAATGTATGACAAGGAAGGCACGTACAATGTGACGCTTACAACTTCCAACAGCTCGGGGCAGGATACGGTGACGAAGGAGTCGCTGATTACCGTCAGCAAGGCTGCTTCTGGAATCCAAAATGTCGCTCTGGGCAAAAAGGCGACAGCTGACCACGCCTGTGGATCCGCGGAAGGTGCAGAGAAGGCGATCGATGGCAAGGTGACTGGCAACAGCAAGTGGTGCGCACTGGGTAACCAGCCGCATTGGCTGCAAGTTGATCTTGGCAAAGAACATCAGATCAGTGGTTTTGTCATCAAACATGCGGAGAGTGGTGGGGAGTGGTCTGGTTTTAATACGAACGACTATTCGATCCAGGTCAGTGCTGATGGCGTGAATTGGTCCGATGTAGTTCATGTACAGGGGAATACCGCAGCCGAAACCTCGGATGCAATTTCACTGGTCAAGGCTCGTTATGTGAAACTGAATGTGCTTAGACCTACGCAGGGCGGCGATACGGCAGCCCGAATCTATGAGTTTGAGGTTCATGGGTTGCAGCCGTAGTTTGCGGTTGAGAAGTGACAAGTGTAGCTGTGAAATTAGCAAAAAGGAACCATGCGGCCAATCTGGTTTCAATGACAGCTGGATATCCCTGAAGTATCCCATCTTCTAATGGGTATACCGCATTGTATCAGACTACGACTGAATAGGATTGAATATGAGGCTCACAGATCATTGGATCTTGTGAGTCTTTTTACGTTTATGCTGGATTCGCTTACAAGGGTTTTAAATTCGTTGTTTTAGATAAAAAATCGGTTTTGCAATCAAATACAATGCGAATGAAAAGTCTTATATTGTAGTTAAAAAGAGTGGGGTTGACTATACGCTTCATGGCGGAGAAGATAAAATAAAAGTAAAGATAGATGCCATAACGAATGGAGCCGGTGTAGTGAATGACGCTTCCCGGTTGAGCCGAACGAATTCGTTAAGCATTCTCTGGTGAGAAATTCGAACATTGTGTTTGAACTGATGTTAAAGTACAAGCTGCATATCGAACCATTGATCAGTCATGTGATGAAGCCGGATCAAGCGCAAGAAGCTTACGAGGGTCTGAGATTGAATAAAGACCAGTATAACGGAGTACTGTTTGACTGGTCCTAGGAGGAGATTGGGATGATTAGAGGGTTAACAAGTGCAGGCTTAGGGAACATCGAGTCCAATGAACAATATATCACGAATGCTGCAAAATACAGATTTCAGTCTGTAGATTTGAATCCGCTCTCATTGATTGAAGAGGTTGGTAAGGAACAGGCCATACTGCTGTTGGAAAGCAATCAGGTGATCATCGGTTCATCCGGTCTGACCGTGGACTGGAGAACCACAGATGAACAGTTTCGTGAAGGACTTCAATCGCTGGTTCAAATGGCAGAAGCCTCCGCTTCGTTGAACTGTTACAGCTGTTGCACCTATATTTTACCTTCCACGGATCAGCCAGCAGCATCATTTATGGCGGCAGCTACCAAACGATTGAGATTGTGTGCAGATATTCTGGATGCCTATGGAATTCGACTAGGCCTGGAGTTTGTGGGTTGCCATCATCTGCGCACTCAATGGAAGAATCCATTTATTTGGAGTGTGGAGGATACGCTTGACTGGATCGAAACAATTCATGCTCCGAATGTAGGTTTATTGATGGATTCCTATCATTGGCATACAAATGGATTAAAGATCGAAGAGGTGTTGGATCTTAAGAAGGAACAGATTGTCCATGTTCATATCAATGATGCTTATGATCTGCCTATTGAAGAATTGCTGGATCATGAGCGGTTATACCCAGGCGAAGGAGTAATCGATCTGCAAGGTTTCTTGAAGAACCTGAAGGCGATTGGTTACACGGGCGTCGTATCTCAAGAGGTGCTGGCACCAACGCCAACCCTTGATTCAAGTGAATTGTTTGCCAAGTCCAAAGCAGGCTTCGATAAAGTGTTTACCAATATATAACCCGGATCAGTCAGAAGGCAGTTGGGAGGAATACATGTGTATGAGCCATGGATGAATAACATTTCGCCATTCGTAAGCGCGGCAAGAATGACGGGATCATTTTCTTTGGCAGGGGAATGGATAGACCACGATCATGTGTATAGATACATCGAACAAGGGGAAGCGGAGTTCTTCTTGAGTGGGAATAGGCTGATAGTTGTCAACTAAACATAAAAGATATATAGTATATTTAGAAAAGAAATAGTTAGGATGAATGCAATGGCATACTCTACAGCCTTATCACAGGGAATCTCGATTCTGCTCTATATTCACGCTCTATCCGAGGAGAACTGTTCAAATTATTTGTCCACCAAGTTGATATCGGAGCAGCTAAATATTCCGGTTCCTACGACGGTAAAAGTCATTCGCAATCTGAATAACGCCAAACTGACAATTGCCAAAGAAGGTGCCAAGGGCGGCATATTGCTTGCTCAGCCTTTATCGGAAATCACGATGTTGGATGTATTCCTGGCGGTTGAACCCGGCAAAGACTTGTTTAAAATTCATACTGATGTAACACTCCAGGGACAAGACGTGGACGACGTGAAACAAAAGGTCATTCATCATCTTGATGGCGCGGAGATCGCCATGCAGAATTATTTAAAAGACATACGGTTAACCGATCTGTTTCATAAAGAAAGAAAGGGTTAACCTCTTTTTTTGGCTTTAACTAGATATAATATATATCAAGTATATCTTGTTTTTTTGAGAGGAGCAGTTAAAATGAATTTGCATACTAAAGTGGTTGAAGCCAGAAATGGAGTTCCCATTCCCCAACTGGGTTTTGGAGTTTACAAAATAACGAAAGAAGCAGAATTTACAACAGCGACTCGCGAGGCTATTCAGGTTGGCTACCGACATTTTGATACTGCCCGAATCTATGGGAATGAGAAAGCGCTGGGAGCAGAGATCCGGCATAGTCAGATTCCGCGCGAGCAATTCTTTATCACGTCGAAAGTCTGGAATACAGATCATGGCTATGAAGCGACCAAGAAAGCTTTTCAGAAAACGATAAACAAGCTGGGTGTTGATTACCTCGACATGTATTTAATCCATTTTGCCTCGCCAAAGTATATCGAAACGTGGAAAGCCATGGAGGAACTATATGAGGAAGGTAAGATCAGAGTCATTGGGGTCGCGAATTTTGAGATTCAGCATCTGGAAGAATTAAGGAAGCATGCAAAAATCTTGCCGATGATCAACCAGATCGAAACACACCCGGAATTTCCACAGAACGAACTGCGTGCGTATATGGATCAACATCAGATTTTGCATGAGGCGTGGGGTCCGTTAGGTCAGGGGAATCAAGTATTATTACAGCATCCGGTATTGAAGGAAATCGCTGATCATCATCGTAAGACAGTGGCTCAAGTGATTTTGCGTTGGCACCTGGAACGGGGCGTCATCCTGATTCCCAAATCATCCAATCCAAAGCGGATCAGAGAGAATAGTGAAATCTTTGATTTTGAGCTATCCGCTGAGGACATGGAAAAAATCAGTCGTCTGAACTCGGGAAAAAGGTATTCGATCCATCCGACAGGTTATATTGTGAATCCGATTTTTAATACCTTGATGAAACTTTTTATTCGGTAGAACGAAGCGATCTGTGTAATTTTCATATCTGATTTTATATAAATAAACCATTAACGCTAGGGGATGTCCCATACGTCATGAATATGACAGGGGCATCCCTTGTTAGCGTTATTTTGTTCGAATGAACCTGAGACACGCTATCCGCACCCATTTGCCCAGAGCTGAGATCTAACGAATTACAGAGCTAAGCTTGACCCACAATGCTTCCAGAAAAATGGAATATAGCTAAAAGTGTTCAAACCGAAATGAAGACGGTATGATGAGAGGAAACGAAACTAAGGGTAGGCGATTAAGCATGTCCACAACACGATTAACTTCCTCTTTACTCCAACCAAATTTTCAATTCTTTCGAAATATGCGCATCCGATGTGGAAGAACGTTAAATCGGTTCATCCGAACGATGCAGACGTTGTTTAGTCATCCAGAGGCATCCATTGCTGAAGCCAGTAAGAATGCAGCGGAAGCGAAAGCCATCTACCGTTTATTACAGAATCCGCAGTTGACCGAGGAAAACGTGCTGGAATCGTATCGGACAGAGACGCTACGTCAGATGAAACAAACGGAAGAGTCCGTGTTTTTGTGCGTCCAGGATACCACTGAAATTAAATACGGTAATCGAGAAAAAACGCCAGGACTTGGCGCCTACAATCGCAAGCAAACCAAAGGCTTGCTTGCGCATTCCGCATTGGTGCTTACCCCGTCCGGCCTCCCGCTTGGCCTCTTACATCAAAAAATTTGGGCACGGGATCTGGCGCTCAAAGCGGAACGGAAGGTCAGCCGCCCTTACGAACAGAAGGAAAGCTACAAGTGGACTGAGGCCGCAAAAGCCAGTGTGCTCGGCCTCCCAGCAGATATGAAGCTCATTCACATAGGGGACCGGGAAGCCGATTTCTTTGAATTTTTATACCACTTGCATGTTGATGAACAGTCCTATGTCGTAAGATCCATGCAAAATCGGATCACCGAAGCAGAAGGACTTTTCATGCAGGACGAAGTGCGTAAACAGCCTTCCTCCGGGCAGATTACCGTTTCCCTCCCGCGAGATACGCGAAGTAGTGAAGCCGCTCGGGATACGACGCTGGAGATTCGTTTTCTGACGGATACGGTACATGTACCGGCACACCTGAAACAAAAAGGGGCTGCGTATTCGCCTCTTCCCTGCACCCTGATTCATGCGTTGGAAACCACACCGCTGGAAGGCGAAACACCGATTGAATGGTTTCTGCTCACGAATCTTACCGTGGCTACGGTAGACGATGCTCGTGAAAAAGTGGCATGGTACGTCCAACGTTGGAAAATTGAGCGGTTCCATTACATTTTAAAAAGTGGTTGCGAGATCGAAAAATTACAGGAGCGTGACGGTGAACGATTGCGTAAACTCATCCTGTTCTATTCCATAATCGCTGTACAACTCCAACAGATGACCTATCTCGTTCGGCAAAAGCCTGACGCTCCATGTACTTCGTTCATGGGTGACGAGGAATGGAAGGTTCTTTACCGTGTGGCCAACAAAACGAAAACACTCCCGTCCAAACCACCTACCCTGCGAGAAAGTGTGATCGCACTCGCCAAACTCGGTGGCTTTTTTGGGACGCAAAAGTGATGGCGATCCAGGAGCGAAGGTTCTTTGGAGGGGCC
>NZ_ANHX01000003.1 GCF_000316035.1 Paenibacillus sp. PAMC 26794
ACTGTAAATTATTCCCTTCGTTGTGGGTCAAGCTTAGATTACAGAGACGTTATTTCGTCGATTCGGTCGATTTTTAGGTTTTGATACCTTTTTATGACGAAATAGCGTGACTGAGGTTCGTTAAATCTTACAACCGTTGATGATCCGCCTTTTAAGATTAGGTAGGTTCGTTAGCGCTTGGAGGGAGCAGCAATTCCTTTTTGAGGCAGCCCCATCGTTTTTTTATGAGAAAAAAGATCCTCTCTTTTATCTATAGGTTCTGAGGTGTTCAGTGATTGTTAAGAGCTGTTATGTATATTGAAACAGTAAGTCATCAGAAAGGTTAAGGAGGAGAACATTTGAGTCTATACATTGGAAGGGGTACAAGAGTGAAGTTTATACGGTGGACTGTGATTGCTCTTGTCGTTACATTACTCACAAGCGTGGGTTTTCCATCTTCATCGGCATTGGCCGCAACAACACCCATTTCGTTAAGCCAACCTACAGATATCGAGTTCTATAAGACGGCTGATGGGGAAAAAGAGATGCTGATCGCAGACAGCGGCAACAATCGGGTTATTCGGGCTACAGCGGAAGGCGAAGTGCTGGCGACCATGGAGGTCAACCAAGTAACGGCGGCTACGATGGGCAGTGATGGGTTGATCTATGCTGCTGAATCAGGTGCAAAAGCACAGGTACATATTTTTAACCCGGACGGTACAGTGAACGCGCCGCCTATAGACGTTATGCGTAAATTTTCGTTGTATGCGGGTCAAGACGAGGATAAGCAACCCTATATCCGAAATGTAATTCGGTACAAACAGAACAACAATGAAACCTTGGCCCTGTTCTACAACGAGTACAGAGTGCATAATAACGTTCCACAGAGGTATGCCACATTAGCCGACATGAACCTGGACAATTCAGGCTGGGGATCACAGAGCGGAGGATTCACAGAATACTCCAGTGTAATTCTTGGAGATGGAAATCAGAAATGGTATACATCTAATAGTGGAGTTATGCTCTACCCCTTGGTTGGTATACAGAATTCAACAGACAAGCTTGCAGATCTGACACTGGATGTAGTAGACAAACGTTTATACGTTGTGAGCGAGAATCAGATTATGCGCACAGGCTATGAAGGCTTCGAATATCCTAACGCTCCTGTCTTGAGTACATGGGTGAGTGGAAACGAGACCTATCCTATCGACATAGGCAATCAGATCGCCGTTGGACTGGAAGGCGAAGTGTACATGGCTGATACGGCGAGAGACCGGATCGTCATTTTCAGTGCAGACGGAACTACTGCTCGTACTCTGGGTCTCAGCAAAGATGACACCCCTAAGCCTACAGCAGGTACATTTTCCAAAACAGTTATCAAAGGGTTACCAATAGCCTTTACATCTACGGATTTTGACAGTAACTATGCTGACCAAGAGAATCGGCCCATGACGGACATTCGCATCGTATCCCTGCCTGACAGTGGTAAATTGCAGTTGAATGGTACGGACGTTGTGAAGGATCAGGTGATTCCTGTCGCAGAGTTGAATACATTGAGCTTCCTTCCTGCTTCGTCATTTACGGGGATCAAGACAACGTTCCTGTGGGAGGCCAAAAACGGAGTTGTGTTCACGGATAGCGCCAGTGTAACCATTATGCTGCGAATCAAAGGTGATGCCACCGGGGATGGTGTGCTTACACCAGCTGATGCGTTATTGGTCAATAAATATATCAAAGGGCTGATCACATTTACACCAGAACAGATTGAAGCACTGGATATGAATGATGACGGTGTAGTCGATGCGAAGGATTCAGTACTGATTATGGGCGTTTACTTGGGCATCAACTCATTAACCTAGGAAGAGGTGAATAGTTTGCAAAACTATGATTCATATATATTTTCAGGAAAATCCAGACGGTCAATGAAGGGTATTCTGGTTATGTTGCTTCTGGTCTCTATGATGTTCTCGTGGATGCCTCAGGCAGAAGCCAGTGTAGATCCTGTTATTCTTATCGGAGAAGTATCCGGTAAACCAGGAGATATCGTCGAAGTGCCTGTATCCTATGATTCAAAAGGCTCAGAATTTTCTTTTTATCACTCTGATCTGACCTTTGCCTATGATCCGGCAGTGCTTGAACTGGTGGATGGGGATGAGGTCGTGAACCAGCAAGCTTATGAAAAATATCTTGGAGCTGGCATAACTAAAAATACTTCTGTTCCAGGTTTCATTCAGATTGTAATGACGACGCAAAGTTTCATTAATGAATCTACAGTGATGTATTCCCTTCATTTCAAAATCAAGGATAGTGCGACTGCCAGTGCAAGTTCAGTAAACCTTCATTCAGGGGCATTGATTAAGGAAATTGATCTGTCTCAGGTGACTGGAGAAGCCGGGCAAGTGAACATATTGGCAGATGAGAAGCCGATTGGAAATGGACTTGTTTCGATCGGATCAGCGCAAGGAAAAGCTGGTGACAAGGTCACGCTCCCGGTGGATACCGTGTCACTTGATCAACCGATTGGGTCTTTCGGGGTACGCTTGAAGTATAATCCCGCAGCCCTTCAGGTGATTAATGTTACAGGTGACGTTCCGGGAATCCAGTATAACGCGAATAATGAGACGGGATCAGTCATCGTGGGCTGGAGTGATGAGGACGGAGGACAGAGTCCAATTCCGGCATCCGAGAGCCCACAGGCGCTGTTCAAAATCGAATTCACGATTGCTTCCGCTGCTATTACAGGAGAGTATCCGGTTCAGGTTGTCGGCACAACCCTGCCTGAACACTTTACGGTGACAGATACTGATGCAATGGAGATGAACAAGCAGATTGTACCGGGCAAAATTTCAGTCGTGGGTTCACCAGTTACGCCAACAACACCATCCAATCCGGGTTCGTCCGGTTCAGGAAGTTCATCCAGTGGTTCGTCAACACCATCCACGCCTGCAAGCACTTCCGAGAAGATTACAGTAAATGTGACTAATGAACGGAACACCAATGCCGTTGTTTCGGCAACGATTATAGAGAGAACAACAGGGGCAGATGGACGTAAAAAAGACGAGGTAAATCTGACGGCTGAGCAGACTTCTCGTGCAATTGAAAGCCTGAAGAAGGCCGGTTCGAGTATTGCCCGGATCATGATCCCGGATGAGAAAGACGAGGTATCCGAACTGAACGTGAAGCTGCCAGCCAAGTCTACTTCACTGATGGCTGATGAGAAGATGAATCTGTATATTGAAACGGATAATGCTTCCCTGCAACTGCCGGCGAATTCTTTACAGGGACTGGGCTCGGATATATTCTTCCATCTTGTGCCGATCAAGGATACCGCAGGGCGTGAAGTGGTGGAGCAGCGTATCCAGAACGATCCATTAATCGTCAAATCATCATCAAATACCGCGGACTTCCGTTTGGTAGGTCGTCCAATGACCATTGAGACAAATATGAGCAGTCGTCCGGTGACAGTAGTACTGCCAATCCGAGAGACAAACCTGACGCAGAAGGAAATGGACAAGCTGCAAGTATTTATTGAACATAGCGATGGAACCAAGGAACTCGTTAAGGGTAAAATCGTTAAATTTAATGGAACTGATCAACCGGGAATTGAGTTTGAAGTTACCAAGTTCAGCACATTTTCCATGATTCTCATGAACCGCACTTCTTCCTCAGCTTACATTCAAGGTTATGCGGATGGCACGTTCAGACCGAATCAGGCGGTTCAGCGTGCTGAAATGGCTGCTTTATTATCTCGAATACTTTCGTCTGACAGCGATGAAGCTACGCTCGATACATCATATCGGGATATGCCTGCTGCGGAATGGGCACGCGAAGCGATTACAAAGGCGACTGCGGCAGGTTATATGCGAGGCAATGCTGCCGGGGATTTCATGCCGGAACGTTCCATCACACGAGCTGAGATGGCGGTCATCATTGAACGGCTTCTGAATCGCAAGGATATCACGGGGGCAGTAACGACAACAGAGCTGACGAAGGAAGCTACGGACATTACACTGCACTGGGCCCGCGAGGCGGTTCAGCGTGTATTGGCAACGGGAGTCATGAGTGTGTCTCCGGACGGAGCATTTCGTCCAAACGAAGCCGTAACACGAGCGGAGGCGGTTACATTGCTGAATCGTCTGGTTCATATTGAACCTGAACTGTCCGGTACTTCCAGATGGAAGGATGTATCTGCAAGTCACTGGGCTTATGGTGCAATCCAGGCTGCATCCCAGAATTAAAATGTAGAGTGCTGATGCTGCTTGTTCCTATCTTTCAGCTGGGGACGAGCAGCATCAGATGAAATCCAGGAGGCATCTGCGGATGCCTTTTTTTCATCGTTATATTGTGGTTTTCAAAAAGGATGGACAGCATCTGGTGTGAGTGGGAGAATAACGCTATATTGCAAGATAGACGTTTACTTGAGAAAGAGAGATGACGGTCATCAGAACGGATCGATTTTTGTTAGGGATCGGATGCATGACCCTGCTGCTTGCACTGGTGGTTGCGTGGCAGATCACAGATGGACACGAGAAGCCTGTGGCCAGGCAGGGGATTCTGGACATGGCAGGTGTGGAGTGGACGAACCAATCTGTCATACCGTTGGATGGAGAATGGGAGTTCTATCCGGAGCAGTTGCTCTCACCACAACAGATTAAGCTCAACCATAGCCAACCTGTCATGATACAAGTGCCGGGAAATTGGGACGATAAAAGGATTAGTCAGGCATACCCCATGAATGGCAAAAGTTACGGAACCTATCGCTTGATTGTACGCAATGTGCCGCAAGGTGAACTTCTGGCGATTGCCAAACGTTATGTACGCTTCTCGGATGTGATGTATGTTGATGGGAAATTGATGAGCCGTTCCGGACAGCCGGGTACATCTGCCGCATCGTACGTCCCCCGTAATGAGCCCTATACAATCTATTTCCACCCTGAAAGTACAGAGATTGAAGTTGTGCTACAGGTAGCCAATTTTGATTTTCGTAGTGGTGGCATCTATAACTCGATTGATCTGGGACAAGGCAGTCATATGGAAGCGAGAGCGATCATTCAATCGGGACTTGAGCTGTTGATTATCGGCATTGTGGTGATCTTTGGATTGTTGTTCTTCTATCTGTATGTGCGCTTGCACCGTGATGGAATCCAGCTGCTGTATGCGTTGTTCTTTATTGGTTTTGCATTGACGGTGGTGACCAACGGGGAGCGTCTGCTGTTACAGCTGATGCCGGACATTTCCTTTGAACTGGCGTACAAATTGAAATATATATCGGTATATGGTGTGTCTATTATTACAAGCATGATTACCTGGAGACTTACTCCTGATCTGAAGCCCCTGTTGAAAAAATGGCTTCGTGTACCAAGCATAGTGCTGGCTTTATACGTGGTATTGATCGTGATATCTCCATTTCGTATCTATTCGTTGATCCAAGAGAGCATGTATGCCGTTAATCTATGTGCGTACGCCTTGGCTTTCATTGTTATTATTCATCAGTATATTCAGGCAAGGTACGGAAACAAGAGTCGATCCCAAGCTCAATTGCTGATCATCTGCATCTGGCTTATGTTAGTAAACTATGTTCTTGGAATCATTGTTACGTGGTATCCAATCAGTCAGGTGCTGCTGAACTGTACAACGCTTGTGATTTTGTGTGCCTTTGCCATGTTGCTGATCTATCAATATACACAGGCGTATGCCTCGATGCAGCAACTTACCCATCAGCTTCAATTGTCGGACAAGGCCAAGGATGAGTTTTTGCTATTAACTTCGCATGAGTTAAACTCTCCGCTTCACAGCATTATTCATCTGTCCCGTTCTGTGCTGACGACCTCACTGAGGCGCGCTAATGAACAGGAGATCCGGGGCAAGCTTCAGCTTATCCGCAATACGGCGTACCGGATGTCCAATCTGGTCAATGATCTGATTGACATGTCAAGGTTCAGGGATGGCAGCATAAAGCTATTCGTGGGGACCGTTGATCTGGTATCCTGCCTTTCGCTGGTCACGGAGGTGCTGGGATTTCTGGCTTCTGGCAAAAGCATTGTTATGATTCGCAGGTTAGAGCCTGAAGCACGCTACGTCATGGCGGATGAGAGTCGGCTGCTGCAAGTACTGTATAACCTGGTCTATCACATGATGGGACAACATCATAATGGGAGGCTGGTTATGGCGTGCGAGAGGCATCAGGATAATGTGCAGATTACCCTTTGTCTGGAAGCTGATCCAGATCGGAGTACTCGGCAACGTCAGGAAGTGGACTCCGGTTCACAGCAAGCGGATCGAATTGCAGCGGGGGTGTCTGTTGCAGCGGAAATGGTTAGCGCAATGCGAGGAAAACTCGTGGTGAACGATGAAGCTGCGTCCATCATGATTGAGCTTCCGTGTGCTACTAGTGTCGACAGGGAAGATTTGACGGAGATAGCCGCAACGCAGGAGACCGATGTGAAGGAGGAGAAAAAGGTGGGAAGCGTGATTTCAGCCCACGTTTTAATTGCGACGTCTGATCTCGTAGACATGGAACAACTGAACACATTGCTTGCTACGGAAGGCTTTCATCTGAGCTTCGCAGACTCTGATGTCAAGGTTCGGACTGCATTGGCTGGCGGAAGGTTGCCCGATCTTGTGATTGTCGACGCCATGCTGCCTGAGGTGACCGGCTATGAGCTGTGCAAGCAGATTCGGATGGAGTTCAGCCAGGTGGATCTCCCGATTCTGTTTATCAACATGCGCAGTACACCTGCGGATATTGAGGCGTGTATTCAGGCCGGCGGCAATGATTTTATTACCCGTCCACTGGATGCTGGCGAAATTCTTGTCCGAATACATACATTACTTGGCATGAAGCAACTCGTAAAAGAAGCAGCCAATAACGAAATGGCCTTTCTGCGATCACAGATCAAGCCGCATTTTTTATATAATGCCTTGGGAACTATCATGTCATTATGTTTTACGGATGGGCCGAGAGCTGGAGAACTGCTGGGCAGTTTTAGTCGTTATC
This sequence comes from Paenibacillus sp. PAMC 26794, assembly GCF_000316035.1. GTDB lineage: Bacteria > Bacillota > Bacilli > Paenibacillales > Paenibacillaceae > Paenibacillus. Next base: position 6,977 of record NZ_ANHX01000003.1, read on the forward strand.
TGCGTATTCTCTTTCATCTGGATAACTCCGAGGAGTTGATTCCACTCAGTAAGGAGATGGAGTTAATTCAGGCTTATGTGGAGATTGAGCAGGAGCGATTTGGTTCACGACTTCAGGTTCAATTGGACGTGGATAGCTCGTTATATTCTTGTAAAGTCATGCCACTCCTGATTGAGCCACTGGTAGAGAATGCCATACGGCATGGCGTATCCAAAAAGATTGATGGGGGAACCGTTCGTTTGTTCATTCGAAGATGTGAAGATAGCGTTCAAGTGGTGGTTGAGGACGATGGTGTGGGCATGTCTGGAGAGCAGGTTGCCTTTCTTCTGAGCAAAAGTCATACAGAACAAGGCATTGGCCTCCAAAATGTACAGAGACGATTGAAACTTATGAACGGACAAGCACCTGTGATCAAGAGCGAACAAGGTCAAGGTACCAAGGTGACCATCGAGTTTCCTTATCAATAATAAAAAGAGGGGGAGAGAACGTGTTGCAGGCCTATTTGGTGGACGATGAGCCTCATGCTCTGAATATGCTGGAGATGTTTCTGACTCGAACGGGAGAGGTCCACATTGCAGGTCGTTCGGTGAATGGATTCGAGGCACTGGAGGCACTTCAGCATACACGACCGGATATCTGGTTCCTCGATATTGAGATGCCGGGCATGAGCGGATTGGAGCTTGCAGCGAACATCCATGAGATCGAACCGGATGCGGTGATTGTATTTACAACGGCTTATGATCATTATGCTGTCTCTGCTTTTGAACATGAGGCTCTGGATTATCTGCTCAAACCAATTGAGATGGGCCGATTGTCCAGAACCATTGACAGATTACTGAAGGATAAGGGGAACGCGGTCAAGTCATCTGCCGAGCAACCGGACCGGCAATCTCTGATGAACAGTGATGAGCCGAATCAATTATTTGTACAAATGCTTGGAAAGTTTCGTGTCACGCCTACGAACGGTGAAATCGTCATGTGGCGTACAGCAAAGGAGAAGGAACTGTTTGCATATTTGCTGTTGCATGACCCGGCCACCGGTGTTGTTCACCGGGATCGCATTATTGACCATCTGTGGCCTGATGAGCGTTACGAAAAAGCCAAAATCTATATGCATACATGTGTCAGTCTGCTAAGAAAAAACCTGAATAAAATGGGTATGGAGCAGATGGTCAGCTACAAGAATGAACATTACATGCTGGACAAAAAGCGAATCCGGGCTGACGTATATGATGTGCTGGAACTTGTGCTTCGAATGCAGCGCGGGGAGGATGTTCCACTGGCTCAAATGGAGCGGACTTTGCATATGTATCAGGATGAACTGCTTCCGCAGGAGGATTATTTCTGGATGTCTGAACTGAGCCAGAAGATGGAGCGAGGTGCGTTGAAACTCATGCTGAAGCTTTCCGAGAAGTATCTGGAACTGCATAACGGCAAGAAGGCAGCAGAGGCAGCGGAACGTGCAATGTGGCATTCCCCTTATGAAGAAGAAGCGTATCGTTGTGCCATGCAAGCCTATTTGTCCATGGGTAATCATGACCATGTCTTACGTATCTATCGCGATCTTGAAGATCGATTATGTGAGTTGCATATTCGTCCTTCTTCTGTGACCACACGTTTGTATGAACAGATTAAAGTCTGAACGGTGAAGAAGTAGCTGCAATGAATCAACGCATATGTGACTATCTGAAATTCCAATAAAACGTGTCCTGGAGAATGCCTTCCAGCGACACGTTTTTGTTTATATGAAAACATTGACAATACGCTAACAATTCCAGGATTTTCCGTTTGCAATTCGCTCCTATAATTACAAACGTAATAGGTCATTTTTACGATGAACGTGGAAGTTGGGGGGATGAGACAGACAAGCTCTCATATTGATGATACATGCAGAATACCAGACAGCAGGGCACGGCATACAAGGCAAATTATATGGAGAAAAGAAGGGTGACCAAAGCCAATGTCAATGAAAAAGGTGTTAGTAGTGTCCATGGTAGCCACAGTGTTAACAACTTCTGTGGTCAGTGCAGTATCAGCTGCTCCTGCAGTGAAACCTGCAGCTAGTACAGCTCAGGTGCAAAACTCCACGCTTACAATAAACGGAAACAGCGTCATCGTTCGCTCCATCGTGAAGAATGGCGAGACACTTGTATCACTTCGTGATGTGATCAAGGCCATCGGCGCGCAAGCGGAAGTACAACGTGGAACAACGGTGATCAAGCTAAATGGTCACACGGTGACACTTCAGAATAATGCGAAACAACTTCTGGTGGATGGCAACAAAGTGAATTTGAATCAACCAGTTACGATTATTGGAGGTACGAGCTACGTTGCGCTTCGACCTTTGGTATCCAGCGTTGGCGGTACAATCGTTAAGAGAAGCGGACTGCTTGAAGTTAGCACGGTAGCTTTGCTCGAAGGTGCGGAAAACCCTCGTTTTGCCGGAGCGGACAAGCTTATCGTTTCCAAGAGTGATGACAATGGCCGAACGGATTATCTCGTGAATACGACGAGTGGTAAATACGAGCTGTTGTTAACGACAGATGGTGGATCGGATCTGGTTGTTTCCCCGAGTGGTGATCAAGCGGCGTATACCAATGCGGATGGAGCCGTCTACGTTATCGATCTGAAGACAAAGGCTTCAAAATTGATCACAAGTGACACGAGCATCAAACCGGAATTGGTATGGTCTGCGGATGGAAGCGCGATTTATTTCCTGCAAGGAGATAAAGGGTCGGTGATTGCGAGTCTGAATCTGGCTGATGGTGTAATTAAGAAACTGGTTGAAGACAAAGTGGATTACAAAGAAAACCTGAATGTGTCTGCGGACGGCAAAAGATTCATCTACACAGTGACGACACTGGGCAAGGTAACCTCAGATGCAACCAATGTAGATGAAGACAACGTGTCTATCGACTTTTCAGCCAATCAACAGCAAATATTTTCGTATAACAACGGTATATCAAAACCAGAAGCAGCACAGTTAACAACTTCAACCGATGACAAAGTGTTTGTATGGTCCGTTGATGGCCAGAAAGCCTATTACGTGAGCGTACCGTCCGAGGATGGTAATGCTTCGTTGCAATCTGTGGATTCATCCCAGAAGGCAACAACGGTGTACGGTGTTCACGATGTTGAGCAAGTGATTCTGTCTGGCGGCACCTTGTACGTACTGGCTGCGCAGGATGACAGCAACAGCGTCATTCTTTCCATCGACACGGTGACAGGAAAACAAACCAAGCTATATACCGTATCTTCTGATGTATCCTCCATTACCGTTGCCGGATCACAAATCGCCGTGATTGAAAATGACCGGGTTCTGGTTCAAGCGGGTGGTAGCTGGAGAGCCGTTACGAAGTAAGATTTTAAATTTTTCGAACACACACTTTTATAATTCGAGAGGAGTTTAAATGAACATGAAAAAATGGATCAAACCCTTCACTGCAATGCTTATGGCTGTATCGCTAATTGGTGGACTTGGAGGCGCAACGACGGCATCTGCTGCCAAGAGTACGGAGAAAGGCAAAATTGTCATTAACGGTTCTTCGGCATTGCTCCCACTGACTCTTCAGGCTGCAAGTGAATTCAAGAAAGATAACCCAAAAGTTAAAATCTCGGCTTCCGCCGCAGGTTCCATAACAGGTCCTCAATCTGTACGTAAAGGGATTGCCGACATTGGCGCTGTGGACTGGGACGCTTCCAAGGATGTACCTGGCTTCAAGAAATTTGATGGAATGGTAGCCAATCCAGTAGCGGTAACGGTATTCACGGCTGTTGTTAACACAAATGTGGGTGTAAGCAGCCTGACCACAAAACAATTGCAGGATATCTTCTCCGGCAAAGTGACCAACTGGAAAGATGTCGGAGGAGCGAACGCCAACATCGTTGTTGTTAACCGTAAGTTCGGTTCTGGCACACGGGTCAACTTCCAGCAAAAAGCGCTCGACGGTAAAGACTTCATGAGCAAAGGCGATAACTACAAAGAAGTTGGCTCCAGCGGTGATATGAAAACAACCATTGAAACGACACCCAATGCGATCGGTTATATTGACCTTCCTTATGTAACTAGCAAAATGAAGGCTGTATCCATCAATGGTGTGGCACCAACAGAGAAAAACGTTTTGAACAAAACCTACAAAGTATGGGGTATCGGATATTACATGACCAAAGGTCAACCTACCGGTGCAACCAAAGCGTTCATTGAGTACATCCAAAGCAGCAAATTCCAGAATGGTTCCCTGAAAAAGCTGAAATTCATTCCGCTTGCGGCTGTAAAATAACGGAGCTTCAAATGTTCGTCATTCTCACATTTCATAAGAAGAGGGATAGCCAGCTTCTGCGCACGGTCGCAAGCTGGCTTCTCTATGTGAAAGGAAGAGCACTTCATGATCGATTTGAATCCATCCCCGAACAGCCCCGCCCCGAGTGAGCTTGGTGCAAGCCTTGGTAAGGCCACTGAATCGGGCACGCGGTTTAACCGTAAGGCGCGTCTTAGGTGGTCCAATAACCTGTTTCGCATGGTATGCATCGGCAGTACGATCTTTGTATGTCTGGTTCTGTTATGTATCTTAATCCTCATGCTTCGTACGGGCGTTCTCACTTTTGCGGATGTGTCGCTGCGTGAATTCTTTTTCTCCACCAACTGGGACCCGGAAAATGAACATTATGGTGCACTGACCTTTATCCTTGGAACACTGGCTCTTACGGGTCTCACCATGTTGTTCGCCATTCCATTGTCTGTCACCATTGCCGTATTTCTGGCTGAAATGACGCCCAAATGGCTTCGCCATATTTTGCGTCCCGTATTGGATCTGTTAGTGGGTATTCCTTCTGTGGTTTACGGTTTCCTGGGACTGACGATCCTCATCCCCTGGCTAAGGGATATTAGTGGACGTGATCTGGCTGACGGATTACTCGCTGCGTCCATTGTACTGACCATTATGGTACTTCCCACGATCAGCCGGATTAGTGATGATGCCATATCTGCTGTACCGAACAAATACCGTGATGCAGCCTATGCGCTCGGTACGAACCGATTCCAGACCGTGACTCGGGTTGTCTTACCTGCTGCCAAAGGTGGGATTATGTACGCGGTCATTCTCGGGATGACTCGTGCCATCGGTGAGACGATGGCTGTGGTGATGGTCATTGGTAATACAGCACAGCTCGCGAACAGTCTGTTCACGCCAACAGCCGTGCTGACCAGTAATATCGTTATGCAAATCTCTAGCGTCGAATTCGACTCGACCTGGAATCATGGTCTGTACATGATGGGCTTTATCCTGCTTGCGATCTCGATCCTGATGATCGTTATCGTAAGACTGCTTCAGAAGAGAGGGGACCGCAACGTATGAGTGTGAAGAAGCAGGTGAACGCTGTCGTCCCGTCTTATTCTTTTGGCAAACGGAGAAGTTCATCGATGGTGATGGATCGGCTCTTTACAGGCATGGTATGGGGCGTTGGCATTGTCGTCATTTTGTTTATTGTTGGACTGTTATTTTTGCTGCTGAACAAAGGATTGCCTCTACTAAGCTGGGATTTTCTCTATGGTGTTCCTAGTGAGATTGAAGAAGGGGGAGGGATCGGCCCGGCGCTGTTCAACTCGTTCTATGTGTTGATTCTGTCCTTGCTCATCGCCATCCCTATTGGTATGGCGGCAGGCATATATCTGGCAGAGTTTGCACCAAACAATAAGCCGATCGAGACCGTTCGTATTTGTGTGGAGGGATTGTCCTCTGTGCCATCCATCATCTTCGGATTGTTCGGGATTGCCCTGTTTGTGGAGTTTTTCGAAATTGGTCTTACCATTCTCGGCGCAGCCGTCAGTCTTGCTTTCTTGAACCTGCCTGTGCTTACCAGGGTAACGGAGGAATCCGTCAGGGCAGTTCCGGTGGAACTTCGCAATGGATCGTTTGCGCTGGGCTCAACGCATCTTCAGACGATCCGCCAAGTGTTGTTGCCGGTGGCTATTAACGGGATCATGACAGGCATATGCCTGACGGCAGGCCGGACATTCGGTGAGAGTGCTGTCATTATTCTAACCGCTGGGGTGTCTACATCTGGGGAAATGTGGGACTTTAATTTGTTATCGCCTGGAGGAACCCTTGCCGTACATCTCTGGTACATTCAATCGGAAGCGATTGTGCCGGATGCCGAGGAAATTGCACAGAAAACCACAGCGGTACTGATCTTTGTGGCGTTGCTCATTAATGTTCTGTTCCGTGTACCCTTGTGGCTTAATGCACGTAAGAATCAAGCGTGATGAAAAGAGAATGCCGCTAATCGGTATCCTCTGAACAATGCCAACTGTTTAAGCTGAATTCGCAATCATTCCATTTCAACCCGGGAGGGCACCTTGTGCAACCTATTATTGAGATCAACAAATTGAATTTGTATTATGGTCAGTTTCAAGCGCTGAAGGATGTGTCCATTGAAATTCCTGAGCGGGCAATAACTGCTTTTATCGGACCGTCGGGTTGTGGGAAGTCAACACTGCTGCGTACGCTGAACCGTATGAATGACCGGATACCCGGCACACGGATTGAAGGTAAAGTGGCCGTAGGGGGAACAGATATCTACAGTGGTGAAGTTCATGTGGAGACTCTTCGCAAGAAGATCGGTATGGTCTTCCAGCAGCCGAACCCTTTTCCAAAATCCATCTACGACAATGTGGCTTTCGGTCCAAAACAACACGGTATCCATGGCAAGAAGAAGCTGGATGAAATCGTGGAGCAGAGCCTGCGTTCTGCAGTCCTGTGGGACGAGGTAAAAGATAATCTGAAGCGCTCTGCGCTAAGTCTGTCCGGAGGCCAGCAGCAACGCCTCTGTATCGCACGTGCGCTGGCAGTGGAGCCGGATATTCTGCTGATGGATGAAGCGACTGCTTCGCTTGATCCCGTCTCCACCTTCAAGATTGAGGAGCTGACGCATGAATTGAAGCAGCATTATACCATCGTGATGGTTACGCATAACATGCAGCAAGCCTCTCGCGTATCCCAGCAGACTGTGTTCTTCCTGAATGGGGAGGTCGTGGAGTATTCCGCTACCCAGAGCATGTTCGCCGAGCCTGTCGATGCGCGTACGAAGGATTATATTAGTGGTCGGTTTGGTTAAGATATGAGTTGATCGTGGAAACATGTGAGCCTTTCAGAGGTGATCTGAAAGGCTTTTGTGATTTTACAGTTTCCAGGGAAGCTTAGAGAAAAGTCTGCTCTCAGCGCAGCCTATTCCTCTTGTTCTATAATTTCAACATTTGTTTTATTGGAGGCCAGAAAAGAAGGCAGCAGACTGCCATCGGGCAGTGCAATGTTAAAATGTAATAAAGCCTGATTAAGCAACCTGCAGTGTTCAGGTATGTTGTGAACCAGCACATTAAATTGAACGTCTACCGTCCCTCCTGGTGCGATTGTACCCAATGGAAGTCCCTTTACAACGTCTCCATCGGGTTGAAGCTGTCCGTTAACCACCACGCTGCCAGCAATAAATGTGGATTCCGCTTGAATGATATCTTTCAGAATGACATCTGTTCCTGACAATGAGCTTGCGTTATGAATCAAAATTTTGTAACGGAGATGGGAATGGACTTCAACCTCATGTTTGTTAGCACTTTTGACAATGGTAAGCTGTGGCAAACGGCTGGGTATAACCACGGTATTAGATTGGAGTGACCCAACTGTTGCTTGGCCTTGAGCTTGGAATTTAGCTGATAATTGGTTGACGATATCTCCGCTCACGGGCTGGTTGATGACGATAACCTCAAACGTAACACTTGCAGTATGGCCCGGCTGAAGGGATGCAATGAAGATTCCTGCGGCCGGATGGGCTCCAGCAACCGGTTGTCCGTCCAATCTTACACTTCCCTCAACAAAGCGGGTTCCGGTCGGGATCAAATCGGTTATCGTGACCTGAACAATCGTACTTACCGTATTGGTAATGACGGATTGATACGTGATGGTATCGCCCACAACAGCGGAAGTTTTGTCCGCTGTCTTTTGGAGGCTAATCAGTGCTGTCGAAGTGGAAGGCACGAGTACGTTGACGGCATTGGATTGGATTGTAAAGACCATCTGTCCCAAGGTATATTGAAGATTCGCCTGATTCGTTATTTGGGAAGGAGCAGCCCCTGCGTTTACGCTGACCTGGAATGCAACCGTTGCAGAACCTCCTGGCGGAATCATGCCCAGGTTGATTCCGTTCGCAGGGATACCCGCTGATGCTATCACTCCGTTAACGACGACACTACCCGTTACAAATGCTGTTCCCGGTGGAACAGCATCAGTCAATATAACGGAGCTTATAGGCAATCGATTATTATTGCGTATAAGAATGGTATAGGTAATGACATCTTTTGGAGAGGCATCAGGCCTGTTGGCTGTTTTGTTAATGGACACATTGGGATGGCTTACAAGGAGAGTGATTGGGTCGGACTGTGAGCTGTCAGTAAGTGTTCTCCCGTCTGCGGTAAGGAACGAGAAGCTGGCAATCGCTTGGTTGATGATCTCCGAACTTGGTGGTATGGAGATAATGGTCACTGAAAATAATACTTCAATGGTCTGCCCTGGAGCAATCGATCCCAAAGCAATGCCAGTACCCGGGTTTGCTGTGGGTAAACTGCTGCCATTGGATATGACACTGCCCTGTACAAAGGTCGTACTGGATGACAGTGAATCCAGCAAAGTCACGTTAGCTGCAATATTACCTGTGTTGCTCAAGGTTAACAGATACTGAACCGTATCTCCGACCTGAACATTGGTGCTGGAGGCTGATTTGACGATGGAAATGACCGGGATATTTACAGGGGTTGTTACTGCATTGGACTGCACGGTATCTGTGAAATTTCCTGTAGTGAATTGTACATTGGCCTGATTGGTTACGAGGATGGGTACAGGCTCGTTAATAACGCGATCATCGACTACAACTTGAAAAGTGACGGTTGCTGAGCCGTTCTGAATGATCATACTGATCGTTATGCCTGCAGCCGGATTGGCATCGGGGATAACAGCGCCATCTACGGTAACACTTCCTGGAACAAATGCTGTACCGCCCGGAATCGGGTCTGTAAGCACAACATCGGTAATCGGTGTGGATACATTATTTTTGATAAGAAGGGTATAGGTGATCGTCTCCCCAATCTGAACCTCCTCGACAGAAACTGATTTGATCACTGAAACAATATCCTCAGCCGTTACCGGTATAGAGACCATATTGGATAATACGCTGTCACTAAGAATTCGACCATCGGGTACAAGGGCAACATAATCGGCTCTCGTTTGATTGTTCAATACAGGCGGATCAGGTAAAGATGTGACTGCAGCCTGGAAAGTGACAACGGCCGGAAACCTTGGTGATACGGTGCCAAGAATAATTCCTGTCACAGGACGGGTACCACTCCAGCGATTCCCGTTAATGAATACACTGTTTTGTACAAACGTCTCTCCTGGTGGCAACGGGTCAAATAAAATGACATCCGCATTCAAATTCCCCGTATTGCTCACGATCAGGGTGTAGGTAATGGTATCTCCCACAACAGCATTCAACTGGGAGGCGGATTTGACTATATCGATAATTGGCGCATACACAGGGATGGTCAAGATATTGGACAAATTCACGATAGGCGTTGTTCCGACGATAAAATTGATGCTCGCTTGATCTGTCAAATTAAACGGGATGGGCAGAGGGAAAGGCAGATTGGTAACACTCACCTGAAAGGTCACGACAACCTGACTATTGCCAGCAATGGTTCCAATATTAACGCCAGTGGAAGGATCCGCTCCCGGGATAACCGTCCCGTTCAAGGTTACACTATTCGGAACAAGAATGGAGCCTGTCGGGATCGGATCAGAAAAAATCACATTATTGACAGGAAAGCCTTCAATATTTGCAATCACGATCGTATAGGTAATAACATCTCCGTCTACAGCATCGATGACATCAGCGCTTTTGGTCAGAATTGGGTCTGGTGCGGATATCGATATGATGATTTCATTGGAAGGGGAACTTCCGGGAATGACACGCCCATCGGGTGGGCTAAATGTATAATCAGTCGTTGCCTGATTCGTTAACTGCTGATTGGCGGGCAATGTATTCACGATGATCTGAAACGTAACAAACACGGATTCTCCCGGAGCCAGCGTTCCTAAGGGAATGCCTGTAATCGGATCAGCCGCAGGCAATGGAATGCCATTAGCTATCACAGTTCCCGGTACAAAAGCGGCATCTGGTGGAATCACGTCCGTAAGGGTCAGCGTTGCGGCTATATTGCCTGTATTGGTGACATTCAGCTGGTACGTAATCGTTTGACCAACGGTTGCAAAGGTGGGGTCCGAGCTTTTCGTTGTTGTGATCACGGGCTGATATACGGGTATGATCAACGGCTCAGAGAAGGACGCTCCTTCGAACGTACCACTTGTAAAAGTAACCTGCGCCTGATCAGCCAGCTCTGGCGGATCAGGTACGAATACAACGGTAGTGCTGAATGTAACGGTGACGGCTACACCGGGACCAATGGTTCCAACACTAACCCCTGTGACCGGATCAGCTGTGGGCTGAACGACGCCGTCAACGGTTACACTGCCGGGAATAAATGCCGAACCGGACGGAATGGCATCTGCAAAAACAACGTTATTAATGGGAGTGGAATCTGTATTCGTGATGACAACGCTATACGTCAGTGTATCTCCAACAACAGCATCAATAGCACTGGCTGTTTTGGTGACACTGACCATAGGAGTCGATACAGTCACCGTCACCACGTTCGAGAGGGAGGCATCTGTAAGGATTCGACCATCAGGCAACTGTGAGGTGTAGTCAGCGGTCCCTTGATTATTCAGATCAAAACCACGCGGCAAACCGATCACTACAACCTGAAACGTGATCGTAGTAGAACTCCCAATTGGAATGTTCCCCACGGGTATTCCACTGGCCGGATTATCAGCGGGCTGAACGACACCGTTGACGGTCACGCTTCCTGGTACAAAGTTGGAACTGTCCGGAATGGGGTCTGTGACCGTTGTGATTGCATCAATATTTCCGATATTGGTTACGACCAAGGTGTATGTAACCGTACTGCCAACCAGGGCATTGGCAGTATCCGCACTTTTGACAATCGCAAGATCAGGCTGAAAGACCGGAATCGTAACCGCGTTGGATGGAGCCTCATTGGAAATGATAGGTCCACCTAGTACTGTCGGTGCCGTATAACCAACTTTGGCCTGATCGAATAGACGAGGAGGTGTCGGCAAGGAGGTTACCTGCGCTTGAAAAGTAACGACAACAGATGCACCTGCTGGCAGGGAACCTACAAAAATCCCGGTTATGGGATCCGCCCCTGGCTGTGACACCCCATCAATCGTAACACTATCCGCGACAAAAGCACTGCCGCCAGGAATGTTATCAAATACAACCACATCGGTTGCATTCGAAACAGAAGTATTTTGCACAAGTACGGAATAGGTAATCGTGTCCCCAACAATGGCGTCCTCTTCAGTTGCCGTCTTGGTTGCTGTAATGACAGGTGTATTAATATTAATTTGAAGGGCGAAGGAATTAACCAAATAACCGTCTCCAGATGTTGTCAAACGTAGAAAAGCAGAAGTTTGAGTATTTACAAGTGTGCTGCTGACATCCACGTTAGTAATGTCCCACCCTTGTCTTCCGCCAACAATATCGGTTCCCGGTGTACCGTTGATCTGATTCCGGTTGCCGAAGGTACCTGTGGTATCTAATGCTCCAGTATCTCCGTTGATCTGGGAGGCAAAGAAATTGGTTGCAAAGTTGTTGGGGCCGGATAACGCCCTGAGATTCGAGACGGTTGGACCAAACAGAGCCTGATCGCCCGTTTTGTTCGCATCTCCCTCTTGTGCGCAGAGCAATGCGCGTCCTGATAAGGGACCAGCAAAAGGCGTCGCAAAGCCCTCGATTGGCGTTGTGACCGGACCTGAAGTAGAAAGAATCACTTCCGCCCCTACCCGGATGGATAGATTTCGGAGGGGCAGGGCCGGATTTCGATAAACGACGCCAAGCGTCCAGCCTGCATTATTCGATGTAGGATCGGGAATGGACAACGTTCCCACAACCCCGCCTGTTACATATGTCCCCGTTCCTCCAGATCGAATGATATCCGTCACATCAGACGACCGAACGTATGCATAGGTTGTCGGGAATCCAGATGCCGTGGACAGGATCACTTCTCTCGCCGTAGCTGGATCGGGTGAAACCGTTGTTACACCAGCAGGTGTTGTCAGGATGACGTCTTTGTTAATAAAAGCCGAATTGTTCTCCTGATTATCAATGTACGTTCCTCCCCAGATTAACTCCGCATAGAGAACCGTGCTGCCCGCAGGCAGATTGAGAACGGCAGCTGAGCTGTTGTTCTGAAATACGTTGGTGGTTCCCGGCGGATAGGAGCCGAACTGCACACTCGTATCCGTGATGATGTAGCCTCCAATACTGTCAACCGTACCGGGAACACCCACCGTATTGGACCGGCTCAGCCCCAAAGTGTTACCTGTGAATGTTACGGCACCAGTATCATTGATCACATACCTTTCAATAAAAGCCACTTTTCTCACACCCTTCATCATAAAGTCGCTTTAATCAATATATTTGTGCGCAAAAAAATTATGTTGAAGTACAGGCTTAATGTTGAGCAGGAACGCTATTTTGCAATTTTGTATTTTTGCTATCTTTAGTTCCGCCAGTTCTCAGCAGAAGCCGCGAGAACAAGTTATTATGATAGAATGAGTTAGGTTTGGATGTTGAAACGGTGGGGGGGAGAAAATGAACAAAACGGAGCGGCAGCTTGCTATTACGCTTGAATTGCAGCGAAGAAAGATGTTAAGAGCAGAAGATTTAGCTGCTCAATTTGAGACAAGTGTACGTACGATATATCGAGATATACAGGCATTAAGTGAGGCTGGTGTTCCGATTATGGGTGCTCCGGGTCAGGGGTATTCCCTTATGGAAGGATATTTTCTGCCCCCGGTAAGCTTCACCGCAGAAGAAGCCGTATCCCTGCTCATGGGAGCTGATTTTATCGAACAGAGATTGGATACAGAATACGCGATGGAGGCTAAGTCGGCTCAACGGAAAATTGAAGCGATCTTACCAGAATCCGTTCGTAATGAATCCACACGTGTTCGGGAAACGATGCGACTGCTTCATACGGTTGAACCTTTAACCAGAGCGCGGGTGAAAACATATCTTAACCAGATACGTAATGCCATTTTGGATCAACGTAAAATCAGCTTTATGTACCTGAAAAAAATACCAGGAACGGATGGCAATCGGTATAACTTGCGTGAGGTTTCTCCATATGGACTCTCACTGGTTCAGGAGAATTGGGTGTTAATTGCACGTTGTGATATGCGACAAGACATTCGTCATTTTCGTTTGTCACGGATGACTGAACTTTCCGTGCTGGAGAATCGATTCCTTTTGCCACCGGATTTTGATCTAAACAGTTATCGACCTCCTGACGACCGTAACGAACAAGTATTAATCAGGGCTAAACCTGAAATCGCTGACAAAATTATGGAGGCCCTTCATTTTTATATGGATGCATTTGAGGAGCAAGAGGAGGGTGTTGTTTTTCATTTTCGTGTCCGCTACCCGGAAGAAATATTGCATTATTTACTTGGCTGGGGTGGAGATATCGAGGTCTTGGAGCCGGAGTCTTTGCGCTTCCGAATGCAGGAAGTAGCCAAAAACATCTTAAAACACTACTGACATACACCTGTCAGTAGTGTTTTTTTATACTTTGATATATCACAGATCAAGAGGAGTGGGTTGAAGGATGAGAAGTACAACGGAAGTATTGAAATCATTTGAAACGGCAGTAGAACGATATTTGGCAGAACTGAACAAATTGGATATGGGTAGCTTACTTAAAAAACAAAGTGAAGAGGAATGGTCCATTGGACAGATGTATGTTCATTTGATTCAATCAGCGCTTTTCATGCATCTGCATAATATTGAGCAGTGTTTGAGCAGCAAGGATTCGACGTTAAACTTGGGGGAGGAAAAAACAGAACTGGGTAGGAGAGTGTTCGAATTAGGACAATTCCCTCCCGTTCCAATTAAAGTCCCTGCTTCCCCGCAGTACACCCCGCAACCACACGAGAGCATGGAGTCCTTGATCGATGGGCTTCACGAGGTAGTGGATCAGATGAGAAGCACGGCATCTGTTTTACACCAAGCGTCCGTAAACAACAAAATACGTCATCCAAGGCTTGGCGCTCTAAATGCTCAGGAGTGGTTTTTGTTGATAGAGATGCACTACAGACATCATTTTTTACAATTGGATCGATTGATATCGAATCTGGAAATGTAAACGAGAGAAGGGGATGGGATATATCCATGAAACCAAATCAGGACAGCAGATATTGGATTGGTGTTGTATCTGCTTTTCATGTAAATGTAGCCGTAGAGGGAGGGTTTGCGCAGTTGTGCCATGGGAAGTCAGCGCTGTTGCGACAGATGTCCGCGGGTGACTGGTTGATATACTATTCTCCACGCACAGACATATCAACAGGGCAGCCACTTCAGGCGTTTACCGCTATTGGTCAAATTACCGATGACAGGATATACCAATATAAGATGTCGGAATCCTTTGTACCCTTTCGCCGAGATCTCCGTTATCTTCCGTGTCGAGAAGTAAAGATAGCAACGTTGTTAGACCAACTCACTTTTACACGCGGGAATCGCAATTGGGGGTTTCCATTTCGTAAAGGTCACTTTGAAATTGGGGCTGAAGACTTCATGATGATAGCTTCCTCCATGTTGGAAAATGAGACATTGTCACTACTGGATATTAGCTTAAGCCAGAAATGTTAACAGAACCAAAAGGCCCATAGACAGTCTATGGACCTTTTTGCTTTATGGATAATCATATCCTCCACCGTTGATATTACATTTGCGAAGACGATGAATGCCCAAGGAAAGACCTTTAATCGCCCCGTATTTCTCAATAGCTTGAATCATATACACAGAACAGCTTGGTTCAAAACGACATTTGTTCCTCACTTCAATGGGGGCAAAACGTTGATAGATTCTAATACTCCATATCAGGATCACTCTAACACGTCGTAGAACGATGAATAACATACTTGCTATGAAAACAACCTGGGCACTTAGCAAAGCATATACTGGGGTGAATAGATTCAAGAGATAGAAACATATTATAGAGATGATTAGCCCTGTGAATAATGCAAGTGAAACGTTAAGCAAAGACTTTAACCAATCGATTTCTGGAATAACATGAGTTCTTATATAGAAACTGCTTCGAGGATCGTTTTCTTCATGATGTGTATGTAAGAGTCTAATAAGTTCTTCTTCGGATGGCATGTTATTATATATCAGTTCCTCAGATTCTGAGTTTCTCATGATTGTTGTACTATTATTAAATCTCTCTGTAGAAAATCAGCATATAATGATGTGTTGTAACAGGTTGCTGGAGACAACCGGGCTTCTCAGTGACGGATAGCGACTCCATAGATTGATAGATCCATCCAGATTGTGCTTTGTGATTGATGATATCAGCAAATAAATTAACAGCAGCCTGAGTATCACCTCGGTTTACTTGAACATTTTTCGGACCTGGAACGACTGTGTACTCTCTCATTTAAATCATCCTTTCATATGTTGGAATTATGGCAATAGGCATTCCATTATTTTACTATGGGTATGGTAAACTGTCGATTGAAACTTATTAGATGAGATTGAATTAAATGATAGACCATCTAACAGGATGGTCTTTGTTGCTATTAAGGTTTAAATTCAAGTGGAAAAGTCAATAAAAGCTCTGTAAGCTACGCTGTATAATCCACTGAAAACCAGTACAATTGAACCTATAAAACCATGAGATAAAGAGAGGTATTTCTCCATGACGGATACAAGTGGGAATCGCAAAGTTGATGGCTATCTAAAGAAACTCAAAACGTGGAAGGAAGAGTCCACAAAGCTGAGAGAGATTATTCGGGATTTTGAACTGACAGAAGATATGAAATGGATGCACCCTTGTTACATGCTGGATGGGAAAAACATCGTACTAATTCATGGATTCAAAGAATACGTGGCGATCCTGTTCTTCAAAGGTGCTCTGCTGAAGGATACGCACGACATTTTGGTCCAGCAAACGGAGAATGTACAGGCAGAACGCCAGCTTCGCTTCATCAGTCTGGAGCAGATTGTAGAGCAGGAGGCTATGATCCAAGCCTATATCCAGCAAGCGATTGAAGTGGAACAAGCCGGACTGCAAGTGGAAATGAAAAAGACTGCTGAATATAGCGTTCCTGAGGAACTTCAGCAGCAGTTCGAAGAGAATCCTGCTTTCCGAGATGCATTTGAAGCACTGACACCCGGACGTCAGCGGGCATATCTCTATTATTTCTCACAACCAAAGCAATCCAAAACAAAAGTGTCACGAATCGAGAAGTACATGCAGCCGATCCTGGAGGGCAAAGGATTGAATGATTGATAAGTAATTAACACTCCTAAATTCGTTAGATTTATACAAATTCCAAGAGGCTTCTCCCTGTCATCCGTATGACGTCTGGGAAAAGCCTTTTTTTATATCCAACCGAGAGCACCAATCTTCAACTAATACCTGGCTTTTTTGTTCTTCTTGCACCTTTTTCAGTATTTGAACTGTACCGTGACGAATTGGCACGCAAAATGATTATTCTATCCCCCAAATCCCACGAGTCCGATTACTTGAACTATTTCAGCGAAGCCTTCGCTGTGTACCACGATGCTAGAATAACACGCAGTGCATTGATCGGATCAAGAAAAAAAGTTGAGATACAAGAACATAGTCATTAATCTTTCTTGAACTTGATTAATGGAACAATAGAAAATATGAACCGAACATGACCACCCATCTGGCGGGTGGTCATGTTTTTTTGTTGACTGAGGGGATGTTGCCAATAATGAGCGTGCCAATCCCATTCTTGACTCACCATACAGAGTTAAGTACCTCATCTACTTCCTTGATCTGTGTGCCGATATCCAATGTACCTCAGGGCTTCAATGATTGATTGGTGTGAATGCGATTTCATTGTCCCATTTAGAAGAGTCGTTGACAAATTAAAGGGTTGAAATTATACTTCAGTTAAACGTTTACGTAAGACGTATATTTAAGAAATGGGGTGAGACTATTACTCCAACGATTAAGGATGTAGCCAAAGCGGCAAACGTATCCGTAGCCACAGTTTCGAGAGTGCTCCATAATTTAAATGGCTATTCTCATAAAACAAAGGTTAAAGTCCTTGAAGCTGTTGAAGAACTTGGATACCACCCTAACGCTATTGCTCGGGGACTCATCAATAAAAGGACACAAACCATTGGCGTTTTGTTTCCCAATGTGTCCAGTGGGTTCACGTCCGAGATTCTTTATGGTATTGAGGAAGCTGCCAATGAAAAGGATTACAGTGTAATCGTATGTAATACAGCAGCAGATGGAAAAAGGACCATGAAATATTTACAGGTTCTTCGGGAAAAACAGGTGGATGGTGTTGTATTCACTAGTGAGCTATTGAAAGATGAATATTATCATCAGTTGAAAAATATGAAGATGCCTGTTGTATTGGTTAACACACATTCTGCCAAATACTCAATCCCGTATGTGAAGGTCGATGATCGGCAAGCTTCTTATCAAGCAACTGCCTACTTAATTGAAAAAGGACACACTGACATTGCGATGATCGGTGGAACTTCTTGGGATACTGTAGCAGGTATTCCTCGTGTTGAGGGTTACCGACAAGCTCTTACAGATCACGGAATTCCTTTTGATAAAACTAAAATAGCCTACGGAAATTTTCATATGGAAAGCGGAAGAACAGCTATGGCGAAGCTATTGGAGGAAGCACCACCTTTCACAGCCCTTTTCGCAGCCAGTGATGAAATGGCGATTGGAGCCATGGGAATGGCTTTTGAAAAAGGGATAAAGGTTCCAGAAGAGCTTTCGATCATCGGTTACGACGACTTAAATTTAGCAAAAATCATTTATCCGCCTTTGACAACGATTCATCAACCATTGGCTGAAATGGGACGTATTGCTGTTGAGAAATTAATAACACTCATTGAAGAGCAGGGAGAGGTTACCAGCAGTATCGTTAGCCATTCCATTGTGGAAAGACAAACCGTAAAAGCTAAAACATAACTTTAACTGTACGTAATAAGGCAAATGATTACGCTCCGGTATGTAGATAATCGCTCTATACTATCGGAGGTAATTCTGCTATGGAGGTGAGAATCTTTTTTTACGATAAAGAGTAAACGTTTACGTAATATGCAAGTGATCTACATTATTTTAAGTTTAAAAAGGATTCATTCGGTAGGGGAATCATGTTGAATCAAGGTATTTTAAGCACTTTTAGAGAGATTCAATCAACTTAAACGTTTAAGTAATTATCACAAAACGATGGACAGTAAGGAGTGGAAGTTTTGAAACAAAAATGGTGGCAGACTGCGGTCATATATCAGATTTATCCTCGAAGTTTTCAGGATAGCAATGGCGATGGCATTGGAGATTTGAGAGGCATTATCAACCGATTGGATTATTTGCAGGAATTGGGGATTACGGCTATATGGCTAAGTCCTGTTTATCAGTCCCCTAATGATGATAACGGTTACGATATCAGCGACTACCAAGCTATTATGCCAGAGTTTGGCACAATGGAAGATATGGATGAGTTAATTGACCAAGCAGAACAGCGCGATATCAAAATTATTATGGATTTAGTTGTCAATCATACCTCAGATGAACATAAGTGGTTTATTGAATCTCGGAAGAGCAAGGATAATCCATACCGTGATTATTACATTTGGAGAGATCCGGTAAACAACGACGTCCCCAACTCCCTTCGTTCAACTTTTAGTGGAAGTGCATGGGAGTACGATGTGGAGAGCAATCAATATTATCTTCATCTCTTCAGTAAAAAACAGCCGGATCTTAACTGGGAGAACGAGAAAGTCAGACAAGAAGTATGGGACATGATGAACTTCTGGCTGGAAAAAGGGGTCGGCGGTTTCCGAATGGATGTTATCGATTTGGTGGGGAAAATCCCCGATCTGGGAGTAACCGGCAATGGGCCTAAGCTGCACGATTATTTGCAGGAAATGAACCGAGAAACCTTTGGGAAATACGATGTCTTAACCGTTGGAGAAACCTGGGGGGCTACACCTGAAATCGCCAAGCTGTACTCGGACCCCAAGCGCAACGAGTTGTCCATGGTCTTCCAATTTGAACATATTGGTTTGGATCAACAAGAAGGGAAGGAAAAGTGGGATCTTAAGCCACTGGATGTGAACGAATTAAAACAGGTTCTTAGTAAGTGGCAGGTCTCCTTAGGGAACGAAGGTTGGAATAGCCTGTTTTGGAACAATCATGACTGTCCACGGATTGTGTCGCGCTGGGGGAACGATTCCGCATATCGGGTCGAAAGTGCAAAAATGTTTGCCATCCTGCTTCATCTCATGAAAGGGACGCCTTACATTTATCAGGGGGAAGAGATCGGAATGACCAACTACCCTGTAACGGATATTAACGAGGTTCAGGATATTGAGAGCATTAACATGTATCATGAACGATTCGAAAGCGGATACAAACATGAAGAAATTATTGAATCTATCAATGCTAAGGGGCGGGACAACTCCAGAACTCCGATGCAATGGGATGATTCTGAACAGGCCGGTTTCACATCAGGAACACCGTGGTTGCACGTCAACCCTAATCATCGGGAAGTGAATGTGACAGCCAGTCTGGCAGACCCGAATTCGATCTTTTATTGTTATAGACAACTAATTCAGTTAAGGAAAGCTAATCCTATTCTCGTGTGGGGAGACTATGAATTGGTAGATACACCAGCGCACGTATTCATGTATCTAAGGCATGATCAAGGCCAAACATGGGCCATAGTTGCGAATTTCGGTCCAGAAAAGGCGACTTTGAATATGCCGAACTTTGGTCAAAGCCAGAACATAATCATCAGCAACTATGATCGGGAATCCGTTGATTTTGCCAATTTGTTATTACATCCTTACGAAGCTTTTGCTGTTGAAGTGTAAATTAATGATCAGAACCTTGTTGTAATACATCTTAGTGTTGGGGGTAGCATGGAATGAGAAAAATATTGATATCAGCGACTGCACTGTTCATGTCTGTAAGCGTTCTTGTGGCGGGGTGTACAACAAGTTCCAGTCCTGAAGGCGCAAATTCAACAGCGACAGCCGAAGAACTAACGCCATATGGGAAATATGCTGAAACCGTTACCTATACCGTCGGAAAATCGACACCAGGCATTCCTAAGCTGCCTGGAGGCCAAAGCTACGAAGACAATGCCTTCACACAGTATTTGAAAGAAACGCTGAATATTCAAAATGAAAATAAATTCGAGGCTCAATCTGGAGATAACTATGATCAGAAAGTAGCAATGGCTGTAGCATCAGGCGATTTACCCGACATCATGGCAGTTGACGAGCAAACATTACGCCAATTGGTTGATAATGATATGATCGCTGACCTAACAGAAGTATATGAGTCGAGTACCTCGGATATCGTGAAAGAAAAATATGCTTCCTATGGGGGAAGAGCACTGGAAGCAGCCACGTTTGACGGGAAGCTTATGGCTATGCCATCAACCTCTAACGCCAATATTCCGACGATGTTATGGGTAAGAAAAGATTGGCTTGATAAGCTGGGTTTGTCCGAACCTAAGACGGTTGGAGATATGGAGAAAATCCTCACCGAGTTTGTACAAAAAGATCCTGGCGGCAACGGACAAGGGAAAACCGTAGGATTAGTGCTTGCGAAATCTATCGGTGGTTTATACGGCTCACTATTTCAGGCCGATAATATTTTTGCCACCTATCAATCCTACCCTCGCCAATGGCTGGATAAAGATGGGAAAGTTGTATACGGGTCCACTACGGAGGAAACCAAACAGAGCTTAGGATTGCTCGCCGATTGGTATAAAAAAGGCTTGATTGATCGGCAAATGGCTGTGCGCGATAGCATTGAATCCGTAATTATCAGCGGCGAAGCAGGCGCTTTCTTCGGTCCTTGGTGGTCGGCAGATTATCCGCTAAATGATGCCAAACGCCAAAATAATGATGCGGATTGGAGACCCTATATTATTTCTAAAGATGGCAGCGGCGAAGTAACGGCATACACCCAAAATCCAGCCGCTGAATTCTATGTAGTGAGAAAAGGGTTTGAGCATCCAGAGCTGCTTCCGAAACTTACCAGCGCACTGAATGACAAGCTGGTAAATGAAGATCTGAACTATGAACCGGTTGTCGAATTTATTAAAGGTGGATTCGATGGCGGCAAACCGCTGGGAATTATGGTGAACTATAACGATGCAACCGCACAAATGTACAAGGATTTGAAGGCGACCGTTGACGGGGAGAAAGAATATGAAACGTTAACGCTGGATGATCGAACATCGTACGATAAAATCGTAGGTTACATGAAAGACCCGGAGAAAGCCGATGCCAATCAATGGAGTGGATACATGTCCAGAATGGTAGGAGCTAAATTAATGGCGGAAACAAAAGTAAATGATGTACACCCTGTATTCTTTGGTCAAACCAAGAGCATGAAGCTGAAATGGACGAACTTAGTCAAGTTGGAGGATGAGGCCTTTCTTAAGATTGTGATGGGTGAGGAGCCATTGAGTTATTTTGATACTTTCGTCGATACTTGGAACAGAACCGGAGGAAGTGACATAACCAACGAAGTTACACAGGCCATCATGAATAAATAAATAGGGTTGAAGTGGGGACAAGTCAAGCTTTGTGCCCACTTCTAACATTTTTGAAAGAAGGTTATGGGAAAGTATGAGAAAAGGGAAAAAAGTGGTGGGACAGCTTGGGTATCATTTGATGATGGCGCCAGGTTTTATCTTTTTGATCATCTTTAGCTTTGTCCCGATGTTTGGCATCCTGATGGCGTTTCAAGATTATACTCCGGCGAAAGGGATTTTCAGATCAGCTTGGGTGGGATTGGAAAATTTCAAATATATGTTCGAGATTCCCGATAGCATGAAGATTCTAAGAAACACGGTGGTGATTGCTCTTGGGAAAATAATTTTCGGAACCATTGTACCTATCGTGTTTGCCTTATTATTAAACGAGATCCGACTAAAATGGGCGAAAAAAACGATTCAAACGATCGTGTATCTACCTAACTTTCTATCCTGGGCGGTTGTGGCTGCTGTTGTCATTAACGTATTCGACTACAATGGACCCGTCAATCAAATCGTACAATTATTCGGATTAGACCCTGTTCTTTTCTTGGCAAGCAATGATTGGTTTAGAGAAATTATCATTGGTACGGATGTGTGGAAAGGATTTGGATATGGGGCTATTGTGTATCTCGCCGCTCTAACGGGCATTGATCCAGGGCTTTATGAAGCTTCGTCAATTGATGGGGCCAGCAGATTCAAACAACTTCTCTATATTACACTTCCAGGAATCTTGCCTACGATCATGCTTATTTCAGCTTTAAACTTAGGAAATATCCTTAACGCCGGTTTTGATCAAATTTTTGCCCTGTATAATCCGATTGTCTATGAAACCGGGGATGTTATTGATACCTATGTCTATCGTGTTGGTCTGCTTGGACAACAATATAGCTTTGCAACTGCAGTTGGTTTGCTTAAATCAGTGGTGTCTTTTACCTTGCTTATAGCCGCAAATCAATTATCCATTAAACTTGTGAAAATGCGGATTTTTTAAGGAAGGGAGAGCCCAATGAGATCAAAAACATTCGGAAGCCGCTTTGCGGATGCGTGTATATGGATTGTTTTATTATTATTGACCGCACTATGCTTTTTACCTCTGCTTAATATGGTGTCGATCTCCTTTAGTGATAAATCAGCTGCCCAAGCCAATCTGGTTGGTCTATGGCCTGTTAATTTTAATCTGAATGCCTATAAGCTTTTACTCGATGATACACAGTTTTGGCGTTCGTTTGTTATTTCTGTGGAGAGGGTAGTCCTTGGTACTGCTTTGAATTTATTGTTATCTGTTCTGATGGCCTATCCATTGTCCAAAAATAAGCATAGTTTTCATGCACGTAATATGTATATGAATAGTATGATATTTGCCATGCTTTTTTCTGGTGGAATGATTCCAATTTTCATGGTTATTAAGAGTTTAGGACTAATCGATTCGATATGGGCGCTTATATTGCCGGGGGCGGTACCCATCTTTAACGTCATCTTATTGATGAATTTTTTCAAAAGCATTCCGGACGCGCTTGAAGAAGCTGCCGTTATGGACGGTGCATCCAAACTCAGAATTTTGTTTGGTATATTCCTTCCCATTTCATTGCCTGCATTGGCCACGATCGGTTTATTCTCAATGGTTGGTCATTGGAATGATTACTTTAGCGGTTTGCTGTATATGAATAGCTCATCTAACTATCCACTTCAAACCTATATTCAGCAATTGACTGTTGATGTGACGAAGGTTACGGACCCTTCACAATTAAAATCGCTAGCGTCCGTTTCGAATAAAACGCTGAATGCAGCTAAAATTGTAGTTTCCATTATCCCTGTGTTGTTAATCTATCCATTCTTGCAGAGATACTTTGTTTCTGGATTGGTTATCGGATCAGTGAAAGAATAAGGAACGAAATCCGAAGAAGGCAGGTTTAATCGGCCTCCTTCTTCGAATTATAAAATTATGAATACGCTTCCATTTGTTTACATACGAATGAAGAAAGGATGATTTTCTTGAGAAAAAATCGAATTAAAGTCCCTCGAATGATTTTATTAATAGGAGTTATGCTGTTTAGCCAGATTGCTTTACATCCGAATGTAAGTGAAGCAGCAAGTACGGGGAAGCTGTTGTATGATGTAACGACAGATAAGGCAATGTATGATCCTGGGTCGAACGTCGAGCTCCACATTGATCTGAAAAACAAATTAGGACGGAATATTGTTGGAGGTTCGGTAGAGATTACAGCAAAGTATTTACAGGAGCAGGTCGGTGAAACCATAACGAAGGCATTAGATTTGAATAACAATACAGATCTGATGATGATGGCCAATTGGATTGCCCCGGAGTCCGATTTTAAAGGATATCTGATTGAAGTGCACGTGAAAGACGCTGCCGGAGCGATTGTTGACTCGGACACGGTCGGCGTTGACGTATCTTCTACGTGGACTAAATTCCCTCGTTACGGGTATGTTTGGGACTTCAGTCAAAATACCAATACCACGGAAAGAATCGACAAGCTTAAAAACTATCATATTAATGTTTTGCAATATTATGATTGGAAGTACCGGCATCACAAGCCTGTTTCAGCGAACCTGGTTCAGTGGGAAGACTGGTCAGGTCGGGTAATTTACGAAGATACAATTAAAAGTTACATCTCGCAGGCAAAAGCAAAAGGGATATCCAATATGGCTTACAATATGATCTATGCTGCGACATCTGGTTATGACCTAGATGGAGTTGAGCGGGATTGGGCACTCTATTATGCAGATGATAACCCGAATGGGAAGGGGAATTTCAGTTTTAAAATGTCGGATTCCACATCGACGGGTATAACACATCTCTATTTTTTTAATCCAAGAAATCCAGGGTGGCAGAACTATATTTTTGGCGAAATGAATAAGGTGTTTCAGACCTTTGATTTTGACGGATGGCATGGTGATACGGTGGGCGAATGGGGAAAAATGAAAACCGCTGACAACCAGACCCTATATGTAAAAGACACGTACACGGAATTTTTAAACAATGCCAAACAAGCGATAGGTGACAAGAAACTTGTCTTTAATCCGGTCGGCGCACAAGGAATTGAAAACGTTAACAAATCCAGTGTGGATGCACTTTATGCTGAGATTTGGCCATGGGATCGAGATAGCGACGGCATGCTGTATGACACCTATTACTCTCTAAAAAAAGAAATTGAACAGTCTCGTAGAGAGAGTGGAGGGAAATCACTTGTCGTTCCCGCTTATATGAGTTACGACTACGGTGAGCAGAACCCAGGCAGTCCGTTTAATACAGCGGCCGTCATGTTGACAGGTGCCAGTGTGTATGCTGCTGGCGGTGCACGGATGGAGCTTGGTGATAACGGTAATATGCTAAGCAACGAGTATTTTCCCGATCAGAACTTGTACATGACAGAAGAATTGCAGCATCGCATAAGCAAGTTGTATGACTTCATTGTAGCTTACGAAAACCTGCTTCGCGATGGTCAAACAGAGACAACGAATCGCATTGAGTTTCCGGCATATGCCAGCAGTGCTTATGGAGATGCCAACAAAATTTGGGCTTATGGCAAGAAAGATAGCCAATATGAGATCGTTCAAATGATCAATTTGCTCGGAGTAAGCCGGAAGGATTGGAGAGCCAATGACGGACAGAAGGAAACACCGCAGCAAATCTCCAACTTCGAAATGAAGTATTACTACTCGAATGAAGTAAACAGCGTATGGCTGGCTTCGCCGGATGCCAATGATGGACGATCGAAACCGTTGGCCTTTACGAAGGGGAAAGATAGAAATGGAAAATATTTAAAAGTTACTGTCCCTTCCTTGGAGTATTGGAATATGATTTATATGAGTGTTGAAGATTCGGGCTGTGAGACAGATCCGTCAATGAAGGAGTACGTGGTTAACGGTAATTTTGAGAATGGACAACAGGGATGGACATATACTGGAACAGCTGTTTATGGCGTAGATTCTAATGATGCTTATGAAGGAAGTAAGTATTGGATTTATGGTTCTGAGCCGTATACTGCCAGCGTATTCCAAACGGTCTCTGGTCTGAACCCGGGCACCTACACCGTTAGCGCCAAGGTAAAGCAGAATACCGGCAACCCCTCAAGCAGTCGCATGCAATTAACGGGTTATGGGGGAAAGCCAGTTTATGTATCTATCCCTCATGGAGAGGAATATACAACCATTTCTAAAACCGTAAAAGTGACGAATGGCAGCCTGAAGATTACATTCTCCCAAACAGCGTCAGGGGATACAAATTTGCAAATTGACAGCGTGGTAGTAGAATTGAAAGACCAATAGTATTCTTTGAACGCAGAGATTGCAGACGAACAAATACTTAAAGTTGGGAGGAGAACATTACGTTCATCCGCCCAACTTTTTATTATATAAATGATGAGATGGAGTATTATTCGTTGAGACTCTTCATACCGTACAGTCTGTATACATACAACGCTTCGAATATTTTCTTCCGGCTGTCCTCACTCATCTCTCGCTTCAATAGATCCAGGTTCATGTCGATCACGTTGTGTGCGAGGATGTTCAGCAAGATCAAATTCTCCTCGGTACCAATCTCATACCGTTTATATTGGTTCTTCAGATAGGCCTTCTTGGTTTCAATCATCAGCTCAACAAGTTCATTCTTGGCATTGGTGTAGATCGTTCCTTTATCCTTTTCAAAGATGATGACGATCTGATTTCGGTATTTCCGTAATACATCCACCTGTTCCTGCAACAGCGCCGACTTTCGCTCGCTATCCGTTTCCTCGAACAAGGTCTGATTATCAAAGTGAATCGTCTCCACAAGCACATTTTTTAAATAATCCACGAGATCCGGAGGCACGACGGCGTAGAATAATTCTTTCTTATTCTTAAAATAAGTATAGATATTGCCCACGGAAATATTGATCTCATCCGCGATATCGCTCATCTTGGCATCCACATAACCCTTTTCAAAAAAGACCTTGAGCGCCGCGTATTCAATCTCTTTCCTGACTTCTTCTTTCTTGGCTTGCACCATCGGGAACGACTCCTTAATAGTGAATGGGTTATTCGTTATTAGGTTAGAACTTTTTGAGGGGGGTGTCAATATTTTAAATATATACTGAAAACACTATGAATTTATAGGTACGGTGATACTCATGGCTACTTAGAAAATAGCGATATTAGTTAATAATTTTATAATAGAATGGCGAGTAAATTGCATTAGAGTGAAATTCAACCAAAAGCAAGTGAGTAGTTTGGTCTAAATGTAATTTTAGTTACTAGGTCCTAGTTCTGAAAATTCTTCTAATTTTTGTAGAGGAAATAGTCTATAAATGTAGAATAAGATTTTATAGGTCAAATGTAACAGATCTAACAAGGCCTTAGAGGTAGAAATTATTGAAATTTAAGTTCTTATTATTAGAATTGGAGTGAACAGTATGCAAATTTCAAAGATTAAGATCGAGAATTTTAGACTTCTCAAGTCACTTGAACTTGATTTAGAAAAGGAATTCTCCTTAGTAATTGGAAAAAATAATTGTGGTAAAACTTCATTACTTTCAATAATAGAAAAGTTTATCGGTTCAAGATCAGGCGTAAATGCATTTTCTCTTGATGATTTCAACATTGATTTTCTGAAAGATCTGATAAATAGATTAGAAGCTGAGGAATATGAAGAAAATAGTACATATCTAGGTATATCATTGATGTTATTTATAAAGTACGATGAAGAGGATGATTTATCCAATATAAGTAAATTGATGTTGGATTTAGATCCAAATCATAGAATGATTGTTTTAAAATTTGAATATCAGCTAATACAAGAAAATCTAAGGAAGATGAGAAAAGAATATAATGAGTTCAAAGATAAACAAAATATAAAAAATGATGAGATTGAAAATAAAGGTAGCATTTTTCTGAGAAATAATTATAAGAAGTATTTTCAACTATCGAAAAAATCAATTGGTTACAACACTGAAGCTTCAACTGAGATAGAAAGTGAATATATTGATTTATTGAAAGAAAAGATTCAAATTGAAAAAGTCATAAGTTTTAAAATGATTAGTGCTAAAAGAAATGTTTCTAATATTGATTCAGATAAAACACTATCAATCCTTTCATCAAATTACTATAAAAAGAAAGAAGAGAGGGATCAAGAGTCAGAAAAAATTCAGGAGTTCAAAGATATTCTAAGCAGAACAGATAAGCATTTAAATGAAGTTTATAATAATTTGTTTGAGAAAATAATAGAGAAGGTTGGGAGATTTGGAGGTATAAAAAAAGGGGATTCAATTATTAAAATCGTATCGACCTTACAACATAAAGAACTATTAAAAGATAATACAACAGTGATGTATGACCATAACGGAGAGCACTCATTACCAGAAAACTATAATGGTCTAGGATATTTAAATTTAATAAGTATGATATTTGAGATTGAGCTTATTTTAAGTGAATTTAGATGTGAGAATAAATCGAATGAGAAACCAGCAAATATAAATCTGCTCTTCATAGAAGAGCCAGAGGCTCATACTCATCCACAAATGCAATACATATTTATAAAGAATATAAAAGATATTTTGAATAGTGCGAGTAAAGGTGAGGATGGTGACAAGTTTACTTTACAGACTATTATCACAACTCATTCCTGCCATATCACTGCAGAGAGCGACTTTAACGATATAAAATATTTTTATAAAACTAATCAGAATCAAGTTGTCGCGAAAAATTTAAAAGATTTAGAAAAGGAATACGAGAAGGATGGACAGATCGGCAATTTTAAATTTCTAAAGCAGTATTTGACATTACATCGAGCAGAGTTGTTTTTTGCAGACAAAGCAATATTTATTGAGGGGGATACAGAGAGGTTATTATTACCTGCAATGATGAAAAAGATTGATCAGGAGAACGAAGAGAATCCTTTACTATCACAAAATATTTCTGTTATAGAAGTAGGGGCGTACTCTCATGTTTTTGAAAAATTCATTGCTTTTATTGGGATAAAATCCCTTATAATTACTGATATAGATTCTGCTAAGAAAAAAGTTGAGATTAATAAAAGTGGTGAAGAAAAAATTTCGAATATAAAATGTAGGGTTACTGATAAAGGAGCTTATACAACTACAAATGCTTCATTAAAATATTTTATTAATTACAATAATTATATCTCTTCTCCATATTATGAGACCGAAGTGGCTTCAACTACAGAAAACATATTAAGTGAGTCCAACGAAGAAGTAGATATTTTAGATTTTTATATAAATCTGCATTACAGAGAGAGAATACTTTTGAAAAACCCAGAAACAAAAAAATGGATACCCTCTAATGAAGGGAATTTGTTGATTATTTATCAAACATCTGAGCTTAATTCGTTAAATGTGGCATATCATGCGAGAAGCTTTGAAGATTCATTTTTTCATATAAATAAGCAATTTATTTTGGATAATAAAGAAAGTTTCAAAAGTTTAGTAAACATAAAACATTTCGAAGATAAAGAAAAAGATTCTTATTTTTTGGCTGAGAGTTGTGTAGATAAGAAGCCATCTTTTGCAATGGAAATTTTATTGAATAGTAAGGAGAGTTTAGATAATAAAAAATATTGTAATTGGGATATTCCGAGTTACATTAAGGAAGGTTTATTATGGCTGAAGAACAATTAGAACCTGAAGTAGAACAGATATTTGAACTAATTCGAAATGACCAAAATTTTTTGTTAAGTGGAGGCGCAGGTAGTGGGAAAACTTACTCCCTAGTTATGGTTATAAAGAAAGCGATAAAAGATAATCCGACGTCTAAAATTGCTTGTATAACTTACACAAATTCTGCTGTTAAAGAAATCAAAGATAGAATAAACCACACTAACTTGTCTGTAATGACTATTCATGAGTTTTTATGGAATACAATTAAACCTTTCCAAAAAAATTTAAAAAAAGAATTAATTCTTCTTATAAATGACGAACATTCTAGAATCTCTAGTCCTGATGATGTTGATATTAATTATTTTGATTCTTTGGAGTCAGGTATCCAATACAAAGATTATGTTCGAGTCAAGGAAGGGATAATTTCCCATGATGAAGTTTTAGAGTTATCAAATGTAATGTACAGGAAGTACTCTTTACTCTGTGATATTTTAAAGGATAATTATAAATTTATTTTTATAGATGAATATCAAGATACCAGTCAATTAGTTATTGAAATTTTTTTGGATCATCTAAAACAAAGCAATAAAAAAAATATAATAGGTTTTTTTGGGGATTCTATGCAATCAATATATGATGATGGCATTGGTGATTTAAATAATTATATTCAAAAACAGAGTGTTAAGGAAGTTAGGAAAAAACAAAATCGAAGGAATCCAAGAACTGTGATTAATTTAGCTAATAGTATAAGAACAGATGGCTTACATCAGGAACCTTCCCTTGACGACAAAGCGCCTAACATGTGTGAAGGGCTCATAAAAGAAGGTAATATAAAATTTTTATACTCATTAAACAATGACCTTAGTGATATTAGAGAGACAGAGTATTTTAACAATTGGAATTTTGAAGATTCCAAGCAAACAAAAGAGCTATACCTGACTCATAATTTAATTGCCCCAAAAGCAGGGTTTTCGGTATTAATGGAGATTTATGATAAAGATCCAATAATTGATTTAAAAAATAAACTAAAGGATAAGATAAAAAAAGATAATATACAAATTAGAGAAGAGTATACTTTTGATCAAGTTGTAGATTTGGTCGCTTTAAAAAATAGAAACAAATTACGAAAAGATATTATTATAGAAAATCCTATTCATAACGCTTTATATAATGAAATGAAAAACGAATTGTTCTCCAAAGTCAGTAAAATATATTTAAATAAGGACTCCCTAATTGATGATAAGAAACAAGATGAACAAGATATAAATAAGGGAGGCACTAAAAGGGATGCTTTAATAAAACATCTCTTTAAAATACAGTCTATTATTCAACTTTATAAGGATAAATTATATAATGATTTTATCAGGAGAACAGAGTTGGAAATTACTTCAATAAATATAAAGAAACAAATAAATGAAACGATTACTAGGATAGATCAAATGTTCGATTTGACAATCGAAGAAGTTATTGACTTTGCAGATGAGAGGCAACTCTGTTGTAAAGACGATGATTTTTATAAATTCATAATTGAAAACGAGTATATATATAATAGAGTTAAGAAAGTGAAGTTTAAGGAATTTCGAAATTTGTTCACTTATTTAGAAGGACATACTCCTTTCTCTACGCAACATAAGATCAAAGGTGAAGAATTCGAAAATGTTCTTTTAGTTCTAGATAATGGAAAATGGAATAATTATAATTTTGATTATTTATTTAGTAAAAGAACAGATAAAGAATCGGTTTATTTAAGAACCCAAAAAATATTCTATGTATGTTGCACTCGAGCAAAAGAAAATTTAATAGTTTTCTATCATAACCCTAGTGAGATTGTTATCAATCAGGCTAAATTATGGTTTGGAGAAGAAAATGTAAAAAAGGTATAGTATTCTAAAATTCCATAGACAAATAACTTCAATATAACAATTATGAAAATTTTTGAGTGCTTATATAATTTTATTTTTGGAATGTTAAAATGCGTTGTGTTACGTATGGAAGTACCACATCTTTCTAAATCATATGTTACCCTCTCCTTAAAAGGAGTGGTGACATGACAAGTACCAACAGCGAAGACCTCGCTTTGCAGTACGCACAACTTGTCCAACAGGAAGACGATTACGTTGACCAACTCATTACATGCAACAAACTCATCCTAGACGCTATGGACATTATTGCGAAGCAGGCAGGTGTGCTAGACATGGATACAGTAAAACAAGCAGCATATCACCTTCATTCCATGGAACAGGATCTAAACCGAAAGCTATTTAAAGTCCGACTGGAGAAGAGCATCTTGGCAAATCAAATGAGCCAGTCTACATAAACCACCTAACTAAAGGGCAGTGCAGGATCACACAAGATGATCTTGAACTGTCTTTTTGTCTTTCCATCCAAACGTTTTTCGATCCCAATTAAGCATTGACTTTCCTCCCAAATCCCCCTAAACTTCAATTATTAAAACACTTTTAAAAACATTCATTGAATGGTTCGAAATGAACGAAAGGAGGCATATAACTAACCATGTTACCCACATCACACAACACCCAGCAGGTGAAGCGCATTAACGTTGAACTTGTGAAGAACACACTCCGATCCATGGGCGTAGGCACGAAAGCTTCCATTGCGAACCTAACAAAACTCAGTGTTGCCACATGCGGTACGATTCTGAACGAATTGCTCCAAACTGGTGAGATTATTGATCTGGGCCCAGACGAATCGAGTGGGGGAAGACCTGCCAGTCGGTATCAATTCAATGCGGACTACGCCAGCGTACTGTGCCTGATTATTCGAACAGAGGGCGGCATTCACTCGATCACACATACATATGCCAATCTGAACGGAGAGATGGCGGAAGAACAGACACTCTTTTTGGATGAGATTAATGTAACGGTGGTAGAGGATCTGATTGCAAATCTGATCGAACAACACCACAATGTGCAGGCCATCGGAATTGGTATACCAGGGGTAGCACACAACGGCGTTATTGGAATTTGCGATGTATCGGAGCTGGCGGGTCAACCACTTGGGCCAATGCTCAAAGAGCAGTATGATGACGTGGAAGTAGTCATTGGCAACGACATGAATCTGACGGTCTACGGTCTGTATAACCAGCAGCAATTCGAGGAAGAGAAGAACTTTGCGGTGGTGACGTTTCCAGAGAACCATTTTCCGGGTGCAGGTTTTATCATAGATGGTCGTCCGCTGACCGGGAATACGCAATTTGGGGGAGAGGTGTCCTTTTTACCTTTTGGCGTTTCACGGGAAGAGCAGCTACTGATGTTGAAAACGACGGAAGGATTGCAGGAACTGGTGGTACAGACGCTAGTATCCATTATCGCGATCATTAACCCGGCTACGATTGTAGTTACAGGGGATACGATGGACCCGGCTATGAGGGATGGACTGACGAACGGTTGTCTGGATCGAATGATTCCATTGGAGCATATGCCGGAGTTGATCATCCAAAGAGACACGCGGCGCGAATATGTGACTGGGCTGGTCGCGGTGACGCTGGAGAGCCTGACCTACCGCATTCAGGTAGTTGAGAAGCAGTGGTAAAGGAAAAAGGAGCTTTTACGAGTATTCTATTTTTAGGAATAAAGCTTAACCATGTTTCCTGCCTCAAATGTACAAATTATTGACACGATAACGTAGAGGGCAGAACCAATCTGAAGAACGCCTTTATCACTGTATTTTCACCTTTAGGAACAATTCAAAAAAATACAGGGATAACAGCGGTCGGAAGATGGTACTGCAATCGTAGTTATAACGGGCAATCATTTTTCTGAACACAATGGAGGAACTTATTTTGAATCAGCAAGCAGGTACGCAAGGAAACAAACGAAAGTTCAACAAGCTGTACGCCATGCAACTGGCAACGATCTTTCTTGGATTTATCGTGTTTGGCATATCGGAAAATATTAAGGGGCCAGCGATTCCGCGTATTCAATTCGACTTCAATCTGGATGAGAAACAGCTCGGGACGTTATTGTCTCTGAACGCACTGGGTTATCTGATCGCCTGCTCTTTCACGGCTATTCTGGTTCGCAAATGGGGCATCAAGGCGGTTAGCATCATATCGTTTGCCTCGATGATCCTCTCGGGTGTATTCATTTATGTGTCTCATACCTATCCACTCTTCGCTTCATCGTACTTCTTCATGTACATCGGTAACGGCATGCTGGAGATTGCTTTGGCGATTCTGGGTGCGCGGATTTTTGTAAAAAACACAGGTACGATGATGAACCTGTCCCATTTCTTCTATGGGCTGAGTTCAACGGTTGCACCTTTGCTGGCGACAGGTGTCATGTCCTTGAAGGTGTTTGGACACGAACTGGACTGGCGCGGCATGTATCTGGTGATGTTGTCACTCTGTCTGCTGCCGATCATTGCGGCGCTGCGCAGTAAATTCCCGGGGGATGATCTTCCGCATGAAGATCGGACTTCACTGAAGACGTTAACACGTGATCCTGCCCTTTGGCTGATGGTGCTCATTCTTTCTTTTGGCGTGGTATCGGAGCTGGCGGTTGGGGGTTGGCTGGTTAATTTCCTAGAAAAAGCCTACACGTGGGACACGGTCAAAGCCTCCGGGTTATTATCTGCGTTCTTCCTCACGTTCTCGCTGGGACGCTTGCTGCTTGGACCATTGACGGACCGGATCGGATTTGTATTATCACTGATTCTGTTCTCGGCTTTCTCGGGAGTATGTACGTTCGTAGCGCTTGCAGGGGGAGAGCGTCTTGCGATTTTCTTTGCGATATCTGGCGCGGGCATAGCGATGATCTATCCAACAGTTATGGCGTTTATCGCACGCAGATATCCGAACGGCAGTGACACCGCGATTACGTTCACGGTTACCCTGATGGGGGTTGGTAGTGTCATCGGTAACTATGTGATTGGTTGGGTGATTGAAGGTGTGAAGAATCTGTACGGTTCAACGACTCAGTTGGGGCTGCTGCGCGGACTTCAGGCGGGATATGGATTCATTGGTTTATGTGCGGTGATCTGTGCGGCATCTGGCGTAGTATTGTATGTGTATTTGAAAAGAAGGCAGGAACTGATTTAGAAATATTGGGAGGGTGAAGTATGTCAGATGGCGTAATGATCGTTCCACCACCGATAGGCGCCGAGCATTCTATAGAGCTTGAAATGAAAAGGATACGTGAGGCATACAGTGGTGACCTCGGTACGGTAGGGTACGAAAAACATATAAATAAAGTAAACCACGACTTTAAGTCATTAGTGACCAGAAAAGGAGCTAGCACATAGTTGGTTTTTTTTGGAGAGATATATTTTAAAAAATGAAAATACGGTGAAGTGTAGATTCCTCTCTACCCTTCAATACTCATTAAACCGACAAAACCCCACTGATCCTTAGGATCGAGTGGGGTCTTACATATAATCAGTTGAATTTTAGCATACGATTTATTTCAAAAAATCAACATCAAACTTCCCATCTCTTTACCTTACTTAAACAAACCTATAACTTGTTCAAAGCCGCTCTTCTTTTCCAACGTTTCAAAAGCACGTACAATCCAAAAGCACCTAAGAATACCACCGCCGCCGGAACGATATAAGGTTTAACAATCTCATCCACATGCTCCCACTGAGAGCCTAACTTGAAGCCTAAGTAGATGTACAATGAGGTAATCGGAAGCATGGCCAAGAATGTAAAGATACTGAACTTAAAAACATTCATCTTCGCCATTCCGCAAGGAATGGAGATAACTGTGCGAATGCCGGGTACAAAACGTCCATAGAAAGCTACCCCGCTGCCATATTTCTCGAAGAACGTATCGGAAGCGTCCAGATGGTGGGGGCGAATCAAGAAATACTTGCCGAATTTTTCGACCATCGGTCTGCCGCCGTATCGTCCCAGGGCATATAACGTCAGAGGTCCAAATGTTCCCCCTACGGTACCCGCCAGAATTGCCAGCCAAAGCTTCATATCCCCCAGATACACCCAATATCCCGCCATGGGCAGCACAAGTTCAGCAGGTACGAATTCAAACGACAAGGCAATAACGAGACCTGTGTATGACAAATCTTTAAAGAAGAGTATAAATTGCGTGATCCATTCCGTCATGCTTTCCCTCCATGAATCTATCTTTTTTTATATAAAAGAAACACTCCTATACAAAGAGTAACAATAGCGAATAGAGCTTGTCAAAGTTCGCATGTATGTCTATTTCAGGACACACTGCGGCAATATGTTTACCCGTACATAAGGCATGGATTCATTGACACTTCATACAGAAGTGGATACCAGGCAATGATATAATCATCTGAAAACGCTTCCAATTATAGTGTGATAAAACTATCACTAGCTTCTTCACCATCCTGTACATAAAGAGAAGGAGATCAGAACATGACTATAACTTCGATTATCGAACAAATCCATATTATTGAATACGACCCCTCTTACGCTGCTGTGCGCAAGACCGTGGAGGCCGGATGGCCGACGGGAGCGTGGTTTTGATTTCTTTGACTACACGTGGAAAAAGGGAGATGTCTCCCTGCGGGCTGAATTTGAAAAGTCGGGTCGCGGGCTGACTGCCCTCGAAACACCGGATTACGAAATCTCTACAGAGGTCGATGATCATGATCTGGTTTTCGGTTCCAGCTATAAGGTTCGCTATCGCATTAAGAACACTTCTGCGTCCGAACTGGCAGTCGAGATCAAGGCACATTATACAAGGGTAAGCTACCGAGGGACTATAGCTCCATAAAACAGGGGCAGTCTGGACTTCATTTTTTTCGTCTAAGGCTTACAGCTGTTTTTCATTGTTGGGGATGATCTGACGGGGAACCCTCGTTTCGACCAAACGAGGGTTTTTATATGCTCATTTTGCTTTATAGCAATGGTATATCTATTCGTAATCATAGGCTGTACAATCATTATTTTATGGTTGAATACAATGTATCCTTTTATTGTTTCATGTATATCATATAGATATACAACTGTAGGGAGGTGAGGTATAATTGGAGCATCAATCAAACGAAAGGCGTGGGATTGCCATGACTACAGCCACACTTAGCAAATGGGGAAATAGCAGTGCAATTCGCATTCCTAACCAATTGCTTAAGCGTCTTAATCTGGAAGAAGGCTCGGAAATCGAGATTTTGGTGACAGAAGATAATGAATTGTTGTTGCGTCCAAAAACCAAGCCTGTAGAGTCCAATGAGGAACTACGTAACCATCTAAAGACTTTGCTCTCTAAAGTGAAACAGGATACAAGACATGAAGAAATAGACTTTGGTACTGAAGGGAACGAGTTACTTTGATTATTCCCAAACGAGGCGATCTGATATGGCTTGACTTTGATCCTCAAGCGGGTCACGAGCAAGCCGGGAGACGACCGGCTATTGTTCTATCGGAACTTGAATTCAATGAAATAACGGGTTTTGCCGTTGTATGTCCCATAACGAGCCAAGCCAAGGATTATCCTTTTGAAGTTACACTACCAGAAGAGCTGCCATTTTCAGGTGTTGTTTTGACGGATCAGTTGAAGAGTCTTGATGTGCGGCAACGACGTATCCAAATTGCGGGGCATGCCGAACCAACCTCTGAATTTATGAAATCAGTTCTACGCAATGTCCGTTCTATATTGGCATAATTGAAAATTAGTAGCTGATCATATTCCTAAATCCACGTCTAACTAAAAGACGTGGATTTTTTCTTTCATGCCTAAATAGATTCGTCCATCCTTGACGCTTCTAACAAGAGCTTCCGAAAGGCACATATAAGTTGGAAAGAAAGATTTTTAATTCTCTGAAAATGCTTCCATTTATAGTATGATAAGACTATCGCTAGCTTCTTCAAACATGGCCTGTATTATCTCTGCGGCTATCGGGCAAAGGCCATATCTAAAGTTCACAAAGACCATCCTATAGATAAAGATAAGGAGATCCAAATATGACAGTAACTTCGATTATTGATCAAATCCATATTATTGAATACGACCCCTCTTACGCTGCCGCACTCGCGGATATGTGGAACCGTAGTAACGAAAGCTGGGGAGGTGGCACCAATCTTAGAACAGAGGAAACGGTTCGCCGGGAGATGGAGAGTTCGTCCAATCTTTATGCATTTCTAGCTGTTCATGAGAAAGAGGTTGTTGGCTTCTGCAGTTTTGCTCATTACCGCTATGACGAGAGAGCGCTATATGTACCTTTGCTTAACGTACGCCCCGACTATCACGGTTATAAGGTTGGACGCAACCTGATCCTGAATGCTGTGCGCAAGACCGTGGAGGCCGGATGGCCCCGCCTGGATCTGTTCACTTGGGCCGGGAATACAAAGGCTGTACCGATGTACAAGAAATGTGGATTCTTCTGGGAGAAAAAAGACGATAATGTGCATCTGATGAATTTCATCCCTACCATTTTGCAGACCGAAGCACTTGCTCCTTATTTTGAGGAGTTGGATTGGTATGCAGACAGCACGCGTGAACTCGTCATCGAGCCGGATGGCCGACGGGAACGTGGTTTTGATTTCTTTGACTACACGTGGAAAAAGGGAGATGTCTCCCTGCGGGCTGAATTTGAAAAGTCGGGTCGCGGGCTGACTGCCCTCGAAACACCGGATTACGAGATCTCAACAGAGGTCGACGATCATGATCTGGTATTCGGTTCCAGCTATAAGGTTCGCTATCGCATTAAGAACACTTCTGCGTCCGAACTGGCAGTTGAGATCAAGGGTGAGGATAACAAAAACATTCGATTTGCGCTGGACGTTGCACGAGCAGTGGCTCCGGGAGAAACCATCATCGTGGAAGGTGAGTTTCACCTTGATCCAATTACAGAGGAACAGAATAACAATAAGACCCATCCCGTTGTTGCCAGCATATGGTTGATCGGTGGTAAGAAAGCGGAGTTCAGGTTGGGTATCGCCCCGAAATTCCCGGCCAAGATCAAGACCGTCTTGCCTGTGAAGGAACTCTATCCAGGCATCCCGGCTGAGTTGGTTCTGAACGTGGAAAATAATGTGGATGCAGAAACGGAGTTCAGCTTGAACCTGCCTGAGGATGAATTCCTTGAATGGGCGGAGCGTTCGGTGCGCTTTACGGTGCCTGCCAAAGGCAAAGTGTCTGTGCCAGTGCCTTTCACCTTGTGTTCATATGGTCTCTATTCCCAAGAAGTAGAAGTGACGGCTGTCCCAGTGGGGAACCATGCGATCTCTTTTACAAGCAAAATTTCTGTCCTGATGAAGGGAATCGAAGGTAAGTATGGCGGGCAGATTGAGGATCAATGGGTGGCTGTTAACGGTGCATTCTCTATTCATATGAGCAAGCAAGATAATAACATGTGGATTGAATACCCGGGCTCCCGTCATTCGTTTTGGTGGACTTATCCGAAGCTGGGTAAGCCGTTTGCCGAAGAGTTATCCAAGAAACAAGCAAAAGAAGTGAATATTTATCCCGAAGGGGAACGTCAGGTTCTTGAAGCACTGTATGACTCGGAGAATTTCCCTGGCTTGCAGATCAAGTCGGTGGTCAAGCTGTCTGCGAATGGAGTCGCCGAATTCCACCACGAGGTTGAAAATACACGAGGTACCGCTTGGGAAGAAGACCTGTTTCTAATGAACAACTTTGGGTTCTATGGTAGCAGGTTAATCCTTCCTTATCAGGGGCGCTTCGTGGATATGGGGGATTCTTACGCTGGCGATCCGAGCCATTGGGACAGCGCCCAAATCACGGAGAACTGGCTGTTCTGTAAGGAGGAGTATGGTGCCAGCGGCATCTATTGGGACCCTTCTCTGAAGTTGCTTCGCCCGGAATACACGCTGGGGTTTCAGCATGAGCTTGGCCGTATTCCCGCAGGGACCGTTATGCGGACCAAGGCAACCGTATATGCTTTGAACACGTTTGCCAAGTGGCACGATTTCCGTGCGTTTGCCCGGAAACAGCGTAACCCGATCATACCGTTGCTGGACAGTCATCTGGATCTGACACTGAGTGAGGGGAATCCATTTGCCCCGGATGTACTACAAGCAACATTGACTGAACATAAACTGGTTTCGCTTGCGGGCAAGTTGGAGCTGTATGTACAGCAGGGTGGCAAACCGGAGGTTATGGCCAATGCTATGGCATTCAATCCGGAGCAGAATCTAAACTCCGCCAAGGTGACATTTTCACCAGACGAAGCGGACCGAGACCAGCACGTGAGTGGTTGGAAAGTTCGTGGGCTATACCGGGGCGAAGATCGGATTCAGGAGCGAACTGCCCTTTGGTTCCCGCAGAGCGGAACAGAGGTGAAGCAGAAGATTGAAGAAGGTTCATCTGGACCTTTGTATACCGTAAACAATGGAGTATTGTCGATCTCCGTTGCTCCTGAATTCGGGAGTGTAGTACACTCTCTGAAATATGCAGGAGAAGAATGGCTGGACAGCTCGTACCCTGAACCGGCTCCACGCTCGTGGTGGAATCCGTGGTACGGCGGACTGGGTGTGGGGGTTCCAGGCATGAATGGTTTCAGCCGCCAGTTGGAACAGAGAGCCGCTTCCTGGACAGAGCAGAAGGATCAATACGGCAACGTCTGGAAGGGTATAAAGCTGACCACCCGGATTGAGAAGCATGAAGCGAATCGGGGAATCACGATCCACCAGCATTATCTGATGCTGCCGGGTGTTCCTGTGCTATGCACGCTGCTTGCCGTGACCAACGAAAGCGGCCTGACGCTGACGGATTACTCGCTTGCGGAGGAGCGTTTCCTCCAGCCTTCATCTGTATTTACGGAAGGTTGGATAGAGCAACCGGGTAAAGATCGATTCCCGCTGGGCAAGGTGGATGTGGGCCTGCCACTTGAAGACCTTTTGCGATTAGGATCGGTTTCGCGTGAAAACATGCTGCATGCGGTCCATCGTTACCCGAATCAGAGTGCATGGGGGTTTGCCAATAATCAAGTGACGGGTCTGCACGTGAATCATCATCTGACAATTCATCAGGGAGAAACGGTCTGGACGGAGCCGACATATCTGGTTCTGGGACAGATTCCGCTGAGTTCAGCGGATGTGCATGACCTTCTCAAACTGAATTTTGCAACTTCTACCGATGAAAAGGAGGCTTCACATGCCGATCATTGATATTCACATTCATCTGTCGGACATCGACAGCTTTCACCGAACAGCGATTGATCTGTCCAAAGTGGATTACTCTGCCGCTGGTCTTAAAGCGGAGTTTGATAAGAACGACGTCATTCTGGGTATCGGAATGGGGGTTACGGAGCAGACGAAGGGAGCGTTCCCGGATTCCAGTTCCCCTAACCCGATGGGACTTGATCTGGAAGAGAAGGTCCCATCATTCCTCATGGAATGTGTGGGGATCAATCCCAATGCGCTAGATGGTAAAAACGCTCAGGACGAGCTTGATCGGATTGAAGCAAGACTGCAATCCCCTGAAGTAGCCGGAATCAAACTCTATGCCGGATACTATCATCACTATGTGTATGACAAAATTTACACTCCGGTCTATGAACTCGCAGCCAAGTACAACCTGCCTGTCGTGATTCATACGGGTGACACGTACTCCATGAATGGATTACTCAAATATTCGCATCCGTTGACGGTGGATGAATTAGCCTTGCAGCAGCGCGGTGTGAACTTCATGATCTGTCATTTGGGTGATCCCTGGGTGATGGATGCAGCTGAAGTGGTGGCGAAGAATCCTAACGTGTACGCGGATTTGTCTGGTCTTGTGGTGGGGGATCGGCCTCATTTTGAACGGTTCATGAACGAGCCTTTATTCATGGATCATTTCCGCCGGGCCTTGGTCTATTCGGATCATTACGAGAAAATGCTGTTTGGCACCGACTGGCCCCTTGCGCCCATCGATCTGTATGCCGAATTTGTCCGCCGACTTGTACCGGAACAGCATCATGATAAAGTGTTCTACGAGAATGCCTTTGGGCTGTTTCCGCGTATTGGACAGCGTATTGCGGAGCTTGGTTAAGCGGGAGAGTAACTGAAGTTTACGATGATATACGTTCCAGCTATATCTAAAATGTACCCTGTAGAGAGACGTTCTAAGAAGTCTTTCTACGGGGTATTTTGCTTGGAGTATCCTATACTTTTTACTGTGAGCAGTTAAAACTTACTTCAAATCACTATTGTAGTTTCCGAAACTCCTGCAGGTATGCAATCTTGAGCCCACTATCCTTTACATATACT
This sequence comes from Paenibacillus sp. PAMC 26794, assembly GCF_000316035.1. Lineage (GTDB taxonomy): Bacteria > Bacillota > Bacilli > Paenibacillales > Paenibacillaceae > Paenibacillus. The sequence goes on from NZ_ANHX01000003.1 coordinate 48,493, forward strand.
CCAGTTTTCCTAAAATGCGATAGAAACAATAAATAAAACTAACATAAAATACATGTATTTCCATATAAATAAATATTTTTTTGAAAATGCTCTCTATACTGCTGAATTTATTGATATATACCGATATAAAGTTGATTCATACAATATTGAAAACAACATCGATGAAATGGAAGGTGGATTTATTGTTAATCGTGAAGGCGAAAGAGCGCATGCTCAACATGTCGTTCAGAGTCAAATTGCCGCTGATGATCAGTTTACTGGTAACCCTCGTATTGGCGGTAACTGCGGTATTATCTTACACTGTAGCAGCGGTCATTACTCTCGACAAAAGCAAAGATGAGATCAGAGCAACCTCCGACCGGATTGGTGCGGGGCTGTTTACCTCACTGAATCTGGAGGAGCAGTCTACGTTTCTGATTACGACACATCGCACATTCCGTGATTTGCTGGAGATTCGACATACGGCAGGACAGAGTGATGAGTTATTTTTTTCTGAAAATAGTGAATTGCTGGACAAGGCCAATGGGATATTGGCAGACAGCCTGACAGGAATGGAGGGCAACAGCGTTCTTATTTTGCTGGACCGAAAAGGCGTCGTTGTTGCAGCAAACAATCCTGAAGTGGTCGGGGGAGAACGCGCCAGTCGTACGTATTTCCAACAGGCGCTGCAAGGACAGAGTGTCATCAGCGAAGGTGTGATTTCCGAATCTCTGGGGACGCTGGGAACCGTCTTTGCCATGCCGATCTACAATGAGAATCAAGAAGTACAGGGCGTGCTCGCGTCTACTGCTTCTACCTCTTTCTTCGTCAATCAGCTTCAGAATATCAATATTAATGATGAGGGAAAAGTCCTCATTCTGGACCGTGTAGGTACGGTTATCTACGATTCAGCGGATGAGAAGATGGCAGGCCAGAAGATGGAGTCTGGCGAATACCAATCGTTGATTGATCTTGCTCCAAGCGCTGAACTGCAGCAGGGGGAAGTCAGCACGGATGAAAAAGTGGCGTATTATTCCAAAATCCCAAGGTCCGACTGGATCGTCATTGTTGAAGATAAACTAAGTGATGTGCAGAAGCCGTTACGTGCGATGGCGAAACAGATGTATATTGTTCTATTTAGTGCCATCGCGGTTTCCATCGTAGCGGGTATTTTGATTTCGTTGCTGGTGACCAAACCCATTACGAGATTGACTGTGCTGTTCAGACAGCTTGCGGGCGGGGATCTGACGGTGCAGGCGCAAGGTAAATATAGTGGGGAGTTCAAAAACCTGGCAGACAGTTTCAATACAATGGCAGCGGGCAACCAACAGTTGATCTCCAGCATGAATCATTCCATTGACGTTCTGAAAATAAGTACAACCGAGCTGGATCAGTCCACCCAGCAGACATCGACCTCCATTGCCGAAACAACGACAACGGCGTTTGAGATTTCACGAGCTATGGAATCCCAGGCGAACGATACAGAAGCGATTGTGGACAAATTCATGAACGTGGGCAACAAAATTGCGAACGTGAATGAGATGTCTCAGGCTGTGAAGCTCAAGGCAGATGAGATCACGGATGCATTTAAAAACAACTATGAGGTCATTGACGCACTGAATGCGGTGAATGTTCAGAATGAGACGGAAGTGAGCAAAATTTCCCAAATCACGGTTCAGTTAGCCGAGAGTTCCTCCGGTATTCACCAGATTACGGGCACCATTGCCGAGATTGCAAATCAGACAAAGCTGCTGGCCCTTAATGCCTCCATTGAAGCGGCACGAGCGGGCGAGCATGGTCGGGGCTTCTCCGTAGTAGCATCGGAGATTCGCAAGCTGGCGGAGCAGACCACGGCCCAGTCGGAGGGCATTAACCGAATTGTGATGCAGACGATTGAACATGTCGAACAGAATAACCGGAGTGTACAAGCTATTGAGGCGATTGCAATACAGAATAAGAGTAGCGTGGCTCAGACGAAGGAGACATTTAATTTTGTAACCCAAAATATGAATGAAATGATGAATCAGGTGCAGGCCATTGCCTCCGAGATTGAATCCATTGAACGTGATAAGGATGACGTCATTGGAGCTGCACAGAATCTGTCCGCTTCTGGTGAAGAGGTATCCGCCTCTGTTGAGGAAGTAACAGCAACAATGCAGGAACAGTCCGGCATGACGGAACATTTGACAGATATGGTGCAGAGAATCGATGAACTGACCAAACAACTTGCCGAGGAATCATCTCGCTTCAAAACGAAGTAGGATAGCAGCCCGAGTAGTACGAAGCAGCATATGTGGTCTGCATACACACACAGCGTAGAGTTGCTTGAGATTGCAGTTAAAGTTAAATGAATACGAAGAAACCCGCCTCTCGAAAGAGAACCGGGTTCCTCGACAATCGGAGCACCTGTACCCATCTATGGTACAGGTGCTCTTAGGTGATTTCCTACGCTCCCCGGACAGAGGGGGCATACGCCAGTACTTCCATTTCAATTAAATAAGGGCCTAACCCGCTAAATACCGTAATGCGTGCGGGATAGGGCTGCTTAATCATTCGCGCATACACTTCGTTGTATTCGGACTGATCCTCGACTCGGGCCAGATGAGTGGTTACCTTCACAATATGATCGAGTGTAAGTCCGGCTTCTTGCAGGATCACCTCAATATTACGAATGCACTGCTCAGTCTGCTCCTTAATGCCGCCAATGGGCTCAAGCGTCTGTGGATCAACGCCTACCTGACCTGCGACGTAGACCAAATCTCCTGCACGGACAGCATGGGAGAAAGGAAGCGGGAACTTGGGTGCTGCACTTGCATGTATGATGGTAGACATCGTAGCTGTCATTCCTTTCCTAATGAGTGTGTATGATTGGTGTTAACTGATGCCAGTTCGTAGCCTGCTGATAATGATGAGTGATGGACAACAAGCGGTCTTCTCGCATGAGTGGACCAGCAAGCTGCATGCCGATAGGCAATGGCTTCCCTGAGGTGGTATCAAACCCGATGGGTACGGTGATGGAAGGTAGTCCTGTATTGGTGAACGGTCCGTTAAAAATCGGGCTGCCTGTCTTGTAGCCATATGGGGCCACATACGGTGTTGATGGAGTCAATAACACATCTACTTCATCGAAAAGCATCATCATCTCGCTCCGGAATACTGTTCGGATGCGCTGTGCCTGCAAATAATCAACAGCACTCGTCTGGTAGCCGAGCTCAAGCTGCTCCCGCATCGTGTGGCCGTAACGATCAGAGGCTTCCGCGAAGCGTTTCTGATGGAAGGCGGCAGCTTCTGCCCGCATTACCGTACGATGAGCAGCAATTGTCTCTTCCATATAAGAAGGCAGGTTAACTTTCTTCCATTGCATTCTCAGCTTCTCAAGTATAGCAATTGCTGACTCCACCGCTAACAAGATCGCCGGTTCATCAGTCTGGAAGAAGTTGCTCGGTAGCCCGACCATCATTCCTGATATAGGATGCTCAAGAGCATTTGTTAAGTCTGGCTTGCCATAAGAAAGCGTGAAGGGGTCCAGTTCATCTTGCCCGGCCATCGCTTCAAGGACGATTGCGTTATCTTGGGCGGATCGAGTGAAGGCACCAATATGATCCATGCTCCAACTGGCTGTGATGACACCGTTACGGCTAACCCTGCCGTAAGTGGGTTTCATACAGGTTAATCCGTTGTAAGCTGCGGGTCTGAGCAGAGATCCAAAGGTCTGCGTTCCGAGTGTGAAGGAAGCCATGCCGGCCGCTACAGCAGCGGCGGAGCCTGAACTGGAACCGCCCGGGGTATGTTCTAAATTCCAGGGGTTGCGTGTTGGCGGTTCTCCTCCCTGGAAGGCATATTCCGTCGTTGTTGTCTTGCCGAGCAGGATAGCGCCTGCAGCCTGCAACTTATCAATCACTGTTGCATTCGTTCCGGGTACGAAGTCTGGAAAGGTACTTGATCCGGCCGAGGTGCGTATGCCAGCAGTATGGATAATGTCTTTGGCTCCATATGGAATGCCGTGCAGAGGACCGAGATATTCGCCATTCATCAGTTTTTGTTCAGACTCTCTTGCGGCCTGCAAAGCCTGTTCGGCGGTGACTGTAACGAAGGCTTGCACAGCAGGCTCTACTTTCTCAATGCGATTCAAATAGGATTTCGTAAGCTCGACAGGAGATATCAACTTATTTTTAATCAGTATTGCGGCTTCAGCAATCGTCAGCTCGTTAAGTGGTTTCGTAATCATCGCAGAGGCACGCTCCTATGCGGGGGATTGGGCCCTACTTCTTCTGGCAACTTGAAGCCTCGAATCAGCTTCAAGTCTGCTGTAAATAGGGCAAGCTCCTCGCTTGTAATAACTCCGTCCTCATATTTGGCGCTTTCTGTACGGCGGTGTGTGAGATAGTTGTCCTGGTTCAGAGTAATCACCCTTTCTCTCTCTATTTGGTGGTGAAGCTTGAATCGATAATGTCCTCGTAAGCGAGGTCTTCCTTCAGATTGCCGATGAAGCGCTGCATATCGATTGCGGTCTCGAATGCGGATTCATTGATAAGTCCCTCCGCAGGATATACCTTGCTGTCGATCATGCGTTGTACCGCTTGCTCCACGACGTTTTTGTCCAGATTCGGGAATTCCTTCACGGCAACTGCCTTTGCGCCTTCAGGATTCGATTGAATGTAGTCCAGGGCTTGCTCAATAGAGGTGACAAAGCGCTGAGTGAGATCAGGATTCTTTTCAATGAAGCTTGCGGTTGTATTCATCGTTGCAAAGGCAAAGTCAGGATAATCCTTCGTGAAATCATGGACAATATGCAGTCCCTCAGCAACGCCTTGATCCAGCTGCGGCTCGTAAACGATGGCAATATCGGCTTTGCCGGCTAATACAGCACCAAGCTCGGAGCCATTCTGAACCTCAGTGATCGTCACATCCTTGTCAATATCGATGTTATTGTCAGCGAATAGTTTCCGCAGTAAGCTGTTCGAGCTTGTAGGTGCCAAGCCCACAACGATGGTTTTACCTTTGAAATCCGCTGTCGAGTTCACGGTTACTCCTTCTCGCGCAACTGCCCATACTGGTGCACTGCCGGATAGAAGGACCAGTGAGCGAGCATCTCCGCCCTTTGCATTAGCAAATGCGACATGCTCAGGACCGTGGAAGGAGAACGCAGACTCGCCTGAGATCACCGAAGACAATGCTGTTGGGCCACTTCCGGCAGCACGGATGGAAGATAGCTCAATGCGATTCTCCTCTAGAAAACCTTGGTTGTTCGCTACATACAAGGGAAGGTAGAGCAGATTGTGATACACCTCGGAGACCATAATTTTGTCCACCTGCGTATTTGCTTGCCCCCCGCTATCAGATGCACCTGCACCACTCGCGGGTGTTGTGGCATTGCTTCCGCATGCACTGAGCAGTGTAGTCAATATAATCGTCATCGCTGTTAGAATAGCTATCTTTTTGAATGTACGCATTAGTCATCCGTCCCCTTTAATCGTTGTAGGTCAGCTATACAGATGTGGATTTGCTGCTGGTCTTGTTGTCATTCCATGGAAGGAGACGGGATTCGATATAACCGACACAGGTGTAGAGGAGCATGGCGACCAGCATTAGCATGAACACGCCAACCCATACGGCCGGAAGGTTGAACAGATTACCTTCGACGAATACCATGTGTCCAAGTCCTTTATCTGAAGAGATGAATTCTCCACCTACAACAGACACCAATGCCAAACCGATATTGATCCGAAAGGCCGAGATGATCCATGGCAGAGAGGAAGGAACGATAATTTTGCGGAAAATTTGTGATTTCTTTGCACCAAAGGATTTCATCAGATTAATCTGTGATTCGTCGATTTGATGAGTCGCTTGATAGGCGGATAATAGAGCTACGATAAATGTTGCTACGGAGGCCAGAGCAATCTTAGAGAAGATGCCTGAACCAAACCAGATGATAATCATAGGAGCGAGGGCAATCTTCGGGATGCCGTTCATCGCTACAATGAATGGATCGAGCACACGGGCAACGGACTTGGAATACCACATGAGCAGTCCTGCCAATGAGCCGATTAAGCTTCCGGCTACGAATCCGATAACGGTGGCATTCACCGTTGCAAACGCGTCTGTAAGCAGTTGCCCTGAGCTGGCCATGGTGATGGCGGCATCAAGAATGGCGTTTGGTGATCCCATGAGGAATCCGTTAACCAGCTTCAAACGAACGGCGGATTCCCAGATCACCAGGATGACCGCTACAATAATGAACCGCCACAGCATCGTCATCAGCCATTCTTTGGAGAAGGTGGACTGTCTGCGTTTGCTCTTGCTCTTCGTAACTCCAGCAGGCTTTCCGGCAAGGGTAACTTCAGGTGATGTGCTCTTCATTAGCTGATCCTCCCCATTTGGATATCAAGCTCTGACCAGATCGATTCAAAATACTGCTTGAACTTGTGGTCGGAGCGGGCTTTCAGTGCTGAACCATATTGCGAGGCGAGACCAATGTCATACACCTGTTTCACGGTTGTTGGTCGTTTACTCATAACGGCAATACGGTCGGAGATGGCGATGGCTTCCTCAATGTCATGCGTGATCAGGACGCCTGTTTTGCCCTCGGATTTCAGGATGGACAAGATCTCATCTTCCAGAATGAGTCTGGTCTGATAATCAAGTGCGGAGAAGGGTTCATCCAGTAATATAATATCGGGCTGGGTAACGAGGGTACGTATGAGGGCTACACGTTGGCGCATACCACCTGATAGTGTGGAGGGATAGGCTTCTGCGAATGAGGCCAGGCCATAACGATCCAGATAATCCATGGCAATATCGCCGCGATCCTTTTTGGACATGCCCTTCACTTCCAAGCCTAGCGTGACATTGTCCAGGATGCTTCTCCAAGGAAGTAACAGGTCCTTCTGCATCATATAACCGACATGCCCGGTGGTCTGATCGATCTCTTCGCCACAGACGATAACCTTGCCATTTGTTGGCTTGAGCAGACCCGCGATAATATTGAAGATCGTACTCTTTCCACAGCCGCTCGGTCCCACGATACTGAAGAACTCCTGCTTCTTGATTTGCATCGAAACCTCAGCGAGTACCTGAATATCTTCTCCGGTTGCACTGACAAATGATTTGGATACGCCTTGTATCTGTATAGCCATGATAGGTAGCCCCTTTCCTACAGCCTGATGGTAGTTCGTTTCTTGATGTGAATTGATGTTAATTAACATGACATTAATGAATATATTCCTAATCATATAGACTGTTTGCATCATTGTCATTAGTTACTCTGAACATAAAAATAGAATTAAATTAGTTAAAATGCACAAATGAAGATTGAACATGAATTGAATATGAAAAGAAAAATTAAAGAACGTGTCATTATACATGACATGTTCTCGGTTTAAGACGTATGATTAGCTTCACTAGGGGCTGGATTAACATTCAGAAGTGACTCAAGTGCGAAGGCGAGACGGAAGCGTAGACTTTCACTCGGATCCTTGATGTTCCTGCCGGTTAATTTTTCGCATTTCTCAAGCCTGTAGATGACGGTATTGCGATGTACGAACAGCTCTTTGGCTGTATCGACGATCTGGCAATGATTCTCATAGAAGGAGGACAAAGTTTTCATAAGCTCGTTGCGCTCGTTTGGATCTCGGTCGTTGAAGGGCTTAAAGGTTTCGTGATGGAACTGCAGCATCTCATCGTGGGGAATCATGCGCAGCAGACGGCTTATATCCATGGTTTGATAGGAATGAGCGAAGCGGGTCTTTCGCATCTGATAACCGGATTGGAGTGCCTTGACTGCTTCATTATAGGAGAGTCCAATATCCAATACATTGGTGTAGGAATTACCTATGCCGAAGGATAGGCTGAGCTGCGACTCTGTATACAGATTGATCGCCATCCGCTCAAGCTGCTGAACAACGGTGTGTTCGTCCCAAGACGATTCGGCCAAAAAAACGAGTATGCCGAACTGGTCGTTCTTAGTGAACATGACAAAGGAGAGATCCAATCTGGCGAATTCCTGTTTAATCAACTCGTAATTAGCGTCTCGTTCCGAGATGAACCGCTCTTCCCCGGAGGAAGCAGAGTTCTGCTTAGGTACGCCCGCTAAGGATTCATCCTTTTTGCCGATGATCAGAACGGAACTTCCTTTGGCTTGCAGCCCATATTTCTTGCCGCGATGCAGCGCTTCTTGTTCAGAACGAATGAAGCCTTGAATGAGATCGGAGAAATATTCATTTTTGTAACGGCGGGAGCGCTCCTTGACGGCTTGCTTCTTGGTTAACTCCAGACCGATCACATTGACCGCTTGCTCCAGTGCCAGAGTGGAGAGCTTAGAGCTTGCGGAACTGTCGTATAGTGCGATCAAATAGCCCTCGTGCCGATCCGTGAAGATGGGATGAAGCTCAGCATGTCGGTATTTATCAGCAGTAAGCAGGCAGATCGAGATTGCAGTATGGAAGGAAGGGTGCTCATCAATAAATGTCAGTAATGGCGCGGCGAGAGACTGGTCATCCATCTGTTGTGCATAGTGGGAGCTGGCCGTGATTTGCTTCTTCGAACCAAGCAGCAGCACAGGTGAGGATAGCAGTTGAGACAATGTATCCACGATGGATGGTATGCCTTTTCCCTGCATAACCATCGTGGAAAATTGCTTGTGAATAGATAAGGCGTAGTGTAGCTCATGGGTTTTGTTCTGAAGGATGGCACTGATCGAATGTTGAAATATTTCACCGAGTGTATTGTCTATCTTGGACAGTTCGATGATTGGGAAGCCCAGCTTGTCGGCCGTTTCAAGCAGTTGCGGAGATAATTCAAGAGAGAAACGCTGTGTCTTGACCGCGAGCGCTGCACAACCAATTGCATGCATGTCTGTAATGAATCCAAGATGAGCATCTGGGCGGTCTTTCAGGATATAACCGTTCGTCAGCAGCATATCTCCCGGCTTCAGGAATTGTACAATATCTGGTGCGTCCATAATATTAATCGATTGCACCAAGCGATCTAGTCCGCGATGTCCGGCAATAACCTTTGCTTTGGAGAGAATGGGGATAGTCAATAACTGTTGCAGATCCATCTTCAACCCACTCGCTTTCATAATGATATGTTATAAAATCTAACATTAAGTGAGGTGGGCGTAAAGAAGAGTTTGGATAAAGAGGCTAAAGGATAGATGAAAACAAATTTCTCATAAATATAAAAACTTTCCAATAATTCAATGCGTTATACTAAATAGATCTAAAGAAAATTTGATCACTATTACCAACTCTATCACTAAAAAGGAGTTCTCAATCCATGAAACGAAAAGGATTAGTATCGCTTTTACTTGCCAGTGTTGTTGCTGGTTCTATTCTATTAGCATCGACTACAACTGCGGAAAGAGTCGTAGCCCAAACTCCGATGGAAGCAGCAACGGAGTACTTTCAGGCTTAAATTGCTAGGGATGTAGAAGGAATGATGTTCTATTCTAAAGATACAAATTATTTGGATGAGAAAAGTCGTGAAGAAGGATATGTGAAGGATTTTAAAACCAATCCAACTACAGGGTATGAAATTGTGGAAACCAGACAAATCAACACGGATGAAGTTCAACTTTATGTGGTTCAAAAGTATGCAGGACAAGACTACGAACAGTCACCACCACTCCCGTATAAAATTTTCAAAAGCGAAAATGGATGGAAGGTTTTAGTAGAGCCACTAGAAATCAATACGGTGACAGGTGAAGTCACTAAAGGTACACCGATTCACGCTTTGCAGTATACAGATCATTAGTTGTGATTTTGAAAAGCGATTCCTAGAATAAATTTATTAGAAATTAAGCTTGGAAAGGCGGTGTAGCAATGCCAGCGACCTGGACATTTAGTGCAAACAAGAATAGACGTGCTCCCTTTTGAGAAATAATCTTAGACAAGGGGGATATTTGTATAATGAAAATTTCAGACCGACTATTAAGACAATATTTAGATCACGTTTATTGGATATGTGGCGGCCCTTGCGGCGGAAAGAGCACGATGACTAATTTACTTTCTTCAAAATGGGATATGAATTATTATTCCTCAGATGACCACACTTTCGATTATCAAAAAAAGGCTAATCCGCAGGATCATCCAGCAATTTTGCGACACTTCATTGATTGGGAATGGTTCTTTTTAGGGCGTGGGAACGATAGGAGTCACTGGTTAAATTCAGTGTTTGATGAAAGTGTTGAGTTTATTATTTTGGATTTGTTACAGATGGGGAAAGAGAAGCCAATCGTAGTAGATACTTTTATGGAACCTGCTTATCTAAGGGCGATTGTTAATCCCAACCGAGTTGTTTATATGTTTGCAGAAGATGATCTAATTCGAGCGGAGTATCTGGATCGCGATCATCTGGGGGGCATGGAGGATTTGTTCCCTAGTTTATCAGATCCACAACGTGCACGGGACGAAACATTAAACACGGTGGTTAAAGCATCGAATCATTACCAGCAACAAGCAGAGCAGTACCAATTAAAATGGTTTATGAGAACATCTCAGTCCAATAAAGATCAGATGTTATTGGAAGTTGAAAAGCATTTCGGTTTTCGATGATACTGGAGTAGCAAATGATATCAGTCGTCATTTGTTACACTAAAAGTATACGGTAGCTCAATAACCCCCAGAAAGTAGTCGATCAACCTGATCGGCTGCTTTTGTTCAGCTAATGGGCAGGTTAACTCAATGCCATCTTGCGAATTACAGGTGTAACTTTTATTGATTGATAGCGTTGTTAACAACGAGGAACTTCTTATAGGTTTTTAGAATAACTAATAAAACAATACGAGGAATGAAGTAATGAAGAAAAAGAGACTATTTTTTACTGTTGTATCATTAGCTTTAACAACAGCGACCGTAACTGCCTGTGATTCAACGAGTCCAAGTCAAGAGAATATGTCTAATCCAAAAACTGGTGTATTATCAAGAAAGTCCGAAAGTACAACACTTTCTAAGTCTTTAAGCGAACAAGAGAGCAAACCGTCCCACTTTATTGCTTCTGGAGGCGCAACGGTAAAGCAACCCTTTTCCGTAAATCCGGAATATGTACATATAAAACTGCTTATGAAAAACAATAGTAGCCATGAAGTTAATGTTAGTTTAACGCACTTAGATACTAGTGAAGTGTACTTCGCTAGAACGATTGCTCCCGGGGAATCTTTAGATTGGATAAATAGTAAAGAAGGTTTCACACAGGGGATGAGTACTGGAGACTACTTGCTTCAATGGAGTGGTGGCGGTTATCGGGTTGAGGGGGAACTATGGGGATCAGCTGGTTCAGACCCGGACGATACTGTTGATCTAACTTATTGAACTAACAGTAAACGATAGTCCAGGGGAATTAAGGAACAAATTGAGCAACCCTTTCTATACATCATTCGTTAGAGTATGAGAGAGGTGAGATCAAATTATTAAAATGAGTAATAACATCTTAATGTTGGTATTAGTGGTATCCATGACAATAGCTGGGTGTTCATCAACCGATAAAAATGAGGATAATGTTACTGAACGTGTAGTAACATCTGATTTCGTTCTCGAAGTAACAACACCAACTGTTTTAGGTACGGGTGAGACAATGAAAGTAAAAGGAACTTTAAAATATACAGGTATTAAACCAGTTGAAGTATCTCATGGAAAACCAATCATTCGTTTTTCCTTCTCCGGTAGTAACGAGGAGCGTAATTATGCGGATGTGGGATATTATACTGAGTTTAAGTCGGGTCAAGTGGTTGAGGTTGAAGATGAATTTAAGGTAACCAAAAAAGGAAAACAAAATCTCTTTGTGGATATGACCGCGGATATCTCTTTAACCATGAATCCAATTGAAATTGTTGTGAAGTAATTTTAGTAAAATTGAACTGACAGCAAACGTTAACTCAAATGAAATGTTTACAAGAATAGCGCCTAAATAACTCGTTCGAAATTGATAAAAAACCTCCCGTCCCGCATAACATCTGGGCTTGGGAGGTTTTGATTATAGTGCTAATTCAACGTTTATCGTACAAACCATCCAGTGGGCTGAGGGGCTACGTCTGCGGTATCTCGTAAATCATGGACTTTGACATTACTGCCATAGATCATGGAATCACTACTCAGTCGGAACGAAGGGAAACTGTGCTCGGATTGCAGACGCAGAGAGGGTTCAAAGTAAATCTGCTGCTGTTTGTTGATTACAAAGGGAAGCGACCCCGCTTCTACGGTAACATCATCGCTATCTGGTTCGTTCAAGATCAGAAGTACCGCAATTCCGTCACAACCGCATCCATCGGTATCATAAAACAATTTGAAATAGCCTGGTCGATCTCCCAGCTTTTCAGTAAGTCTTGCTTCTGCCAGCGGACTGACTTGAATGATCATGACGTCTTTCACACTCCTCTAATCTCCAATAAATTCGCTTACAATTTAATATATGGACCATAAACGCAGATTAGAAGGTGAAATAAAGAAAAGCAAACATGTCCTGTGAAAATATTGACGCTAATGCGTAATGCAACGAACAATTCACGTATGAATGTCATACCCGGAACTTCTACTAGTCCAGTGTGAAATCATTCGCCCGCCAATGAAACCCATTTCAACGCCATTCCTTATCTGGTATGATAAGCAGGGAAAATAGGGAAAATTAGAGAAAAAGGAAGGTTCCGCTATGACACCGATCACCATATACGACATCGCCAAGGAAGCAAATGTATCTGTAGCGACGGTCTCCCGGGTACTGAATGATACGGCACCTGTGCGTGCAAGCACCCGAGAGAAGATTATGTCCATCATTGAAAAACACCAGTTTCAGCCCAACGCGCAGGCGCGCAGTCTGATTAAGAAAGAGACGGGCACCATCGCCATCATCCTGCCGGACATTACGAATCCTTTCTTCCCGGAAGTGTTCTGGGGTGCGGAGAATGAGGCTCGCGGATTGGGGTATACCTTCTTTCTGTGCAATACCGCAGGCGACTACAACAGGGAATCTGAATATTTGTCCATCCTGCGAGAGAAGCGGGTAGACGGGATTATTTTTCTCGGCGGGCGAATCAACATGCAGGTCTGTCCGGATGACATGGCTCAGGAATTGATTGATATGGGCAAACGTATGCCAATCGTGCTGGTCAATGGCAATATTGCCAAAGGCGGGTTCCACCGGGTGTACACGGATGAAGGGGCAGGTGCAGCCCTTGCAGCTGAGCATCTGCTTGAACTGGGGCATCGCGATATCGCCTTTGTCGGCGGCCTGAAAGAGTTGTCCACCACCATGGTCAAGGTCAGAGCTGTGCAGAAGAAACTTCGCGAGCATGGACTCGAAATACCGAAAGAACGCCAACTGCTCGGCAGCTTCTCCATCGACGACGGCAAACGCGAGATGTCCAAACTGCTGGATCGTGACAATCCACCCACCGCAGTCCTCTGCGTCAATGACAACACAGCGATTGGTGCCATTAAATCAACGATTGAGCATGGACTCTCAATTCCGAAGGATATATCCATTGTAGGTTTTGATGATACGCCGCTCGCCAGTGCCGTTATACCGGAACTGACAACCGTATCTCAGAACACGTATCAGCTTGGCAAACAGGCTGTGGATGTGCTGCATGAGTTGATTAACCAAGGCAAACCGAAGAAGCAGATCATTCTGCAACCGGAGCTGATTGTGCGTCAAAGTACAGGACCTGCTGCAAGATAAAGGGCCTGTAATTGGAAAAGAAAGCGTTGACATTTCCTAGAAGGGTGAAATATAATGAGTGCGTGAATGAAACCCCTTTCATAAAATGGAACGGGTTTTATGTTTCAGCTTAATGAAACCCATTTCATGAAACGGGTTTCAGTGTAGTCATCCATTCATTATATCAAGGGGGCGTAACGTATGAGAAGAAGTTTAAAGGTCATTTCGTTATTGATGCTGGTCATGGTAATGGGTCTGACAGCCTGTAGCAGCGGGAGTAAAAACGGTTCTTCCGGCGAGTCCGGTGGCAAGGTTGATTTGAGCATGACAATCTGGGGCTCGGAGGATGAGAAGAAGATTTATCAGGAACGACTCGACATTGTGAAACAGACGTATCCCGATATTAATGTGAAGCTGAACGTGGTAGCAGGAGATTATGACCAGAAGGTACAGACCATGATCGCCGGGGGAACGGCGCCGGACATCATGATGATTGCCGAGAACTATCAGGCTTACGCCTCCAAGAATCAGATTATACCACTGGATGACATGATTCAGGCGAACAATGTGAACATGTCCGAGCGTTATTCCGATGATATTGCAAACCTGATGAAGTATGACGGCAAACAATTTGGTTTGCCGGATCGGGCAGGCGCAATGGTCCTCTTTTATAACAAAGATCTGTTCGACAAGGCTGGGGTGGAATATCCAACCAAAGATTGGACGCAGGACGATCTGATGGCGGCAGCTCAGAAGCTGACGGTGAAGGAGAACGGCAAGACGACTCAATGGGGTTACTACCCAGGCAGCTGGTGGCCGCAATGGATGCAGCTCATCTACCAGAACGGTGGCTCATTGTTCGATGAGAGTGGCAAACCAACCTTCAATACAGAGCCTGTGCGTAAAGCATTACAATTCATGAATGACTTGACCTTCACACACGGTGCGAGCCCAACACCAACCGAGATTGCCGACATGGGGAATATCGGAGCTGATCCGCTGTTCGCTCAAGGCAAGATCGCCATGGAAACGACAGGGTTCTGGAACATTGGTTCACTTGCCAAGGTGGAAGGCATTAATTGGGATATCTCTCCGGTATGGGGCGAAACGAACGCCTTCTTTAACGGGTTAACCATTACCAACGCTTCCAAACACAAGGAAGAAGCATTCAAAGTAATCGAAGCACTGACTACACCAGAAGCACAGATGCCAATGGTCAAAGCCGGTCAGGATGCTCCTGCAACCAAAGCGGGTCTGTCCAGTGATGAATTCCTCAATGCTGAATATGGCGGCAAAAAAATTAACATGGCTGCGTTCAGTGAATCGACGATCTATGCAGAACCGTTCAATCCACAATGGAACGAAATGATGAAGCTCATTAACGATAAGCTGGGTGTATACTTCAACAACAAAGCCTCGCTTGATGATACCGTAACCGAAATTCAGAGTGGACTGGAAAGACTCTACAAATAGAGGTTTTTTCTGAACATGCACAAATAGCAGCGACAGCAGAACAGGTGGAATCGGCGTGAATGCGGGTTCCATCTGCTCTCTGCGTCATGGGAGGGCTTAACGTGAGAAAAAAGGACGGGAAATGGTTCTACATCTTCATCTCGCCTTGGCTGATCGGGTTTCTGGGGCTGACCCTAGGTCCGATCCTGTTTTCCATCTATATGAGCTTCACGAATTGGGATCTGTTCCAGTCCCCTGAATTCATCGGTATCGACAATTACAAAACGTTACTGACCGATGATCCGATCTTCTGGAAATCCGTCGGCAATACATTCTTCTATGCGCTGATATCCATTCCGCTGGGCATGTCGATCTCGCTCTGGATTGCATATTACCTGAACAAAAAAATCAAAGGAATCACCTTCTTCCGTATTCTGTTCTATCTGCCTTCCGTTGTTCCGGTGGTTGCGAGTTCATTGCTCTTCATCCACTTGCTTGCGCCGACTGAAGGATTGATCAACCAGGCACTTGCGATCTTCGGTATTCAAGGTCCTGCCTGGCTTCTTGATCCGAACTGGGTTAAACCAGCATTGATTCTCATGTCCTTATGGGGTGTGGGTGGTGGCGTGGTATTGCTGCTTGCAGGGATGAAAGGTATTCCACAGGAGCTGTACGAGGCCGCTGCCATCGATGGGGCGAAAAGTACACAATCGTTCTTCCATATTACATTCCCGATGTTGACTCCCGTCATTTTCTTCAATCTCGTAACTGGCATGATCGGAGCGCTCCAGACCTTCGCGCAGGTATTCATCGTAACTGCCGGGGGACCTGACAATTCAAGTCAGATGGTTGTTCCCTATTTGTTCCAGAATGCGTTCCAATTCTACAAAATGGGATATGCATCGGCGATTGCCTGGGTATTATTCATCATCATCATGGTGTTGACACTCGTTGTATTCCGTTCATCGGCGCTATGGGTGCACTACGAGGAGGGAAAAGCCAATGAGTAATCCATCCACTGTGGAGAAGACGATATCCTATATTTTTCTGATTCTGGTCGGGGTGCTGCTTGCTTCGCCTTTCCTGTACATGATCTCCATTGCACTGGCAAGTGACGCAACAACTGTCAAATCAGCCTTTACCTTCGTTCCAATGGAGTTTCAATGGTCGAACTTTTATACCATCTTCACGAATAACAATCTTGGCACGTATCTCAAAAACTCGGTCATCATTACCGTCTTTACGATTGTCGGATCGGTATTATCAGCTTCGATCGTATCCTACGGCTTTGCCCGAATCAAGGCAAAAGGCAGCCGTTTCCTGTTTATTGTGTTGCTCAGTACGATGATGATTCCGGGTGAGGTGACGATGGTACCACAGTTCATCATCTTCCGTCACCTGGACTGGATTAATACATTCTATCCACTGATCGTACCGAGCTTCTTCGCCGGGGCGTTCAACGTATTCCTGATTCGGCAGTTCGTCATGAGTATTCCAAAATCACTGGATGAAGCCGCCATGATCGATGGTATGGGTCACCCGGGAATCTACTGGAAGATCATCATGCCACTGACTTATCCAATTTTGGCCGCTATTGCGATCTTCTCGTTCTCCTATAACTGGGGTAACTTCATGGGGCCGCTCATCTATATCAATGATCCGGAGAAAATGCCGCTGGCACTCGGTGTGCAGCTCTTGACTACAGTAGGTGGCGGACAGATGCCACCATGGAACCTTGTGATGATCGCTTCCCTGTTCCTCACTATTCCGATGGTGCTGGTATATCTGTTCGGACAACGTTATGTCTATGAAGCCAACATTAGCGGCGGAAGCAGCGGAATCAAGTAACCGAAGTGTCTGTAGTGATTGTATGTACTGAACCTGACGTTCAAGATCAACGGAATAATCAACGTACATGGAGAAAGGATTGTATAGCCCATGGCGCATAAAGAACAACGCAGCAGAGGCAAACGGAGTTACATCCTCATGGGTGTCGCTCTGATTGCTCTGCTGGCAGGAGGAGGAATTGTTATCAATCATTTTGCCAATGAATCATCCAAAACACTTGAGTTCCAAGGGGAACCGGTACGTCTGAAGCTGGATCAGTCCTATGATCATTTTGAAGGCTGGGGCACGTCACTTGCCTGGTGGGCCAACGATCTTGGCGGTTGGAAGGATCAGGCGAAGGTTAGTGAAGTGATGGATCTGGTCTTTGACCCGGAGAAAGGATTAGGTCTGAACATCGTTCGTTACAATATTGGGGGTGAGGAAAATCCAGAGATGAAAGCTCTTCGTCCCGGCGGGGATGTACCTGGCTTCCAACCTGAACCTGGAGAGTGGGACTGGGATGCTGATGCAGGCCAGCGGGCTGTATTACAAGGCTCGATGGAGCGTGGCGTGAACATTGCCGAAGCATTCTCCAATTCACCACCTTACTGGATGACGATCAGTGGATCCGTTACCGGAGCCGTGGATGGCAGCAATAATCTGCGTGACGACCAGTATGATGCATTTGCCGATTATCTGACCGAAGTCGTGAAGCATTATCGGGACGAGTGGGGGGTTACTTTCCGCACACTGAATCCGCTCAATGAACCCTCCTCCGACTGGTGGAAGAAGGGCAATATGCAGGAAGGCAGTCATTTTACCAATGAGAAACAAGCCGAGATCATCAAGAAAGTAGCTGCATCGTTGAAGAGTAAGGGACTGGATGGAACCGTCATTAGTGCCGCAGACGATAACAGCATTGATGAGACGGTGTTTAATTTCAACCTCTATGATCAGGACACGCTGGACGTGATCCAGCAGATCAATACCCACTCCTATAATGGTAGCAAAATGGAAGAGCTGCGCACGCTGGCAGAACGCCATGGCAAGAAGCTGTGGATGTCCGAGTACGGAACCGGCGGCAGCGAGCCGCACAGTCATGAGGATATGACCTCGGTGCAAGAGTTGGCGGAGCGAATCATGTTTGATCTGAAAATCATGCAGCCATCCGCCTGGGTATACTGGCAGGCCGTTGAAGATGAAGGCGCCAATAACAATTGGGGCTTCATTCACGCCAACTTTAACGGAGAAGAGCAGTACGAGATGACCAAACAGTATTATGGCATGGCCCAGTTCACAAAGTTCATTCGTCCAGGCGCGACGATTATTCCAACAGATGGTGGACGCACGCTGGCTGCCTATGACGCGGAACGTCAGAGAATGGTGCTGGTGATTCGTAACGAATTGTCAGCGGGAACAACGGCGTTTGAACTGGAAGGGTATACGTATGGAAAATCAGCCACCGCGCAGGTGTATCAGACTTCACCGGAACGGAACATGGAACAGCTTGAAGACATTCCGGTGTATGCCAACGGACTTGAAGTGCCTACGGCAGACAATTCCATCACAACGGTTGTACTGGAAGGCGTGACGTTGCAGGGAAACTGATAGCAGCACTCGGAAGGATTTTGTCATCGTAGTGCTGGTGTAGATTGTCTTTTAGTTCAACGGATTTTTCGCCTTATATTTTAAAAGAGTTACAGGACATATGAACCTATATAAATTGAACTAAACATTTACACCGAACGGAGAGGACAGAAAGGACCTGAAGAAGCGGAGCGGTCGCCTTTATCCCCGGATTTTCCCCTTTGAGAAAAGGGAATCAAAAAATCTGGGGATAACAGCGATCGGAAGGTTGTTCTGTCATCGAAGTGTGCAGTGTAAATAATCTTTAGTTCAATATATATCAATAAAGAGAAGGAGGGGATAACTTTGACAGAGAAAGCATCCCTTTTGCTGCAGGAACAGGAGAAGAACATCGCCAGGGCTGAGAATGGTGTTCAATCTGAATTAAAATACGATGCACGCAGCTTTTTCCTAAACGGAGAGCGTGTATTTCTGAACAGTGCCACGATCCATTATTTCCGTATGCCAAAGGAGGAATGGCGTGAGGTTCTGCTGAAGGCGAAGCTGGCAGGCATGAATTGCATCGACACTTACTTTGCATGGAATGTGCATGAACCGGAAGAAGGACAGTGGTCCTTTGAAGGGGACAACGATTGCGGCGCGTTTCTGGATTTGTGCGCAGAACTCGGCATGTGGGTTATCGCGCGTCCGGGTCCGTTTATCTGTGCAGAATGGGATTTTGGCGGTTTTCCATACTGGCTGGGTACGAAGGACGGCGTGAAATTCCGGGAAAATAATGAGACGTATCTGCACTATGTGAATTTGTATTTTGACCGGCTTGTGCCGATTATTCGGGAGCGGCAGTTATCAGCTGGGGGCACGGTCATTCTGGTTCAGGTGGAGAATGAATACGGGTATCTGATGGATGACGCAGCGGCAAGTGAGCATATGAATACACTGAGAGATGCATTGTTGCAACGTGGCATTGACGCTACGCTGATCACTTGCGTTGGCGGGGCGGAAGGCACAATTGAAGGGGCTAATTTCTGGTCAGGTGCTGACGGGCATTATGAGAAACTTCGAGCCAAACAGCCGGACACCCCGAAGATGGTCACGGAATTCTGGACCGGATGGTTCGAGAATTGGGGAGGGCCTTCGGCGATTCAGAAGACGGCGCCTTTGCTGGAGAGACGTATCATGGAGATTCTGCGTGCCGGGTATACCGGAATCAGTCATTACATGTTCTATGGTGGCACGAACTTTGGTGGATATGGCGGCAGAACGATGGGTAGCAGTGACATCTTCATGATTACGTCCTATGACTATGATGCACCGCTGAACGAATATGGACGGGTGACACCGAAATATGCAGTAACCAAGAATTTATCCTATTTCGTCCATGCTTTTGGGGCCCTTCTGATGGAAACAGAGGAAATTCCAGAAGAACAGATCGTTGTACGTCATCCTGAAGGCATATCTGTACGAGGCAGAGAGGCTGACAACCAGAAGATTTGGTTCCTGGAGAGTCACAAGGATGAACGGGAGACGATGCACATTACGCTGGAGGAAGGCCGTACTCTTCCCGTATCGCTGAATCCAGGACAGATTGTTCCGTTGCTGGATCGAGTACAGATTGCTGAACACGTATACCTGACTGCGGGTACGATGATTACGGGCAATGAAATGATAAACGGAGAATTGAACCTGTTCATCGTGGCCGCTGCCGGGCAGCGTTCTGTTGTTGAACTGGAAGCCGGGGCACTAAACGTCACGAGCAGTACGGTGCAAGTGCTGGTTGAGCATGATTCAGCAAGGAACGTATACCGCTTCGATCTGTTCCATTTCCAAGAGCCGGGAATGATCCAACTGGAAGCCAACGGCACACCGATCCGATTCATCATTCTTGATCAAGAAACGATGAATCGAACATGGCGATTGGAAGCAACAGACCAGAAGGGACTTCGTTATGCGATCGGCTTCGATGACGTAGACGTATTACCATCGGGTCAGGTCAAGGGTATGATCACTGATCCGGATCGCACAATTAAGCTACTTGGTGACTGGACCGATGGAGAACGGACGTTAACAGGTCGCGAGTTCTATGCCAGCGAGGAATCTATTGCAGGTATACAGCGGCAGCTTCCAAGGACATCACCGAGTGCGCCGACGTTGTCTGATTCTCCTGAGCTGTCACGTATTAGGTTAACTGCGAAGCAACGCTCGGTGAGTGCACAACCGGAAGACTTTTCCCGGTACGGACAAGATTTTGGTTATCTATTGTACGAATGTGATTTCGAGAGTGCAACCGAAGGAATTACCAGTCTCATTTTGCCGGACATTCAGGATACCGCCAGAATTATTGTCAATGGAGTACAGCAGGTACTGGTTCGTCAGGTAGGGGCAGCAGGAGTGCAGTTGCAGGTGGCCAAAGGGAAAAATACACTTCAGATTCTGGTACAACATATGGGCAGATTGAACTTCTCTCCGTATTTGGGTGAGAGCAAAGGTCTGGCTGGTGCTGTGTATCTGGGTGGCAAAGTTCAGGATATTCGTCGGGATTGGCGTATGGAGAGTGGGTTTGTGCATCTCGATGAGGTGAACTCTCTCCAAGAATCTCCACTGCTGAGCAGAAGTTTTAAGCTGGATGGCATGGATCGGGCGATTCTTGTGGGAGCCTTGAGCAAAGGTCTTCGTATCAATGGCATCGAAGTTCCGATGGAAGGATATCAGGATTGGTTTGCCTTCCAGACGTTAGACATATCCTTGTATATCAAGCCCGGAGAGACGAATACACTGGAAATGCCGTATAGCCGCTCTTCGCTGCATCGACTGGAACTGATCACATATCCGAGTCAGGGAGAACTGAAGGATTGGCGTATGGCGGGGACGGATGCATTGCTTCCGCAACAATGGGAGAGATACGAGGTAGAACAGGAATCGCTCCATCCTGGACAGGGATCAATCCAGCGTGCAGGACAGCCTGGTATCGCCGCAGGTGGCAATTGTACTGCCAATCTGGTGACCCATACCTCGGATGAATCGGTTAATAGTGCTACATTGAACGAGGAGTCTCATCCTGTATCCAATCATACTCCAGTCAGAGGGTCGTATGGTCAGCCGGTCTGGTACCGCTGGCGTTTCGCGAAGCCTGCGGTTTCGGAGCATCATAAAGTGAACCTGATGCTTCGCCTGACCGGGATGAGCAAAGGAACCATTCACCTGAACGGACATCATCTGGGCCGTTACTGGCAGATTGGTCCGCAAGAGGATTACAAGATTCCACTAGCATGGCTACAGGAAGAGAATGAATTACTTTTGTTCGATGAAGAAGGCAGAACACCAGAACGGGTACGATTCCTGTTGGACGCATTATCCCGTTATCCGTGGGTTGTGGTGGAATAGTTCGTGTATGGATCGTTAGCTGTCTTACCGATCCAACTATGGTTGGGAACAATAACTGGATCGAGATAGTTCGAGTCGCACGCAACATTTCATCTTTTACCACAGTCACACTACCTCATTTTCTTAGTCAAATAACCCGAGCTTGTGAATCTTTCGGATTCAGTCTTGCGGAGTGAATTAGGCTAAGGGAATGGGGAAACTGTGGTGACCAGGTCTGTACAATGAACTAAGGTAACACTTGTAGCTTAATTAATTGTAACCGTTTAGATACATAAAGAGTGTTCATCCATGATCTGTGAAGGGAGTGATGCTTCATGTAATTGGAATTTGAACAGGTAGTCGTGAGATGTTGCTCATCAGGGACAGTCCCAGGTACGTTTTGTCTTTGGTAATACAGTAAGGTATTCCTCTGTTCATCACTCATGGATAAGGAGATGACCCAATGTTGACGAAGCAGGAAGAGGGAATAGGAGGAATAGGAGTAGGAAAGTCCAATGGTTTCAAGGCCGGAATGATCCTGCTGCTTGGAACATTGCTTCTATTAACGATGTTATTCCCCAATACAGCCAGAGCAGCAACAAGTGTCTATACGATATCCGCCTTTACGAACACAAGTGAGTCCAATATGTATATCTATGAATCGTATAATGCAACCCACTATGGTTTGCTAAAAGGGCCAGCCTATACACCTCCGGCCAATCTGATTCGCGATCCCAGCATCATGAAGCACACAGACGGTCTATATTACGTCGTCTACACCACGAACTGGTCGGGTAACACCATCGGCATCGCCTCCAGCCCGGATAAGGTAAACTGGACATTTGTCCGTAACATTACATTATCCACACCTACCACAATCGCACACACCTGGGCACCAGAATGGTTCAAAAACAGCAACGGCAGTCTGAACATTATCGTGTCCCTCTCACCAGGCAACTATCAGAATTTCAAACCTTATGTACTCACAGCTTCAGGTAGCAATCTAACATCTACCTCATGGTCTGCACCTACTGAACTGGCAGGCATTGCTCCCAATTATATCGACACTTTTATCGTGAAGACAGGCTCAACCTATCATGCTTTTACCAAGAACGAGACCACCAAATACATTGAATATGCGACAGCCACCTCGCTAACGGGTCCTTATACCTTTAAAGGCACAGGGGATTGGGCAGGTTGGGGTTCTTGGGTGGAAGGCCCGGCGCTTGTTCAGCTGGATAATGGTTCATGGCGAATCTACTTTGACGGCTATGCGACACAAAAATATTATTACAGCGACTCTGCTGACAACTTTCAGACTTGGGGTGCCAAACAAGAGATTGCGGGTCTTACCGGACTCGTCCGGCATATGACCGTATTGAAAGAGTCCGGACAACTGGGTGATATCCGCAAGCTGGAGTCATTCAATGTGCCGGGCAGCTTCATTCGTCATTACAACTATCAGGCACGAATTGATGCGAATGTCAGTCCGGCGGAGGATGCACAATTCCGTATCGTTCCCGGGCTGTCGAATGCAACAGGCATATCGTTTGAGTCCATGAATTATCCGGGTTATTTCCTGCGCAATAATAATGGCAACATCACACTCGTGAAAAATGACGGCAGCGCTATGTTCCGAAATGACGCCACGTTCAAACGTGTAAATGGACTTGCTAACGCTAGTTGGACATCGTATGCCTCGTTTAGTAACCCGAACCTGTACCTGAGACATTATAATAACGTGCTGAAATTGGAAGCTGTCATTACCGCAATCGATAAGTCAGACGCGACCTTCCGAGAGGTTGCACAATAATGGGTGTTCGTGTTTCGAAAAATTCATAAGGAGTGAAGCAGATGAAGTGGTTAAAACGAATGAGCTCGCTGCTGCTGGCAGGAAGTCTGCTAACAGGCAGTTTGGGTCTGGGGACAGAGGTATCTGCCGCGGGAGCCTACACGGCTGTTGCCGATCCATCGAAGCAATATCAGACGATGGAAGGATGGGGAACATCACTCGCGTGGTGGGGCAAAGTGGTTGGAGAATATTCCAATCGGGATGAGTATGTAGAGAAAATGTTCAACGCGAATACCGGACTGGGGCTGAATATCCTGCGGTACAACATTGGAGGCGGGGATAATCCATCATCCAATATCCTCGAATATCGTAAAGCGGTTCCTGGTTACCAGCCTTCTCCCGGCGTGTATGACTGGAATGCAGATGCAAACCAACGATATATGCTGCAAGCTGCCAAAGCTCAAGGCGTGAATGTTATCGAAGCTTTTGCGAATTCCGCACCTTACTGGATGACGATCAGTGGTAATGTGTCCGGTTCGGCCAATGGTGGTAACAACCTCAAGCCCGATTACTACGATGATTTTGCCGATTACTTAACTGAGGTTGTGAAGCATTTTCGGGATAACTGGGGGATCACATTTGATAGTGTAACTCCGCTGAATGAACCGATCTCGACATGGTGGAAGCAGGGCAATGACCAGGAGGGCATGCACTTTGACCGGGTAGATCAGAACACAATTCTGAGTCAGGTACAAGCTTCGTTGAATGCAAAGGGCCTGTCCACAAAGCTGAGCGCACCGGAAGAATACAGTATCGATGATACCAATGTGTCGTTCAACAGCTACAGCAATGCGGTTAAATCAGCGCTCACTCAGATCAACACCCATACGTATGGCGGAAGCAATCGTGCTGCTTTGCGCAACACAGCGACGTCTGCGGGCAAACATCTGTGGACCTCGGAATATGGAGACGGGGATGCAAGTGGACTTACGATGTCACGGACCATCCTCAAGGATATTCGCAATATGGGCGCAAGTGGATGGGTGTATTGGCAAGCCGTGGATAGTGCAGAAGGATGGGGATTCTTCAAGAACGTGTTGAACAATACGCAAACGACCAGTTACACCGTGAACCAAAAATATTATGTCATGGGCAACTACAGCAAATTTATTCGTCCTGGATACAAGATTATCGGCATGAGTGATGCCAATACCCTTGCAGCCTATGATGCAGCTTCCGGCAAAGTTGTGCTGGTAACAACCAATTCGGAGTCGACGGATACAACGGTAACCTATGATCTCAGTCGTTTTACTAACACAGGCACGTCTGCTCAAGTATATCGGACCTCTTCAAAAGAGAAGTTGCAGCAACTGACCAATATTTCGGTGCAAAACAAAACCTTTATTGCTACGGCCAAGGCCAATTCGGTCACAACCTACGTCATTTCCGGTGCAACTTACAATGGCGGTGCAGGATATGAAGCCGGGGCCATCTACAAATTAATCAACCGCAACAGTGGACTTGCACTCGATGTTAACGGTGCTTCTTCTACGGGTGGGGCAACAATCATTCAGTGGAATGATAATGGAGCAGCTAACCAGCAATGGAAGCTGGAGTCGGCAGGTAACGGATATTACAACATTCGCAATGTAGGCAGTGGGCTTTTGCTGGATGTGAATTCGGGTTCCACACAAGGCGGAGCCGATCTGATTCAGTGGCAGGATAACGGGGGCAACAATCAGCAATGGCTGCCAATTGATGTGGGAGGATATGTGGTACTTGCGAATCGAAACAGTGGCCTGACGGTTGACATCAATCAAGGGTCTCTGACCGCGGGTGCCTCCACCATTCAATGGGCCGACAATGGCGGTGCCAATCAGCAATGGAGCCTAGTCAAAGTTAATTAGTGTGAGTACGCTTGAATTACACGTTATTACGTGTCCTTCTTTCTTGGCGGTGCAGTGCTCTAAGCAACACTGCACCCTCAAGAAAAGTAGCTATTTTAGACATACATATGTTCATCCACCCGGCTGGTACTTAACGAAAACGGGATAGGGCGAACCTGCTAATATCCTGATCCGTGTGCCCCGTTTGCACCAAGTCGGATAACATTTGCCCAATGGCACTTGCGAACTTGAAGCCATGACCGGAGAAACCGCCTGCGAGCCACACACGTTCATGGGCAGGGTGTCGGTCGATAATAAAATCTTCATCCGAAGTGAATTCATACTTGCATACACTACCACGCTTCAATTCTCCAGCAGCCTGCGGCATATGAAGTTCGAGCAGCCTGCGCAGATCCCCCTCGTCCGTTTCTTCCGTACCAAAAGGAGCCATTGTACTTCCTGGTGTCCACACCTGACCTGTATCATGACGACCCATCTTCAGACCTGATCCGCCCATGCTTGGGAATCCATAATATGTACCTTCTTTTCCTGCCAGTGTAAAACCGGGGAACTGTGCCTCGCCGTACAAGGCTTCTGGTGCATCAAACCATCCAACCGTTTTACGCACTGCCTGGATCGGGAGATCCACGAAAGGTTTTAATGTCTGAAACCAGGCACCAGCGCTCAGGATGATTTGATTCGCGTGGTATGTCTCGCCACCTGAAGTCTGAACTGCGACGGAATGTGGTCCATATTCGATATGCTCCACACGAGTGTGAGTTAACAAGGTGGCACCATGAGCCTCGGCTGCTTTGCGGAAGGCACGAATACAGGGTTCACTATACAAATAACCCGCATCAGGCTCATACATGCCCTCGTAATGTTCAGGTATTGTAATACCTGGCCAGCGCTTCATCACCTCGGCTGCGTGCAACGTTTCATACCGAATGCCTGCATCATCTGCATGGCTCAATCGGTTGTGGAAGGAATGAATCTCCGGATCAACCACATTTATTACACCGGAAGGAACAAAAAGTTGGTCTCCGGTCGTTTCCTCCAGCTCGTGCCATAACTTCTGTGCAAGTAATGCCATGGCAATATAGTCAGGCCCACCACTGTACACATGGCGCATCAGTCTGCTATCCCCGTGATGACTTCCTTCCGTATGCGGAGGATCAAAGGCATCAATTAATAAAGTTTTGCATCCACTGCGCGATAGATAATATCCAGCACTCATACCCATGGAGCCGGCTCCAACGATAATAACGTCATATGATTGTGTAATGATAGCACGTCCTCTCCTTATGAATCCTAATTCTAATCTTCTACAGCATAATGTAGTCTCCCAGATCATGGTAGTCAATAGAACAGTTGATAAACCTTGTCCCCCGGAATGAGCCCATGCTATATTGGAGAGATGTGAGGAGATGAGGATATGAAGCTGGTGTCCTGGAATGTGAATGGCTTAAGGGCATGTGTTAACAAAGGATTCATGGATTATTATCAGGAGAGTCAG
Organism: Paenibacillus sp. PAMC 26794; assembly: GCF_000316035.1. GTDB lineage: Bacteria > Bacillota > Bacilli > Paenibacillales > Paenibacillaceae > Paenibacillus. Next base: position 75,542 of record NZ_ANHX01000003.1, read on the forward strand.
GCGGATATTTTCTGCCTTCAGGAGACCAAATTGCAAGCCGGACAGATTGAGATGGACCTGGGGGAAGATGTTTATCAATATTGGAATTATGCGATCAAAAAAGGATATTCCGGCACAGCTGTATTTAGCCGAATTAAACCTTTATCCGTTCGTTACGGGATAGAGGAGGACAGCGAGCCGGAAGGCCGGATGATTACACTGGAGTATGATGAGTTTTATCTGGTGAACGTCTATACCCCTAACGCGAAGCGGGATCTGACCCGGCTGCCTTACCGTCTGGAATGGGAGGATCGATTCCGGGGCTACATTCTGCACCTGGAGCAGACTAAGCCGGTTATCGTCTGTGGTGACCTGAATGTGGCTCATCAGGAGATTGACCTGAAGAATCCGAAGCCCAATCTGGGCAATTCCGGATTTACCCTTGAAGAGCGTGGCAAGATGACCGATCTGCTTGCTTCCGGGTATGTGGACAGCTTCCGCCATCTCTATCCGGATCGTACGGATGTATACAGCTGGTGGTCTTATATGCCGAAGGTTAGAGAACGGAACGTCGGCTGGCGCATTGATTATTTTCTAGTATCCAATCAATTGGCACCTAAGGTGGCAGATGCGCATATCGACTGCCATGTGATGGGCAGTGATCATTGTCCGGTGGGTCTTACTTTACAACTGTAGGTAAAAGGATCAGAGTGAGATGGACAGTGGCATGAATTTTAAAATATAGGCATAGATGAACTGCAAGTTTCCTGAATGGGAGATTTGCAGTTTTTTTGCGTCACAGGTAGGGGAGGGACACTGGACTTTGGTTGGGGAAAGAACTGGACTCGGGATTGTTTCAATCCCGCTATTTCTTGGGTACGATTGAAGCATACATATATAGATGAACCTTTGGGATAAGGGGTAGAGAAGATGAAGAAGGGGTTACGGAGAGGGTTAAAAGTGCTGGGAGGCATCATGCTTGCCACAGGACTTTTGCTGCTGGCAGGTACAGCGTATGAAGCGTATCAATCCACGCAGGATATGAAGTCCTATCCCCCGCCAGGCAAGTATTATGAAGTGAGTGGTCGCAACATGCACCTCTACACTGCTGGCAAAGGAGAGGTAACCGTGGTGTTTGCCTCAGGCTGGGGTACACCCAATCCGTATGTGGATTTCAGTCCGCTATATGACAAGTTGAAATCACAGGTAAAAATTGCGGTATATGATCGGTTCGGGTACGGATACAGCGACTATACGGATGACCCTCGTGATGTTGATACCATCTCGGAAGAGATCCATCAATTGCTGCGAACATCCGGTCAACGTCCACCTTACATCATGGTCGGTCACTCCCTGGGTTCGCTGGAGACACTGCGGTTTGCGCAAAGGTATCCTGATGAGGTGGCTGGCATGGTCATGATCGATGGCGGAAGCCCGGAGTATTACAGTCGTACGGACCTGAATACACCGGAATGGATGATGGATTGGTCCCGTTTTCTGGTGAAAACAGGCATCGCACGAACATTGCTGCAATCGGATCGCATGATGGCATCTCTGGTCATTGACCCAAATCTGGTAACGGAACCGATGAAAAAAGCCGTCACGATATCCACGCTGAGACATGCGTACAATGACAATGTCATGGAAGAGGTTCGGAATTCCAGAACAAATGCAGCGTGTGTGCTTGAGAACAAAACGAAGTTTGGCTTCCCCCTGACGATCCTCACAGCCGGTTCGGAGGAGTCGGATGAGGACAGTCATGCATGGCAGGACGACCAAGCGAATTTTGCTTCATGGTCAAGACACGGAACACAGCTGACGGTTCCACAAGCGACACACAGTATCCACAACAGTCAACCGGATATTGTTGCCGCCGAGATCATGAAATTAGTGACACCGTCCAGTGACCTATGAGTAACATGGTCCCACAAACACATGATGAACAGGATGAGGAGGAGGGATGGATGAAAAAGTTTAAAGTGATCACCCGCTTCCTGTCTATTCTTGTAGCCAGTTGTCTATTGTCTCTAAGTGTATTATCTGTATCTGTGATATGGGTTAAGAATAACGTTCATGCGGTGCCTGTGATCCAGCCGTTTGAACGTGATTAGCACATGAAACTAAGAAGAAGGAGTGGTAACAGATGGTGAAGAAAAGGAAATATGTATTGGCCTGTGCGGCACTGGCGATGATGGTGGCCTTGAGTGCTTGCAACAGCTCAGCAGATGAACCGACAGGTGAAACTGAGAAGGTAGACACCGAAGTTTCCTCCGGAACTGGTGAACAAGCGACTGCTGGAACCAATGAGTTGCCGGAGAACTTGCCAAGTGATTTCCCGTTGCCGGAAGATGCAACGATTCGTTTAGCCAATTCCGGTGAGAATGAAGGCAAGCAATCAGCCATGGTGATTTTCTCCACTGAACAAGATATGAAAACCGTATCCCAGCTGTATAAAGATTACTTCAACGCCAAAAAGTTGACGGATGCGGGTCAGACGATCGATGACAAAAATATTATCATTCAGGGAACCGATCCGGAGACGCAGGATGCCTGGTCGTTGATTGGAGGAACATTGGCGGGACAAGAAGGCGTCATTGAACTGACGTTGACCTGGACAGAATCATAAGCAGAAGATAAGGGCTATTTTTCTTTCTTGCTTTCTTCCTAAAATAACGAATGAACGCCATAATACCTTGCATACGGAGCCGCATTATTGCTGCACCGCTGCAAGGTATTTTTATTTCGAACTGGAAACCTGACAGGTTACATGGTATGTTATATCATTATAAACAGAGTAATAGACAACTATAGAAGAAGACAGGAGAGGATTGAACATGATTAGAGTGGGTATTGTTGGTTACGGTAACTTGGGTAAAGGTGTAGAGAAAGCCATTTCCCAGAACGAGGATATGGAACTGATTGCTGTGTTTACACGTCGTAATCCGGAGCAGATGGTCGCTGAAAGCACAGAAGTACGTTTTGAGCATATCTCTGCAGCGGAGCAATACATAGGCAAGGTTGATGTTATGATCCTCTGTGGTGGCTCTGCAACCGACCTTCCAGAGCAGACACCAGCCATTGCCAAGTTGTTCAATACGGTAGATAGCTTCGATACACATGCGAAGATTCCTGAATTCTACAAAGAAGTTAATGCTGCGGCAGAGCAAGGCGGTCACGTAAGTGTCATTTCCACAGGTTGGGACCCAGGCTTGTTCTCCATGAACCGTCTGCTTGCACAGTCCATCCTGCCAGAAGGAAAAGAGTACACGTTCTGGGGCAAAGGTGTGAGCCAAGGCCACTCGGACGCTATTCGTCGTGTTCCAGGTGTTAAAGCGGGTGTACAGTATACTGTACCTGTTGAAGAGGTGATCAACCGCATTCGTGCAGGGGAGACACCAGAGCTGTCTACACGTGAGAAACATCTGCGTCAATGTTATGTGGTAGCAGAAGATGGTGCTAATCAGGATGAGATCCGTGAGACGATTGTGTCGATGCCTAACTATTTTGCAGATTACGATACAACGGTAACGTTCATTAGCGAAGAAGAATTGAAATCCGAGCATGAAGGTATGCCGCATGGTGGATTTGTAATTCGCAGTGGGGTTACAGGTGCAGGTCAAAAGCAAATTATTGAATTTGGTCTGAAACTCGACAGCAATCCTGAATTTACAGCGAGCGTACTTGTGGCGTATGCAAGAGCCGCACAACGCTTGAGCGTGGAAGGACATAAGGGAGCGAAAACGGTATTTGATATTCCGCTCGGTCACTTGTCTCCGAAATCGGCTGAAGATCTTCGCCGCGACTTGTTGTAATTCTGATTCGTTCCAGTGATTTTATAGAAACAGCTCGTCCTTGGATGTATAGGGCGAGCTGTTTTTTTGCTGTTGCTGTATACGATTCATACTTTCATATGAATTGGCAGGTACTATATTGCCTGTATCCCTGCTCATGTTCTTGCGGAAATGGCGCCCTACACCCAGTGTGAGGGAATGTTAAGATGATCCGGCAACTTGGTATTCACATTACCTTTGGCTGCATTAATCTGGGATTGCGTCAGGAAGATGCCACCTCTCAGGTCTGCATCGCCCAGATCCGTATCCCGCAAGTCCGCGCCAATCCAATCCGCATTTCGTGTATCTGCATTTCGGAGATCGGCTGCGATCATTAAAGCCCCTCGGAAGCTTGCGCCCCGCAGGTCAGCCCCTTTTAAATTGGCACCAAAAAAGTCACTTCCGGTACGCTTTTTACTCTTCTTCGACTTCCCTTGTCCATGAGCGGTGGGTGGCACATTCGCACGTACCATCTCACTTGCCTGGACCAAGAGTTGATTCACACTGGACCGATAATTGGCGATGTCCAGACGGAGGAGGGCCGCAGGCTCCAGATTGCTCAAGTGTTCAATCTCCTCATATAACTCACCAAATGCCGAGTGAAGGGATGATGTCTCCGGTCTCATCATCATTTCCTTCATATAACTGAGCAACTCGTGAAGTTGTCGCAAGGCAGGCAGACAATCGAACATCTCGTTTGCAGACTCTGGATGATCACGCCAATCTTTGCCCGCGTAGGTCACTTGGGACAGCTTCTGTCCAGCTCCGAAACAGTCGTATACCGTGCAACCTTTGAACCCTTTCTGCCGAAGCTGGGTATGGATACCGCAGCGATTGTCCGTGCGCAGATTGGGACAGGGTGTGCCGCTGGCTTTATCAAAAGCAAAGTCAGATGACTTGCCATAGGGCAAGGCAACACAGCACAGGCCAAAACATTGCTCACAGTCTGCGCTAAGATGAGGACTCGCAGTGCTGGCAAATGGTTGGTTAGACAATGTAAACACTTCCTTATAATAGTACACATAGATGGAATTACGTCAGTACCACTTTACCATTGCCTTGCGATTAGAGCAATTGAAGACAAGGAAAAAAGGGCAGTTACCCAAATAGATGGGAACGCCCTTTGATCATGGAGAATCACGTATTTAAATTAAACTACACCTTGAGCGATCATGGAATCCGCTACCTTGAGGAAACCGGCGATATTCGCTCCGGCTACGAGGTTGCCTTCACAACCATACTCTTCAGCAGCTTCTACACAACTGGTGTAGATGTTCTTCATGATGTCATGCAGCTTGGCGTCTACTTCTTCAAATGACCAGGACAACCGCATGCTGTTCTGTGACATTTCAAGAGCAGACACGGCTACACCGCCAGCATTAGCCGCTTTGGCTGGACCAAACAGTACGCCTGCGCCGTGGAAGACGTCAATGGCAGCCAGGGTGGAAGGCATATTCGCTCCTTCGCCAATGGCTTTCACGCCACCTTTGACCAGAAGGGCCGCAGCTTCTTCATCGATCTCATTTTGCGTTGCACACGGAAGAGCAATATCACAAGGAATAGACCAGATTCCTTCACAGCCTTCGGTATAAGTAGCATGCGGATGTTCTTTGATATATTCGCTGATGCGCAGACGATCAACCTCTTTCAGACGTTTCACGGTATCCAGGTTGATGCCTTGTGGATCGTATATATAGCCACCTGAGTCACTACACGCCACGACTGTAGCTCCAAGCTCCTGTGCCTTCTGAATGGCATAGATGGACACATTACCAGAGCCAGAGACAACGACTGTGCTGTCTTGGAAGCTGAGCCCCTTGGATTGCAGCATCTCCTTCACGAAGTACACACAGCCGAAGCCAGTCGCTTCCTTACGTGCCAAGCTTCCTCCGTACAGCAGACCTTTTCCTGTCAATACGCCTGCCACATGCCCACCATGGATACGTTTGTATTGGCCGAACATGTAACCGATTTCCCGTGCGCCAACACCAATGTCACCTGCCGGTACATCGGTATCGGAACCGATATATTTGTACAGCTCTGTCATGAAGCTTTGCGTGAAACGCATGACTTCCAGATCCGATTTTCCTTTGGGATCGAAGTCAGAACCACCTTTACCACCGCCAATGGGCAGACCGGTCAAAGCATTTTTGAAGATCTGTTCGAAGCCAAGGAACTTGATGATACCCGAGTATACGGAAGGGTGGAAGCGAAGTCCGCCTTTGTAAGGACCGATAGCACTGTTAAATTGCACCCGGAATCCACGGTTAACCTGAACTTTGCCCTGATCATCTACCCACGGGACACGGAATGTGATGACACGTTCGGGTTCGACAAGCTGTTCCAGCAGACTATGGTTCCTATATTTGGGGTGTGCTTCAATAACAGGAATAAGGGAATCCAGAATTTCTTTGACCGCCTGATGGAACTCGTCTTCATGCGGATTTCTGGAGACAACTGACTCATAAACGGAATGAACATATTCTGCAGCAGTAACTTGAACGGACTCTGTAGTTTCTTTTGTTATCGTGGACACTTTTTCGATGCACTCCTTTATCGTGTTAAAGTCTGTAAATACCTATTTGCATAAATTGAATAAAAGTTTGTAGTTAAATATACAGGAAAGTAAATAAAAATACGAGATAAAAATTCATAAATATTTTTTTATACAGTAATTAAAATGTTCTATGGATCTACCACATGATGTGAAGAATTAAGTTATTGAATGGAAGATATGACCACAAACGATAATAAAAAAGCAAGTTAGGCGAATATACTGGATTAAAATATTAGTTTTGGTAAGATGGTAAGAAGGTCTCGTATCCCGGGGTCTTTTTAAAATATAAAGGAGGAAAACAAGATGATGAAGAGAAACATGCCAATCAACATGGAGAACAAGGCTTGTATAGGGGGGGAAATCTACTATGAACCATAGGACTTCTCGCCATAATTGCAGAGAGAAGCTGGTGAGCCAGCTATTTACATTCGGTGAAGAGAAAAGAACATTTCTCGACGCCTATTTCGACGCGCGTGATCCAGAGCGGATACAATTGGAAAAACAACTGTCCGCATATACAGAGTATGTGGAAAAACTGCTCCTGGGTCCTGATGAAGATCTGGACTCAGCTGTATTGATCGGCAGTCATATTGATTTTGAATATCTCGATTTTCATACGTCAGATTCGTTCATGATTGTCATGCCAGAGGATACCAATCCTGATGAGGGTCGTATTTCCTTCCTCTCTCCAGTAGGGAGTCAATTACTGCTTGGCAGTAAAGGGGAAGTTAGGTCTGTTCATACACCATCAGGTTCCATGAGAATCCGCATTACGGGGATTGAGCTGAGGAGCGAAACCTTGAACGAGCCAGCGCTAGGGGGTGCAGATCATGCACTTTAAAGAGACAGACTTACCAGGCATTGGACGTAAATACTGGCTGCATACCCGTAGTGGTGAGCATTTGGTCATTGTGATCCATAACGACGAGCGACGTGACCTATTCCATATGGAGTCAGGGGATACGCCAGAAGAGGTGGGTGATATGGTATCTCTTGTCACCCTGGACGATGATGAAGCCCGGGCGGTAGCTGCTATCGTTGGTGGTATGACCTATAAACCGAAGTTTCAGGATGAGCGTGAAGTGATGCTCGAAGGTCTGTTAATCGAATGGCTACGAATTGAGCCTCACGCCGCAAGCGTAGGCATGACGATTGGTGATCTAGATATCCGTCAGGCCACGGGCGCCGTTATTCTCGCTGTTGTGACCAAGGATAAGGAGAAGCATTTTAATCCAGGTCCGGATTATGCTTTTACCGCTGGAGCTACAATTGTAGTTGCCGGTGAACGGAATCAGATCAAGCAGCTCAAACTATTGTTGACTAATGGACGGACTTAGCCTATGGATATGCTCATATTCGAAGTGGGAATTGCCGTTGCGCTGATTACACTTACGGGGCTGATATCTTCACGATTACGATTTTCGGTCATTCCTTTTTATATCCTGATTGGTATGGCTGTTGGACCACATGCACCACAGATCGGCATAGTGGATTTACGTTTTATCGAAAGTTCGACCTTTATTGAATTTATGGGCAGGCTTGGCATTTTGTTTCTGCTATTTTATCTGGGTTTGGAGTTCTCGGTCTCCCGGTTATTAAAGTCTGGCAAAGCCATTCTGACCGGGGGCATGTTCTATGTGGGCCTGAATTTTGTCTCTGGATTGCTGTTGGGGTGGTTCATGGATCTGCCCCTTCAGGAGACACTTGTTGTCTGCGGGATCATGACCAGCTCTTCTACAGCCATTGTAGCTAAAGTGCTCGTTGATCTGAAACGCACGGCAAACCCTGAAACAGAGATTATTATGGGCATGATCATGTTCGATGACTTGTTCATCGCGATTCATATCTCTATCCTGACCGGGCTTGTGCTCAGCGGGGCAACTTCATTCTTAAGTGTTCTGTTAGTATCGCTGTCTGCCCTGCTGTTTATTGTGCTGTTCCTGATTATTGGCAGGAAAAGCATCAAATATATTGATAAGGCACTGAATATCAAGTCATCAGAGTTGTTCCTGCTTACCGTCATGACGCTGCTCTTCCTGGTGGCTGGTTTCTCGGAGACACTGCATGTAGCGGAAGCTATTGGAGCGTTGATGATGGGGCTTGTATTGGGCGAATCAAGACATGTGAGTCGGATTGAACATCAGATCATGCCTTTCAAAGATTTTTTTGGTGCAATTTTCTTCTTCAGTTTTGGCCTGACCATCGAGCCGGCATCACTTGGCGGAGCTGTTGGGATGACGATTATTGCCGTTATTCTGACGATTGCCAGTAACTATGGTGCAGGTATGATCGCTGGCAGATTGGCTGGAATGAGCCCTAAGGCCTCGTTGAATGTGGGCTTTACCCTGGTCTCCCGGGGCGAATTCTCCATTATCATGGCGAACATCGGCAAGGCCGGAGGGCTGATGGCATCCATCCAATCGTTTGCCGTGTTGTATGTGTTAATTCTGGCTGTGCTGGGGCCTATCCTGACGAAAGAATCTCCGCGGATCTATGCTCAGTATGCGCGGCTAAGGAAGCGGATGAAACGAAGGGAAACGGGTTGAGTCAAACGCTGGCTGTCCTTGGACAGTCCGGGTATTCTGACCGTAGTGTTTAATAGGCGTCACACCATTCGGAGAGAGAAATTACTCCGGGGTGTGGCGTTTTTTTATTACTGGGAACCCATTCAATACAGCCTTGTTATTATACCTATTTCACCAAATTATGGTATGTATCCATATCTTGTGCGTGGTCGTGAATGTTTAAGTCCAGAGGCAGGACTATAGTTGTGATTTGGTAGAGAGGGATTGAAAATAAGAAGTTATTATGTAAAATAATGTTATATTCGAATCTAGCAGTTGAGCGCACTATGTACACGAGAATGGACGAGGAGGAATAGCTCATGAACAAGAAAAGTAGATTTCAACGGTTAAAATGGGCCGGTACAGGGATGTTGCTCAGTCTCGTATTATTTGCTCTGCCTGCATCTGCTGCATGGAACGATACATATCAGGGTTACGCAACGTATACGGGCTCAGGTTACTCAGGAGGTGCAGTGTTGCTTGATCCCATCCCGGCGGACATGAAGATTACTGCACTTAATCCGTTCCAACTCAATTATAACGGTGTCAAAGCCGCTTTAGCGGGAGCCTATCTCGAGGTGCAGGGTCCTAAAGGCAAAACAACCGTCTATGTAACAGACCTCTATCCAGAAGGCGCCAGTGGAGCGCTGGATCTCTCACCGAATGCCTTTAACCTGATCGGTGACCCAAAGGCAGGTAAAATCAATATCAGCTGGAAAGTGGTTAAAGCTCCAATTCAAGGCAACGTCTCCTATCGGATCAAGGAAGGCAGCAGTCAGTGGTGGGCAGCCATTCAGGTTCGTAATCACAAATATCCGGTGCTGAAGTTCGAAGTGAAACAGAAGGATGGTACGTGGCTCAATCTTGAAAAGCAAGACTATAATCATTTCCTGGGAACTGGACTGGGCAAAGAAAAACTAAACGTTCGTATTACCGATATTCGCGGTCAGGTATTGAATGACACGATCCCGGCTCTGCCTAATGATGGGTCAGGTGGTGCATATATCGTACCGGGCAATGTACAGTTTCCCGATTGACAGATATACGAAGGTGTTATAAAAAGAAGTATGGTCATAGACGTATTCTTAACGAAAAGTCGTACACTGTACGGCTTTTTTTGTATACGAAAAGAGGAGAATGTACCGTATGAAAAAAAGTTTGCCTTCATATCAGACAACACATCCCTATTGGAAACAGTATCAGGCCTTTTTCCCGGAAGAAGTGAGGCTAGGGGAGCATACAGTTCCTGAGGAAGAATGGTGGGAGTCCAATGGGGTTCATCTGCATATCGATCGCTTACCTGCGCCGGAGTCTTCAATCAAAATTCTGTTCATTCATGGTGCGGGAGGCAATGGCAGGTTGCTCGCTCCGTATGCCCGCATGTTGCAGCGACATGGATACGAGGTGGTATCGCCAGATCTTCCGCCGTATGGGTTAAGTTACGCAATGTCTGGTACACGTATCAACTACGAACTATGGATAGAGCTGCTTGTGTCACTCATCGAACGGGAATACAAAAAAGACGGCAAGCCAATCGTTGTATTGGGAAGTAGCATCGGAGGTATGCTTGCCTATCACACCAGTGCACGCAGCAAGCGTGTTAAGGGTCTGATCGCAACTACATTTGTAGATACGAGTAATCCGGAAATGCGTGACCAGCTTGCGCCGAATCGTCTGGTGAGCCGGGCGGGAAAACGTATGATGGATCTGTTTCCTAGTCTACTGGATCATGTACGTATTTCGGTCAAACAGGTATCCCGAATGCAACTGATTACTAATAACAAGGACTTAACCCGGCTTATTATGGATGATCCACAAGCGGCAGCTACACGTATTCCGTTGGAATTATTAAGAACATTCCTTAATAAAAAACCGGAGGTAAGCCCGGAACAGTTCAACCAGTGTCCGGTCCTGTTGGTTCACCCTGAACTGGACCCCATGACACCGATCAGGTTCAGCCAATCTTTTTTTGATCGTCTGGTTGTGGACAAGGAATGTGTGATCTTGGAGGGTGCAGGCCATTTTCCTATAGAGCAGCCAGGACTGAACCAGTTAGAGGTAGCAGTACTACGATTTTTACAACAAATTCATTGATTTAAGGTCATGATATAGCTTCAAATACATCGTTCTCATATCCTGAGTACGTAAAACACCTCCCATTAAGGGAGATGTATTTGAATGTTTTCGATATGAACTGCGCTACCGCCAACCTGAATCTGTGTGATTTCATTAGAGCTGCCCAGCGTTAATCTGGCTCGGATCTCGGAGGGGCGGTTCATGGTATACCCTTGTCTGATCGTGTACGTGTGATGAAGAGGATCTGTGAGTTGGTTGTACTGGGATAAATAACAGAGCATTGCACCATTGGATGTGCCCGTTGCACTCTCTTCCGGTATATCATAAAGCGGTGCAAAATTACGGCATTCTGCCAGAACGTCCATAACATCTGATTCGAGTGTAAACACGTGATAACCTATGGCATGATGAGCCTTGCTTATTTCAGTGATACGCTGGAAGTCAGGGTCGATTTGGGTTAGAACATCAACATCTTTAACAGCTATCATGATATCGGGTAGCCCGGTAGACACAATCTGTACAGGTAGCTCGGAATGTAAATCCTCCATAGAAATACGTAACGAATCGGCAATCTGCTGTCGATCCACGATCTCCCCAAACTCCGGCAACGTCTGTGACAGATAGACTTCTCCATTGAATTCGATATCGACTTTAAGAATTCCGGCCAGTGTCTCCAGTGTATATGTACCAACATTAACGAGCAGCTGTGTCTTCATTAGATAAAACAAAGCAATTGTGGCATGTCCACATAGATCGACTTCATCACTTGGGGTGAAATAACGCACTTTGAAATCAGCCTGATCCGACGGCATAACAAACGCAGTCTCTGAAAAACCGACTTGTCTGGCAATCTCCTGCATCTGGGATTCAGACAAATGAGCTGCTTGTAAAACAACACCTGCGGGGTTTCCGCCATGAGCCTTGTCCGAAAATGCATGTAATGTACTTACTTCCACTTCCATCATGTTACCTCGCTTGTTTAGTTATTGGTTAAGATTTAACGTAATCGATAATCGACATTATATCACGATTGTTGAACGGGCTTGTGAATCCCAGATTGCTGTGAATTTTTGAATGAATAGGTCAAGTGATCGCTGGGAAAGGGTAATGAAGGGAGAGAGAACATAACGATAATTCAATGGAAAGGCTGGGATCTCTAATGAAAGCAATTGTGATTGAGGAATTTGGTGGAGCGGAACAATTGAAGGAACAGGAAGTAGCCAAGCCAGTATGTGGAGTGAATCAGGTGCTGATTCGAACGCATGCCACGTCGGTGAACCCGGTGGACTTCAAAATCAGACAAGGCGATATGAAAGAGGCAGCGGAGAATTTTCCATTGATTCTGGGCGGCGATGTTGCCGGTATTGTGGCTGAAGCAGGCTCGAATGTCACGCGGTTCAGGGAAGGTGATCGGGTATTTGCGCGTCCGCGTCAATTCGGAACCTATGCAGAATATGTTGCTGTCGATGCGGATATTATTGCCCGTATACCGGAGCAACTGAGTTTCGAGGAAGCAGCAGCGATCCCGCTGGCGGCAATGACGGCCTGGCAGGCACTTGTGGATCACGGACGTTTAGGCAAAGGGCAGAAGGTACTCATTCATGCTGGTGCAGGTGGTGTGGGAACGTATGCCATTCAGATTGCCAAGTCCCTCGGCGCTGAAGTGGCTTCCACGGCAAGTGAATCAAACGAAGCGTTGCTTCGCTCGTTGGGTGTGGATCATTTTATCAACTATAAAAAAGAAGATTTCTCGGAGATTCTCTCCGATTATGATGTTGTGCTGGACACCATGGGCGGTGATATTCAGCGCGATAGCTTCAAGGTGTTAAAGTCTGGCGGGCATCTGGTATCCTTGGTGGAACAACCGGATGAGAAGCTTGCCATAGAAGCCGGAGTAACGGCCAACGTCTTCATGATGGAGCCCAAAGGGGATCAACTGGATCAGCTGGCTGAACTGGCTGCGGAAGGCAAACTCAAATCGGTTATTGATGGAACGTACCCGCTAACTCAACAGGGAGTACGGGAAGCACATGAGAAGAGTGAGACCCATCATACCCGCGGGAAACTGGTTATTCAGGTGCAATAGAATTCATTAACTGGTAGAAGTATTTGGACTCATGAGTCTGATACAGATTGAACCAGGCCTGTAATGTTTCTGGTGCAAAGACATTCAACAGCTTCAACACATGCATCGTAAATTCTAACGGAGCTATTCCAGATGCAGTAACTACATTTCCATCGGTTACTGCAGGCTCCGTTACATAATATGTTTCTCCAGTATAATCTGGGCATATCATCTTCAGGTATTCTAAATCATTGCTTGTATGATGTCTGGAATCCAGTATCCCTATGTTTGCAAGTGCAACTGTCGCACCGCAAATCGCCGCAATAACCGTACCCTCTTCTATAGAGGCAGCAACTTTTTTCAATAGGGGATCATGGATGGTGTCCATCCAGGTGTTTCCTCCTGGAAGAATGATGACGTCGTCACCTTTCAATGTACATTCATCAATAGAAATATGAGGAAGGATGTTCAATCCGCCCATGGTAGTTACCGGATGTTTATCCACGCCTACGGTTACGACCTGTAAAGGCTTGATCTCTTTCCTAAAATACCTTCCCGAGTTCAATTCAGCAGTTAGATATCCTACCTCCCAGTCTGCCATCGTATCAAATACATATAGATATACGTTCTTCGTTTGCATCATACATGCTCCTTTTGTTTTCATGATTGAATGGATTACTCTTGTATTATAAATTAACTTCACTGACATCTACGGTCAGTGAAGTTTTTAAATTTGAAAATTAACAGCCCTAAGAACCAATATAGGGATTGCTCCCCAATTGTAGTGGAATAAGATATAATAGGAGAAATTTATTCCATTTTGTGCATGAGGTGATTAGGATGTCCAACGAACTCATTCAAGCCATTCAATTGTTAAAAGAAAAGAAATGGGTGGATCTGACCCATACGTTTGGTCCAGGCTCTCCACATTTTTCAGCTTTTGAGGCAGCACAATTCGATACCCTGTTTGATCACGATCAAGGTTTCTTTGCCCAGAGCTTCAAGTTCCCGGGTCAATACGGGACACATCTTGATGCGCCGATCCACTTCGTTCGGGATACCCGGTATCTGGAAGAGTTGGGCTTGAAGGAGCTTGTATTGCCACTTGTGGTCATTGACCAGTCCGCCGAAGTAGAGAACAATCCGGATTTCACACTGGATGTGGAGCATATTCTTGAATTTGAAAGACAGCATGGCGTGATTGAAGCTGGAAGCTTTGTAGCCTTACGTACCGATTGGAGCAAACGCTGGCCTAACCACGAAGCATTTGATAACAAGGATGCGGAGGGTAACAGTCATGCGCCTGGATGGTCGGTTAGTGCGCTCATGTTTTTATTTGAGGAAAGAAAGGTACAAGCCATTGGGCATGAAACCTTTGACACGGATTCGGCCGTGGATTATCAGAAGAATGGAGCACTTCTGGCAGAATATTATGTACTTGCTCAGGATACATACCAGGTCGAGCTGTTAACAAACCTGGATCAGGTGCCGGCTAAGGGCGCGGTAATCTTCAACATTGTACCCAAAGCGGAGAAAGCTTCTGGTTTTCCAGTTCGATCCTTTGCCATTTTGCCTTAAAACTAGATTTATCAAAAGCTGAAATAGTTAAATAAGGCACTAACTAATCTAAATGATCCATTATGTAAATAGCAAGGGAGGCGTATTCCGCCTCCTTTTTATGTTGTTACTTTTGATCCGAGTGTGGATCTTGATTAAATCTTTGAGAGATTTTTTTCTCTGTTTTCTTACGCCGTATCCAGCGCTTGAGTATGCCTTCTTCTTTGCGTTCTTGCAGTGTTTCCTTCAAACCTTGAATCATAAATTCCGATCTTCGTCTGTCATCCCGACTAATCTCGCGTAATTCCTTAATAAATTTGTCGTCCATATCTGCCTCTCGCTTATTCAGGATAATCTCATTATACCGAACGTACGTTCTTTTATCAAGTTTTTCCATTACGAATGATTTTGGAGATCCATATAGTGAAAAGAAGCACAGGAACAATACGCGGCATGTGTGAGAATGGTGCTAGAGGGTTTAGCATAATCCTCCATATATGAGGTTGAGAAACGCGAGAACGGAAGGAGCAATTCATGATGAAGCAGCGTATAGGCAGATCGTGGTTACTCATGTTGATGCATGGAATGCTGGGGATTGGGGCGATTCTCTATCCTGACCGCTGGGCTTGGACTTTTTCCTTGTATACGGGGTTTGCTCTCATCATCTGGATTATGGCGCAGGTGTACTGGATTCAGGATGTCTCTATAATTCACTTGGTCTATTTTGCATGGGGAATTGGATAAACCATATTGACAAAGAACTATTATCCTCGCATACTTACGTAATATACTTTATAAAGTGTATTTATTAAGTAAAGGAATAATCACATGTGATAAGTATCGCAAAATCATAATCCGCATGAAACAGGGAGGTAAGTATGGATGGTATACGTTATTATGGCAGTTATAATATGGGCAGGTACCTATGCCAGTATGGCCTTGTCAAAGCAACCAATTGAAGTAAAACCTGTGAAGTCAATGGATGATTTGTTTGAGTGAACAAAGCAGCTCTGCCGATTTCGATCCATTGCCAGCACGATGGTACTCATGTGTTCGAGTAAGGGATTATGTTATGATATGGAGTAAAATTACATGCATACCATTGCTTTGGCTCAATTGAACCAGAGTAGAAACGAGAGGGTTATGAAAAAAGCCAATGCTACAATGATGAAATACATCAATCTGAATAATGTGCGTGAAGTCATGCAGCAGATTGAGACGGCGACCAAACCGCAATTAGCTTCACTCACCAATCTTAGTGTTGTGACCATTAATGCCCTGATCCAGGAATTATGTGATGGCGGAGAGTTGTTCCAGGATAAAGTGGTTCCCTCTAACGGCGGTCGTCCTGCTCAGGCATATCGATATAATTACAACTTCAAACTTGCTTTGGTTCTGTACATCAAAGAGATGAAAGGCCAGGAGTTGATTTCGGCAACAGTCATGAATCTGGAGAATAAGGTTGTGTTGAAGGAAGAGGGCATCTTGCCTGCTTTTGATAAACAGCATATGCTGCAACTTATCGCGCGTTTCATTACGGAGTATCCCTCCATTGATATGATCGGCATCGGTATTCCGGGGCAAGCCGTGGATGGGGACATCACGGTGAGCAGTCATGAAGAGCTTATCCATTCACATCTGATACGGGAGATCGAGAGCGAGTTCCAACTGAACGTTCTCGTGGAGAATGATGTTAATGCAGCCATAAGCGGATACTGTACACAGCATGCGGATATGAAGGAACAGAGTGTAGCGGGAATTTATTTTCCGAACCGATACCCGCCAGGTATGGGCATGATGTTGAATGGACAGATGATCCGTGGGAAAAACGGGATGTTTGGTGAGATCAAGTATCTTCCCTATTCACCTGATTGGAAACGTGACATGAGCAAAGATGATTTTGTAGTGCACGTATGTCATATCTTGCAAACGATTAATGCCGTCGTTGCCCCGCACCAGATTGTCATTTATCAGGAACGTGTGGAGAGAGAAGAACTTGATTTGGCGTGGAAACAGTACGGGAAGGATCACCCCATGCCGTCGTTGCCCGAGATTGTACATCAGGACTCGTTCCAACATGATTTCGATGCTGGGTTACGAGGAATGGTGCTTCAGGCGTTGAAGTCAGGCATTCTATCAGAAGCCTTATAACCCACAGGCCATGTCTGTGGCTTTTATTTTATAAGCTAACCCTTGTAGAGGAGGATTCATGATGCGTGAAGAAGAGAGAATCATGAAGGGCGTGTTGTTCAGTCCAAGTGATCCCGAATTAAAGATCATCAAAAGGCGAGCCCATAATCTCAGTCAGCGTTACAGTCAGACCTTTGAAGAACAGACTGAGGAAAGGAATCAGATATTGCAACAGCTATTGGGGCAGATCGGTGAAGGTGGATTCATGCAAGGCCCCATCTTCTTTCATTATGGTATACATACCCGGATAGGCGATCATTTCTTCGGTAATTACAATCTGACGATACAAGATGACGCGCAAGTGACGATCGGGGACTATACCAGTTTTGGACCCAACGTTACGATTGTTACTCCAATTCACCCCATGATTGCCAGCGAGCGGAGACAGATGGTGGACCAGAACGGTGATGTGAAGTCGCTATGTTATGCCAAACCGGTCACGATTGGTAACGATGTATGGATCTCGGCAAACGTCACAGTGTGCGGGGGCGTAACGATTGGAGACGGCTGTGTGATCGGAGCAGGTAGCGTGGTGACTCGTGATATTCCACCGCATTCTTTTGCAGCAGGCGTACCGTGCAAAGTTATTCGCAAAATTACTGATGCGGACAGCATGCGAAACTATCCCGATGTTCTGGCAGATTGCCGTGTGCTGGAAGAATAACAAAAGGCTGCTATCAGGATCAAACACATGATCCTGATAGCAGCCTTTTTGTTGGTATACGTTTACTTGGAGGCGTTGTAGTTACTCAAGAATTCTTTTACTTTTGCAGGATCAGCTTTCAATTCATTCCCGGTCTGAACGAGCGGGCTTACTGTGGAGTATGCTTTGAGTTTGTTGTTCTTGTAAAAACTTAAAATCTCATCTTGATTAATGGAGTACAGCACGGCTTTTCTCAGGTCACTGCTCTTGGCAACTTCACGATTGGCCGTATTAAACAACAGATAGGAGACAGCGTTACTTGGCAGACTTTGCAGTTTCAGTTTGCTGTCATTTTCGATGATGTCATACTTGGTTTCAGGTACACCGTAGTATAAGTGAATTTCACTGCTGCGAAGAGCAGAGAGGGCGCTGTCTGCATCCGCGATGAATCGGACGTTAACCTGAGCAATTTTTGGCTCATCTTCCGTGCCTTTACGGTAGGCTGGATTTTTTAAGAATACACCTTCATAGTCATTTTTATAAGACAAAATATAAGGTCCGCTAGTATAAAGGGTGTTATTGTATGCTGCGCCTTCAGTCACCGTGTTCTGATCACCGTAAGGAATATCTTTGTTGACGTCAAAGGAAGCTACATCATATGTGTTGATGCTCTCCACCTGTTTTTTGGACACGATACCCGCAGATTGGTGAGCCAGGTAGTTCAGTACTTGTGGGAAAGGTTCAGTTGTTGTCAGTTTAACGACCTGATATTTACCTGCGCTATTATCTGCTTTGGTTTTGTCAGTCACGAGTTCTGTAATTTTGCTGCCCAATCCTTGTTCCAATGCTTCGAGGATTGTGCCGCTACCGCTGGATTGTTTAATGGATTGCAATGCACTCAGATCCGTTACAACCTCAGCTTCTTTGATGTGTTCATGCAGACTGTACGTCCGGTGATCCGGAACGGAATCTTTATTTTTAGCACGATCCAGGGAGAAGATCACATCATCTGCACCGACACGTTCTCCTGTATCTACAGCTTTTTTGTTATCAATCTTTGCAAAGTTGATATCGTCTCTGAGAATGAAGTAGTAGTCCGAATTACCTTCAGCAATACTGAAATTATGGGACAGTGATCCAGCTGCTGTCAGCTGATCGTCATCCGTCAAGTTAACGAGACGTACGTACATATTGGTATTAAACTGGTTAATAGAACCGTCATTACCTTTGATGGGATCAAGGGAAGTCAGTACGGATGCACTTTGCGTCAGAATCAACGGGTCTGTGGCATTTTTGGAGTTGTCGTTGAATTCAATCGGTTCCCAAGCCATAGCGCGGGATTTGGAGAGACGAACGGTGTCGACATTCAGAATGTCTTGGTTCACAGCCTGACTTTTCAGGGAAATGTACAAAGGAGCAATATACGCCTGATCCGTTACCAAGCGATTTTCCAATTGTTTGTACGTGACTTTGTATTCATCTGGAGTTTGAGTAGCTGCCTGATCGATGAGTTTATCAAGTTCCCCATCGGCAAGGATACTGTAATCTCCACCTGTTTTGAAAAGGGAACGCACTGCATAATCGGGATTTCCCGTTACCGTTGTCCAGCTGGACAAGGCAATGTCATAATTCCCTGCATCCTGCTGGGATTTGTAGCTGCCGTAATCCGGCTGCAGGTTCAGCTTTACATTGAAGCCGTTTTTGGTCAGCTGGTCGCGGACAATGTTTACGTCATTTTCGGAAGCGCTCTGAGCGAGTAATTCAATATCTACCGGTTTTTGTGCAGTTTCAGTTGTGTCCGCTGGTGCGGTCTCCGCCTGGGATTCGGTTTTCGTTTTTACACTGCAACCGGAAATCACAATGACGAGAATTAATAGCAATGAGATCAGTGTACGTTTTTTCATGGGATTACCCTCCATATCTTGAATGTGTGATGTGTGATTTCTTTTTTCTATATCATTTATTTCAACAAATCATTTAGGCCTTCTCCAGCTTGGGATCAAGCGCATCACGCAGACCGTCACCGAGAAAGTTAAACGAAAGAACCAGCAGAATAATAGCCAAACCTGGATAAATCGCCAGATAAGAGTGGGTCTCCAGGTATGTACTGCCGAGCTTCAGAATGTTACCCCATTCCGGAATATGCGGCTCCACGCCGAGTCCCAGATAACTCAAACTGCTGGTAGCGATAACCGCTCCACCAATTGTGAGTGTGGACTTAATAATCATGGGCGCAAGGGAGTTGGGAATAATGTGTTTGAAAATAATCGTACGATTGTTGTACCCCAGTGCACGTGCAGCTTCCACAAATTCAAAAGTAGATACATAGAGCACACTGGCTCTCATGGTACGGGCGTAAGTTGGAATCGAACCCAGACTCAGCGCCAGAATGAGATTGACTGTATTGGCTCCAAACGCCGCAATAATGGCAATGGCGAGCAGAATTCCAGGAATGGCATAGAGAATATCCAGCAGCCGCATGATGATGTTATCCGTATGCCTTCCGTAGAAACCGGAGAAGGCTCCGAGGACTCCACCGATCAACACAGGAATGATGGTCGACATGCAACCTACGATCAAGGAGATCCGGGCACCAAATACAATCCGGGAAAATAAACATCGTCCGAAGTCGTCCGTTCCCAAGGGATACGCAAGGGACGGGGGTTGAAGCAGAGCCGAGTAGTTATTTTCCACAGCCATGCTGTAATCAAAAGTAAAGAAGCTGCAGATCGATATCGAGAACAGAAAAATGATAAAAAACAAACCGGACATGGCAGTCATATTTGGAGCAAGTCGCTCCCACAGATCATTCCAGAAGTTTGATTTTTGTTTCCCCTGTCTGCGAATTCGTCCAATAATGGAAATGCCGAGCAATAGGGCAAATACATTACCTGTGATCGAGGTCAGAATCAGTACTACACTGACACCGATCATCCAGCGAGGGAGGATAGAGGTCGCGTTATATCGGGATACGATAATCAGTACGACCAGGTCGATGAGCAGAATAAATATCAGCACCGCCATGGCTGGCAGAAAGTTATCAGCCACATAGGGTTTGAAAACATTTAATGCGGATACACCGATGACGAACAGCTGGGTTAAAAGCATATACACCGCAAAGGTATACTCCACATTCCTGGCTTTTCGAATCAGATGAAAGGCTGCCGTTACTATAAATATATTGCCAGAAATGATGGCAAGTAGCTGAACCCAGGCTAACCTGCGGGTCAAAGTAGAGATCGTACCCGTACGGATCAAGTCTTTTCGAATCCGAAGGGTGATGACACTTTGGACCAGTGTGAAGAATACATAGATCCCAAGTATCGTTAGCAGAAATGGTTTGAACGCCTGCTCACTCCAGTCATAACTGTTGAACAGGAGCAAGGCAGTCAAGAGAAGGGACGTGATCCAGGCGAAGCTTGCCTGACTGTATTCTCGAGAAGACTTAAGCCAGAAACGCATTTCTTGTGTTAAGGACGAGTTTGTCATAATACACCTGCTTTAAGAGGTAGTTCAACACACACTTTAATATTGTTTCATCTTGGAGCGCACTCTTGGATCAATAAAAGCGTACAGCAGATCAACCGCTACATTGATAATGGAGATCGTAATTGCTGTGTAGATTACTCCGCCCATGATACTCGGAATATCGGGGATGAATTGTTTATCCACAATATAGCTACCGAGACCGCTGATATTAAACACTTTCTCCGTCACTGCTGCCCCGCCAAGCATGGCTCCGAATTGAAGTCCAACCACAGTTACGATTGGAATCAATGCATTACGTACAGCGTGTTTCAGCATGACCTGACGTTCGCTTAACCCCTTGGCGCGGGCGGTCATCACATAATCCTCATGAATGACTTCCAGTGTAGAAGACCGGGTCATCCGTGCCACCGCAGCCGTGAGTCCCGTGCCCAGCACAATGGTTGGCATAATGATCGACAGCCAGTTCTGCGGGTTGAAGGTGGCGGGAAGCCACTGCAATTTGATCGAAAAGTTCAGAATGAAAATAAGTCCTTGCCAGAAATTCGGGATCGATAATCCAATCAGAGCGATAAACATAAACGTATAATCGAACCATGAATTAGGCTTAATCGCTGATATGATACCGATGGGTAATGCAATGACAAGTGCTAATAGCAAGGAGATGACGGCCAGCGTCAATGTAATTGGAAACTTTCTTGCAATTGTTGCTGTTACGTCTTCATTTCCTGCAAAAGACTTGCCAAGGTCGAAGAGAGCAACTCCCTTAATATTGTTCCAGAGCTGTGTAAGATAAGGCTGATCCAAGCCATACACCTGATTGAATGCTGCAATCTGTTCCTCCGTTGCTGTCTCTCCGAGAATGTTAGCTGCCGGGTTGAACGGAGACAGATACAAAATCGTAAATACGAGTGTGGCTACGCCCAGAATGACAAATACCGTCATCAGTATTCTTTCAAATATGTACTTTAGATAAGGATTTCCATACAAAAAGAGGATGCCATACATCAGACAGCCGGGAATAATGGATATCGCGAAAAACCACGGTTTGTCGATAAGGGTGTGGAATGTATCGGCCATCGTAAGACGTTGACTTCCCTGTTCCTGAAGTAGGCGAGAAGTCCGCTCCTTCAACTCTTTCTGAACCGTTTCTTCCAACCATTCCTCTGTCTGACGTCTGAATTCTTCCTCACTGACCTGTTGCTGGAAAAAACGATGTTTGCGACGCAGCTGTTCTTCGACTTCCAACTTAAGCTTGTTCCGATAGGAAGAAGCGAGCAGTTCTTGCTCGGCCGTCTGCCTCGCAGCTACCCAGCCGTCATTTTTTCGATTCGAACGCCATATTAGAAACACGACCAGATTGATCGGTAATCCAAGAATGAACAGAACATATCGGTAGGAAGGATGAAGCAGCATTTTGCCATAAATAAAACTTAAATTGTGCACCAACCGCGAGAGTCTGCTGCTTTCTGCAAGATTCAAACCAAGCGTGCCTCCTTTCATTCAGGTTTAAATTGCATTATTCCGATTGATATAGTATATATTATTTAGGGTCTAAACAATTGTCAAGGAATTAAATGGTATACATATGAGATGAGTGAATGTGAAAAACGGATGAGAGCTGGTGATAACATGGAACCTTTATTGAAAGTTAATGATCTATCGGTCTCTTTTCATTCTGGAGAGAGTGAGTTTCAGGCAGTACGAGAAGTAAGTTTTGAAGTGCGAAAAGGCGAGACACTGGGCATTGTAGGCGAATCGGGCAGTGGCAAGAGTGTAACCGCACGTTCCATTATGAGGCTGCTTGCATCGCCGCCTTCACAGATGAAAAATGGAGAGATTCTGTTCAAAGGGGTCGATCTGGCGAATAAAACGCAGAAAGAGATGGAGAGCATTCGTGGGCGTGATATTGGCATGATCTTTCAGGACCCGATGAGTTCTCTTAATCCGACCATTAAAGTAGGGAAACAGATATCCGAGAGTCTGATCAAACACCAGAAGGTATCCAAAAGGGAAGCCAAGAAACAGGCGATTGCCATGATGGAGCGGGTGGGGATAACTCGCAGCGAAATACGCTACAACCAGTATCCACACGAATTCTCCGGAGGCATGCGCCAGCGGGTCATGATTGGTATTGCACTTGCTTGTCGTCCTGAATTGCTCATTGCCGATGAGCCGACAACCGCACTGGACGTTACCATTCAGGCACAGATTCTTAATTTGATGAAAGATATGCAGGACCAACTGGGCACATCGATTATCCTGATTACGCATGATTTGGGCGTAGTAGCAGGCATGTGTGATCGGGTTGTTGTTATGAAAGAAGGACAGATTGTGGAAACCGGGACAACAACAGAGATTTTTGCTAATCCCAAACACCCGTATACGATTAGACTTCTGAATGCATTACCGCGTCTGGATCAGAAGAAAAAGCCAAAACCGGTATCGTTGGTCCCGAGAGATCTGGAAGATGATCAGCCGTTGCTTGAGGTGAAATCGCTCAAACAACATTTTAATCTGGGGAAAGGCAATACCTTAAAGGCCGTGAATGATATTAGCTTCCATATTCGTCAAGGAGAGACACTTGGCGTTGTAGGGGAATCCGGCAGCGGAAAATCAACCACGGGGCGTGCGATTCTGCGATTGCATGAGCCAACAGGTGGAGATGTACTGTTTAAAGGAGTCCCGCTCAATCGCTTGTCAGCTTCAGAAATGAAAACGATGCGCAGACATATGCAGATTATTTTCCAGGACCCTTATGCATCGCTGAATCCCAAAATGAGGATTATGGATATCATTGGAGAAGCGCTTGATATTCATCAAATTGCAGGTAATGCCGCTCAGCGGGAGAAGCGGGTAGAGGAATTACTGGAGATGGTAGGTCTTGATCCTACCCATGCGCAGCGTTATCCACATGAATTCTCGGGTGGACAGAGACAGCGGATCGGTATTGCACGAGCTCTGGCTGTGGAACCTGAATTCATCGTATGTGATGAGCCGTTGTCTGCACTGGATGTGTCGATACAGGCTCAGATCGTACAATTGCTTGAAGAGTTACAGCAGCGACTCGGATTGACGTATCTCTTCATCGCACATGACTTGTCCATGGTGAAACATATCAGTGACCGAGTGGCGGTGATGTATAACGGGAAGATTGTTGAGCTGGCCGAGAGTGAAGAACTCTATTCCAACCCGCAACATGCCTACACCAAGGCATTGCTGTCTGCTATTCCTGTGCCTGATCCAGCGGTAGAAGCGAAGAAAAAGCGACATGTTGTCAAAGAAACAGCTAGAGAAAATGTTGAAGTAGAGGACCGTTATAATCTGGAACATTCCGAGTGGGTAGAAGTCAAGGAAGGGCACTGGGTAGCCATATCTAGCTAGTGCAATATATAGTCTTTTTCAACGACAAAAGAACCCCGAAGATGATCTCCACAGATCGTTATCGGGGTTGAGTTATATGTTCTTCGTATAATGGCAGTAATTAGAATTCAATTATTTGAATTGAACCGATTTTTTGATGGTATCAATCTCGGCTTTGGTCTTATCATCCATGTAAGTGAAGATGAAGTTGAAAGCATATCCTTCAATAATTGTACTATAGTAATCTTGAGTAATGGTTGAACCGTCACCTGCATCCATCGTGATTTGCATGAGATCCATCTCTTTACCACCGATGGTTTCCGTTGTGATTTCCTTATAATCGTAAGGGAACTGGCTATCCACCATGAATTTTTTGGTTGCTTCCAGGTAGTCTTTACCTGTACGGATGCCTTGCAACAAGCTCACTTTCTCAGCAATGGCCATAGCGGAAGGGCCAACTTGACCTCCATCCAATGGATACTTTGAAGCCATAAGCAGATTCAATGTTTTCGTCTGAGACAGTTCAATTTGTTTTTTCTTCGTTTCATCATCACCAGCAATCGCTTCGGATGAAGCACTTGTCAGCTCATTCATGCCTGCAGCATCCTGGAACTCCCAAGCTTCCGGGAACTTCAGAGATACGCCGAAATAGTCATTGGTGTAAGAACCTTTTTCCGTAGTTCCCAGCTCAACGTCTTGGGAATTATCAGTTTCCTTGGACTCTTCGCTTGCTGGTTCTGTGTTCTCTGTGTTCTCTGTGTTCTCTGTTTCTTCTGTATTCGCTGTATCAGAATCAGTTCCAGTTGTTGTTTCTGTCGCGGCCGACTCTTCTGTTGTAGTTGTGTTATCTGCCTTGTCACCACAAGCGGCTGCAACCAGCATAATCATGATGAGCATGGCGAATAAAGATGCTTTCTTTGGAATTGTCATATTACCCTCCTGAAATGTGTGTGTTTTCTCTCTCTACATCTTGCTTGGTTTCTAAATTGTAGCACGAACGTTCTCATATACTACCTATAGGAATCTATAGGGGTCTTCTATACATAAGACATTCGGCTGGCAATTGAAACAGCTTCTGTGCTGGATTGCACACCTAATTTGTTAAAAATCACTTTTTTGTGATGATTCACGGTGCATTCCTTGATCTTTAATTTCAAAGCAATGGCTTTTCCCATGAGGCCTCCGGCTATCATCTCCAGAATGGTTAACTGACGCTCGGTGAACTCCACCGCCGGTTTGTCGCACAGTTCAGCAGTCTGTTGACTCTGATAACAGTTCTGCATGTACGCTGGAATTAGCTTGGCAATGGCAATCAGTTCACCTTGCATATCTGCATTAATGGTGGACACATCCCGATAACCGACATGTTGCGATCCCATGAACAGAGGTGCGGCGTAACAATGCCAGCTTTGAAAATAAGGACTTTCATGCTGCTCGGGCAGCAGCACTACAGGCTCGTTGCTGTCCATCGTTACAGATATGGCGTTAACTCCACAGCTCTGTGCAGTGAAGAACATGCCCGGACGAATGGGGGAATCTTCTACTACAGCTTTAAGATCTGAACTGTAATTCATGGAGAGGAGCACACCGTTGGTATCTGCGAGTAGAAAAAGATAAGTGCCCGTTAAATTCTCTTGGATAACCGAGATACTGTTCTGGAATGCATGAATGAGGAAATGATTGATTTTACGAAGCCTGTCCAGACTGGATTTCGGTAAATATTCGAACGGAGCCGTACCTGCTGCATACGAGCATGTTGCAGACTCCTTGTGCCGTGAGGCAAGTGTTGTATGCATCCTGCATCTCTTTTTCATATAATTCAGAGAAACCATATGTGACAAAATGCCAGTGAGGCATAGGTGTGTTCACCGCATAAACGCTAATAAAATTAAGTCTACCTGTTACAGAAGTGGTTTCAAGCGGCTTAAGGATGAATTGTGTGAAATAGGACCACAGGGTTACAAATGGCGTTATGGGGAGTGAAATTACATGAGTATGAAAGGAATCTATTTAAAGGAGTTTAATCAGGCAAGCTGGGACTCATTTTCCGAACAGTTTGAAGAACTTGGACAAAAGATGGACCCCGCGTGGGTAGAACATGCGCGATTACAAGGGATTCCGGCGGATATAAGTCGGGTGCTTTTGTGTGAAATGGGGGAGTACGCTTTTGAATGGATGACGAAAGATATCCCGGCTTTAGGGGACCAAAGTCCCGCTGTTTACCTCGAAACGGAGGAAGGAGCGCAGGCATTAAGGGCAGCCATTATGCGTATGCCGCGTTAATTTTTTCGATGGTGAGAGTGTACAAACGATCAAACGATCATATGATCTAGTGAAGTTGATTTTGCAAAATAGATATGTTACGCTTACATTACAAGAGCAAACACAACAGAATATGCAATAACATCTTTTGATGGATTGTAACTGTGAAGACAGGCAAAACCTAAACTGATGGTGAAATGAAGGCCCCTTTTTTTGGTGCTATTTTACCTTGAGTTTAGGTTTTTCTTGTTTTCTGCTCTGAATTACAGTTTTTCACCTGGAAAAACCAAAATAAATTTCGAAAAGAGGTTGTTGTTCATGACCACGGCAAAAAAAGGATTCCCCGAAAACTTCCTATGGGGTGGCGCTACAGCTGCCAATCAATTAGAGGGTGCATTCGATAAGGACGGCAAAGGCCTCTCTACAGCGGACATGATCGCTCATGTTCCTAAAGAGAAGCGTACAGGCGGACATGCCATGGAAATTTCCTCTTCCCGAATCGAAGAGATCCTCTCCGGCAAAATCGAAGAACGTTTCCCGAAACGTTTTGGTATCGATTTCTACCATCACTTTAGAGAAGATATTGCATTGTTCGCCGAAATGGGCTTCAAAGTATTCCGTTTGTCCATTCACTGGGCACGTATTTTCCCGAACGGTTATGATCAAGAGCCAAATGAAGCAGGCTTGAAATTCTACGATGAAGTATTCGACGAATTGTTGAAATATGGCATCGAGCCGCTCGTTACAGTGTCTCACTATGAGACACCGCTTGGCTTGACGCAAAAATATAACGGCTGGGCTGGCCGTGAAGTAATCCAGCACTATGTTCGATATGCAGAAACGGTGTTCAACCGTTATAAAAATAAAGTAAAATACTGGCTGACGTTTAATGAAATTAACGTTATGCTGTTCAGCCCGTACACTGGCGGCGGCATTCTGATCGATAAAGTGGACAACAAGCTGCAAACAACTTATCAAGCGCTGCATCATCAATTTGTAGCAAGTGCATTGGTGACGAAGCTTGCACATGAGATCATTCCTGGCTCCCAAGTGGGTTGTATGCTTGCTCGTATGGAAACGTATGCAGCAACATGTAATCCGGTAGATGTTCGTCTGGCTCAACACGAGAATCAGATCAATCTCTTCTTCACGGACATGCATGCTCGTGGTAAATACCCGAACTACATGGCTCGTTATTTTGAAGAAAACGACATCGTGATCCAAAAAGAAGCAGGCGATGATGAGATATTGCTGAACAATACCGTTGATTTCATCTCCTTCAGTTACTACATGTCCGTAACTAAATCTGCATCCGCAGACAAGGAAGAAACAACAGGTAACCTGACTGGCGGCGTGAAAAACCCTTATCTGGAAGCGTCCGACTGGGGCTGGGAGATCGATCCGATCGGTCTGCGCGTAACGCTGAACAACTTCTGGGATCGTTATCAGAAACCATTGTTCATCGTAGAAAATGGTCTGGGTGCATATGACCGTGTTGAAGAAGACGGTTCTATTCATGACTCCTATCGTGTGGATTACCTGAAAAAACACATCGAACAAATGAAAGAAGCCATCAAAGACGGCGTGGACCTGATCGGATTCACAGCCTGGGGCCCGATTGACCTTGTGAGCATGTCCACTTCCGAAATGTCCAAACGTTATGGTTTCATCTACGTGGATCTGGATGACGAAGGTAACGGAACACTCAAACGTTCCAAGAAAGATTCATTCGACTGGTACAAAAACGTAATCTCCAGCAATGGTGAGCAACTGTAGTTCTCTCGTTTTCAGGATTGTTACCGCATAAAAAGCGGGCAAAACCTAACACGAAAGTTGGCATGGAAGGAATCTGATGTTCCTCCTGACCGCCCTTTTAGTTGGAGATTGTCCGCTTTTTCCTGTCTGCAAAGGATAGAGTAATACATTTAGACAAAGAATGAAAATACGTTAATTAGAGAGGAATGATTGACATGACAACACTATTTCCGAAGGACTTCCTATGGGGCGGCGCAGTAGCAGCCAACCAACTTGAAGGAGCTTATAATACAGATGGTAAAGGCCTATCTGTTCAAGATGTAATGCCACACGGGATTACAACGCCTAGAACGGAAGCACCTACAGAAGATAACTTGAAACTGATCGGAATTGACTTTTATAACCGTTATAAAGAGGATGTTAAACTGTTTGCTGAAATGGGCTTCAAAGTGTTCCGTACATCCATCGCGTGGTCCCGTATCTTCCCTAAAGGCGATGAATTGGAGCCAAACGAGAAAGGTCTGCAATTCTATGATGACCTGTTCGATGAGTGTCACAAATACGGTATTGAACCACTCGTAACGATCTCTCACTATGAGACACCGCTGCATCTGTCCAAAACGTATGATGGCTGGGTTAACCGCAAAATGATCGAGTTCTACGAGCGTTATGTAACAGTGCTGTTCAACCGTTTCAAAGGCAAAGTAAAATACTGGCTGACGTTCAACGAAATCAACTCCATTCTGGAGGAGCCATTCATGAGCGGCGGGATTTATACGCCAAAAGCAGAACTGTCCAAGCAGGATCTGTACCAAGCAATCCATCATGAATTGGTGGCCAGTGCCCTGGCTGTTAAACTGGGTCATGAAATTATGCCTGAAGCCAAAATCGGCTGTATGGTACTGAGCATGCCTACGTACCCGTTGACTCCTAATCCGGATGATGTGGTTGCAGCGATGCATGCGGAACAGCGCAATGATATCTTTGCTGATATCCATGCACGTGGTTACTATCCGAAATACATTAATCGTTATTTCAAAGCGAATAATATCAATATCAAGTTTGAAGATGGCGATGCTGAAATTCTGAAGCATACGGTAGACTTTATCTCGTTCAGTTATTATGTAAGTATCTGTGAGACAGGTGATCCCGAGAAACGTATCGAAGGAAAAGGAAACCTGTTCGCAGGTGTGCAAAACCCTTATCTGAAAGCGAGTGAGTGGGGCTGGCAGATCGATCCGCAAGGACTGCGCGTAACCTTGAACAAATACTGGGACCGTTATCAAAAACCATTGTTTATTGTCGAAAATGGTCTGGGTGCAGTCGATGAGCTGATTACCGACGAAAATGGCAATAAAACGGTGAACGATGATTACCGTATTCAATACTTGAATGACCATCTGGTACAGGTGGGCGAAGCTCTTGAGGATGGCGTAGAAGTGATGGGTTATACGTCATGGGGCTGTATTGACCTAGTAAGTGCTTCAACAGCAGAGATGAAGAAACGTTATGGTTTCATCTATGTAGATCGCAACAATGACGGTTCAGGAACATTGGATCGTTACAAGAAAAAATCATTCCATTGGTATAAGGAAGTTATTAGTACAAATGGCGCAAGTCTTAAGAACAACAACGAGTAAATACTAGTTCTACAAGCATGGTTGTACAAGCACCTTCTTATGTCACATTAACCGCTTTCACAAAAACATTGTCATATGGATAATTATATGGTAAGATGGGCCTAAGGCTAATGAATACTGGATTGTTACTGTTCAATCAGGCAAAACCAGAGGCGGGGCATATTTTCTGACCTGCTTTGGTTTTGCCTTTTACTACTTTGACGGTGCAAGGTGATGTGAAGAAATGAAAATTGAGAAGGTGCTGAACAACAACGTAGTTACTGTAATTGATCCGGGAGGAAACGAACTGGTCGTTATGGGACGTGGAATTGCCTTCAAAAAGCATACTGGTGAATCGATTGACGAGAGTCTCGTCGAAAAAATATTCTCGCTTGAAAGTAAGGAAGTATCACAGAAACTTAAAACACTTCTGTCTGATATCCCGGTTGAATATGTCGAGTGCTCGGATGAGATTATCCGTTATGCCGAGACGGTGTTAGGTGAGAAGCTGCATGAAAGCATCTACATTTCACTGACGGATCATATTCATTTTGCCATTGATCGACATCGTCAAGGATTGCAGATCCGTAACGCATTGTTCTGGGAGATCAAGCGCATGTACCGGAAGGAATATGCCATTGGACTCAAGGCGCTACAGATTATTGAGGAAACATTAGGTGTCCTGCTACCCGAAGACGAATGCGCATTCATTGCAATGCATCTGGTTAATGCCCAGATGAACGGTGAGATGAGGGAAACGATCAGCATTACGAACATCGTTAAGGACATACTTAACATCGTAAGACGTAGCTTTGTGATTGAACTTGATGAAGATTCATTGAGTTATTATCGATTTTTAACTCATCTGAAGTTCTTTGCCCAACGTGTGTTGCAAGGAACGGCGATTGAAGATAAAGAAGAAGATAATCCGCTTCATGACTTGGTGAGCAAGCAGTATCCGCAAGCACATGCATGTGCAGTAAGGATCAGTGACTATACGCGTAAGATCTATAATCGGGTGTTGTCCAAGGAAGAAATACTGTATCTGACCATTCATATTGAACGAATTGTCAGAAATGAACAAACAATTGAATAAAGTTGGGATTGTTACTGCTAAAAAGGCAAAACCTAAACGTTGAATAATGATAAGCTTTTCTGCTTTGTCATTATTCAGTGTTTAGGTTTTTTTTTAACCTTCATTACACATAAAAGGAGCAAAACACAATGGATAAACAACAATTGTCCAAGGATATTTTGAAGCTTGTTGGTGGCGAAGAGAATATCGATCAAGTCACACACTGTATGACAAGACTCAGATTTAACCTGAATGACAACCAAAAAGCGGACAAAGCGACGCTGAAAAATACACCAGGGGTTATGGGTGTCATGGAGAACGGTGGACAGTTCCAGGTCATTATCGGTAACGATGTACCTGTCGTGTACAACGCACTTGTAGGCAACATGTCCAAATCACCAAACGCAGATAGTGCATCATCCAGTGCTTCAACTGGAGAAAAGAAAAAGAGAAATCCAATAAGTGCGCTGTTCGACTTTATTTCAGGAGTATTTACGCCGATCCTGCCAGCGATTACGGGTGCAGGTATGATCAAAGGGATCGTGGCCATCCTGGTAGCCCTGGGCTGGTTGTCTGACACCAGCTCGACCTATATCATTTTGTCTGCAATCGGTGACGGTGCCTTCTACTTCCTGCCAATCATTCTGGCAATCAGTGCTGCACGTAAACTGGGTAGTAATATGTATATTGCCGCAGCGCTCGCAGCAGGGATTATGCATCCGACCATTACAGCATTGCTGGCTGATGGTCACAATTCATCATTCATGGGGATTACAGTCATAGCTGCAACGTATTCTTCTACGGTTATTCCGATCATTCTCGCCATTTGGATTGCTTCTTATGTAGAGAAAGCCGTTGATCGTGTTACACATGCTTCACTGAAGCTTCTGATTGTTCCAACGGTTACCCTGTTAATTATGGTTCCGCTGACGTTGATGACCGTTGGTCCATTGGGTACGGTTCTTGGTAATGGTTTGTCCGGTGGTATTTCATGGTTGTTCGACAACATGTCCATCTTCGCAAGTATCCTGATTGGTGGTACGATGTCACTGCTGATCATCACAGGTATGCACTATGCACTGTTGCCAATCATTGTTGGTTCAATGACAACACTCGGTTACGATTTTATTATTCCACTGATGTTTGCAGCTAACTTGGCACAAGGTGGTGCAGCATTTGGTGTAGGTCTCAGATCGAGAAATAGCAAAACCAAATCGCTTGCCTATTCCACAGGTCTTACGGCTATTATGGGGATTACGGAACCAGCGATGTACGGTATTAACATGAAGTTCAAAAAACCATTTATTGCAGCTCTTATCGGTGGAGCTGTCGCAGGTGGATTCATGGGGATCGTCAATGTTAAAGCCTATGTACTTACAGGCCTAGTGGGTCTGCCAAGTATAGCAGCATTTATCAGCCCAGCAATTAGCACACTGCTCTATGCTTTGGCTGGTGGCTTGATTGCCATCGTAGCTGCCGCAGTACTTACGTACATTCTTGGATTCCAAGAAGAAAATGCATCGGAGCCAGTTGCACCAGCAGCTGAGCCTGCAAAATCAGCAGCAACGACTTCTGCAGCTACTGTAACTGAAGAAGCAAAAGCACAAGATGAGCAAGTATTCAGCCCGATCACAGGTGAAGTTAAACCGCTGAGTGAAGTGCCAGACCCTGCGTTCTCTGAAGAGATTATGGGTAAAGGATTCGCAATTCAACCATCTGAAGGTCGCGTCGTATCTCCGATCAACGGAACCGTGTTCTCATTATCGAAGAGTGGACATGCCATTGGTTTGGTAAGTGATACAGGCGCAGAGATGTTGATTCATATCGGGATTGATACCGTGAAGCTGAAAGGTCAATTCTTCTCTCCTAAAGTTCAAGCAGGTGCGAAGGTTGCCGTAGGTGATGTACTGATGGAGTTTGACCGGGAAGAGATTGAAAAAGCCGGTTATACAACGATTACACCAGTCATTATTACGAATATGCATCAGTATGAGTCCATTGAGTCTGCTGGTCGCACTACAATCAAAGAAAAAGACTTGTTGTTCACAGCGAAAGCTTAACCATAAAAATGAAACAGCAGCTTCACCGGAATGTAATCCGGTAAAGCTGCTGTTTTTTTGCTTATAGCCTTTTACACCACGGGCAGCATCCCCTGAACCAATTGCACAAAGTGTTGTGCAGGCTTGGACAGGTAACGGTTCTGCAGCCAGACCAGCGCCGAGCCAACCGTGGAATGCTGATCCTGGATGCGATATACGTGGAATGGGTGCTCTTGATATAACTGAAGTACCGTATGTGGCACGATGGAACTGGCGAAGCCGAGTCGGACCAGCTCCAGCAACATATTAATGTCTGAGCACTCGCCCATGATGGAGGGTGTGACCTGATGCTCACGGAATTTATCCAAAATTAGCTCGAACATACCGAGTCCTTCTGTACTTGGAAGCAGTAGAGGGATACCTGTAAGCTGCTTGAAATAAGTTCCCGTCTCCGTTGGGTTATCCAGCGGTGTTGAAGAAATATAGAAGAGGGGCTCCTGTGGCAGGTGTAACACCTCATAACGTTCGGTCTGGACAGGCATGCGTACACAGGCGAGTTCAACTTTGCCATCTTCCAGCAATCGGCATAATTGCGCAGATTCATTTTGTTGGATTTTATAGGTAACCTGTGGATGGGTGGTACGGAACTGCTGTAGTGCTTGCGGGATCAGACGATCCGATATGGTATTGATGCCGATGGCGAGTTTGCCCCGTATGCCTTGACGGAAACTTTGCATCTCCATTAGAGCTTCCTCCATATATTTGGTCAAGGTGACCGCATAATCATAGAAGCTGCGACCCGCCTGCGTTAGCTCCATCATGCGCCCTTTGCGTTCAAATAGAATCACACCAAGCTCTTCTTCCATTAACTTAAGCTGCTGGCTTAAGGGCGGCTGAGCCATGTGAAGTCTCCGGGCTGCTGCTGTAATCTGTTTCTCCTCAGCAATGGCAATGAAATAGCGACATTGTTTGATATCCAAGTGGTTGTTCTCCTTCGCCTGCGATGTATATGTAATTCGTATGGAAAGCCAACAAAACATGTATTTTTAATATACTACGATCTTATGTTACCATACATTAGATTTGCATACCTGACTAACAGGGTTTGGTTTCTATATGAATATTACTGCATGAGAAAGACCTTGAATTGGAGGAAAAAACAACGTGGTTAGAACAATACATGATGCTGCTCAAGCGGGCCATACCGATGAGGTCATTCGATTTATCACACAACAGGGTAATCGGTTGAACGAACGGGATGCATTGGGGCGGACACCTCTGCTGGCAGCGGTGCACGGTAACAAGATAGACACGGCAAGGATGTTAGTGGACGCCGGAGCCGACATTAATCTTCGGGATGCACGATTGGACAACCTGCTGTTATACGCGAGTGCTGAGGGGATGTATGACATGGTCGAATTGGCGATTACAGCAGGTGCAGATACAAGGTTAACGAATCGTTTTGGCGGCACAGCCCTTATCCCAGCAGCGGATCGGGGCCATGTGGACATTGTGGAGCTTCTGCTGACACGCAGTGATGTGGATGTGAACCATATCAACAACCTGGGGTGGACAGCCTTGCTGGAAGCGGTCATTTTGGGAGATGGTGGGCCGCGTCACCAGCAGATTGTTGCCTTGCTTTTGCAATATGGTGCAGATCCAAAGATCGCGGATCGGGACGGGATTACACCGCTTGCACATGCGAGCCGGCATCGGTATGCCGAGATGAAACGACTATTAAGCCAAGCCTGAAGAGAGTTATACATTTATAATACAGAACAGTGAAAGGATATTCCGAACGAATGAACAGACATCAAGAGCATTTTTTACAAAAGAATATGAAGGACGTATCTTCACTGATTTTGGCAGGTATACAGTGGTTTTTCTTCCTGTTTACCAATACCGTTGTTGTTCCGCTATCCATTGGACAACATTTTCATCTGTCTCCTGATGCTATAGCTGCGTCGATGCAGCACGCATTCATACTTACCGGAGCAGTGTGTATTCTTCAAGCCGTATTTGGTCATCGATATGCGATTATGGATGGTCCGTCAGGGTTATGGTGGGGATTGACGCTAAGTTTGACGGTATCTGCTTCATCGGCCGGTATGAGTCTGGAGCGTATTGGCGGTGGACTAGCTGCAGGTTTTCTGTTAGCGGGACTAACGATGGTGATTCTGGGTTGGCTGGGAGCAGCGCAAGTGCTGCAAAAGCTGTTCACACCTATGGTGAAGAGTGCCATGTTATTTCTAATGACGATTCAATTAACGATGAACTTTTTCAAAGGTATGATTGGATATACGGAGTTTGGTCGTTTCAATCTGCCTGTTGCCGCATTGTCCGTTGTCATTGCATTTTTGGTGGCATGGATTCAATTAAAAGGTAGGGGGAAACTGGGGAACTACGCGATCTTGATTGGAATTGTGGCAGGCTGGATCGCCTATAGTTTATTGTTTCCTGGACAACATGGTGGACAGCCGAATCAGACTCCAGCAGGTCTCACCCTGTTTCCGTGGGGAGCACCTAGGTGGGAACCATGCATTGTTATTACTGCATTTTTCGTTGGGTTGGTGAATATGACGAATTCGATCACCACGTTAAGCACAGTTGAGAAACTATATCAGACAGAGACAACAAGCCGTCAGTATAGGCATTCCTATGCGCTAACGGGTCTGTTCACGATGTTGTCAGCCTGTGTAGGTGTGCTGCCCTTTGGTTTATTTGCATCTCACTAGTTCTTGAAAAAACCGTGAACTGGTCCAACATGGAACAACCAGCGACAGTTAGTAAAGTGGCATAATGAGTGTCATCTTGCGACAGTCCAATTTGATTGGGCTGTTTTTTTGTATTCGTTTTTTGTTATCAGGCTATTTAGCTATTTCACGATGATTTTGCCTTGTCCTGCAAGCATTCGCATCTCTCTAGAGAGACGGTCCTGGTTCCCATCCTGCATTTCGAGTTGAACACCATAGTGCCATGAGGTATTTTTTTCTTGACCCCAGCGGAGAGTGCCTTCCATATATAGAGGGTCTTCAAAGAGCAGCATATTCATTCCAATCCGAATATCGTTATTCTCTACAGGAAGGGATAGCGGAAATGACAGCTGACAGCCGGATCGACTGATATCGCATAACTCGGCCTGAATGGGTTTCGGTGGTGCATTGACCCCGTTGATGCTGAGAATATAGATCTCAAAGTGGATTGGTTCTTTCAATGTGTAGCGAAAGGGTTCTTTTCTATTGTTAATTGACATGGCTTGGCTTCCTCCATCAGGTTCAAAAAAATTCAGTTATGCTTATATCGACCATTTGGAGCGAGAAATGAAGAGTTGCGAAAGCAGAGATGGTCCGTGGGTTCCTTTTACACGTGTATCAGGCTTGATATAATGATGGAACATATTTCTGAGGTCAGACCTGAATCAGACAGAAGGGACCGGTGAATATGAGAGGAACATTTCAAATGGTTACAGATACGTGTATCGTCTCCAGAGAAGCCAGTCGGATCACCATTGTCATGACACCAAGTATTCAGGGAAATAACATGCTGGATGATTTAATCCGGATTTAGTGTGCATATACAAACAGGAGGGATTCATATGCAGGATTGGAACGAGATAACGATGCTGAATGTAGATGCCCTACGTAAACGGATGAGAATCCTCGCTGCTTTGGATATTATCTTTTCGGAGGAAGAATGGTTACGCGTTCATCATTATGCAGCTGAACTTCAACCAGGTGTGGCATGGGGAAGCATTAATAATGGCGCAGGTGATCATCTGCATGTCTTGTTTACGAACTCAGGCATGTTGATCAAAGGATTTGATCATGAGTCACCTTTAAGTCCGCATGCTCGTGAGGATGGTGAGATCTACCCGTGCATGTACGATGAAGTGCCGGAGACGTTAATGGCTGTTCTGCGAGATCAGGAGGAAACACTGGATCTGGAGGATGTGACCTTTTGCCTATGGAAGGAAGGGAACGACTTGCCATGGAAGGTTGGTAACTGGATTCAGCTGGCGATGACCGAGGAAGACGAAGCGGACGCCAGAGGTGGCGCAGAATTTTTACTGGGATATTTGGAAAAGAACCCGGAAGATTACGCTGATTGGGCCAAAGGGTACTACGACCTGCAGAATCTGCCATTGGAAGCCGTAGCTGAAGTATATGAAGAAAAACCGGTGACTGCCAGTCTGATCAAGCAGTTGTGTCCTGAGCGAGATGTGGCAGCCACACTGGGTGAGTTGCAGCAACGCGGGTACGCCGTGGAACAGAACGTAATGGAGTAACAAAGGAGGAAAGTAGGCCATGTACAATGTGCAACTGGAACGGATGCGTGAAAAGTTGATTACTCTCCGAAGTCTGGACCCGGATCTGGACCTGTTTGGCGCAGAAAACCATGAATATGAAATGGCGTCTGTGTGGACGCAGAAGGATATTGCGCAATTTGAACAGAAATGGCGAATTGAGTTGCCGGAGGACTATAAGGTATGGCTTCTTCATATGGGAGCGGGTGGTGCAGGGCCTTATTATGGTCTGGAAAACCCGGATGACGGCGTATACGCTGTTCTGGATTATGACGATGAGCTGAACGCGGTCTCGGACCCTTTCCAATTCACGGAAGCATGGAACTGGAACTATGACTGGTTCGATGACAGCAAGGAAGAAGAGGAATGGGAAGCGCTGGAACATGAATATTTTGATCCGAAATGGTCGGCAGGCATGCTGCGCATCAGTGATTTTGGTTGTGGCATCTCCATGAATCTGATTGTTAAGGGAGCCTCCCACGGAGAGATCTGGGTTGATGACCGGGCTAACCGCAATGGAATTTATCCTGATCAGTATTGGGGCAATACGAATCGATTACATTTTCTGGACTGGTATGAGTTGTGGTTGGATCGTTCAATCCATCAAATACATGAACAAAAGCAACAATCAGGAGCAAACGAAGTCTGAAGGAGGTTATCGTGAAGATCTAGCGCACTTGAAGTGTGGATAGAAGAGGCTCCCGGATTGGAAGAGATTGAAGGCGGAAGTCCTAGGTAATCAAGCTCCCTCATGATGATGGCGGAGCTTTTTTTGATGAACAAATATTAAAAACCGTTTGCTTCACTCACCCGTCTTATACCACAGAAAGAGAGAGAAGGAGGGATGCGGGGTGGAAACAAAAGCAGAGATGAACCAGAGGATCTATGTACAGACCGAAGACGAGACGGAATTTGTGCAATCCATTATGGAACATCAAGATACGCTCATTTCCATTGCCTACAGTTACCTGCGTAACCGGCAAGATGCGCTGGAAGCTGTGCAGGAGATGACGTGCCGTGCTTGGATCAAACGTCGTACGCTGAATAATGAGAAGGCGTTCAAGTCGTGGATCATTCGGATTCTGATCTATGTCTGCATCGATGAACAGAGGCGCCGCAAGCGGGCAACACCTCTGGCGAAGGAGGATCTGGAGGACAGCATTCCGGCATCTTGGATGATTAGCGTTGACGATAATCGAATCGCTATGGAATCTCTTT
This sequence comes from Paenibacillus sp. PAMC 26794, assembly GCF_000316035.1. Taxonomy (GTDB): domain Bacteria; phylum Bacillota; class Bacilli; order Paenibacillales; family Paenibacillaceae; genus Paenibacillus. The sequence continues at coordinate 114,123 of NZ_ANHX01000003.1, forward strand.
TGCAAAAGGTGAAACCGAAATATCGCCATGTATTATTGCTGAAATATTATAACGACATGACACTGACGGATATTGCCTCCATCCTCGGCAAACCGGAAGGGACGGTTACATCAGGAATATATCAGTTTACCGTGAACGCGGTTATGGCTGATGAGAACAGGATAACCGTATTGTATACCGCCAGAACGGATGCTTCGCAAGAGATCTATTCGACTGTTAATATGAAGATGACGGATGCTTCCACAGGGTACTTGCTTGACAATGGTAATGCAGGAGGTATGCATTTTTCAAAGGATAAGCATACCATTTATGGCCGGAAAACAATTGAGCTAAATCGAAATAAACCGCTGCCTGAGCAAGTGAATCTTCAGTTCCAGCTTTCTTCCTTTGTTCCAGATGTGGTGGAAAATTTAGAAAAAGGGGAAAAGGAACGGAAATATAAATATTCCAAAAAAATGAATATTTCTTTTGCGCTGGATCCCAAATTCTCTATCCCCAAAACGGAAATCATCAACGTTAATCGGACCTTTACCGTTGGAGGTTATGAGGTCATGTTGTCCGAAGTTGAGGTATCTCCTCTTGTAACTCGGGTCAGGCTTGTTTATGAGCCGGATCATGAGATCGATTACAAAACGAAGTTGTTGATCAGTGAGGTCGTTCGGCCTATCGAGATTGTAACTACCTCTAAAGACGGGAAGCAGACCAACTTATCCACGATATTTGGGAGTGGAACGGAAGATGGAATGATGTATTCTTTCAGTAGCAATCTGTTGGACCATCCGGAGTCCATGGTGTTAAAACTTAGTGGTAAACCAGATAAGGTCTATGATGATTTGCAGGAAGCCAAGAATGATGAACTGGGGATCAAAATCAAATAAGATGAACTAACTGGCAATACTCGTATTCAGATTAGGTGGATGTTAGTGAAAGCAGAGAAGGGATGTCCCTCAAGGTCGTAAGCCTTGAGAGAAGACATCCCTTCTTAGGTATGAAAAACCGCTGATCTTATACAGTTAAAATATCTACTCCCAGAGCTGGAAGAGTCAACTTTTGATCCAATCTCTCGCTGGTCAACAAGCTGCGATAAGGAACGTCCAGCGTAATCTCTCGTTGCTCATTCGTCAAATTGATCAGAAACAGGAAGTTTTGCTCCCCCTTCGTTCGAATCGACAGCTCGACACCTTCCGGCAGCTGGATTTTGGGCGCTAATTCCTTTTCCTTCAATATGCCTTCAAACAACTGATAGAAATACGATGGCTCCGGCCAAGTGCCAACATAATACACTTCACCTTCACCAAACTTATTGACAGTAACCGCCGGTACACCCTCGTAAAAGTCGTTGTCATACCAGGCGATCGGCTCTGCCCCTCGTAGTTCCAGTAGATCACACCATTGCTTCGCAGCGAATGTCTTGCCCTCCGCGTTCCGTATCCGATGCTCACTGTTGCCGATGGCATCATATTCACTTACGACAACACCCGCCGCTTCACCCAGTAGCCCCGGCAGAGGCAGCATCTCACATACATTCCTCATGTTCTTCACGCCAGTCCGATTGGTAAGGACAACCGTACCACCCTTGGCTGCGAATCGCTCCAGCCGCTGTGCTACTTCTTCACTTAACAGGAAGAGGGAAGGGACAATGACCAGCTTGTACCCATCGAGTTCCTCAGTCCAGTTGATAACGTCTGTACCGACGCCCATTTTCAGAAATGCATTATGCATAGAGGACAAGTTGTCTATATAGTGCATTCCCCCTTCCGCCTGCGGCTGAAGGGAAAGCGCTGTGTGCTGATCATGCGAATGCAGAATAGCAACCTGGGTAACAATGGTTGAGTCGGCCAAGAGTTCTCCTAACTGGTTCACCTCGCGAGTAAGCTCGGCAAACTCCCTGAACCTGCGTCCAGGAACATTGCTGTGGTCGATCAGCCCATGCCAGAATTGTTCGGCTCCGACGGTAGCACTCCGCCAGCGGAAATGGACGACCATATCCGCACCGCGGGCGATTGTCTGCCAGGAGCGAGCTCGGATCAGTCCAGGATACGGGGTGCGCTGAATCGGCATCCAGGCACCCTGTGCTCCGCTGAGCTGTTCCATTACCCAGAAATTCCGGCGTTTGATGCCGCGAACCAAGTCCAGCGTAAGCGCTCCATTCCTCGGAAACCGATCTCCATAATCGCGATACAGCTCATTCGGATAATAATCAACAGAGACGAAGTCCAATTCGTTGTGCATATCATAATAGTCCAGGCTATTTGGATATTGCCACATGTTATGCGTCACGAATTGGCCTGGACAGTTACGGCGTAAGATCTCAAGCTGCCATCCCAGCAGATAGCCTACGCTGTCAGAGCAAAATCGCTTGTACTCCAGAAGATAGGAAGGATTCATCGGTTTGCTGGGACCGAGCGGTGTTGTTACCTCAGCCCAGCTGCTGTATTCACCACTCCAGACGACCGTACCCCACTCCCGGTTCAACTCCTCCAGATTGGAATAACGCTTTTGCAGCCAAGCGACAAATGCACGATTACATGTATCACAATGGCATTCCTGGTAGTGCATCTCGTTATCGATTTGCCAGCCAATAACGGCGGGATGCTTACCATAGCGCTGTGATATCGCTTCCACAAATTTGGAGCCCAGCATTCTCAAAGAAGGACTGTTGTTGCAACGATGTCCACGCACACCTGGCCGAATGATGTGGCGTTGTTCATCCATGGGCAGCACATCCGGATAACGGGTTGTCATCCAGTTTGGCGGGGTATTGGTGGGGGTGCATAACACAATTTCCATACCGCACGAAGCGAATACTTCTATAGCCGCATCCAGCCATTCAAACTGATAATTACCCTCAGTCGGTTCCATTCGGCTCCAGGCGAACTCCGCCATTCGCACAACTGCAACCCCCGTCTGTTGCATAAGTATGGCATCTTTCTCCCATAACTCCGGGGTCCATTGCTCTGGATAATAATCAATTCCGATCTTAATTGTCATCCTGTGATCTCCTTTATTTATCAATATATTGCGATTATATGTTATATTAATTCGAGTGAATATCTTAAATAATTAATATGATATAACAATATTAAGATCAGGAGAGTTAGTCGTATGCCTCATCCCAATCGTAATTTTCCGGTGTTATCTGCCCGAGACAAGTTGCTCCCTTTTTATTTACTTGGCATCGGCCTGCATCATGAACAGGAGCATATCCGCCGAGACCAAGGCATTGAGGATTATCAGTGGATACAATGCCGCAGCGGTGTGGGTAAGCTCAAGCTAAGTGAAACGGAACATATCGTCAAGCCAGGTATGGGTATGCTGTTATTCCCTGGACAGAAGCACGAATACTATGCACTATCCGACAGTTGGGAAGTCGACTGGATCATTTTCGATGGCAACGGGTCAGCAAACTTGTTTGAAACCGTGGGCATTGTCGACACATGCGTATACACGCTTGCACAACCTGAATACCTTCTATCCCGAATGCGGGAGCTGCTGCAAGCTCCCTTAACACCACAAGAGCAGACATTAAGCAATTACGCCTGCTCCGCCATTCTCTATACCTTATTGACAGAGATTATTCAACGCGTATCTGTTGAGGGCAGCGATACGGTCGGGCAGCAGTATGAGCGATTAAAACCGGTTCTGGACTATATTGAACAACATTATGCTGAAGAGATTACTTTGCCAACGCTCGCTGGATTGATCTGTGTCACACCAGAATATTTCTGTCATTTGTTTAAGAAAACGACAGGTATTCGTCCCATTAGCTATGTTAATCAGGTAAGAGTCAACAAGAGCAAGGAACTGCTGCTCGACAATGTGCAGCGCGGGATGGAGGATATTGCTCGTCAAGTCGGCTTCGAATCGACCAGCTATTATGGAGCCATCTTCAAGAAGCTGGAACGAATCACACCTGGCGCCTTCCGCCGCAGCTATCAGAAGTCGTGACATATTATTATCCACTGGCGATGGTTTTTCGTCAGAGGCTTTAGGAACTGATCCGAGGGCGGATCAGTTCCTAGTTGGATCACATAGTACTCGTTAATAGAGCCGCTAATTAGCGACTCTATTTTGTGTGAAAGAATGGCCTAGTTTTACGTTTTTTCACTATATCTGATCTGCTGTTGCATAAAAATGATAATTATTGTCTTTTTGCAATTTTTGTATTGTCACAGCCAAAGTTACACGATATAATCGAGTTGTCTTTGAGGATAATATTATAAAGGATGGTGAAATTTTGAAGAAATTTTCGATGCTTTTACTCGCTGTAACTCTATTGTTGTTAACTGTCTCCACAGCCCCGTCTACATATGGTGCGGCCAGTTATCCAAACACAGGTACGAACGGGTTGACTGGTTTTGCAGGCAGTGCCAAGAATGAAAATGGTGTATCCAAGTCAGCTACGACAGGGGGCAAGAACGGTCAGGTGGTTTACGTTAGTAATCTCAATGACTTGAGAACACAAATGGCAGGCTCTACAGCCAAGATTGTCGTTGTTGAACAGAATATTTCTTCCTCCACGCTGCAAAAGGTTGAATTCGGAGCGAACAAGACACTTGTAGGTTCTTTTGGCAAACATACATTAACGAATATTCATTTCAGATCCACAAGCAGTTCAAGCAATGTGATTTTTCAGAATCTGACTTTTGAACACGCTTCCAATATTAATGCCAATGATGATATCCAGATGTATATCACTTCAGGCTCCAATTACTGGATTGATCATGTGACGTTTGCTGGTCACAGCTACAGCTCTGGCGGTAGTGATCTGGACAAACTTCTGTATATTGGAGATCGCGCCGACTATATTACGATTAGCAATTCCAAATTTGCGAACCATAAGTATGGCGTCATCCTCGGTCATCCGAATGATGGTAACAGCAGTTACAATGGAGTACCTCATGTGACGATGTCCAATAATTACTTCGAAAATTTATATGTACGTGGTCCTGGACTTTTAAGATATGGTTACTTCCATCTCAAAAACAACTATGCAAACAACTTTAATCAGGCCATCACAATTGGTGAAAAAGCACGGATTTATTCCGAAAACAACTACTTTGGTGCTGGCGCTGAAAAGGGTGGCATCCTGGATGACAAAGGAAAAGGTGAGTTTACGGATACGGGCAGTACACCAGCGCTTAATAGTCCGACTTCTCCTAAAACGAACTGGAGACCAAGCTCCAATTACAGTTATCAGGTAGAGAGTGCCAGCTACGCGCGTGAGTTCGTCACCAAGTATGCAGGCTCCTCCAATACGACACTTGTATTCGGAAAGTAAGAGTTGCTGCACATCCTTTCACGATCCAAAAGGTCTGTCTTGTGCGCCATAACGCATAAGACAGGCCTTTTTTTGTTTGTAAAATGATATGCTTACATATCATTTTACATTTCATATTCATTTTAAATGTTGAATACCGATATACATAAAGTAGCGCTGGTTTCATACTTATGAAGTTAATATGTACTATGCTAAGGCGCTGCGTATTTGCGATTTGCACATAAGCAGGACCAAAGACTACTAGATGTAGTACAGAAAGGCCCTACAACTTACATTTAACCTACATAAAAGGACGGGGTATGCATGGATCGTATGGACGAAATTATTTGGAAAAGGAACAAATTGATCGGTATCATTTTGTGGATTATTATCGCCGTTGGTATGGGGCTGGCCTTTACGATGCCGAAGTTACTTGTGTCCAATGGAGTAGCTCTGATCTTTGTAGTTTGGATTACATACGCTAATGCGAAAAAGAAACATATTTATCTCATTCCATGGCTGATTACCGTATTACTGACAATATGTGGAGTCTATGTCGGTTGGGGAACGGTCAATTTTGCGTTAAGTTTGGTCATAACCGCAGTTCTACTGTTATTTCCTAACAAGAAATTTTTTGTCGTTGGATTTTCGATATTACTAGTCAATAGTGTTCTTCAGTTATTTGTTATGAATACCGTTGACTCCGTCGAGCTAATAGGTAATATCGTTAATGTGGGACTATTCGCTCTCACGGGGGCCATTCTGATGCTGGTCTCACAACTGAATCAAAGGCTCTTCCATGAAAGTGAAGTACGCCAGAATGAGGTGGAGCATTCCAAGCAAAGAGTGGAAACCATGCTGGAGCGTGTGAAGGAATCGGTCGAAGGTTTATCACGTTATACGGATCAATTGAAGCAAAAAGTGAATGCGACTGGCTCCATTACCAATGAGGTGACGCTTGGGTTCAGTGAGGTTGCAAAAGGTGTTGAGTTCCAGGCGACCAGTGTAGCCGAGATTTCGGAATCCTTATCTGTGTCGGATCAGCATATCAAGGACGTTGCGTCGTATTCCCAGCAGATGAAAGACTTGTCCGCAAGTATGGCAACGAGCACGCAAACTGGAAGCACACAGATGGACCAGCTGAACATCCAAATGCAAGATCTATATGAGACAATCAATACAACTGCAAATGACATGCGAAAGTTCAACGAGGAAAGTGAATCCATGACGCTTATGCTGAACAGCATAGCGGATATTGCAACTCAGACCAACCTGCTCGCACTCAATGCAGCCATTGAAGCCGCTCGTGCGGGTGAGCATGGACGCGGGTTTGCTGTTGTATCAGAGGAAGTTCGCAAGTTGGCAGAGAGCTCGGGTCAGTCCGCAAGTGATATTGGAACCATCCTGTCTCGATTAAAAGGACAGACGCAGGCACTGACAGATCGATTCGAACGCATTCGTCTTTCGTTACAACAAGGAAGAGATAGCGTGCATACGGCAGAGGAAGTATTCCGTACGATTAACAGTAACTCTCAGCATGTATTGAATCAAGCGACCGATATCGAGATGAGTTCGGCTACCATGAAGGAATCTTCCACCAGAGTTGTGAATGAAGTTTCCGAGATTTCGAGTGTAACGGAGCAATCCAGTGCAGCGACAGAAGAGATTCTGGCGAGCATGGAAGAACAGCGCAACCTGACACAGAAGATGGTGGAGAGCTTCAGAGAACTGGAGCAACTGATTGTGGATCTGAATGAGCTAGTCTCGGATCATCAGGCTTCTTCCGTTGAGAACAAAAATTAATAATTAATAGTTGGGAGCCTGTCGGTGCGTATTTATCGTGCTGGACGGGCTTTTTTTCGTCTAGAGTACAGCTTGATACCGGCATTTTTTTCCTATACAGTGTTGTTTAGAGTATGAAGAGCGTAGAACTAAAAATGTAAATGGTAGTTAAAAGAAGATGTTACCTCATGGGGGAGTAAAAGCTTGAAGAATAAAGGAATGAAAGATAGATTGGACTGTGATGACCGTACATATGAGGTTAGGAATGATAATTGCGCTGAACGCGTGCGTCTTTATGATCAGCATTCGTTCAAAGACATGGACTGGCCCGATACAGAGGACGGCAGATATGCCAGGGCTTATCTGGAACCTATGATGCTGGACGGGACCCAAAGCTTTATGTCCAACGTGGAAACGACATTGCTGCTCGCCCGGATTGATGATCTCGTTATTCCGCTGACGGTGAATGATACAGAGTATGATAATGCTTACGTTTGTTCGCCATATACGCATTATGTGAGTTACGCCAAGCAGGAATTGACCATGTTGCAGAAACCTTTGTTGGAAAAAGGTCTTTCTGTGCTTCTCAGTCTAATAGGTTGGGGAATGAAGCAATCCCAGATCAACAAAGTTGTGCATGTGAACAACTGGCTGTTCTCCACCAATCTGTACCCAGCCATGTCAGGTGAACAGGCGGAATGTTTGCTTGCATCGGTACAAGAGCGATACCCTGAGCATGTCATTGTGTTTCGCTCCTTGTGCCCTGGACTTCATCCCGATCTGACGGCCAGGCTAACGGAAGTGGGATGTCGACTAATTCCCAGCCGACAAATCTATCTGTACCAAGCGCATGATCCGAATTTTGGCAACTCGAAGTCACGCTGGCTGTTGAAGCGGGATTACGAATTATTGGGCAAGCATGGATACGAATTCGTTTCCGAATCAGATATGACGGATGCAGATATTCCGCGAATCGTTGAGCTGTACAAGCTGTTATACCTTGAAAAATACTCCTATCACAATCCGCAATTTACCGAGCGGTTCATTGCTACTGCGATGGCATCAGGAACACTCAGACTCTATGGATTGCAAAAGGAGGGGCGCCTGGACGCGGTGATGGGTTATTTCTGCCGAAATGGAGTCATGACAACACCGCTGTTTGGTTACGACACAGCGGTGCCCCAATCCGTCGGACTATACCGCATGTTATCAGCTTGTCTGATCGCACAGGCTCGCGAGAACGGCCATCTGTTACATGAGAGCGCCGGGGCTGCGCAGTTCAAACGCAATCGCGGTGCTGTGGCGGATTTTGAGTATTCGGCCGTGTATGAGCGCCACCTTCCATGGGGCAGACGCTGGTGCTGGCTGCTGCTTGATCGGTTGCTGAATCGCATAGGTGTGCCGCTGATGCGCCGTATGAAGCTGTAAACAAACATAATAACGTTTTTGCGCTGCCCGATGCAGGTGTGAGCTTACATCTGGTTTGACTGCAAACATGCACACACAACTGGTTATCGTGATAAGCACATTTGTGCGCAGTCGCCTAATTAGACATGCTCTGCGAGTTGCACCTCGAAGCCATCTGGATCTGTAATGTAAATAAACCGCAGATGCGGATTGGGCTGGATAGGTCCGCGCACAATGGGGATATTCAGCTCTGCCAGTCGTTCCATGGCTTCATCCAGCGAGTTCACCTCATAGCCGATCGACACGCCGGCCTCTGGTTTAAGCGTGGATTCACTGCCCTCAATCAGTTCCAGCTTGGCTTCATTCTCCATGCCCAGCATGGCAATTTGCCGTCCACGACTTTCGAATCTGCGCTGAATTGGAAGTCCAAGCATGTCGTGGTAGAAACCAAGCGAAGCTGCCAAATTACTGACCCTCAGCGTGATCCAGTTTAATTTAATCAACATGGGTGAATCTCTCCTTTTTCTTGCATGATATGTATTTTGGTTACGTTCATTATACGATAGGTGTTAGCAGGAACCTACTCCTTATCAGTAAACAATAAAATAGCTGCCGAAATATTCGGCAGCCAAATGGTGTAATCTCCGGTAGCTCTAACGAATTATTGAATCAGATCAACGGCCATCTGTGGTACAAATGCCTCTACACCGTTATAGACAATGACACCCTCCAAAGTTGTCTTTTTGCCGTTCACCAGTGCAATATTTTTGTAGACTTGCAGTTCCAGCTTGGTGTTGCCTTTTGTAACGAGGATCTTCGGATTTTTGGCGTCCGTCAGGTCCAGTTTGTACGTCGCGCCTTTGGCTGTAAATGCCTGTTTGGCAGGTACAAACAATTGTTTGCTCACGCTGTCGAGATCCAGATCCAGTACACGAGCCATATATTTAGCGACATCCGTGTTGTCAATCACACCGAATGGACGGTCATTGTTCGGGGCATACGTGTACAGCACGACATCTCCACCTGTATGACCACCAGTTGTCCAGCCGATCCCTGCACGTTTGCTGATCATTGGACCGATTGCATAGTTAAGACTGCCCGGCTCGGCTGCTTCGCAGGATCATGGTCCATATTATAAGCCATGCCTGCGGGTGCAAACATACCCCACAGTTTGTTCGAATCGGATGCTTTCATTGCAGCTGGTGTAGTGACGTAATCGTAACCCAGTGCCTTGATGGACGAAATCAGATTCTCGCCGTCTTTACGTCCGGCTGACTCAAGATATTTGCTACCTCCACCCAACACAACATCCATGCCATTGTAGACTTGTTGTTTGCTGAGTGCATCGTAGTTTTTACGGTCCGGATAGTGAGAGGAGAAGTCCGCTGGTGTGGCGTGCATAATCTCGGATGTAGCGATAATGCCAGTTGCTTTACCCGCCAGTTTGGAAGCTTTCAGTACAGAAGCAACAGGTTTTCTTTTGTCTCCAGGCGCAATAGCCTTTTGCCCAGGCATGGTAGCCTTGTCCGGCAGTACACCAACAAATCCGGTATGAGATTTATAACCTGTAGCAAAAGCGGTTCCGGCAGGAGCTGAGTCGGCAATCGGCGCATCGGCGGAGTGAGTCCGAACCATGCCGCTTGCCATAGAGTCCAGTGTCAGGGACGAGCCCTTATACCAACGAGCCAGAGCGGTAGCATCATTAGCCATACCGTCAGGAATCAGAATAATCACATTTTTAATCGGTGATGCAGATGTCGTTGAGGTGGTGTCTTCCACAGCCCACGCTGCACTGCTTCCTCCGAGTGTAGCCGTAACAATTGTTGTCACCGCGAGCATCATTTTGGCTGCACGGACATTAAACCGGTTTAACATGAATGCATCCTCCTAGAATATATGTATAGTTTGGTATCCCAAACCAAGTGTATACAACAATTGCTAAACTAACGTATGAAATGGGTTAACTATATGTAAAATTTACGATTAGTGATGGATCCTGGAATTCAGGTAAACTGGACAAACTGAGGACCACTCTTGTATGTTAAGGAGAAAATCGGACCAGGGAATGACCCTCGTCTAATGAACGGCTTTGAGGTGGTTTGTAATGAAAGGATGGTTAGAAGCCATTCAGTGGTGGAATAAAAATCAGGTGAAGCTCATGGACATTCGTCATCTGGTCTTGAAGCCGGGACAGGTACTTAAGCCGTATGTCCTGCCAGCCCATGCTTTTTTGCTGATGGTCAGAGGAGAAGCCATTGTTAATATGGGCAAAGAAAAGCTCAGGTCCACCCAGACGCAGGTTCTGCATGGTGTCAAAGGCACAACTATACATATCCATTGTCTGGATGTCCCCTTGGAATATTATCTGATTCTATATAAACCCCGGCCAAGCTCCACTGGTACCGACCCGTCGAGAGTGGAAAACGTACAACAGGAGTATGAATTTTCCCCGCATCAGTATTATTTTGCAGCAACATATCCGCTGTCGCTAATTCCCATAATGGAGAGAATGCATGAATGCTGGGCAAGCGGCGAAGAATTGGACAGGTTGCAGGTTACAGGACTGTTGTATCAGTTTGTATACGAACAGTTTCGTCAATGGAAGCAGGCGAGTGATCAGGTAGCTGATCCTCCAGAATTAGCCGAGCAGATTGCAGCATACATTCAGGAGCACTACGCACATCCCGTGTCCATGGAGGAGATGGCGGCCCAATTTCATTACAGCAGTCATTATCTGGCACGGGTATTCAAGCGCAAATTCGGATGTAGTCCGATGGATTACGTCATCCAAACCCGGTTGAACCGAGCCAAAGTATTGCTAACAGAGACAGATACTCCGATTCGTGATGTGGCTGAGAGCGTCGGATATAAAGATTTGTACTACTTTAGCCGAATCTTCAAACGAATGATGGGAGAAACTCCCGCTCAATATACAATGCACAGTCATCTGCTTAAAGGTTCAAATCGTACCAATAAGAAGTCGGAATCGTTCATTGCTGGAGAACTCACACAACGCTATATTGATAATAACGATAATCATTATCAATACAACACTTGGAGCGTGAATGACTTGAATGTTCGTTTTAAGCCTACTTTGGCGGTCAGTTTATTATTTAGTTTATCCCTGCTATTAGCAGCTTGCGGGGGAGGAGCTGATCCACAGTCAACAGCAAAGGAAGATGCTCCACTGCCTGCAACCAAAATGTATACCGACGCATCGGGGAGAACGGTTGAGATTCCAGCCCAATCTGCCAAACCGGTTGTGATCACATATGGTGGGTATTTGCTGCCACTCGGAATGAAGCCTGCGGGTGCCAACAAGGAAACACTGGATCTGTACCCGGAAGAGATGGCTAATGTGCCGGATATCGGATCAGGAACGGGGAACGTAGAAGTGGTCTCGGATCTGGAGCCAGATCTGATCATCGTACCGGATTATACAAGCACGGAAGTGATCGGCAACTATGAGAAAATTGCGCCCACGATTACGGTAGCCTGGGGCGGTGACCCGGATGTGATCAACACCCTGAGAACGATGGGTGAGATTATGGATCGGAAAGAGGAAGCAGAGCGATGGATTGCTACCTTTGAAGATAAATTGAAGGGGATTCGGGATGAACTGAACATCAATATTGAACCGGGAACCACGGCCATGTCCTTTGTCATCTACAACAAGGAGGTATTACTTGGGGGAGAAGGCGGCACATTGGGCAAGCTGATATACCAGGATTTCGGATTTGATATGCCTGAACAGTACAAAGCCTATGCAGATGGTGGAACCGTGCTCTCATTGGAGAAGCTGGCGGATAAACCTGCAGACTACTTCTTCACCCAGATGGAAGATGAAGAGATGGAGCAGATGATGGAACTATTCAATGAACCGGTGTATCAGAGTATTCCTGCGATCAAAAATCATCGGATCATTAATGTTTCTCGCAACTATTGGAATTATGGACCGTATCTGGTCGACAAGGGGCTGGATAGCCTGATTGAGCAAGTGAGCAAGCTACAGGAATAAAGAACATTTTATTCTAGAAGTTTGACGCGAATCACGTCATATCAGAGCAGGTCATAGGTGAAATCACCTATGGTCTGTTTTGTTATATCTTCAGTTCTGTATATAATTAAAGCTTAAAACCCATGGAACATTCGGAGTGATATGATGTTATATATTGAATTGTGTAAAAAAAGATATTGCGAACGCTTTCATTATGTGCTAACATCATCATAACAACAGGATTGTAACCGTGTTTTAGGGCAATACCTGTGTCAGTTCATTCGTTGGTTCTTTGTTCATCAAACGATTGATTGCGTTTACATTTTCATATGGAATGAGCCTCATTCCTCAGGGTTGTTACTGATTGCAGGCAAAACCTGAATTGAGGGCAGTAGACCACGCTAAAGCGATGTCTGTTTGCCTTCGGTTCAGGTTTTTTTATATAAAAAAATGCCTGATGGCATGACCGCAAGCGCCGTAGCAGATATTTCGAGCAGAAAGGAGCGCAGCAGATTTAATTTTTCCTAAATAGAGATATAGACTCATCCAGACATTGGAATACTGATTCTTAGATACGCATCTCAAATGGACATTCCAATGAACTTATCCCATCACACACTATTCGACAGCGAGGAGATTTATGACATGAAAACCATTAAACGTTCGATTGCCGTAGCAACAATTTTGGGGTTATGTGTATCCAGTTTACCGGCTTATTCAGCAGGCAACACAGGACCTACTTCTTCAGCAGCGATGGACAAGCTGATCCAATCGGAGCTTATTCGCGGCAGCGGTCAAGGTGTTAATGCGGCGTATCTGAACAAAAAGGCTACACGCATTCAGGCCGCAGTACTTTACTTGCGTTTGTCCGGATTGGAGAAAGAAGCACTCGCCTATCAGGGAACGGAAACGTATGACGATGCGGCTCAGGCAGGCAAAGTATTGCAACCAGTCGTTGGCTATTTGAAGCAGCATCCGTATGTGGCTGAGATCGTAACAGGAACGGAGAAGTTTGAACCTAATGCACCGCTTACAGCGGAAGGTTACGCCGAAATGCTGCTGAAGGTGCTTGGATATGAAGCGGGTACGGATTATGAGCAAGGAGCAGCTTCCACCTATGCGGCTGGGAAAGGAATCAAGGCGCTTCAAGGGAAGGGAGCGAGTCAACTTACCAATCGCCTGATGGCAGAGGCGACCGCACAGGCTTTGCAGACACAGCTCAAGAATGGCAGCGGAACTTTGGAGCAGAGCTGGTTGAAACATAAAGAAGCTGGAGCATTCAAACCTCAAACGGTGCAACAGACCAAGTATGGCGCAATTGATGGCAAAACCTATGAGCAATATGGCACGCTCGGCTGGCTCGGTGTTCCTTACGCGGCACCTCCGGTAGGTGAACTGCGATGGAAAGCTCCGCAAGAACCGGAATCATGGACTGGAACCAGATCGGCTAAGGAATTTGCAGCGAACAGCTTGCAGATCTCCGGCAAGAATACAGTAGGCAGCGAGGATTCGTTGTATCTCAATATCTGGCGTCCCGACACAACCAGTTCGAAACTTCCGGTTATGGTGTTCCTGCACGGCGGCGGGAATATGACCGGATCAGGTAAAGATTTTCAAGGTGAACAGCTTGCACGGAGCACCAACAGCATCATTATTTCCGTGAACTACCGCTTGGGAGCCCTCGGATTCTTCGAGAATGCAGCACTGAAAACAGGCAATGCCCTGGATGACTCCGGTAACTATGGTCTGCTTGACGCATTCCGTGCATTGGAGTGGGTACAGGATAATATCGAAGGTTTTGGCGGAGATACAGGCAATGTTACATTAGCCGGGCAATCTGCTGGTGCACGGGATGTGCTGGCAACTCTGATCTCTCCACTTAGCAAAGGATTGTATCAAAAAGCAGTTGCTTTCAGCGGAGGATTGACGACAGCATCACCGGAAGAAGGTGAGCAAAAATCCGAGGATGTACTTGTGAAGCTACTCGTGCAAGAGGGGAAAGCGGCTAATGCAGAAGAAGCAAAAGCATGGATTGGCAAGCAATCTCAGACACAGCTGGAGAGCTACCTGCGTGCACTGCCTGCGGACAAGTTGGTCACAGCGTTTGGTGCAACCGCAATCCGTATGGACCCATTCCCGCATCTGTTCCGTGATGGCACAGTGATTCCAAAAGAAGGATTTGACGCCATCAATAACGGCAATTATAAGAAAGTACCTGTATTACTGGGCAGCTTGGAAACGGAGTTCTCCGGTTTTGCCTTCGGTGATCCAAACTTCTCTCCATCGATTACGGATGGAACCCTGTTCACCGATAAAACCAAGGCGGAACAATATGCTGCTGCGTTGAAATACGGTAGCGAAGCTTATGCAGGCTTTAATGCAGAGCGTGTAGCGGAACAATTGACAAGTGAAGCAGGTCAACCGCCGGTATATGCGTATCGTTTTGCATGGGGTACACAACCTGGGGTCATCTCTGAGCGTTTGCTTACGTTACTTGGCGCACCGCATGGTGCGGATATGGACTTCTATACAGGACACGCAGACGGAATTGCTGCCTATTTTCCTGAGGGGTACTTTAGCGATACGAACAAACCAGGACGTGATCAGTTATCCGCCGCGATGGCAGCATACCTGAAGCAGTTCCTGTATACAGGCAATCCAGGTACGGGTGGGTCATCTGATCTAGCGGCATGGACACCTTGGACGAAAGATGCTCAAGCCCCAATCATGCGTCTGGATGCAAGCAATACAACGGCAGAGATTGGCATGTCCACACAATATAATCAAGGCAAAGAAGCCGTTATGGCAAAGATGAAAAAAGAATTGCCTGAAGAAACGTATAAACTGTTGACGGAAAAAGTGTTCGCAGGTCGTTTCTTCTGGGAATAAGGATTGCCGGATAGGAAGGCATATATAGATAAATTGAAAGCCAAGGGAGCATGTTCTCTTGGCTTTTTTGTACTGTTCGTTATACTTAAATATGGTATTGTTGTAAATATAAATTAATAAGATATGGGAAAGGGGAAAACGTACATTATGGATGGAGTTAGTAATTTTGGTATTGCAGGTATTATAACGCTATTAATTTTCTTTATTATGATTGGTCTTGTATTATATCTGGTTTTCTATCTCGTGATGAAGAGGTCTGGCGTCAAAGAGGAAGTATCCGCATTAAGGATGGAAGTGCGAGTATTACAAGAGGAAGTAGAGCGGAACAGGCGGGAATTGGAAAATATGAAGCGTCGATAACCTTTGCAGCATTATATGTGGGTACGCGGAATAGCGCGTACAATAGTATGAGAGGATAGGGGCTTTTCGCCCCTACCTACTCAATACAACGTGACACCGTTCAGTTCATCCTTTGCATACCAAGGATACTCGATCTATTTCTTGGCAAAAAAACTAAGCGTTCCGGTGCTTTCATCTGCACTCACAAACAGGCTGCGTCCGTTAACACGATGAATTCCCTCTGGTGATTCTCCGGCTGTAGGAATAAGACCCAGGTAGTCCGGATTGACCGGATCAGCAAGATCGAAGAACAAAATGGCATCTGCCCGTTCAGAAGCTACGGCTGCATACGTAGTGCCGTCTACAGTAGCAACGGTCAGGTTCTCGACTTCGCTGCCCTTGTTGGGACTGCGATCATCGGGATACAAGCCAACCATGGCAGTTGCCTCGTCAATGAGGTTCTGGCTATCATACATCCGCTGGCCTTGCAGATCCCAGACAGCAATATTACGTCCGCCTGCTTTTACACCATCCTCAAATTCATTCTTGCCCAAGTCCCCTTCATTGGCTGTCAGCAGGTATTTACCATCTGCCGAGAAAGCAATCCCATCCGGTTCATAACGAGCTGTCAATGTCTCTTTAAACTGAACGATACCTTCATCTTTCAGATCGGCTTGATGTGAAGTAGTACCAAGCGCGAAGATCGAGCTGATCTTTTTGGTCTCCAGATCTACGATAGCAACGACATTGTTTTCCTGTAACGTGATGGCTGCTGTTTTACTATCTGGACTAATGGCAACATACTCCGGTTGTGGATCATGCGGATAGATGGCGCCTTCTACATTGTCCAGAGAGACCGACAAGTTGGTGATTGCACCCTCCAATACGTTCCCGCCAGCAAAAGATACAACCATAATGCTACCCGGACGTTTGGTGTTGGCATAGTCAATTTCATCCGCAGCTTTATTCAGTTCTTCATCCTCTATCGCGATCACCGCATGCAGACCGTCAGGTGACAGTGCAATCGAGTCAGGACCAATGCCC
This sequence comes from Paenibacillus sp. PAMC 26794, assembly GCF_000316035.1. GTDB lineage: Bacteria > Bacillota > Bacilli > Paenibacillales > Paenibacillaceae > Paenibacillus. The sequence continues at coordinate 130,841 of NZ_ANHX01000003.1, forward strand.
AGTTCATACGTTTTGACGGTTTTGTAGGTTGTCAGATCCACAATGGCAAGCAACCCGTTGTTTGCTTCGCTGTCTGTATCCCCTGTACGAATAACAGCAAGACCGTATTTGCCATCTTTGGACACGGTTACGCTTGTAACTTCAGCTTTGGCGGAGAGGTCATGGAAGCTGACCGTCTTCAGTACGTTGATGTTTTTCAGGTCAGCAATATCCAGTATGGCAATGCTACCATTGTCCGCTTCGGTTACGAGCAGGCGCTGTCCATCTGGCGTAGAGGCTGATATTTCTGCTTTGCCACCAGGCATCTGAAACGATGCGGTCTGTTCAAAACCGGTTTTATTTTGTTTCAGGATCAGTTGATCCGTAATTAATTTTAGCGTTTGTGGAGATACATACGTTGTACCTTTGGTGATGTAGCTTTTACTGTCCAAAGGAGTTTTCACACCGTTGATGGTGGCTGATGACGTTCCTACAGGAAGTTGTACTTTAGTATCTGCGATCTGGATATCAACACTGCGACTGCTTCCGTTCCATGTGACCGTACCCTGCATATTTTGGATGGCTGTGCGCAGTACGACATGATCGTTGGCGGGTTTAGTTGCGTCAGCGGCATGAATCATTGATGTGTAGCTGGATGCTCCTGCGGTAAGAATGGCAGTCATCGACAGAACGGCAAGCCATTGATTTCTCTTTTTCAATGTTCCAGATCCCCTTTATCGTTTCGTGTGTAATGAGTTGTACAATTGTTTTAGTATAGGGAGCTTATGTTAAGGAAAGTTAAGAGAAGTCTGCGATTTGTGTAAAAGGTTAGATAAGAGATATTTTTCCAAAATGGATATGTAAGTTAGTGTATAAAATGATGTTGCCACATGAAGAAAAAGCAGACGTGAACCTTCATATATATAGGACTGGTCGAACGGGAGAAAATACGCTAGAATTATAATTGAGAATCATTATCAATTAATTCAGACTTTCTTTACAGGATAATCTGATCAAGATATAGGCGAGGTGAACACCCATGCGCACGGATGATGCATTAGGCGTAGTATATCAGCATTACCTGACCCAGGAACCTTATAGTCAGCAAGATGAACACACATATCTGCTCTCTCCCAAGGCGGGTAGCGGTAAGGTCAAAAGAGTGACAACATACAGTGGCATTGAGATTTTGTATTCCCAGGTTGAATATCATCAGCCTTATCCTACGTATTTTGCGTCCGAGACGTCGATTGTGGAATTGCAATTTGCCTTGTCAGGAGAGCGATATGTGGATATATCCGGTCAGGATTATTCATTATCGATAGGACAAGGGGCCCTTATTTTTATGCATGATTTCGAAGCGTGGTTTCATCCTCCGGCAAGGGAGCTGTATACGTCCTTTTCGCTGGGGATTCCGGTTTCTCTGTTCAATTATGCTGCGGCACAACTGGGCGGTTTCAAGTCGATTGCGTTTAATCAGGTGTTAGGGCGAAAAGTGTTCAAGCCAATTGTATTTCAATTGGATAACCGGATACGAACGATGATCGACAATTTGATTGTAGAATTAAACAACAGTTATCGATCATCCTTAATGATGGAAGCGACAGCCTTGGAGATCTTGAATCGATTTATGATCCAATTGTTTGATCTGGCGCCAATCCCCGCGGGATTCTCCAGAGAGGACATCCGGAAGTTACATACGGCACGGGAGATTATGGAGGCCTGTATGGTAGATCCTCCATCTTTGCTAGCATTGTCCAGACAAGTAGGTCTTAACGATTTTAAATTAAAAAAAGGATTCAAGGCACTTTTCGGAAGCACGGTCTTCGAATATTTGCGTCAGGTTCGTCTCGACAACGCCATGAAATTGCTACGCAATCAGGATAATAACGTCACCGAGGCCGCGATTGCGGTCGGTTACAGCAATGTCAGTGCCTTTTCACAGCAATTTTATCGTAAATTCGGCGTTAAGCCCTCCGAGATGAAAAAGATTTATTAATAATCCGTCTTGCCGTGAATTGTTCCGTATAGAGGCAGTGGGGATTCATTCCGCCTTGTATACTCCAGGTACAGTGGATACTGTACTGAAATATAGAGGAGTGTATAAGCATGAACCGAATCAGAGGAAGTATTTTTTTTAGCGTATTTGCAGCCATGTTGGGTCTGATGCTAATTGCACCCATTATGCCGCCGCTTATTCGCGAGTTGGGCATGAAAGAAAGCCATTCCGGTCTTATTATCTCGCTGGGGTCCATTATGATGGCTGTCATGGCTCCGGTATGGGGCAGATTCAGTGATCTGAAGGGCAGAAAACCGATCATATTGATTGGATTCATAGGCATGTCTGTTAGCTGTGCATTATTTGCTATGGCCTTGTATGGGGGATTAAATGCATGGATCGGAGGGGGCGTGTTGCTAACTCTTCTGATTGTGACACGCAGTCTGATTGGCATGTTCATTCCGGCGGTGCTGTCTTCTGCCCAAGCCTATATGGGGGATGTGACAGAAGGGGAAGAGCGGGGAAGCGGGATGGCGATAATCAGTGCTGCGAATGGACTTGGCCTAGTATTTGGACCTGCGATTGCAGGAGCATTTACCCTTATCGGTCTGCTCTGGCCGCTTTATTTTGGCATTTTTATAGCGATAGCTGCGTTTATTATTGCCTTGCTGTTAATCCCGGCAGCCAAACCGGTCATTCAGGTAAAACCGCCTAAAGTCAACCCGTTCCAACGCGGTTTACGAATGTACCTTGCTGCCGGCTTGGTCACGATGATGGGTATCATGACACTACAGGTTGTCGGGGGATTTTATTTTCAGGATCAACTGGCCCTATCCTCAGCGGCGACGGCTCGAATGGTTTCGTTTGGACTCATGTTCTCTGGAGCAGCGATGTTGATCATGCAGGTCATTCAGATGAAATGGTTGAAATGGCAGCCACGCCCAATGATTTTGCTCGGGTCCCTTTTCCTGATCGCAAGCATGATCCTGTTTTTAGTCTTCAATGTGTTATCCATGTATTATTTCTCGTTTTTCCTGTTTGGCATGGGTTCGGGTCTGATGATGCCGGGGTTCATGGCAGGTGCTTCGCTGGCAGTTAGCAAAGAACAGCAGGGAGGTGCAGCGGGATTGGTAGCAGCGATTCAGGGGATATCCGCCGTCATTACGCCTTTACTTACAACGACACTCTATCAGGTGGACAAACATGTTCCATTTATGCTCGTAGCTGTTCTGGTTGTCTTGCTGGCAATCATGATGCTGGGAATGAGGAAGAATGAATCCAATACTGTAACGGACCCCATTCATTCGTTATAGTCAGACAAAGTCAGAAAATCAAATAAGGTCAAAATGAAAGAAAAAAAGGATCTATTTTAAAATAGTGAACCATGATGAAAGAAAATCGTTTTTTTTCACCAACCACACAAAAGGAGCTGATTTTCATGTTTGATCTGATTCCGTTTCGTAAACGAAATGAAGACCCGTTCGGACACATGCTGAAATCCTTCAATGACATGGTTGAGAACTCATTCCTCTCCCCTTTTGGAACTGGCTCCCAGCCATTTCGGACCGACATTCGTGAGGAAGAAGACAAATATTCGGTAGCACATTAAGGCCAAATTGGAAGAAGGTGTGCTGAAGCTCGAGATTCCGAAACGTCCTGGTGATGATCAATCTCGCAGACGCATTCAAATTGACTAAACCAGATGCAAAATATGTAGCTGAAGAAATTGAGCTATCCCTTTATGGTAATAGGCATGGAAGAACATCTGTAAAGATGTTCTTCCATGTTCTCCCATGAAGGGATTTTTTACATAACCGGGTTAATGGAAGTGAATATGAATTGTGCTGCATAGGAATGTAGCGGCGAAGCCGGATACGGCATCCAAGTTAACACGAATCTGATCGGCTGCATAAGTGAAACTTAGCTGTAAACAAACGTTAGATGCCTCCACAGGGGAGAACATCTCTTGCTGAATATGTTCAAAATGGAAGTGCACCTGCTGTTCCCATTCCTGATCAGCATTATGCGTTAGTACAAGAGAGAGGGATTGTATATTTTGGACTGTTTCCAGCTGCACATCCGTAATTTCGTCATAATGGAAGGGAGGGAAATAGCCCAGAGTTTCGATTACATGTTGCGCTCCGAGAATGGAAGCCAAGGGAGAAAATTCGCGTTCCAACCTCCGGATATCCATTAACTGTGCCTCGTACTGAGGACTTGTATAGAGCAGGAGAGAGTCTGGTTCGCATTCCACGACTGTTCCGATAAAAGCAGCCCAGTTCGCGGTACCTTCCTCACCAACGGTAACAAGCAGTTGATCTTGAGCAAGCAAGTCGATTGCCCTATTGGTATGGAATTTCACTCGAAAACCTTGTCCCTGTATCTGCCAGGGAGTCTGGGGTGCATACCAGAATGGTTCCCGCTCTACGGATCGGACGCTGACGTTTAATGTCCATGCTCTGTTCATTAGACTACCTCCAATTGCCACAAGCTGCGTGGCATCATCTCCACCTGTCTGTATTATTTCTCTGCTGCTGCTTGCATCAGGGCATATATCTTACGTGTGGTATTCACATTTCTTACGGTCATATAAGCATAGACTTTGGAACCCACAAGCTTGTTCATGCCACTTTTGGACGCATCTTCTCTGCTGACCGAATATAAAATCGCTCCGGGAACATAGATTAGTGTGCCGATTCCCGGTTTGATGGGCAGTTGGTCCAGCACGGAGGGCTCATTGATCTCATCCCAAAGGAACATCACATCACTTTTGGCTGTGTCATCATTAACCCATTCTTCTGGCAGCGCCTGAATAACGCTTTGGATTTCATCCATATTCCGCACCATTACCCTGATCTGTAAGCCAAAATCGGCGGCGATGGCCTGTTCTAACACATGGGATATCTCCACATTCGCATTGGCACGTTCCTGATGATCGGCAAAAATAATATTGCCAGAGTTGATATAGGTAACGACATCGAGCATGCCTGCTTGTTCAAACGTTTCTTTCAGCTGCTTCATATTGATTTTATTGTTCCCGCCTACATTAATGCCTCGTAGCAAAGCCACATAGATCATATGGGCGCCCCTCCAATTCCTTCAATTCACCGTTTTTAACAAAAGGACAGATATTCGAAAAGATGAGCAGTATACTCATCTCCCAACAGATCTTGGAATAAAGGTTCCACATGCTCCAGATACTCGGGCTTGGTTTCATAGGTTTCTTCATCTTTTACTTCTCCGGCATAGGTGCGCGCCGCTTCAATCAGGATGGCTAGTGCACTGAAAAAGTCTGACAGCGAATCAGCAACACGGTTTGGTTCTCCACCTGTAAAAGCGGCATATACGGGAGAGTTTGGTGCTTCCACATCTACAATTAACGGATCATCGTTAAAGTTTGCGATGACGACGTGATTTTTTGGCCAAGTGGAGGACTCCTCATAAGGTTCATTCATGCCAATCCAGCGGAACCCCAGTTGCTGACGAAGTAGATGTTCAGGTGCGACAAAGGAGATCAGTGCGGCATCACCGATTTCAACGCCGGCATTTTTCATTTTGAGTGTACCTTCAGCTTCGGAATCCATCATTTCATAATGACTGTACAGGTACTGAAGTTCCGGTGAAATAGGTATTCGTGTATCCACTTCCAGCTGGTACTGTTGTTCGCGTGAACGCAGATCATGATTTTTGAAAAGTCCATAAGCTTCATTATATAAATCCTGCTGTTCCACCAAACGGCTCAAGGCCGCATCCAGTTGTTGCATGATGTCTGAGTCCTCCTAATAACATTGATATAATAACAGGCCGATTCGTTTGATTCTTGGCTATAAGCATTATACTATAACAAACTGGTTGAGGATGTGGTCTCCACCAGTTTACTAACAGGAATAATTAATGGATTATTTTTCTCCATCTTCAAATAGTTGAAAGCTGATATTGTTTTGGAAGAAACCGGGTGACACGTGGTGTCCTCAAAGTTGATTTACCGCGGAGCAAGGTAACCATACGCCTTAGCCGGAGAGTTCGCCTGAGGACGAAAATCTTCGTTGGGTTCATCCATAAATGCCGGGTTTACATATATGGAGTGTGCATCATTGCCAGATCCTTTGATGTAGGCAGCGATGCCGGAGTAGGCTTTATTTTTCCAAACCCACAGGGCATCTTCCTGCTCACCTGGTGAGTAATAGACATTATGGTCAAACACATTGCCGGTATTGCTAGTATATTCGTTGTATATCAGTACTTCCGAGCTGCCCGATACGAGAATGTTACGCATGAATGTATTGTTCTGTGTCCGTGACTGCATGAATAACTGTCCATTGCCTGCATTCAGGGTATCATTCCCCACAAGCGTATTGTACATAATCTTGCTATCCTCGGTAGCTCCTCGTTCCTCGTCATAACCTCCCATGGCAATCCCCGTCAATCTGTTGGAATAAATCAGGTTATCACGCACGGTAATGTTGCTGGTTGAACGTCCGGCATGCTCTGAGGCAATCTCAATTCCGATATCGCTCCGATATACCCGGTTCTGGTCGATGATATGATCTTTCCCGCCATCTACATAGATGCCACCGGCCGAGTTGGTATCATTGGGCAGGTCTGTACCGTAGGAGGGATTATTATTGGACGTAATATCGTATACTTCGTTGCCTCGTACAATGCCGTTCCGAGCTTGATCGTATGTATCATCCTCAGACGTACCCTCGTACCCGATCAGATCAATACCAATATTATCGGAATCATGGATGATATTGTCCTGTATGGCAAAGGTATCGACATTACCGTTGACTGCGAGTGACTCGCTTGAACCAAGTGTAAGATCATACAATTCATTATCCTTGATGATGATATCGCGTAATGCTTGAGGGTGTTCTGTGCCATAAATGGCAATACCATGGGCATCCCTGCCCCGCAAATCGGGACCTTCAGGAGGTGCATAACTAGCAATCGCATGTATGGTGTTGCCTAACAGCTGAATATGCTCACCTGCTCCGTGGACATAGATCCCGGTTGGAACTTGGCCCCCAAGTGTGGTTGTAAAGTTACGAATTTCGAGATTCTGAATCGTGATATAACTGGCATTTTCAATTTCAATTAACCCTTCAATGCCCCGAACAGATAAACCTTTACCATCAATGATAACCTGCTCCTGAGGATAACTTGAAAATAGGGTTGGATTAGCGGAAGAATTACCGCTCCTGGTGATTTTGACTTTCTGATGATACACACCTTCACGCAAATAGATCGTGCTTCCTGGCGAAGCATGGTCGGCTGCGTGCTGCAACGTTTTCCAAGGAGATTGAATGGTTCCTTTATTCGAGTCGTTTCCTTGGGGTGATATGTAATGGATGACCTGGGCATCAGACTTTTGAACAGAAATGGGTTCCTTCATGGAAGATGTATGATTCTGACAACCGGATACGAGCACCATCAGAATCGGAATCATAAGTATAACTACGCGAATCAAATCGTTTCCCCCTTGAATTTAGCTTTGAAGATAGATTATAGCAGATTTGAACGGGTTAATAACCCATGATATGCTCTTATAAAATCAGCGAGGAGACTGCTCATGAATACATTAACGATAGCTGAATTAGTAGATCGGGAGAATCACGCATGGGAAGAACTCAAGGAACTCCTGGACAGCGGGCAAAATACATATGTGTATGTTCCAGCAAAACAAGAGGCTGGAGAGGATACCCTCTATCGTCTGCAAATAAGCACCAAATCCTATTTGGGGGCTGTTGCTTATGAGACAGAAGGTATTGTACTGGACCATGGCTGGATCACGCTGCTTGGTGCGGGTGGTGATAGTACATCGGGGAGTCTCACCAGTTGGAATGGTGTAAGTGAGCAACCTTGGGTAGATGTACTGGAAGGTATGATGGTTGTCGCATATGATGCGGCAGGCGGTTTCTTCGGACTGGATACAGGCAAGTATGGCCGCACGGGACACATATATTATTTTGCACCGGATACACTTGAATGGGAATCGACAGAACTGGCATATTCAGGTTTCATCAACTGGCTGGCGAATGGTGATCTGGAGCAGTTCTATCAGACCTTTCGTTGGAAAGGCTGGCAGGAGGATATGTCTCAGCTCCAGACAGGTCAAGTATTCGCGTATTACCCACCACTTTGGACGCAGGAAGGTGACGGCGAGAGCAGCAGTAAAGCCCCAATTAGCATAATGGAGGCCTGGAAGTTCGCACTGGACGGTAAATAGTTGGCATGCTGCTGTAGGATGAAATCAGGAAAGTAACCGGTAAGTTCAAGTTCATTGAGTGATCTACTTTTAAAAAAACGGTATTTCTGTTCCAAACTAAAACAGGCTCGCGCTTGGCGCGGGCCTGTTTGTTCTACACTTTAAACATCAATTATCAATTGTCCAATGTAACAGGTTTAATGCCAGAGCGTGAAGCTCTGCTATGCCAGATGGTCAGCCCAAGTGAAACAACGCAGACGAGCAACAGACAAGCATACACCACATGATAAGCTTGCTCGACCGAGACTCCCGGAATGCTGTGCAGCAGCAGCCCACACACGGCTACAGACACCGAACCACCGAAGAATTGAATCAGTTGTAACATGCCCATACCTGAACCGATTTGCGCTTTGGGCAGCACACGTGACGCTTCATTATTCAGTGAAGCCATGGAGGCTGACAGTGCCGGTGAGAAAAAGAGATAACCACTGGTAATGATCAAGGTGGACTGATTAAGTCCGAGCATAAATAAGGCAAGTACCGCTGCGAGCAGGATGTGTCCAATGATCATAAATCGCATATTGCCATAACGGTCGATCCAGCGTCCAACAAAACGGGTGCAGAATGCTGCAACGATTGCCCCAGGAGCAATCAGCAAACCAATGGCGAGCGAAGAGCGTCCATATAAATCAGCCAGCACAAGCGGCATCAAAAACAGATTGCCCAGATTCACCACCAGCACGCAGAATCCGATAAGGATTAACCGGGTGTATCCTGGCGTTCGGAATACTTGTGGATTCACAAACGGAAGACTCGCTTTCCGAATATACAGGAGGTGTACAACAAGTGAAATAACGCCAATGGCAAACCACAACCAGGACTGCTGGGTGATCGCGACCAGAAGTGTAGTGGCGTTAATGACGGTTAGTATGGCGCCAATAACATCGAACGGCTGGTCTGTTTTTACGGATTCACGGGGGAGAAAATAGAGCAATACAGGCAGGGCGAGCAGGACAAGCACGGTTATGGCAAAAAGTCCGTTCCAGCCCCAGTACTCGCTAATGAGTCCGCCGACAATGGGGCCAAGTCCAAAAGCCATGGCGCTACCTGATGAGATCAGCGCGATGGCAGCTCCGCGTCGTTCCACCGGGATGTAACGACTTGCAATGACGAGGCCCAGACCGGCCATAACTCCTGCACCTGCAGATTGCAGTATGCGTGTGAGCAACAGGATCGCGAAGTTATGTGCGAACAACCCCAGCAATGAAGATAACCCCAGGATCAGAAGCCCTACTGTTAACAGTTTGCGTACCGGGATACGGTCTGACAATCGACTGTAGATCACTGTCGACAGGGCGTAACCAATCGAATAACTTGAGATGACCCAAGACCCCAAGTCTGAGGTGATCTGTAGATCTTGAATAATGACTGGCAAAGAAACATTGAACATGGTGGTGTTCATCACAACGATGAACAAGCAGCACGTCCAGAGTGGCATGACAATTTTATCTTTCACGGTACCATTCCTGTCTTGGGTATGAATATGAATTCGGATAGAATCTTTAATAGATATTTGATGAAAACCAATATATCATTTTACACCCCATTTCATCATATGGCAATAATGTCATACTAATTCATTCGGATGTGATGAGCATAGAAAGATATTAATAATAAACAATAGACGGATTTCCTGAATTTAACTAAAATGATCATTGAACATACATAAGCAGATGGATCAGCGGTTAGGTAACTAGATATGTAAGTAATTAGCATGTTGAAAATGAAGGAGATTATACCCATGACTCACTTATTATTAATGTCCCATAGCGTATTTCCGACACTTGATATGAATCGAACCGCGCAGTTTTATGAAGAAAAGATGGGCTTTCGGGTAGTTGAATATCTTGATGCCATGGAACCTCACATCTGCCTGTATCGTGATCTGACCGAGATTATTTTGACCCAAAGCAATGGACAGAAAGTTATACCCAACAGAGAATTATATGGCTATGGATATGATGCATATTTTATTACCAAGAACCAGGAAGAGCTTCAACAGGAATTGATCAACTCAGATGTGAAAATCGTACGTGTCCTAAATCATACAGACTACAATAACAAGGAGTTTGTAATCGAGGATATCGATGGACGCTGGATCGCTTTTGGCATCAAACAGGGATAATTAGATACAGAAACAGGCGCTCCGATAACGGGCGCCTGTTTGTGCATGTTATAACTGCAGATCTTACGCCGCAGTAACTTGTTTGCCGCGATTGCGAATCCACTTGATGACATCCATCAGAATGACGGCGACAAGAGCAAGTCCGCCTGCAATCAGGAACTCATTCCAGCCGAATGTATCCGGGATGGCGAAGACGCCGCGAACACCTGGAATCAGTGTGATTGCATAGAGACAGAGACACACGAGGATGGAGCCAAGCACGAATTTATTGGTCATAAAGCCCACCTGGAAGATGGTCTGTGTGTTGGAACGTGCTGCAAAAGTTTGCAGACTGCGTGCCAGAATCAGGGTTGTGAAGGCCATAGCCACACTGATTTCCTCCGAGATGCCAAGTCCGATATATTGGGACACGATAACAGCCGCACCAATCAGGACACCACGCGTAATTACAGCTTGCAGGGTTCCACCTGCGAAGATACCTTCGTTAATATCGCGCGGTTTGCGTCGCATGACATCCGGCTCGGGTTTCTCTGTACCCAAAGCAATGGCAGGCAGGGAGTCGTTTACCAGATTGATGAACAGCAGCTGAAGGGCCGTAAATGGATTAACCCAGCCGACGATCAGGGCAAACAAAATGGCGATAATGGCGCCGAGGTTACCGGCGAACAGGTATGCGATGGCTTTTTTGATGTTATCAAATACCATCCGTCCAACACTGACCGCATTCACGATGGAGACAAAGTTATCATCCGTCAGAATCATGGCAGCCGCATCCTTGGCGACATCGGTTCCGCTACCCATCGCTACACCGATGTCGGCTTGTTTCAGCGCAGGTGCGTCATTAACTCCATCTCCGGTCATGGCTGCCACTTTGCCTTTACGCTGCCATGCACGCACAATCCGGATTTTGTTCTCAGGTGATACTCTGGCGTATACCGAGATGTGTTCGAGTTGTTGATCCAGCTCTTCATCAGACATTTTGTCCAGTTCAGCACCGGTAATGGCGAGATCATCCGGTTCGGCAAGGCCGATATCCACACCGATCGCCTGAGCCGTCGTTTTGTGATCTCCGGTGATCATGATGGTGCGAATGCCCGCTTTTTTGGACTCTTCAATAGAACCGTATACCGCTTCACGCGGTGGGTCAATCATCGCTGTCAGACCAACAAGTGTCAGATCATGCTCGTCATCAATGGTGACCTGGTTTTTATCATCGAATTTTTTGTACGCATAGGCCAGCACACGGAAGGCACGTTTCGAGAAGGCCTCATTTTTCTCTTCAAACTGTGTGCGAATCTCGGGTGTGAGGGGCTGAACTTCACCGTTGATAAACACATGACTACAGCGGCTGAACAGCACATCCGGTCCACCTTTGGTCAGCAAAGCCGTCTGTCCCTCAAACGTATGCACCGTACTCATGAGCTTTCGATCCGAGTCAAAAGGAAGCTCGGCTTCACGCGGGAACTGGTCACGGATTTCATTGTAATCCTTGTTCACCCGGTTGCTGAAGGCAATGAGGGCCACTTCGGTGGGATCACCCAGTTCCTTGCCTTCCTGGTTGATATTCGAATCATTGCAGAGCACTGCAATATGTAACAGACGTCGTTCCTCTTCCGACCACTGATCGGGATCATCGGGGAATTCGTCCTTGGTGCCATGGGGAATGTAATAATCAACGACAGTCATCTTGTTCTGAGTTAGTGTTCCTGTTTTATCGGTACAGATGATGCTTGCAGAACCGAGTGCTTCTACGGCAGGTAGTCTGCGAATGATCGCATGTTGTTTGGCCATCTTATTTGTTCCGAGTGACAATACGATAGTCACAATGGAGGATAGCGCCTCAGGAATGGCAGCAACCGCAACAGCTACAGCAAACATCAGTGCATTTACGATGGACGGCCCGATATTCTCCGTACCTTCGGTCAACCATACACGACCGGCTTCAATGCCAAAGATGAGAATCGACAAGCCAAGGATGAAAAAGCCCAGTTTTTTGCTGAATGATTCCAACTTGCGCTGTAATGGCGTGTTTTTGGCTTCGGCATTTTCAATCAGTTCAGCAATTTTGCCGATTTCGGTTTTGAGAGCCGTACCTGTAATGACAAGCATGCCCCGTCCATATACGACCAGTGAGCCACTGAAGGCCATATTGCGACGATCTCCGATTGGAGCTTCATCCGGGATGGTATCGGCGTGTTTCTCCGCTGCTTCCGATTCTCCGGTCAGCATGCCTTCGTTGATTTTCAGACTGCTTGATTCCAGAATACGCCCGTCTGCCGGGACATAATCACCTGCATCCAGCATAACAATATCACCGGGAACGAGTTCCCTCGCTGGAATGGTCTGTTTCTGGCCGTCACGAATGACCTTGGCTTCGGGTGCAGACATTTGTTTCAACGCGTCGAGCGAGCTCTCGGCTTTTTTGGTCTGCACAACACTAATCACCGCATTGAGCAGAATAACCAGGAATATGATCAACGATTCAATCAGATGTCCAAGTACAACCTGTACAGCGGCTGCAATCAGCAGCACGATGACCATCGGATCTTTGAAATTTTCGAGGAACAGTTTCCAGACGGGTGTTGCATCTTTACCTTTTAACTCGTTATATCCTTCCGTTTCAATTCTCTTGGCAGCTTCGGAGGTCGTGAGTCCCTTGGAGGAACTCTGTACATCCTGAAGGGTTTCCTCCGCACTGTGTCTGTAATGTTGCAATTGACCAGCTCCTTGAATATTAGATTTCTCTGTGTATTACCCTTACGAGCAAAATCTAGAATCGTTTCATTTTCGTATTTTTTTAAGATTATGGATTTATACGTTTTTAGCTGTACACAGTATTTTTCATAATGATCCGAGATATGCCTTTTTTTGAATGTTATTATTTCCAGTTTGGATGAAAGTCTGGAGAAAAATATATAGATGTTGGATCAGAAACTGTGTGCACCATCACACTAGCTCATATCAGGGTCTGTTACGCTATTACATAACGAACCGCGTTTAATCTAAGTTTGGAGGGGAAAGCATATGTTTTGTTATCAGTGCGAACAGACGCCGAGTGGCGGGTGCACCGTGGTAGGGGTATGTGGTAAAAACGAAACAATCGCAAGTTTGCAGGATACGATGATTTTTGCGTTAAAAGGAATCGCTGCTTATGCGACACATGCACGCCAGTTGGGATATCATGATCCTGAGGTGGATCGGATTACACATGAGGCATTATATATGACATTAACGAACTCGAATTTTAATGTACAGGAACACCTGGAGATGGCGATGAAAGTCGGCAATGCAGCAATCCGCATTATGGACGTGCTGGATCGTGCGCACACGGACCGCTTTGGTATACCTCAACCGATTACGGTTAGCCAGAACCAGATTGAAGGACAGTGCATCGTGGTGACGGGACATAATCTGTATGCATTGGAGGAGCTGCTTCGTCAAACTGAAGGTAAAGGAATCAACATCTATACCCACTCGGAAATGTTGCCTGCGCATGGTTATCCGGCGTTGAAGAAATACGCCCATCTCAAGGGTAATATCGGCAAAGCATGGTACGATCAGCGCAGACTGTTCGAACAATTCCCGGGTGCTATTCTTGCAACAACCAACTGTGTCATGCCGATCAAAGGCACATATGCAGACCGCTTTTTCTCCTACGAAGTGGCGGGGCTGGAGGGTGTGGCCAAGATTATGGATGATGACTTCTCACCGCTGATTGAACGTGCATTGTCTCTGCCTGCGGCTAATGTACAGTCGGAGCAAGTCTTAACGACAGGATATCATCATGAGACCGTGATTGGGCTTGCGCCCGAGATTATTCAAGCGGTGAAAGACGGTCATATCCGTCGATTCTTCGTTATTGCAGGTTGTGATGCGCCAGGCAAAGGTGGCAACTACTATCGTGAACTCGCGACCTCCTTACCGAATGATACCGTAATTCTGACGACATCCTGTGGTAAGTTCCGCTTCAATGATGTGGAATATGGTACGGTAGGAGACACGGGTATACCGCGTTATATCGATCTGGGTCAATGCAACAATTCCGGTTCTACGGTGAAAATTGCAATGGCTTTGGCGGATGCTTTTGGCTGTACCGTGAACGAGTTACCTGTCAGCATTGTGCTGTCCTGGTTTGAGCAAAAAGCAGTTGCGATCCTGCTTGGCCTGTTCAGCCTCGGCATTCAGGACATTCGTATTGGACCAAAACCGCCTAAGTTTATATCGGAAGGTGTCTTGGATGTACTCGTAGATATGTTTGGTCTAAAGTTAATTACAACGGCAGAAGAAGATATGAACGCGATGTTGGCACTGTCATAGGATGAGGATGTATATTTACGTGCAACATCATCTGATGACTGCGAATGTCGGTTGTGAGTATGAAGAGTATGACTCATAAGTACAGATGGATAAGAGCCTACATAAAAGTAGGCCTTTTCGACTTTCATAGGTCCATATACCTTGTATAAATGAACATGAAATGTCAGGGAAATTAGTTTTTTTATCCTATTGAAGTTTTTTCGTGGAAATGTGTATATAGATAGAGCAGATTAGAACTTAGCACATCACAAAACACGGGTTTACCGTAATATGAGGAGATCGTACATAATGCATGACACACAGATTGAAGATTGGTTGAAACTCGCAGGTGGCAAGGAGAACATCAAGCTCGTAGAACACGATAAGGGCACAACAACGCTGGTACTGAAGGAAAGTACACAATTGAACATGTCGGCTCTTACCTCCGCAGATGTTGTAGCAAATATTCGGGTAACAGGTGAGCAGTGTCATCTGGTAATAAGAGATGAATCTTTACTTATCTACAATATGTTACTGGGTATGGACGCTTGGGATTCGACAGGGACAGCGTTGCAGGAAGCGGGACACGCGAAGAAAAACGGATTCTCGATCTTACATTTTGTATCCGATGTATTCAGGCCCTTGATGCCTGCAATTCTCGGAGCCGCTGTTATTAAAATTATAGTCGCCATTATTGCGTTAATGGATACGTACAGTTCTGCGGACTCTTCAGCATTGATGGACAGCCAGACCTTTACGATCTTCAGGATCATTGAAGACAGTGTATTTTATGTACTGCCTATATTGGTAGCAATCAGCACAGCGTATCGGTTGAAGAGTAATATCTATGTTGCAGCATCTATTGGCGGACTCATGTTTTATCCGGAGATGACCATGCTGATGTCAGGGGAAAAAGAGGTGCATTTCCTGGGTTTGCCACTTGTGTCTCAGCCTGCTTTTTACTCTACGCCCATCTGGGTCATTCTCACGATCTGTGCAGCGGCCTACCTGGAAAGAGTCATTGAACGATGGAGTCCAAAATTCTCCAAAGGGATGGGTGCTCCATTCCTGACGTTACTGATTCTTGTTCCACTAGTATTGATGATACTTGGTCCAGTCGGCACCTGGATTGATGAATATCTGCCGGAGGCATTGAATTCACTAGTAGCTAATGCTCCAGTGTTGTCGGTGATGTTACTGGGAGCTGTCTTCTCACTGATGTTAATTATAGGATTACACTACTGGCTGATTGCCATCATCATTAATGAAATGGTTATGAATGGTGGTTCTATGGTGATTGCTGCCATGTTAGTGGCGATTGTTGGACAAGCGGGGGCCGCGCTTGCAAACGGAATCCGCTCGAAAGAGCCAACATCCAGAAGACTGGCTTTCTGGGCTACTGGAACAGCCTTCCTTGGAGTGGTAGAGCCTGCATTGTATGCGGTCAACATGAGAAAAAGATCCTCTTTCTATGCGGCATTGCTGGGTGGAGCAGCGGGTGGACTGTATTTTGGATTGTTATCTGTCAAGGCATTTGCTATGGTGGGGAATCCGAGCTTGGTCAGTCTCCCGCTCTTCATCGAAGAGGGTGGCCTGAATCTGTTACACACATGCATTGGTGTGGTTATTGCTTTCGGTGTCTCAGGTGGACTAACGTATTGGATGGCAGGAAAAGGACAGAAACGGGGACAGGGGTCACCGAAACTCAGCATTGAGTAAAACGTAAATCGTAAAACGTACTAATTGAGAAGTAGTATTAAAGTTGTAAGAAAGAGCCTGTACCTGATGGTACGGGCCTTTTGTTGTTTTTGTATCTGAAAAATACAAGTATGAAATGCTCAGTAGTTGTCCACCATTTTATTCAAACCATAGCTTGTTGGTTATGGAGTTGTCATGTATTTTGATATAGTGAAACCTATAAATCTGGATTATTAATCCCTTTGAAAGGATAACCTATGTCTGACAACATGGAATGGATTGCTCAATGGAAGTCAACGAATGCACTAAGCAACGCATGGATAACGAAAGGCGAGCTGCATCACTTTCCCAGTCACACCTTGATATTTATCATTGATGGAAAAGCGATCTGGAATATAAATGGACATCGAGTTCACGTCTCCTATGGAGAATTAATTGCGCTTGAAGAGAACTCCGTAATGGAGGTCATTGAAGGTGGCAACCTGGATCTGGCAGGCTGTCATGTTCAGTTCGATACATATTCGGTGCTGCATGATAGACGGGAAGCTGAGAAGTTCGAATGGCGGTTACCGTCCGGAGAGGCTTATCAGAAAGTGCAACTGTCCGGTGGAAGTCTGGCAAGTATCATTCAGCATTGGAGTGAAGTGCATACACCGGATCAGAGTGCAGAAAGGGTTGGCAATCAGCATTTGTTATATGAGTTGTTAAGTAATCTATATCGGAAACAGCCGGATAACGAGTTGAAGCCAGAACACGGTATACTTCGCTCCATTGACTACATGCAGCAGCATTATGATCAGGTCATTACACGTACACAGTTAGCTCAGATTGCCGGTATTAGTCCATGGCATTACTCCCGCAAATTTAGCGAGCGATATGGTAAGCCACCTCTGGATTATCTGGCCCACTACCGGATCTATCGCGCGCAGGAAGAACTGATATTAACCGCTGCAACCTCACAGGATATTGCCAAAAAGACTGGATTTGAAGATGCTCATTATTTTAGCCGACGATTCAAACAGTTGACTGGCGTATCACCTAAGATATATAGGCAGACGATGACGCAGCGCAAGATGGTGTCACTTTCTCCAATCTGTGCAGAAATTATGATTCATCTGGGTGTCATCCCCCATGCCGTAGTGGTCACCCCAATCCTGCTGTCCCCACATCACCATGAACAATTTATAGCGCATGGAGTGCAGATGCTGGAGGTAACACAGTATGAGGTGGAGATAGAACTTGTTCGACAAGTTCAACCGGAGATGTTGATTGGAAACGTATTAACGGAAGAGCTCAAAAGGGAGCTGCGCACAATCGCACCGATTCTGACTGGACTTCATCAAGATGTAGAACCAATGCTCGATCAATTGGCAGCCTGGTTTCTTAAAGAAGATGAGGCTTATAGACTGCATCAGCAGATGAAACACGAAGTCAGTTTAGCTAAGCGACAGTTGCAACCCATCATCCAATCCGAGGCCACAGTCATGTTGCTAAGGGTAGAAGCGTTTGGTTATCGATATCTGGGTGGGCATTCACACGGGGTATCACACTTGTTATATGAACAGCTTGGATTAACACTGCCGCAAGCACTGAATTCAGGTACAGCATGGTTTAACCCTTGTTCGCTTGAACTACTCACACAAGCCAATCCCGATTATCTGTTTGTGGAGAAGCGGATCATGCAGCACTTCAGTGCTGAAGAGAATATGAGGAAACTATGGGAGAGTCCGCAATGGAACGAGCTGAAGGCTGTGAAAAATAATCGGGTATTTTACGTAGATACTCACCTGTGGGTAGACGGTCACGGAATAACGGGACACACTCTGATTCTTAATCAGATCATTCGCCATTTTACGGAACCTCTTCATGAAAGAGCACAATAATCCAACTGAATACGCACGATATGCTATGGAAGCAACACTTCTTATTTGATACTATTTGATAATAATTATCATTATCAATATAATATACATAAGGGGCGAAGTATATCATGTCACGAAGATTTAAAGGGTTGGGCATCATGCTGTTGGTGATCAGTATGATGTTGGCGGCATGTTCCGGTGGAACCAAGGAAGAGAATGCTACAGCTGGAACAGCAGGGGCTTCAACTGAAGGAGCAGCGAGTACTGCAGAAGAAACAGCGACTGAAAGTGGGACTAAGGTGGTGAAGGATCAGTTTGGAGAAGTAACGATTCCAACTCATCCTCAAAATCTGGTTGTGTTTGATTCGATCTATGCCGAGTACCTGATTGAGATGGGTGTTACACCCCAAATCGTTTTGTTAACTCCAGAAGTTGAAGCGGAATACCGTCCTGATTATTTGAAAGAACACGGGGTCCAGATCATTGAAGTCGAGCAATATCAATATAATTATGAGCAGTTGCTTGCGTTGTCACCGGATATGATTCTTACCGCTGGCGAAGGTATGGAACAGGGCGTATATGATGAATTGTCCAAAATCGCTCCTACGGTGGCACTGGATGCCAACAGTGAAATGAAGCGTGCTATGCCAAAGCTGGCTGCCATATTCGATAAGACCGAAGAATCTGCCAAAGTACTGGCTGAATTCGATGAGAAAGCCTCACAAGCGAAAGAGAAAATCGCGGCAGCCTTGGGAGAAAAGACCGTATTGGTTCTCCGGGTTGAGCACAATCGTTACCGTTTCATGGGTCCCAAAGGAGGAAGCAGCAGTGTTTTCTTCTATGATATCCTGGGCCTGAATAGTCCTGAAGCTATTAAAGACTCTACAGATTGGTTTAGCCAGTTCTCCCTGGAATTCTTGCCTGAGATGAATCCGGATTATATTTTCCTGGAAGACAGAACCCTCGTAGGTTATGACACGAAGAAATCTATGGAAGATCTAAAAGCAAGCCAAGTGTGGTCGAATCTGGAGGCTGTGAAGAATGATCATGTCTTCCCGTTGAAGACAAGCCAATTCGTATCGGGTGTGGGTCCGATTGGATCTGTAAAATTGATGGACTATGTTGTTGAAAAGTTGGTGCCTTAAATGACAACGGAGACACAATTGGATATCTACGATATTTCGATTATTGGTGGTGGGCCTGCTGGCATGTATGCTTCATTTTATAGTGGTATGAGAGCCATGCGTACCAAGATCATCGAAGCCAAGCAGGAACTGGGTGGATTCATGCGTACGTACCCGGAGAAGTTGATCTGGGATGTGGGCGGGATTGATCCAATTCGCTGTGAGAAGCTGATTGAATCGCTGGAGAGACAAGCGAGAACGTTCGATCCAACGATTGTGTTTGGGCAGGAAATAGCCGAGCTTGAACGACGTGAGGATGGTGTATTTGTACTCATTTCCAAAACAGGCGAGCGTCATTACACACGTACTATTCTGTTATGTGCGGGTAGAGGCATGACTCAGGTGCAAAAGCTGGATGTCGAGGGTGCCAATCGGTATGAGCTGACAAATCTGCACTATACGATAACCGACCTGTCCCGATTTGCCGGGAAGCGTGTTCTGATCTCGGGTGGCGGCGATTCCGCAGTCGACTGGGCGAATGAAATGGGCAAGATCGCAAGTGAAGTTACGGTGGCACACAGACGTCATGAATTTACCGGACACGAGTCGCCAGTTGCTCAGATGAAAGCTCAAGCCAACGTCATGACGCCATTTAGCATCTCACGCTTATACGGTACAGGAGACAAAATCGATCGTGTCGAGCTAGCCCATGTAGAAACTGGTGAGATCACACATGTTGAAGTGGATGAAGTTGTCGTAAGCCATGGGTATGATCGTGATTTCGGTAACCTTGTGCAATGGGGACTAGAGAAGGAAGATTACGGCGTGTCCGTTGATCAGCGCATGCGTACCAACATTCCAGGCATATTCGGAGCAGGTGATTTCATCACTTATGGAAGCAAAGTCAGGCTGATCGCAGGTGCTTTTAACGATGCGGTGCTCGCAGTCAACAGTGCCAAGACGTATCTGGAACCTGCTGCTTCCGATATGGCGGGTGTATCCTCTCACAATGCCCGTTTTTTTGAGAAAAACAAGGCCATTTCCAACACGTAGCAGGTTAGCATGGTGAAGAAGCCCGACACA
This sequence comes from Paenibacillus sp. PAMC 26794, assembly GCF_000316035.1. GTDB lineage: Bacteria > Bacillota > Bacilli > Paenibacillales > Paenibacillaceae > Paenibacillus. Next base: position 151,275 of record NZ_ANHX01000003.1, read on the forward strand.
AGTTTGAGATTTCCTCAAAATTGTGTCGGGCTTCGGCGTATGCTTATTGATAATAGCGACATATTCAAACCAAATAAAACAGCGCCACCTAAATCGTTCTGGTGGGCGCTGTTTGTGTAATCTTTTTTGAGCTGGATAAAAAGTCTTGAATCCCAGACTGCCGATCTTGGCGAATGGAAAGAGGATTTTCTAAGGAACTCAGGACATCTTAATTGGCCTTCAGGTCCTCTTTTTAAATTCTAAGGAACATCAGACACGTTATCTACCAAAATTCCCTAATAAAAACACTGAAAACGGCTTTTTAATCGGATATAGAGTGTCTCAGGTTCCTTAGATTTCTGCAGGTGCTTCAAATCGTTGAATAAGACGCCTCAGATTCGTTAGCGCTCGCTCCATGCTATGATCTAACCGGCAGCGAGCCTAGAGGACGACCCTGAATCCCGCCCGAAGCGAAGCTTTTCATTATAAGGGAGAAATCTGCTTTTACGACGTCTTGATCGCTTGCTCGCACTTGAAGGGCACGTTCTCATACATTCAGGATTCAGTGCGCTTGCCTGTTCCGGACACGTTCAGGTTCGCTAACTTTTCTTAAATTTGAAGACTTGCTCTAATTCAGCTCAGTCTGTCCACTTGCGAGTCGATCTGCGATCTCTTCGGCCTGTAGAATGGAGGTATAGGGATCAGCGGTGAAATATTTATGGATATCCAGTTTGAAGATATGATTGTTCTGCACCGCAGGCAGATTGCCCCAGACGTTAGGCAACAGAGTGTGATCTTTCGAGCCTTCTGTAACCATCATCAGCAGGTAATCACCCACGTACTCTCCGAATACTTCCGCGCTAGCTTCCAGGTTTTCTTTGCCTGGGTCCAGAAGATCTGACTTCACCTTGGGTGCCGGAGTCAGCCCTAGCAATTCATAGGCAGCTCTTCCACCACGATTGGCACTGTTACCTATAATGGCTGGATTCTTCAAAAAGTTAAAATCGGCAACGGTAAAGGTGGCACTGTCTGGAATCACATCTTTGATTTTGGCCTGAGCAGCTGCGATCCGCTGTTTAAACGATTTGTTCCACGCTATGGCTTCTGCTTGGCGATTCAGAATATCGCCCATGGCGGTCACCTCGGCTTCCATGGAATCATACTGATCGGGTACGAATACGACAGTCGGAGCGATTTTGGAATAGGTCTGGAATTTCTCCTGGTCCCATGTGATAATCAGATCCGGTTCCAACTCTACCATTTTCTCAAGTGAAACCTCACTATGGTTACCCAAATCCGCGCTATCCACAAGTTTGTCACGCAGGAACATTCCATAATCCAGCAGGCTGCTCGGCACACCAACAGGTGCTACGCCGACAGCCAGAACATGTCCTATATTCCAATCAACAACTACCCGCTCCGGGTTGAGGGGGACTGTAACGTCTCCCATCATCGTGGAGAGTGTTCTTGTTTGCGGTGCGGTGTTTCCTGTTTCTGTTGTGACGGGTTCCACCGTCTCTTTCTGGGTGCAACCACTAATGAATATGGCCATGATCAGCAAAACAGGCAGGGCTATACGATACCAAGCTTTCTTAAACAACATGACAAACCCTCTTTCTAATTGATAATGATTTTCATTTAATATAACTCTAGAGGCAATCTTGCGATTGCACAATAACCGATTCGGAAGCGGAAGCATAACCATTTCAGAACTCAATCGACAGGTTGAACTGAGAATGATTATCATATATGATGAGGCGAAGCTTTGGATGTGGTAACGAGAAATAAAGAAAGGTCCATGACGATGAACATAGAAGAATACGGGGCATTATGGGAGCATATAACGATCCGATTACTGGATATTCGAATCATTACCGTTAACATCACTGAAGATCCTAATACGTGGACGCTTCCCTCGAATGCTTTTTTATTAATTACGAATGGCAAGGGAAAGATTTGGCTCGGTCAGGCAATGCATCACATCAAAGGGACATATATTCTGCACGCCTCCAAAGGAACGCGCCTGGATTGTCTGGCTAAGAAGCCGATGGAAATACATATGTTGTCTTATTCGTCACCAGAGTCAGAGAAGCCAAATACTGAAAGATCCCAAACATATACTGGGGTGGAGTCTTTGCAAGTAAGTTTTGGTTTTGAACCAGCGTGTCCATTGCCATTAATTGAAATCATGCAGTTGATATACAGACAATGGAATGAACTACAGTCAGCAGGCCGGATTCAAACCAAGGCGTTTTTCTACCAATGGCTCGCCGAGATGCTGAAACAAATGCAGGAGCAGAAGTTTAACGATGCTAAGCTGGATCGGGTAGATCAGGCGGTGCATTATATGAAATGTCACTACGGGGAACCACTCAAGATGGAACAGGTAGCTGAAATGCTGAATTGTAGTCCAAGGTATCTGAACCAATTGTTTCAGCTTCAATTAAATATGAGTCCCAGTCGTGTGCTGTCACAGATTCGGATGGAACAGGCATTAAAACTAATGGTGAGCACGAATGGGACCTTACAGGAAATCGCGGAGAGAGTAGGCTATGAGAACGGCTACACGCTAAGTCGTTATTTCAAGAAACATTATGGTGTATCTCCTGAGTTTTACAGAAAGCGTCGAGAGTGCAGTGCTCCAGATGTAGCCCTGCAAACATCCCCACCACATGCCGTTCTGGAAAGTCATTATTCGGGATGGAGCGAACGAACGGTACCTATAGTTGAAGCTGACAAAAACCAGCCAAAACAGAAGATTATAGATCTACAAGGAGTCCAAGTGAGGAAACCCCCAGCGCCCGCGGTGCCAAGAGCCAGAACTCGGATACTTGCCACAAGCATGGGAGAGATTACAATACCGGACAAACCTAGCCGTGTTGTCGTGGACTGGAATTTGGGAGAAGTACTGGCATTGGGGATGAATCCTCTTGGAACGCCGCATTCACTCATTGAAAGCAACCAAATGCTGGAGCCTTATATCTATGACCAAGTACAGGATATCGGCAATCATAATTTTATCTCACTTGAAAAAGTGCTTGAACTGGAACCGGATCTAATTATCACCTGGAATCCTGCTGCCTACGCTTCCTATGCCCGGATTGCGCCTACGGTGGTCTATGGAGGGAGTGGGTACGGCTCTGTCGCGGAGGAGATTCGAGAGATGGGACGTATTCTGAATCGCCAGACAGAAGCCGAAACATGGATTAAGGAATACGGGCGGAGAGTACATACTATACAGCAAACCATCACGGGCAAGGTTTCCTCAGAGAAGACATTTACCATCATTGATCCGAATTGGGGAGAACATATTACCCTTGTGGGAAATACGGGAACTCGTGGAGGTAAGGCAGCCTACGGGTTACTGAACTTGAAGCCAGCAGGCAAGGTTCGCCAGGAACTGCTGGAGCCGGGCCTGGAATACCTGGATATTGCGCGGAGTGCGGTAGGTGGGTACCTGGAGGACTACCTGTTGGTGTTGGATAATGGTCCAGTACATGGACTTGACCAATCTTCAGGCAAACCATGGCAGAAGTCCATCGAGACGGATCACTGCCGTGTTATTAGCCTTGACTGGAATAGATATTTCCTCTCCGACCCGTTGTCTGCGGTGCTGCAAGCCGAGGAAATGGCAGACCGGATTATGGCATATTAATTGTCGCTCACGCAATGAGCAGTAAGACTTATCAACTAGATATTCCATATATGCATATCCTGAATTGAGCCAACCATATATGTGAATATCTGGTGAATTTCTTGCTGTATGAGTCCATGATGGTTTGTTCTCCATTATACTTAATGAAAACGGACGAGGAGATGGACTCCAGATGAAAAAACAAATGTGGATCATTGCAAGTGTTGCAATTGTAATTGTGATCGGAACCTACCTGTTTGCAAGCAATATGGGCAAGGAAGAGGCGGGTACAGCCAATGCGCCCAACATCAGAAAATTGGTGGAAGATATCAGCACAGGTAAAGAGACACCTGAATCTGCCTCCATTAATGCCAAACAGTTAATCGTCACAGATCAAGATAAACATACGACTACATATGATTTGCCTGAGAATGAATTTTTCCTTTCCATTGCACCCTATGTGGACCAGACCCATCCCTGTGCAATTCATAGCTTGACCGGTTGTCAGGGGGAAATGAGCAATAAGGAATTCAGTGTTACTATTCACGATTCTCAAGGCAACACTTTTATGAAAGATGAAGTGATTAAGTCTGGTGCGAACGGATTTATGGATTTTTGGGTGCCAAGAGACAGAACCTATCTGATTCGTATTGTTCGAGATGGGAAGGTTGCAGAAACGCAATTGTCTACATACGAAAATGATAATACATGCATCACTACGATGCAGTTGAGTTAATGCAAACAGGCAAGCAAGGGGAGGGGGGGCTTTGAGCTATCCCTTTCCTTTTTTATTTTATAAAAGAATAGGAATAAGGTACTTTGCATTGACAAAAATCCATTCCTACGGCATAATCCAATAGTGATAATGATAATTGTTATCATATAAATACATATAAACAGGGGAGATAAAGATATGAAAAAAGGGTTAAACGGATTGTTGATCATGCTGGCCTTTGTGCTGGTTTTGGCGGGTTGTGGTAAAACCACGACTACAACAGAACCAAGTCAAGGTACTGATTCGGGTAGTGCTCCGGCTGAGGAGACCGCAGGTCCTGTTACTGTGAAGCATAAACGTGGAGAGCTTAAGCTGGACAAGCCGGCAGAACGTGTTGTTACACTTGAATGGACATATACGGAAGATGTAGTTGCCTTGGGTGTTCAACCAGTAGGTAACGCAGATAACGCTAACTATAAAGTGTGGGTAACATCCGAAGCAGCACTGGATGACAGTGTAACGGATATCGGAACACGCAGTGAACCGAATCTGGAAGCTATTGCTGCATTGAAGCCAGATCTCATCATTGCTAATGCAGATAATAATACGGCGGTCTATGATCAACTGAATGCAATTGCACCAACAATCGAATTCGATCCGTACGATGGAGACGGTTATAACTATGATAAAATGACAGAAATTTTCAACTCGATTGCAACAGCTCTGGGCAAAGAAGACAAAGCAAAACAAGTTCTTAGTGATCTCGATCAGCACTATGTAGAGGCCAAAGAAAAACTGGCTGCTGCGGGTAAAGAAAACTTCAACTTTGCACTGACACAAGCGTTCACATATCAGAATGCAGTCAGCCTGCGCATGTTTACCGATAACTCGGTTGTGATTGGTACATTGGACAAAATCGGACTGGTGAACGATTGGCAGCCGGATAAATTGGAAAACTACGGCTTCTCGACAGTAGGAATTGAGTCGTTGACCGCTGTAAAGGACAGTAACTTCATTTATATTACACAACCAGACGATGATGTCTTTGGCACAGCTATGAAGGATAACTCGGTATGGAATGGACTGAACTTCGTGAAGGACAAACGCACCTATCAACTGGATAGCACAACATGGACATTTGGTGGACCGATCTCCTCCAAAGTATTGGTTGATGGCGTAGTAGAGGCGATTACCAAATGAGTTCCGTTCAAGGATCTAAGCCAACGATGAATTGGCGCACAATAAGCATATATGGGGGCGGTCTAACCGCTCTCATCGTGCTTTTTTTTGTAAGTCTGTGTTATGGAGAGGCATCCATTCCTTTGCGTGTCGTTTGGGACGCACTTACAGGCAGACAGGATACATTAGAGCACAATATGGTCTGGGATTTGCGCATGCCGCGTACAGTGATCGGTATTCTTGCGGGTGGCGCACTGGCTGTTGCGGGCGCTTTGCTGCAAACGATTACTCGTAATCCACTGGCTGCTTCAGATACGCTGGGCATTAATGCAGGAGCGTACTTTGTGGTGGTGCTGGGAGTTATTGCTTTTCCAGGCCTGTTAAGTCAGTCGCCTTTTCTCTTCGCAGCTCTTGGTGGTCTGCTGGCAGCATTTGCGGCTTATTTCATGGGCGGCGGACGAACATCAAGCCCGGTTCGGCTTGCGTTGTCCGGTATGATTGTATCAATGGTGCTTGGTTCATTCACAAGCGCATTACATATTTTTTTCTCCATGGAGACACAAGGGTTGTTCCTTTGGGGCTCCGGAACACTTGTCCAGAATGACTGGAGTGGTGTGTCCTATGCTTGGCCTTGGGTGATTGGCATTACTATTCTCGCGTTAATCTTGTCCAGACAATGGGATATGCTGGAGTTGGATGAATCAACGGCTTCTTCCTTGGGACAAAAGGTTGCATTGGCTCGTGCAGGAGGGTTAATTCTCGCTGTATTGCTGGCTGCCGTGATTGTAAGTGTAATTGGGCCGATTGGCTTCGTGGGACTGGTCGCACCACATCTGGTTCGATTGAGTGGTGTACGTTCTAACCGATTACTTTTACCCGGTGTGTTCATATGGGGCGCAGCGCTCCTGGTTGGAGCAGATGTCCTCGCCAAGATGGTGCATAACTCCAGCATGGAACTGCCAACGGGTGCTGTTATGGCAATCATTGGTGCACCGTGGCTCATCTGGCTTGTTCTTACACGCATGAAGGCTGCAAACGGATCAGGCATGTCCACTTCAATGAGCACAGGAGGAGCTGCGCGTCGCTTTGCATTTGGCCCGATGGCTGTATTATTCTCAGTCATAACGGTTGTGCTTATCTTGCTCAGTACGATGTTTGGCGGTATGCGAATTCCGCTGGCCGATTGGTTACCAAGTCTGTTCCAATCCGATGGACTGTTCTCCGCGTTGGTTCAGCTTCGGATTCCGCGTACCCTTGTTGCCGCAGGTGCGGGGGCAGCACTGGCAATCAGTGGTGTGCTCATTCAGATGGCGGTACGTAACCCGTTGGCGGATGCTTCTATTGTTGGTGTGTCCTCTGGTGCAGGGCTCGGAGCGATGATGGTCATTATTTTATGGCCGGGTCTTCCGATATACTTGCTGCCGATCGCAGCAATCGTTGGTGCCGCCATTGCCGCAGTGGTTGTGTTCTCCCTCTCTTGGAAGAAAGGGCTGAATCCATCTGCGGTTGTGTTGCTGGGGATCGCGATGTCTGCTATTGCTGGAGCAGGTATTCAGATTCTGATTGTCCGTGGTGCGGTATACGGTAGCAGCGGATATATCTGGCTGACAGGAAGCACCTATGCTCGTACCTGGGAACAGGTGAGGGTTATCGGATTATTTTTAGTTATTCTGGTACCGGTGGCTTGGTGGCTGGCACGCAGATTCGAACTGCTGGTATTCGACGACAATAGTGCATCCGGGCTTGGTCTCGGAGTACGTCGTACACGATTATTGGCCATGACAGTGGGTGTATTACTTGCAGCAGGTGCGGTTGCTTGTGTAGGAACCGTCGGTTTTATCGGTCTGATTGTACCCCATATGGTACGGCTATTGACGGGGAATAAGTTAAGAAGATCCATGTTCCTATCCGCATTAGCGGGTGCAGTCATGCTGGTACTCGCCGATACAATCGGCAGAACCGTCATGGCACCGACAGAGATTCCATCAGGCATACTCATTGCGATCATCGGAACACCGTACTTCCTGTATCTGATGTATCGTTCCAACTGGCGCAAGTCTGTATAAAAAGTTCAAACCTGAAGCCTGCTCCCCGAGCAGGCTTTTTGCTGTCACGGTATGCCCTCCAGCCATGATCTTATGTTCCTGTTTAACCCGGTTGCATAGATATTGGATCATTGGACCTGACGTGTGGTACCCACAGATAACCTCACCCGATGAATGTCTACTCCCGCACGAAATGACAAAATCCCCTCACGTCTACAAGAAGTAGAGTTCACGATATCAAACGTGAAACTCTTACTCCCTGTGGACCTTGAGGGGATTTTGGCTTGAGCACATTCGAATCGTACTCCCGTTAGCTGGATTTCAGAATCCCGCTGTCATCGACGGATTGTACCGCTTGTTGCAATATTTCATTATCCTGAACGAGGGCGAAGCGCACATACCCTTCACCTGAAGGACCAAAGGCACTGCCTGGGGTTGCGATGACTCCTGCATGTGTAACCAGATCCATGGCAAATTGCTCCGAGCTGTCGTAGTGCGCCGGAATCCGGCTCCAGACGAACATCGTTGCTTCAGGTTTGGCAATCGGCCAACCCAGACTGCTGAAGCCTTCACAGAGGATGTCTCTGCGCTGTTCATAAATAGCTCTGACCCGTTCAACCTCAGATTGATCACCGGTAATGGCGGCAATTGCTGCTTTTTGGATCGGTAGGAACATCCCGTAATCCATATTGGATTTTAGCTTTTTCAGCATGGAGACCATGGTTGTATTGCCCACACAGAAGCCGATTCGAGCTCCTGCCAGTCCGTACGTTTTTGACAGGGAATTGAATTCCACACCGACGTCCATGGCGCCAGGGAAAGCGAGGAAGCTTCCACATGACTTTCCGTCAAACACGAGCTCGCTGTACGCATTATCGTGAAGCACGATAATATCATACTTCTTGGCAAAGGCAATCAGGTCGAGATAGAACTGATCCGGTGCCATCGCAGTTGTTGGATTGTTAGGATAGGAGACCAGCATGAATTTTGCTCGATGAGCGATATCTTCCGGTATATCCTGAAGTTGAATAACATACCCGTTTTTTTCTTTTTGCGGCATATAATACAGCTCTGCTCCGGCTAATAAAGGTCCATCAGCGAAGACGGGATAGCAGGGGTCAGGGACCAGCACCAGATCACCTTCATCGACAATGGAGAGGGATATATGTGCCAGCCCTTCCTGTGAACCGAGCAAGGAACAGATTTGTGTTGCCGGGTCTAACTCGACCTGATAGCGTTGCTTGTACCAATCGCTTGTAGCTTGCAGCAACTCACTCTGATCATTCACAGCATATATATAATTAGCCGGATCAGCTGCGGCCTCGCACAGTGCAGTTATAATATGCTGCGCAGGTGGGATATTCGGCGTACCCACACTGAGATCAATAACGGGCTGCCCGTTCTCCAGTCTGCGGCGCTTGATCTCCAGCAGCCGGGTGAAAATTCCTTCGTTGAAATGATCCATTCGTTTGGCAAAGTTCATGATGATGATTCAGCCTCCAATCCTCTTCGTACACATATTCATTAATAATAAATGGACAGCGACTAAAAGAGAAGAGCAGGGGGAAGCTTGCGGATCATGACTTTACTTTAAACTGGCTTAGTTCGTCTTGCAGTTTGCCAGATAGCTGGTTCAACTGTTTCGACAGATCCGCTACCTGTTCGATACTATCCAACTGCTCCTGCGTGCTGGCGCTTACTTCTTCCGTCGATGCCGAGTTCTCCTCTGTGGTGGAAGAGATAATCTCCAGTGCCTGGAATATCTCATCTTTGTGTTTGTGTACATTGGCGGTATTGCTCGTAATCTGCATCATACGCTGCTGCAGATCTTTCAGGTCTTTGTTAATGCTGAAGAATACATGTTTGGTATCTTCTACAGATTTGGCATTTTCCTCCGCAATCTTCATACCGCGCATGGTATGTTCAACCGATAGGGTTGTTTTTTCTTCAATAACATTCACCTTTTTGTTGATTTCCTCTGTTGCCTGAGCCGTCTGTTCTGCAAGTTTGCGGACCTCTTCGGCAACGACGGCAAATCCTCGTCCATGTTCGCCAGCACGTGCAGCCTCAATGGAGGCATTCAGGGCGAGCAGGTTCGTCTGAGAGGCAATCTGTTTGACCGTATCCACAAAACTGGATATTTCATTCCGACTCAGGTCAATCTCATGGATAATAGAGGACACTGCTTGGGTGGATTGATGGTTTTCCTCGGACCATTTCGATAATTGTTCCACAACCGCGAGTCCTTGGCTGCTTTGATCGACAGATGTCTGCACGACCGTTCCCATAGCCTGCGCATCGGTAGCAATTTCATCGATTTGGCTGGATAACGAGCCTGTTTTACGTAAAATATTTTCCGTTTCAATGGACTGATAATTCGTTGCATTGGCAATCTCGTTAATAGCTGTTGATGTATCATTCATGGTCACAGCTGTTCGTGTTGAGATGGCTTGCAGATCATTCGACGACTGGTTCAGGATTTGCGCCGAGCTGCCGACCATTTGCAGCATGCCCTGAATTTTCTGCACCATGGAATTCAAACCTGTGGCGATCTGTCCAATTTCATTATTAGATTTGATATCCAGTTTGACAGTCAGGTCACCTTGTTCAATCTGTTTAATCTTGGCCAGCAGCTGTGGTATGGAGCGTAACAGACGGCGAAGGGTAATGTAACAGATAATCACAAGCAGAAGGGTGGCTGCAGCAAAACCGCCAAGCGTAATCCACGTGAACGTTTTTAATTCCGCGAGAACTTCTTCTTCGGATATGGTCAGACCAACGGACCATCCCGTATCTTTGCTGGTAGCGTAGCCGATATATCGACGTTCCCCATTGTCGTTCATAAGTTGTACGCCGTTTTCACCCGCAAGCATTTTCTTGCCGATGTCCCCCATGTCCCCCGTACTGTTCAGGATGTTCTCCTTCAATACCTTTTCTTGATCTGGATGGTACAGAATTTCCCCGCTCTTGGACAGCAACATGGAATAGCCCGTGCTTCCAAGGGAATAACTCTCCATAATCGCCGGGATATCCTTGAATGCAATATCCGCTGCGGCAAAGCCGATCGTGTTGTTGTTTTTGTCTTTGATCGGATAAAAGATACCCATGAGTACATCGCCTGCTGCAATATCAATGTACGGATCGGAGAAATAAAGTCCGTCTGCGTCAGTAACCGGCTTGTAGTATGGACGCGACTGGATATCAAAGTCCGGTGCAGATACGACACCATCATTTTGAATCCAAAAGCCTTTTCCATCCAGACCCGCGACCCAGGCATCTGCAAAGGAAGGCTCTGCCTTAACGATAGCGGCCAGTGTCGCCTGTGTTTGCGCAGCGTAGGTAGAACTTGCCGCATCCGCAGCAGATGCTGTTGTTTCTATGTATTGCTGAAATAATGTATTAGTGGACATTTGCTTGACCAGTGCGCCCTTTTCTTTGAATAATGCATCAAATTCACTAACAATGGCTTGTGTCTTGGTCTGGAGCATGGATTCCTGCTGTTTCACCAGAATGTTTCGTGTGCTTGCAAACATAAATGTTCCCAGCACGGCAAAGACAACTACGATAATGATCAGCAGCACAATGGACAACGTATTTGCCATACTGGATGTCCGTGTTCCTGGTTTCCCCCACTTGTTCAACATGTTCGACATATTCCATCTCCCCAGATGATTAATAAAAAGCTCAAAACGCCTAAGTTATATGTCGGCATGATCTATAGTTTTATGTAGATTTTTGTCGAATAATCCTGAAAGCAATGGAAAGGAAAGGCATGAGTATGAGGAGGATGAAAGGGGAGGGATGAAAAAAGAGAAAAGGAATGAAAAAACGGGGATCGGTGGTGGTTCATTCAGGCGATGTTGTTTTATAATGGAATGAATTGGAACTATGGATGGAAACGGGGGGTTATCTGTGAGTGAGTTATGGCATGCTTCAATACAGGGGGGTCCATGGAATGCCGAAAAGATGCACCAGGCGGTGCATCTGTTGCGCCGCAGAGCAACGGTTCATTTTCGCGTTGACGCGGATACATACGAGGACCTTGCCGAGCTCGATGCCAAAGTGTTCTTTGCCCGGCCGGATCTGATCCTACACATATCACATATGGACCCTAAAGGGGTATATTCATCCGGATTTTTGGGGAGACTGGCACAGTTAAAACATGTGTCTGCCTTGCAGCTTGATCTTTCGCAGGCACAGGATTTGACGATTCTGGGTGCGATGGAGCAGATACAGTTTCTAAGATTGAATTCACCTGCAAAGGCGACCGGGCTCGATTTTATTAAACACTACAAACGATTGACCTTTCTTGAACTGCGTGGCAGATTCAACGGATTTGCTTCCATTGCGGCATGTCTCCAACTGCATACGCTCATTCTGAACTGCACGGTCGAAAGTGTTGATGTGTTAGCGGAATTGCCTATGCTTCAGTATCTGTCCCTGGATCACTGTGAGTTAAAAGGGGGACTGGATGTATTGACACAGTCGACCATCTCGATGTTGAAGCTCAGCTCTGTTCGCAAACTGACGAGTATTCAGGGACTCGAACAGATGCGCGGGCTGGAATATCTGCATCTGTCCTTGCCCAAGCTGGAGCATTTATGCGACTTTTCCCATCTGACCTCTCTCAGACAGCTCGAACTGGACTATATGAAATCGTTACGGGATACCAAACATCTATGGACAGCCCGTGCTTTGGAGTCCATTGAACTGAAAGAGATTAATACGGCGCTCAAGGCGGATTCGTTTGCTGAACTGACCGGGCTGGAGCACTTGCGCCAAATCGATTTTCGTTTTATTGATGTTAACAAAGGACGGATTGCAGCTATGCGTGATCACCTGGCCAAGGCCGGAAAATCCCATTTGTTATATGAAAATATCCCTGAGCATGAACGCCTGAATTCTATAGGTATTGCGCACTTGTCGCATGTAATAATGTAAACGGGCTTCTGTCCAGCGTGTGTATACAGAGCGCACTCCGGTGAACGGACCGAGTGAGGTGGGCAAATGTCATTGCTATCTAAGTGTTCGTATCCGTTAAGGCGGGCATGTTGATCTCTTTCACGCAGGCCGCTTTGGACAAGCTAATAATACATCGAACGATGGCGACCATATCCTGCAAGGGAATGCGGGTCCCATCATACTCGGCCAGTGCACGTTCCATCCCGTCTTCATACGGGATTTCTGCCGCCAGTTCTCCCGGGTTGATGCATGTCACCGCGATGCGGTCATTTCTCGTATGCTCTCTTAGAGCTTCCGTAATACCCCGTATGGCAAATTTGGACGCGACAAAAGAAACCTGGCTGCTGCCCGCATTGCTCAAGCCGGCTGTTGAACCGATCAGGATGATCTTCCCTGCTTCAGACTGGCGGAGCTGAGGCAGTAAAGCCTGTATACATACAATTGTAGAAGTCACATTCACATGAATCAGCTGGCTGATATCTGCGGGTTCATCCCGATCAAACGTGTAGTGCTCTTCAAATCCTTCCTTTTCCCAGATCCCCACGTTATAAATAAGCACATCCAACGTCTCGCCTTGAAGTTGGCTGGCAACTTGCTCCGCGGCCTGAAGCTCGGAAAGATCAGCCTGAATCCATATTCGCTGGACGCCATCCTCCACGGACAGACTTTCCGGCTTGCTGCGGGAGACTACCCAGACCTTATCACCGGATTGCGGCACGCCTCTGACAAAGGCATCGCCTAATCCCTTGCTTGCACCAAAGACAATTATATTTTTCAAATAAAGCCCTCCTTATCAATTAGAAATTAATAAAATTTACATTAATCTATATCTTACTATAGAGGTGATATATGGAACATGAAGTTTACATGAGGTATACTTCATCCTTATCAAGATTCGGGATTTTTGAAGTTAAAAGGTGAATCTCTTCATAAGAAATGTACTGAAAAGGACCTGGCTCCACACATGGTGGAGTTCCAGGTCCTGATCAATAAGCGAATAAAACCACATTTATTCTACGCGGAAATAATCGAAATCTGCATATCCTCCGGTAGACTTCGTTGCATAATTGAATAGTGCAAACCGGTATCCCATAAAGTGTGGCAGTGTGTAAGACATTTGAAGTGTATTACCAATGGTTGTCCAGTTGCTGCCATTCAGGCTATAAGCAAAGTAGGCTTTGTCGGTCTGGTTCGTAAAATCACAGATGACGCGTAGATATATTCTGTTCTGGTTTAAAGGCACAGTTGCTACTTCGGTCATGGTGCCGGAACTGGCATTAGCCATAACGATGGATTTGGTGCTGCCCGTCATTTTTACGCCGACAAAACCATATTTGGCCTGAAAAGCGGCAAGTCCAGCATAATCACCATCCTTCATACCTGCTGTATCCAAAGCGGTCATCCCTGTGCTTTTTGGACCAAAGGTTCGTTGTGTCAGCGTGTTGCGGGATTCTAACAGGTTTTTGCTGATTTTGCCTGCAGTTAACCGCATGAAACCGGGCCGCTGGAGCAGGGACCAGTTGGCAGCATCGGGGTTATGATTCCACTGCCAGAAAGTAGCGAGACTGGATGTACCAGAAGATGAATTGCTCGTCAGGGAGACGTCATCCACATAAAATGCCATCAGATCATTGGTCGGGTCCGGATTCGAGTTATACGGTGTTTCCACAAAAATAAAGCTTTGGGACAGGTCTGCATTCGACGGAACGGTATACGTACCTTGAATGGTACCCCACTGTCCGCGGGTTAACGTCGCACTGCCCATAATAGTAATTCCGGTATAACTTGCACCGTTCTGGATGCTAAGATTGAACGTTTTGGTTGCAGGACCAGTAGTGTATTTGATCTTTGCCGAAAAAGAGTACGTTCCTCCCGTTACCAGCTTGCCTGTAACCATCTGTTTGGCTCCGCCTGCTGTCTGCTGTCTGCCGCTGACGAGCAGGCTTTTTGTACCGCTGAACGCTTCGGCATTTGTTACGGTGATGGTCGCCGTATTGTTGCTGGTCCACGGCTGAATGGTACTTTCCTCAAAGCTGCCGTTCACTAACAGTTGCGTTACTGAGGGGGTGCCAGATGTGGTTGCGTTGAACTCATCGGACCCGTAGATTTTGGCAGCGGGCTGACCTTCAACAGGCATATTCATGTTAAGGGGAACCTTGCCGTTCACCCCAAACACAGGCCAGTTATCCGACCACGTTACCGGAACGAGATAGGGGATGCGCCCAATGGCCCCGCTATCACGAAACAGCAAGCCGTACCAAGCGCCGGATGCGGTATCCACGATGCCTCCTTGGGCGATTCCCGAGTCTCTTAGTACAACTTTACCTGTGTATGGACCTGTCAATGTGTTTGCACGATAGGCAAGCTGAATGCGACCATCACCAGAAGGCCAGGCAATCAGGAATACATAGTACATACCATTGATCTTCTGAATGTGTGCTCCTTCTGCCTTTACAATCATGTTGGAGCCGGCTACACTGCTCGCGTTTGGAATCAGGACCTGATTGAGACCGCCGGACTTCACGGCCTTGGCATCAGGTGTTAGCTCAACGATACTGATGTTATCACTGCCGTGAACAAGAAAGGTCCGATTCCCGTCAAACAAAAGGGAGGGGTCATGGTAATAGCTGTTCAATGTGTAAGGTGTCCATGGCCCTGTTTCAATATTGCTGGTTTGGTAAATATACGTTTTGCCCGTGGAAAGCGAACCAAAGGCTACATAATATATACCGTTGTTGTACCGCAAGCTGCTCGCCCAGGAACCACGTCCATACTCGTTTTGTCCATTGTTCAGATTCTGTATATCCCCGTTTCCAAGCGTATCGTATACATAGTTTACGATGCTCCAGTTAACCAAATCATAAGACTTCATGACGGGAACTCCCGGATTCATATGCATCGTTGTACTTGTCATATAAAATGCATTGCCCACCCGAATGACGTCACTGTCAGGAACATCCGCGTAAATAACCGGATTGCTGAACGTTGCGGCTGAAGCAGCGGGACTTGTCAACGGGAATGATGTTATAAGCAAAGGAAGAGCGAGTAGAAGAGTACTGATTTTTTTCCACATATTCTATCCTCCCAATCGATCATGTCCTATGAATTAAAGCGAGTACTCCAGATAATCAATGTAAGCATCCCAAGTGCCATTATCCGTTGTTACGACCAGCTTGATTTCCTGATTGCCTGTAGTGTGAGTGATGCCGGTGAGGGTTTGAACGGTCGGCTCCGTTCCCGTGAAGTAGAAAGAACCAGCGGTTACACCCCCGATGACCAGATCAACACGGGCTGTATTATTGTTGTTGGAAGCGCCGCGGACAGAGAACTGATGGGTTGGGAATCCAAAATATTGATTATAGGCTGCATAATCATTGTTCCCGTAAAGAGCGACTCCATTAAAAGGGGAACTGATTACGCCAGCGTATTGGCCGCCAAGCGTCATATTCTCGGCTTCGTAACGGGTAACGTTTGGATTGGGATTAGGATTTGGGTTAGGGTTACCGCCCGAACCGGATGTAAATTGCCAGTAGTCCAGTTTGAACAGGTTTCCATTGCCCGAGCCTGTAAACACCAGATATAAACGATGTACACCTGTTGCGTTGGTAACATTGGTCTCCATCTCGCGCCAAGTTTGCGAACCGCCGGTTGAGCTTACGTTAAGTGTTCCAGCCAGAGGACCTGTCGGACTGTCAAGTCGAATCTCGATGTTGCCATTTCCGGTAGAAGCGACATTGGCCTTGAATTTGGAAGCTCCAGCTGAGCCAAAATCAACATTACCGACCGCGATCCAATCCCCATTATGAATGTTAGTGACATTCTGATTGGCTACAGGGCCACCGCTCGCTTGACTTGGTTCAGTGTTAATTCCTGCTTGCCAGCCAATGGTTTCCGCTTCCACCCGGACATACGGGTTGAGGTTGGACGTTTGGGATACACCAGTCATGTTACCCTGCACTTCCTGGATGGAGCCATCCGCGTTGTGGGTCAGCTTATTGATATGTGTGGAACGGTACCCTTTGCCATCACCGAGGAATGCCTTGCTTACCGTTTGTGCATGGTACGCCACATACCATTCGTTGTTGAACTGGAACACGGCATGGTGGTTATTGCCGCCTACGCCGAAGAACGTGCCGGGATTTTTCAGGAAGTGTCCTTTATACGTGAAAGGCCCCATCGGGCTGTCACTAACCATGTATCCGATCTCACCTTTTGGATATGCAGTGGGATGTGTTCCCGCGAAGTTGATACAGTAGGAGTAATAATATTTGCCGTTATACTTGTGGATGCCAGAATCTTCGAACATATAAGGAGAATCAATAGTCACAGCACTGCCCACCACACTGGTCATGTCGGCACCGAGACGAATGACTCGAGCTGTTTTGGGATTGGCAATGGAAGCAGCGTTGGTATCGTTCGGAATGCCGCCGCCAGCATACAAGTAAGCAGAGCCATCATCATCGACAAGTACAGCCGGATCAAAGAGCCAGGTTACACCGGACATACCTGGTGTTCCGTGTGTCAGGAGGGCACGTCCGAGCGGGTCGGACCACGGTCCAATGGGGGAATCCGCCGTGAGCACGCCAATACCTCCACCTGAGTTGGCAAAATACAGGAAGAACTTTTCTTTGCCAGCAATGGTTTTCTTCGCCATGGCAGGAGCCCAG
The DNA here is from genome assembly GCF_000316035.1 of Paenibacillus sp. PAMC 26794. Lineage (GTDB taxonomy): Bacteria > Bacillota > Bacilli > Paenibacillales > Paenibacillaceae > Paenibacillus. The sequence goes on from NZ_ANHX01000003.1 coordinate 168,456, forward strand.
GACTGGGTAGCCCATTTGGCAATTCCTTGTCCATTATTGGCATTATTCGCACCTGCTACCGGGATGGAGCCATGGTCTGTCCAGTTCACCATGTCAGCTGAAGAGATGACGTTAATTTTCCCGATCGTGCTGTACTGGTTCTCTTTGACAGAGCCGTCACTGTTATACAGATATGCATCACCTGTCATGTAGACATAGACCCGATTGTTATGGACGAGCACATAAGGGTCGGCTCCCAGTTTATGATCGATGAGGGGATTGGAATTTCCAGGAAGTTTGGCAACGGCTGCATTGGCTGCATGGCTCGATTCAACGGGCAGGGTGACAAAGATTAGCAGACAAGACAACAACAAAACTAGCGGTTTACGAATCATACGTTTCGCCTCCATGAGATTGGATTAGTTGGTGAGCTGAAATTCAGAATAGCAGTGATGATGAAATGCCGAAAAAACGAAGAGATTTCCCTCATGTCACCCCCTTCTTGAAATAATGGTTAGGTTGGCTGTTAGGTTAAGTCTTCATGTTGTCATATATGGTTTAAGCCAGACGACCTGTGCACCGGGTACGTGGTCACGGCAGCAAGGGGAGTGGCTATAACCCGAAGTAAGCCTGCATCTGTGTGTACGATTAGAAAAGCTATAATCTGTCAGGTTTCTTTTTGTAATCGCTTTCAATAAAATGTGTTAGAACACTGAAATTTGGCGAAGAAAGAGGATTGGTCACATTTAAATGTAATTATTTTTCATATTTTCTTTTAAATGTTTATTATCTTGACGATATCATATCACAATTTTAAGATAATACAATCTTTTTCTATTTTTTAGTAGAGGATGAAGAAGATCGTAATTATTCCATGTGTTTAACATCGGACTTTATGGTAAAATACGATCTCATATTCTATATAACTACACTTTCAAGCAGCTTTACCCGCCCCATGAATTAGATACGAGAAAAAGATGTCTTAAGCTGTGACCGTTTCCCTGGAATCTACCGGGGGACGGTCATTTCGTTTTTTTCTGGAATCGATCCTGGTTATATAACAAAATCTGCTCTTACTTGCTGACCAACTTTGACATTGCATAATTTCTTCTCTTTGTTGTACATATTCCAGTTTTTGTATAGCTAAAGAGCGCAGAAGGTTGTTGTTTATTGATATTGGTGGATTGCCCCCTGTGTTTTGTCCACACCGTTGATTGAGTGTTTGAATATTAATATCGAGTGAGCTTATGCCAAATACTGCTAGAGTCAGAGGTTCATAAAGGTGGGATGGGAAAATGTCTATTTTATCAACTGGGCCGATAGAAAACAATCCGGTTTCCGGGGTTAGACCGACCCAACAGGTAACGATTAGATTGGCAAGTCGGGCTGATGTGGATTCTGTAACAGTATCCATTCAGGGTTATGTGCTAAGCACAACAAGAACGCTGTATGTGAGTGAAGTAATCGGTATTGCCCCTAATGAAGCAGTGACCAGAAATTATTTTGCAGATTTAGATGCTTTTGAGTTTGTTTTTGGAACAGATGTGGAAGGCGTGGAGGAAGTAGAGATTTCAGTGTGGGGCAAACAAGCCTCTGGACAATTGGTTGATGCACACCGGGTGGTGGAGCACGAACAAACAGTTAATAACAGCTAAAAGATAAAATCTACTCAAAAAGGAGATGTAGCGATGAGCTTTTTATCAACAGGGCCAATAGAAAATAATGCTGTTAGCGGTGTAAGGCCGACTCAGACAGTTACAGTCAAAATTGATAACCGCAGTGATGTGACTACCTCAACCATACAAATTCAAGGGTATTACATGAGTGGTGGAATGAGGGTTCTGTATGTCAGTGAGTTTTTTGACGTCGCACCCAATCAAGTAGTAACCAACAACTATTACGCGAATCTTGATGCCTTCGAGTTTACTTTTACAACAACAGCGACGGTTAATGATCCTGTGCAAGTATCCGTATGGGGTAAGAGCAGCACAGGCGCTTTGGTAACTAGCCCATCGTTTGGTTTCTTCCGAATTGCTGGGTGAAACCCCAAGTATCAATGGAGTCACCGGTGCAACCGGAGCGACAGGTACAGCAGGGACAACCGGTGCAACCGGAGCGACAGGTACAGCAGGGACAACCGGTGCAACCGGAGC
>NZ_ANHX01000004.1 GCF_000316035.1 Paenibacillus sp. PAMC 26794
AGGTACAACCGGGGCTACGGGTGCAACAGGCACAGCAGGGACAACCGGAGTAACGGGAGCAACAGGCACAACAGGTGCAACCGGAGTAACGGGAGCGACAGGCGCATCAGGTACAACCGGGGCTACGGGTGCAACAGGTTCTGGAACAATTATTCCTTATGCATCAGGACTTCCAGTTGCGTTGACTACAGTTTTGGGTGGACTTTTGAATACTTCCAGTTTAGTTGGTTTTGGCAACAGTGCTACCGGAGTAAGTGTTACCGGAGGAGTTATTGATCTCACAGGCGCTGCAGGCACATTGCTTAACTTTGCTTTCTCGGCATCGCGTGCTGGAACGATTACTTCACTGGCCGCTTATTTCAGCACGACAGCCGGACTTAGCTTGGTTGGATCTACAGTAACCCTAACTGCACAATTATTCCGTTCCACTACACCTGATAACTCCTTTACAGCTGTACCGGGTGCATTGGTAACCTTGGCTCCTCCACTGACCGGCATTTTGGCACTGGGCACAATATCCAGCGGATTGACTACAGGACTGAGTATTCCGGTTGCCGCAGGTGACCGCCTGCTTATGGTGTTCTCAGCATCAGTAACAGCTGGAATTGATGTGGCTACAACCGTAGCCGGATATGCAAGCGGCGGCCTTACCATCACTTAACGGAAATTTGGCTATATAACAAGTTTAAAGACAGGGACCCTTGCCAACATGGTGAGAGGTCCCTGTTTATGTGTGTGCACAACTAGTAGAGCATAGCGATATTGGATGAGATCCAAAGTTTCGTCTGGTACACAGGTGTGTATTCTGTCCATGCTACTTCACATGCAGCAATGCTATATATAAGTAGCGTTTTTGTTTTCAAACTCTCTTCAAATGAAAGATAAGAACTATACAAAAACATAAAAAGACGAGGATTGCTCCTCGCCTCGTACATACCGTGGTCTACTAAATTTCACTCCGTTTTGGTTAGGCTGTCTACGACAAATTTAAGTTGGGCTTCCAACGAAATTGGGTCACTAAACACGAAGCCACAGCTTTCCTCTCGATAAACGTGATTGTTCTGGACAGCAGGGAGGTTATCCCAAATAGGACCTTCAAAAACGGAATCCCCACTCTCATCACCAGTTCCTACAGGCTTAAGGCCAAGAGCTAGCAAATGACCGGTAAAGGCTCCTGCAACCATTACGACCCTTTGAGGTTTTTTGGGGATTTGTACTTCACCGTTTCCTTTATAGTCTTCCAAAGGCTACAATCAACGCAAGAACTATAAAAAAGATATTTACGCCGAGCTCCCGGTACTCTTTACGCCGAATATGAAACAGCATTCCAAGCAGTGTGACAACAGCCAAAGCGATTGCGGCGATAGGCGTAAGCACCGGAGTGATGTTCAGCGCCCAAGGCAAAACTAGGCCCAGCGCTCCGAGTAGCTCCGCTATTCCGATCAAAATAACTAGACTTTTTGGCACATCATTGACCCAGGCACAGGTCTTTTTTGACGACTCGATACGAATGGTTTTCATCCATCCTGAATATACGAAACCTAGCGCCAATATAAGTTGTACCATCCATAACGTTACATTCATCTTTTCTTATCCCCTCACTTGCTCGATTTTAATATCTGCCTCTATACTAAAGTGAGAAGGCCCAATCTGGAAGCAGGCACTTAAACCTAACCAGGTAACCAAAAGTATACCTGGGTATGGTCAGAAAGTGAGGAATAAGAATGACGGTATATTGCAAATTCGGAACGGCCTTGGATATCCTTACGGGTAAATGGAAATCTTTGATTCTTCTACGACTGCTGAGCAACGGTACAATGCGGTTCAGCGAATTACAAAAAGCCATTCCGGATATTTCAAAAAAATGCTGACCCAGCAGTTGAAAGAACTGGAGTATCACTATATTGTGCATCGCGAAGTATATGCTCAAATTCCCCCTAAGGTCGAATACTCGATTACGGAGTACGGACAGCTGATGAAACCTGTGCTCCAGACAATGAGCGACTGGGGAGCCGGCCATATGCAGCATATGGAGAAGCTGTACAGCGAAGAAGACGAAAAAGGAGCACACCCATCCGAACCTCGGAAAATCGATTCCTTGGGGTGATAGGGTGACAAGGGAGAGTTAGTTTTGAATAAACAAAAAATTGTGATTATTGGTGCAGGGATTGTTGGGGCGTGTATGGCCTATCATCTAGCCAAACGAAATCAAGATGTAACTGTTATTGAACGGCACTCAGCCGCGGCGCGTGAAGTCACAGAAAAATCATTTGCCTGGATACATACGACGCATAGAGTGGCTCCTGAATACTGGCATTTGTACGATGCAGCTGTGGAAGAATATCACACACTTCAGCAAGAGTTGTCCGAACTGAAAATTCATTGGCATGGCGCGCTAACTTGGGACACTCCGCCTCTAAGGGAGCAACACTTTCAAAAATTAAACCGGGAGCAGCTTGAGGCATTGGAGCCCAATCTGAAGGAATATCCGGATGAAGCCATGTTTGTCAGCGAAGAAGGTGCGGTGGACCCTATAGCGGTAACGGAGCTGTTGTTGAGCAAAGCGCAAGAGTACGGAGCAAAGATTCAGTTCGACACCAACGTTACACAGCTGATGCAAGAGGGTTCCCGTCTGGTTGGTGTTCATACATCCAAGGGTTTTGTGGAGTCGGATGTTGTGGTATTAGCTGCAGGAACAGGTACACCCGAACTTTGTAACCTGTTAGGTTGTCACGTGCCGGTAACTTCGTCACCTTCGATTCTGATTCGGATGAAAACTGCTAATAAACTGATACACACATTAATCTCCAATGCGCAATTTGAAGCGCGTCAACTGACAGATTATACGCTGCTGGCTGCGGAAGACTATATCGACGAGTCGGAGGCAAATGGACCACAGGCGGTCGGTAAGCGAGCTTACGACACATTGCGTCGCAGTCTCAAGCACGGTAATCAACTGGAACTGGAGAGCATAAAAGTTGGATGGAGACCCATGCCTGAAGACGGTTATCCGATTGTGGGCTTCCATGATCACATGAATGGACTTTATCTGACGGTAATGCATTCTGCAATTACGCTGGCGCCGCTGATTGCGAATCTGGCTGCAAGTGAAATTATTGATGGCAAATCAAGAAATGAATTAGACCCTTGTCGCCTCTCACGGTTTTAGAATCACCACACAACGAAAAGTACATCGCTCAAGTGGCGATGTACTTTTCGTTGCGTATATTTGTTGGAGTCTTCTACACTTCCCCAGTAGCCACCGGATTCTCCTATAAACTAAGTCGCTGGCGATTGGCAATTCCATGCTAGCCATTCATCTACATGTGAATCTCGCTAGCGGATTTGGCACCTTGACTTTCAAGCCACGGGATCAGTTCAGCTGAAAAATTACGTTTTGCTGTGTCCAGTGGAGTCATTCCATCCCAGCTTGCTATCCAGTTCAGTTCGGCGCCTTGGTCAAGCAGGTATTCGGCTGATTCTCTTTGACCTCCATGGCAAGCACACCAGAAGGCAACGGTTACTGCATCGGGAGGAGAAGGGGAGGTGCTTGTTCCCCAAGGATAACGTTCCGGGAGTTGGGCTCCTTTAAAATGTTCTTGTATGGCGTGAATATCTCCAAGGGCGGCCGCATGCCAAAGGGCAAAGATCGCGCCGCGCTCAACCAAGCGCCGTGCTGCATTCCATTGTGCAAAAGCAATAGCATCGTCCAGCGGCGTGCCACCGGCGATCACCGCGCCAGGCGCTTCAATGTCTGCGCCAGCATCAAGAAGGGCATCAAGCACTTGAACATCATTGGAGCTTGCAGCCCAATGCAAAGGTGTCTCAATGTTTGAGCCGACAAAAGGAGCGTTCACTTCCGCACCGAACTTGGTCAATACTCGCACGGCATCCGCTCCATTAGGGAAGTGCCCCGGCCAATCCGTCACCACGTGCAGCAGCGTTCGAGAGATACTGGAGTCTGCATCTACGTTGTCAGGCTTTCTTTCCAATATTCTTATGTTTGCCAATCCCGGATTCTCTGCCAGCAGTTGCTCTAACGTTGGAATATCTCCAGTGTGAATGGCTTGAATAATGCTCACTGCAAGTTTTTCATCTTCGTAAATAAATTCCATGATCAAATCTCCTTCCATGCTTATATCCATATTCAGGTAAGCATCTGAACTGCACATCTGGCATGATACTCCGCGAGCCCCCTAGCGAATTGCTGATCGGGGAATTGTCTGTGAAGCAGTTTCAGTCCTCCTGATATCAAGGACAAATGATGGCAAAATCGATAAAATGTCATCCGCTCCGGGTCGAGATCGTTATTTTTAAAGTAGTGATAAAAGTCTCCAAATCGAAACTCCAGAAAGCTATGCTCATGTTCGAGATCGAAGAATCCTGCGCCCTCAATATCAATAAGGCATGGTTGCATAGCATGATCTATCCATATATGATCCGGACCTAGTTCTCCATGAATGAAACTATAGAGATCTCTGGGTTGAATTGCTGCTTCCAATTCGTAAAGTTTCTCAAGCAACCTTTCGTCATTTTTCCTTATATCTGTCATGTGCTTGGATGCATAGGATAAGGCTGTTTCGGCATCCAACCGCTGAACTTGGTAGCAAGGCCCAGCCTTTTTACTGTTATCGTTGGCGTTTCCATAAACGTTTCTTTGGATGTTATGCATATTAGACAACATATCCCTGATCCGTTGAAACAACTCATCCCGATCTTTGTAACAATTATGCTGGAAATACGCTTCGGCTTTCTGTCCATCCACATACTCAACAAGAGCAAAATCATAAGAGTGCCGGTCTCTATCGTTATTTAGATCATACAAGATTGGTGTTCGAATTCCATGTTGAGCGAGAAAGCGAGTATTCAAAGAGAAAAGTTCGCTGCCATAGGAACTGTGGAAAGTGGGTTCATTCAAGATCTCTTCCTGAAAATAGTTGCTGGAAATATCCCAAACGTACAGCATACAAGTGAAACCATTTGTGCAGTCAATTTTGTAAATGACTTTTTGTGCACCGCCATGAATTCTTGCGCACTGCGTTATGTGGTAACTGGCACCAAATACATTGTGCACATAATCCTGTAATTCTTCACGAGTAAGATGGTTGTTGGACATCATCGACTTATGCTCCGTTTCAACTGTATTTTGCCGGCCAGCAACCTAAATATATAGAACATTTTCCCAAAAATATAGACTGTTTCTTTTCGATCTGTTAGAGTGTTGATTAAGGTCTGTATATTCATATGTATATCAAAGCAAGGGGTCGGGTACTCACGTTAGTGGGTGATCCGGCCCCTATTTTGCATGCAAGTTGACTCTCTGTTGACTATATATGACCAATGATTTTAAGGAGCTGGAAAGCCATCTTACATTTCAATGAACATCTTTTATTATGGAACAAGGCATCTATTAAAATAATGGATATTCGCCATATAACTATGCAAAGGAAGGAGGTACTTCACTCCTACCGATTCCCTGTGAGCTGTTTCTTATACACGGTGCGTGGCAATGCTGTTATACGGTTGGATGCAAAAGATCATCAGGTCTCACGATTCCATGTTTTGCATGGTGGGAAGGGCTGTTGCCTGAACATTTTGCCTGTTGAAGAGGTCCTTGAATATTATATGATTTATTACAAAGCCATCATTCCGCTACCTGAGCGTCAGGATATTCTGGCTTTGATGGAGCACCGTAATCCCTTCAAGCTTCAATACGGCTTTGCACCTGATCAGCCTGTTTCCTTGTTAAGCAAAGTACAATACATGATGACAGCTTGGGAAGAGCATGAGGCACTGGAACAGTTCAATGTGAAGTCATTATTTTATCAATTTGTATACGAGTTGTTATGGCAAATCCACAATGGGCGCGTGCCAACAATAAAGCCAGACCTGGTAGCACAAATGAAATACTATATGCAGGAACACTATGCTGAACCCATTACAATGGAATTGTTAGCAGAGCTTATGGATAGCAGTCCACGTCACTTATCAAGGCTATTCAAACGCCAGACTGGTTATAGTCCGATTGATTTTGTCATTCAAATCCGGATGAACAAAGCGAAGGAACTGCTGCTTGCTACAGATGCTACTTTACAGGAAATTGCCAAGGCTGTTGGTTATCCGGATGGTTATTATCTTGCTAAAATATTTAAAAAATATATGGGGATTGCACCTATTCGCTATCGAAAGCAGCATGAAAGTCCTAATGTACCATCCACTGTGGCACGATTAGGCATTGTACAGGATCTAACTTCCTTATATATTGATAATGATTATCATAATCAGCATATATTTGAGGAGGAATTATTGATGTACAGAAGTAGAAAGACACCCTTGGCTATCACATTATTACTTTGTTTAACCCTATTGCTTAGTGCTTGTTCAACTGGTGGGGCAGGAAGTCCTGCAGCCAATGAAGGTTCTCAGAAGCCAACGAATCAGGTAGCGGCCAACAACGCTAACCATACAGATACACAATTTCAAATGAAGACCGTAACCACATTAAAAGGGGATATTGAAGTACCGGTTAACCCACAACGAGTAGTTGTCCTGTATTTAATGGGTGATTTGCTTGCTTTAGGCGTAAATCCTGTTGGGATCTCTTCTGTAGAAGAAGGAGCGGCTTTTGCGAGTGAACTGGAAGGTGCCACCTCATTAGGAGCATTTAATCCGGACCCAGAAGCAGTAACTGCGCTTAATCCCGATCTCATTATTGTTACCAATGAAGAAATATATGAAGGACTTAAAATGATTGCCCCTACAGTATATATTCCTTATGACCTGCCAGTAGAAGAACGTATGAATTTGCTTGGAGAAATTCTGGGTAAAGAGGGACAAGCTCAGGAGATGTTAGATAACCTTCACAAAAAGGTTGAGCAAAGCAAGGAAAAACTTGAACAAGCAGGTATCTTGGATAAAACCGTCACAATTATGGAAAGTAACAAAGGTTCCATGGCTGTAATGACAGGCCTGGGTTATGGCCGGGGGTCGCAGATTATTTATCAATATTTAGGAATGAAAGCACCTGAAGTCTTGCAACGTGAAATTGAAAACGCAAGAAACGATGCGACAAGCAAGGACGTTTCTTATGAAGTATTACCTGAATATGTGGGTGATTATATATTCCGTTCTTCCTTTGAAGGAATGGTTGATCTGTCAGACAATTCAATTTGGAATAACATCCCCGCAGTCAAAGAAGGACGTCTGATTGATATGAGCTTTGGTTTATTTTTCTACAATGATATTTATTCGTTAGACAAACAGCTTGATTTTATTGTGGATAACTTGCTTAAAACCGCGGAGTAATTGGAGGGGCCGCTTAACCTGTATAATTGATTGAAAAGGCACTTTATTTGGAAAGGAGACATCATTCTTTTGAACTATTATTTTCTGGAATCTCAATATCCACGTAGAGGGTTTATTAGTGGCGGAACAACCTTCACTCCCCAATTAGATATGAATTATTTGGCGATAGAGAATCCGTTGCCCGAGGGAACAACAGCAGAGGTTGAGTTACTGTCTACAGTGCGCAACCTGAACGTAGATTACTTTGAGACGATCACAGGAACGAGACACGTATCAGATCGTTTTAAAAAGCTGTTGGAGGAAACGAAAACAAATACACAGTTTATTCCGACAACGGTGTGTTACCACGACGGTCGTGCGGTTGAAAAAACCTATTGGACTGCACATCAGCTTGATCGTTTGGATGTTTTCGATTATGAATGTTCGGAATATGGGCGCAAAGCAGTCATTGCTGCATCTGTACAACAGCCTCCACGTAAGATCGTCAAAGTTGTATCTCGAATCTGCCTTCATGAAGAGCGAATTGGCGAGCATGAATTTTTTATGCTGAATTATATAAATATCTTCAAACCGATTGTTTCAAAAGATTTTTACGAATTATGCCGAAAACATAAGCTGAATCTGAACGTTACAGAAGTTGGGAATTTAAGCATCTAAAATGCTACATGGATATAATGAAAGCACAAAGAAGCCCGCGCAGGACGTGGGCTCTTAGTCTTTATTTCTCCACAGTTCCCACCCGGATTCTCCTCATAACTATTCCGATCGCTCCGGCTACCCGGATAGATCTGCACATTTTTTGGTCATGACGATTTCGCCTGAAGCGAGGGATATGTTGTTAGAAGCATCTACCGCGTATACGACATAATGATCCAAACTGGGCTAGTCGTTCCAGATTCAGGTGCAGAGCCTTATAATTATTGGAGCTTGCATCGTTCGTGCAACGTGGGCTTATATATATTTCTGAATATCATGATAATTCTTTAAACTTACGGTTTCGTGGTTCTTATCGGCTACTTAGTTTTCGATGATAATTCTGTCCAACTTGAGATTAACCGGATGTACAAGCGTATCTCCAACGGGGCATTTGCTCTCCAGGAATTGTACAAATGCTTCAACCTGCTCTTGGGGAGAATCTGTTTTGATTCGGAATGTATACCGAATATCGGAATAGCCCGGACGCACCTCTGATTTGTTGAAAAAGCCATCCAGGTCAAGATCGCCTTCTACATCTACAAAGAAATCCTTGAGGTTCACGCCGAATTTAGGCGCATACACTCTGGCCACGATAGACTGGCATGCTCCCAGCGAGGCCAGCAAAGCTTCGACCGGATTCATGCCGGTATCGGTTCCACCCAAGCTTTTGGGCTCGTCGATAATAAACTCAAAGTTTCGGGATGATACTTTCACTTGGACTCCGTCTTGCAGATGTGCAGATGCTTTAAAGGTTTGGAGCGCTGCCATTGTTTAGTCTCCTTTAGTAGGTTTTGTTTATATCTAATATAATCATACTTTTCCGCTATGATTATATTAGATTAGATTAGGCCAGCCATACTGTCAATCCTCAATTTTCCAAATCGTTGATCTCAGGAACAGCGCAAAGACGCATGCTTTCTTTCTTCAGATCTTTTTTTGCAGGCTGCTAAGCGAAAATGTCAAAAAAGGGCCGTGACCAGCCTGCCTTCCGGCAGCCTGTCACAACCCTAGAATCCACGTCTCACAATGCTATTCTGTTCTTATTTTTCCCCGGTAGCCACCGGATTCTCCTCATAACTAATCCAGTCGCTCCAGCTTCCGGAATACATCTTCACATTCGGGCAAGCGGAGACACCGGAACCGCAGTACACAATAATCGCGCCTTCCTTGTCCATCTTACTGAAACGTTCTTCCAACGCTTCGGCACAAGACCAGCGCCCCTCTGAATCCAACACATCTTTCCAAACGTAGTTCACCGCACCCGGAATATATCCTTCTTTGGCATCAATGGGGTTCCTCCAGACCGGCGTATCGAAGAGCGTCGCGGGAGTCAAAATTGACACTTCAATATATCTATAAATTTTGTGCCGTATAATCAGCTTGAAAATATACCCTAGTTAATGAAAGTGATATTATGATGAGATTTCTATATCCACGGATGAATCTTTTTGTCCCTGATTATGATCGAGATAAGCGCTCATCTCGCATGATGCAAAGATTTGCAATCTATAACGGATACTTAATGATAGAATAAGATAAAAATATAGAATCATTGAATGATCGAGTAGTTTGAAGGACGAGATGGAGGAATGGAAGACTTGGCGCAGTCAGACAGAATTATGCTAAAAGCATGGCTTAATGAGAGCCCGGTTGTTTTTCAGACGTTTTTATATATGGCTATATCTATTACGGAACAGGTTCATGCGGTACATAAGCAAGGCTCGGTCTTGGGTAATTTGAATCCCGCTCATATTTGGATTGACTTGAAAACTCATTTGGCTGTGATCGAGGAAATGCATGAGACGGATTATGTATATATCTCACCAGAGCAAACGGGAAGACTGAATCATCGGCCTGATGAGCGAAGCGATTTATATGTGTTAGGCTTGATCTATTATGAAATGCTCACAGGAAAAGCACCGTTTCAGGCCGAGAGTGCTGAAGAGTACGGACATGCCCATCTAGCTATGGTTCCCATAGGGCTGAGAGAGCTGCGTCCAGAGCTTTCCGAATCACTGGAAGCGATTATTATGAAGCTGTTGTCCAAGTCGCCAGATGAGCGTTATCAGAGCACATATGGACTGTTAATGGATCTGAAGATATGTCTTTCTTCATTCATCGAAGAAGGTTATATCTCACCCTTTGATATTTCGCGTGCAGATGAAGCAAGCCGTTTTCGACTGCCCAGAACCCTTTTTGGTTGTGAGAGGGAAGAAGATAAGCTTCGCGAGGGATATGAACAGGTTCGTTCCGGCGAATCGGTGTTAATGTTGGTTAGCGGTCAGGCAGGGAGTGGGAAAACGGCACTCATCCGGCAATTTCAAATGCAACATATAAAAGAATGCGGTCTGTTCTTGGAGGCGAAATGTGAACCGAAGAATCACGATGTTCCCTTCTCACCCATACTTCAGGTGCTTCGAAAGATGATTAAGCACACGTTGGGTGAAGCAACAGAGCGAGTGGACATGGTGAAGACCAGATTAGCAAAAGGATTAGGGCAGGGCGCAGGTGTTCTTGCAGCACTCCTTCCGGAAGTACAAGCCCTAATTGGCGAAATTCCTGCTGTGGAAGCTCTTCCACCTGCTGAGGCAACGATTCGACTCCACCGTCTGGTTCCTATATTTATAAAAGCATTTATTGACAGAGAACATTCACTTGTTCTATTCCTGGATGATCTCCAATGGGCCGATTCAGCTACTTTGGAAGTTCTGCGTACCATTGTACATGATAAGGTTTTGCAGGGTTTATTCATCATAGGGACTTTCCGTGAGGAAGTCATGCCCGAAGGAATAAGTAGCTCTAATCCCGAAGCTGCAGCAACCGTATGGGTTGAGAACGCTCTTTCCTTGAATGGAAGTCATACTCCGATTTCGTTCCAGCATATTACATTATCCCCCCTGTCGTATAATGATATTAGACGATTTGTATCACAGACCTTGAATGAAAACACGGTTAGGATTCGCTTGCTTGCGGAGTCGCTATATCATCGAACGGGTGGGAACCCTTTATTTTTACATCGTCTTTTAGATAGCCTGTATAGGGAAAGAAAGATCTATTTCGATGAGGAATCATCCATGTGGACTTGGGAAGAAGCTATAGTAACAGAGATGCCTTCAGACCCGGGTGTTCTTCATTTCATTGGTGAACGTATACGGAAGCTACCGACAGACCAGATGGAGCTGCTTGTTATTGCAGCGGCTATTGGTCATCGCTTTCCTCCTTCAACGCTTGCTCTGGCAATTGGCCGTTCCTTGCCCTATACACGACAATTATTACAATTTTACGAGGAAAAGGGTTTATTGTACCGAGAGTATGATGCCCATGAAACGGAAGACACTTATTATAGATTTCTACATGACAGGGTACAGCAGGCTGCTTATATGTCCGTTCCTGAATCAGCGAAAGCAGCCCTGCATCTGAAGATTGGACGCGTGCTGCGTGCTAATTCATCGTCCCAACAGGAAGAAGCTATTTTCGACATGGTGTACCACTTGAATCTAGGTATGGACGAGATGGTGGAGGAGTCAGAGAGAAAAGGATTGGCTGAATACAATCTTCAGGCAGGTCTGAAATCGAAGGCTGCGACTGCATATGCAGCGGCCCTGCACTATTTCGAAGTGGGATTACGACTTGTGAAGGATGACGAAAAGAGAACAGATTCACTGGTCTATCGTTTGCTGCTGGAGATGCCAGAATGTGAATATATGTGCGGTCGCCAGGCTGCTGCGGAAGAATTGCTCAACCGGTTAATGAGCTGTACAACAGAATTGGTTGAACGCTCGCAGATCTATCTGATACGGATTGGTATGTATAGTTATCTGAAGAAAAATGATATGGCCGTACAGATCGGGTGGCAAGCGCTGGAGGAATTCGGTTGGAAACTAGCGCTCAAACCTCATAAAGCAGTAATCGTCAAAGAAGTTATGCTGACGCAAATAGCGTTGCATAACAACCGTAAAAATCTTGCGCACTTACCCATAAATCGTGACCCGCATTATAAAGCGTTATCTGATCTTATCATGGCGATATCAACGTCCGTCTTTACTATAAGCCTGGAGTTAGCTGCGATGTTATTCTCAAGATTTATTCGGTATGGCCTGAAGCATGGGAACAACGAAGCTTTTGCGTTTATACTGGCTGGATATGGCCTGGTCATTCTTAGAAATAAAATCTCTCTGTCTCGTACCGGACTTCATTATATTGATACGGCTATCCTTCTATCTGCCTCATTCGATAGTATGGACTTGCAGTGTCGGCTGAACTACATCGGAGGGCTTGCGAGGCTTCAACAGAATCCGAAAGAAGGCTTCGAGCATTTAGAGAAATCGATGCACTATGGGATGGAATCTGCCAATCTGACTTATGTAAGTATTTCGATGTTGACGAGTGTGACAACGCATATTGGTGATTTGTATGCATTGACTGCACGGATTTCAGCGTATGAAGAAATTTCTCAGATGCTTGTAGATGAGGAAACTCACAGCATATTCCGGATCGCAAGGTGGTATATCGCGAAATTACAGGGGGAGGTTGAAGAAAGCGATCAAATCGTTTTGCCTTTAAAGAATAGTCGTTCAGAGGAGACACTGAATAATGACGTGTATTATCTCTGTACCTGCCAGATTGAAATTGCTTATTTGGAAGGACAGTATCGTGACGCGCTTGACTGGGTAGAGGAAGGGCGGTTCAACACGTTTAGGCAGACACGGATGCAAGTTCGCAAGCAGCACATCTATCACTCGTTAACTCTTGCTGCTATGTATGATGATTCGCCGGAAGAGGAGCGTGAACACATCCGTTCCAGGCTTACTAGACTGTTGCATTCAATGAAGAATTGGACGGGTTATTATGGGAATCAATCTTCAGCTTATTTACTCGTCACTGCCGAACTCAAGCGGATTAATGGGCATCGGGCAGCCGCGACGAAAGGCTATGATGAAGCGATTCGTACTGCGCGATTAGAGAGTCATTCTTTAATGGAGGGTATTTCGTTAGAACGGGCTGCGATTTTTTATAGAGAAGCGGGCAGTTCAATTGGAGCAAATACCCTCATGGCAGATGCTTGTGCTGCTTATTCAAGCTGGGGGGCTATGGCCAAGGTCAGAGAACTGAAAGAGACGTACCTCGAGTTGGGATCAGTATCAAATGTACCGGTAACACCTTACAGGATGATGGTGAAAGAGGTTGGCGTTACATTGAAGAGGGAAAGGACATCCATAATCGCAAGCGAGAGGACGCTATTGCAGCAAATCTCCGAATGGTCCAGTACAGAGATCAACGAAACGGTACTCCGTCGTTTCCTCGAAACTGTAATTAGACATTCAGGCGCGGTGAAAGGGTATATACTGAACAGCAATGAAGGACGCTTTTCCATTACGGATCAGGCAGGTGGGTCGCTGCATGCTCAAGAAGCTATTGTCTACGCGGAGTCTATTGCTCGATATGTGATCAAAACGGGCGAAGCGGTTATGCTTGCAGATGCTTCGCGCAGCTTCTATGCAGCGGATTCTTATATTCGTCGGGTTGAGTCAAAATCGGCTCTATGTATGCCTATTCTTGTTCCAGGTAAACCCTTGCTATCGGTTCTTTATTTGGAAAATAACTTCATTTCCGGTGTGTTTACCAAGGAGGTAATGGACATGCTGGATCTAATGATCACTCGGATGGTATACCTCAAATCACTGGAGGAATCCCATATGCTTACAATCGCTTCCAGTGATGCAGAGCTTCCTCTTGCAGTCCCATCGACGGAGGAACAGACGAAGTTGCTTGAGCAGTTTTCCAAACGAGAAAAAGAGATCTTGCACGCTCTGGTGGATGGTTCTTCCAATAAGGAAATTGCTAATCATCTGGGATTAACTGAAGGAACGGTTAAAAGTTATGTTTATCGTATCTATGGAAAATTAGGAGTGAACCGTCGTGCTCATGCGATTGCACGAGCAAGAGAACTGCTTTAAAAAGGTGCAATGTATGGAATAGAGTGAAGTAGAAGCCAATCATTAACGTCGTAAGGGGCGCTGATATTGGCTTTTTCGACTTTTTTTGCGTCTTACTCACTTTAGTGAGTATTCTTTTTCAAACCTCTAAGAATATGATAGGTCTGTACAAAATGCTATGACTAATATCATGAAGTGGGAGTGGAAGAGAATCTATGGTACAGAGAGCAAGAACAGGTAGAGCAAGGAGCAAGACTGGTTTAATAGGAATGCTGTGTTTGGTCATGATGATTTCATTATTTGGACCTATGGTGAATCCTTCGCAGGTATTTGCGGCGACAGGCTTTAGTGGTGGAACGGGGACTGCAGGTGACCCTTATATCATTACAACACCTGAGCAGTTAAATAGCATTCGCAGTTATGGTAGTAGCTATTTTAAGCTTGGCAATAATATTGATTTAACGGACTACCTCTCTCAAACGGGTGCAGGATATAATGGTGGTAATTACTGGACGCCTATTTCTTATTTTTCCGGCACTTTGGATGGTGATGGTTACACGATCAAGGGACTGAAAATAATTAATAACAATAATTTTATCGGTCTCTTTGGAGACTTGGCTTCGCGTTCTACTATAAAAAATATTGGATTGGAAAATGTAGAGATCATTGGTAGTGGGATGTTTGTAGGCGGTATAGCAGGTGCCCAAAGGAGTCAGTCAACAATATCAAACAGTTATGTGACTGGTGACGTTAAAGGAAGTAACTATGTAGGGGGCCTGATCGGATATCAAGATACAGGTTCGGTTGTAAACAGCTATTCTACAGCTAAAGTTCATGCTTCATCTCAGAATGCAGGTGGTTTAATAGGGCTTGAATATCAAAGTTCGACCAGAAATAGTTATGCTGCAGGAAGCATTACTGGCAACAATACTACCGGTGGATTAGTGGGTGGTACTTATTCAACCCCTAATGCTAGCGTACATGTGGACACCTATTATGATCGAGAAGTTTCAGGGCAATCGGATAATTCAGGGAAAGGTGTACCTAAGACCACTGCGGAGATGAAAACGATTTCCACATTTTCGACTTGGGATTTTGACAATGAGTGGTTTATCAAAGAGGGGTATTATCCTCAACTGCAAGTGTTCCTGGCTGACACGCCTAGAGTAGATATTGAAGGTGGGCTTGTTACGTGGAAATCACAGATCGCGCTTAGCAGTGGAACGACGAACGCATCTATCTATTATACAACGAACGGCGATGAACCGACGCTGAACAGTACACTATATTTTTCACCGATCGTGGTGACGGAAGATATGACCATTAAGGCGATTGCTGTTAAAGGAACGACATATAATGAAGTGATGACCGAAAGCTATACGGTTATAGGGAAAGCAGCAGCACCCACAACGGGAAGTTTGTTGCCAGGGACAGACGTCGACACCACGCAATTAAATGGTGTTACGGATGAAATGGAGTACAAAGTAAATAACGGGAATTACACTGCAGTTACAACGGATGATACTTCGGTTGATAACATTAGTGTACAAGCAGGAGATACAATCTCTGTCCGTATAGCGGCAGAACCAAGTGTTCCAGCATCTGAAGCTCAAGTATTGACGGTTGGTATCGCAGATATTTATACCAGAAGCACAGAGTCCGCGTTAACCTCAACCATTGGAACGGTGAGCACAGGTGGCACATTGAATGAAACGATTACCAACATTCCATACGGAACAACGTTAACTGCGTTGAAGGCAGCGATTACACCAGCAATCAATGCGATTTTTGAAGTCTATGAGGCGAATGGAATAGACCTAGCTACCACATTAGAGACGGGCAACAAAGTCATTGTTACAGCACAGGATACAACTACGAAGACTACGTACACCGTAACGATGCAAGCAGGTGCTCCAGCGGTATATTTGTCACCTGGGACAAACGGTGGCACAACGCTTTTGGATGGTGTTACTAATGCGATGGAATACAAAGTGAATAGCGAGAATTACGTTACCATTGCAACAGGTGATACCTCAGTGGATAACATTAGCGTACAAGCAGGAGATACGATCACTGTACGTACAGCAGCTACACTGGATACACTGCCATCCGTGGAGCAAGTGTTGACTGTTGATTTGACAGACATCAAGCCGAAAAGCACAGAGTCCACGTTAACTTCGACCATTGGACTGGTGAGCACAGGTGGCACACCGAATGAAACGATCACGAATGTTACTTACGGAACAACTTTAGCCACGTTTAAGGGAGCGATCACACTCGCAGCTGGTGCAACATTTGAAGTCTATGAGGCGGACGGAATCAATCCAGCGGTCACCTTAGCGACAGGGGATAAGGTCATTGTTACAGCACAGGATACAACCACGAAGACCACGTACACTGTAACGATGCAAGAAGGTCCACCAGCTTCAGTATATTTATCACCAGGAACCAACGTGGATACAACGCGTTTGAATGGTGTTACGGATGCCATAGAGTACAACGTAAATTTCGAGAGTTATGTTGCCATTGCAACGGGTGATACTTCAGTAGATAACATTAGTGTACAAGCAGGGGATGAGATATTTGTACGTACAGCGGCTACACTGGATACACCGGCATCCGTGGAGCAAGTATTGACGGTTGGTCCAGCGGACATAAAGGCCAAGAGCAGCGTGTCCACGTTGACTTCGACCATCGGAACAGTGAGCACAGGTGGCACATCGAATGAAACGATCACGAACATTCCATACGGAACAACGTTAGCTGCGTTGAAGGTAGCGATTACACCAGCAGCCGATGCGACATTTGAAGTCTATGAGGCGGATGGAATCAATCCAGCGGTTACATTAGCAACGGGGAACAAGGTTATTGTTACGGCACAGGATACAACCACGAAGACTATTTATGTCGTGAGAGTGGAATCAGCAACAACACCAACAACACCAACAACACCAACAACACCGGCACCAGCACCAGCACCAACACCAGCACCAACACCAGCACCAACGCCAGTACCAACAGAACCAGCGCCAACACCTGTCGTAAGTAAACCTGTTTACAGTGACAAAGTGGATAAAAAGGTAGTAGCTGAAATTAAACTAAAGGCCGAATTAGCAAGTCCAACAACCTTTAGCGATGTGAAAATGACTTCTTGGAGTTATGCTGACATTGATTACGCTACACGAGCAGGAATCATAAAAGGGTATAAAGACGGTTCATTCCGAGGTGAGAGCAAAGTAACACGTGGGGAATTTGCCCAAATGCTCGTGAAAGCACTGGGACTCACAGCTACAGGCAATGAAGTGGTTACAGATGCAACGGGTCATTTTGCTGAAAATGCTATTCGAGCCCTGCTAGAAAAAGGAATCATGACAGGCTATCCAGACGGAAGTTTCGAGCCTAATCGTGAAATTAAACGAGCAGAAATAGCAGCATTACTGGCTAGAGTACTTGATGTAACCCTGCTAGATATCAACTCTAAATTTGAAGATATCGAGGGTAACTGGGCAAAAGATCAAATTAACGCATTAGGTAATGCTGGAATTATTAATGGCAAGAAGGCACAGGAATTCACGCCGAACGCCAATGCTACCCGAGCAGAATCAGTCGCGTTGATCGTGCGACTTCTTAAGCTGGTCCCTACGGAATAAACAATAAAGAAATACGATCGTTTTTTAGGGCGTGTCTCAAAACTCGCTGAAGTGTATCTTTTACCACCTTTTCGCCCCCTGCTGCGTCACTTTCCCTTGACGTGCCCCGGCACTCCTGCGGAAAACTTCCTGGCTTGGAACGAAAATTCGGCAGCATCTGCTTCCTTCGGAGTTTTCAGACACGCCCTAGCAAAAAGAACTTAAAAAGAACGCAGCCCGTTTAATAAGGCTGCGTTCTTTTAATGTACGGCTGGCAGGGTCACCATTTCTACAGTGATAGCTTGACCCAGCTCTGGCCGCTATCGATGGCTTCCCTTTTGAGTAATCGGTGGTGCTTTCAAACCAAACTTGCCATAAATAATGTCTCCATCCCTACCCAAGCTGCCGTAGGCATAAAATTCTTTGGTACTTCCCGAATCAAAGATCGAAACAGTGCGATCAACTATCGCTTGTTCTTTTTGTCACTTTCCTATACGTTATACCTCTCCAGTCGCCACCGGATTCTCCTCATAACTAATCCAGTCGCTCCAGCTCCCGGAATACAGCTTCACATTCGAGAATCCCACTTCTTCCAGTGCAATCACGTTCGGGCAAGCCGACACGCCTGATCCGCAGTACACGATAATCGCGCCATCCTTGTCCAGCTTACTGAAACGCTCTTCTAACACCTCAGTATCTGTCCAACGTCCATCCCAATCCAACACATCTTTCCAAAAATAATTCACCGCACCCGGAATATGTCCAGCCTTGGCATCAATGGGTTCCTCCAGACCCGCATAGCGGCGAGCATCACGGGAGTCGATTAACACGGAACTGCCACTTGCCGAAGCCTGCTGAACATCCTGGGCACTTGCCAGCATCGCTGGCTGCACATTCACATCAAAGGAAGATGGGATCTGAACCGGCACATCCGTGGTCACCGGGAAATTGGCGTTTTTCCAAGCGGAGAAACCTTCGTCCATGATATACACCTGTTCATGGCCGATATAGCGAAGCAACCACCAAAGCCGAGATGCATTCATGCCGCCCTGATCGTCATAAGCAACAATACGACTATTGGAGCCGATGCCAGCTTTAGAGAGACGACTTGCGAGCACAGCCGGATCGGGAAGCGGGTGACGCCCTCCGTGTGCAGACACAGGAGAAGACAGATCTTTTTCCAAATCGAGATAGACAGCTCCTGGAATATGCCCAGCTTCATAGGCTTGTCTTCCAGCCTCCGGTTGACCGAGCAAGAATCGGCAATCTGCAATGACCATATCCGGTTCATACATTCTGGCGAGCAGCCAGCGCATGGATACAATATTTTTCATCAAAATACACCGCCTTATGAGAGTGGTAGAGTCGTATATAACTATGCATTACGAATGAATTCGTTATACCGTAGTAGGTTCAACAGGCCCTTTGCCAGCGATAGGAGCATCAGCAGGAATGGGTTGAGGTTTAGTTTTGCCATATCGAATGAAAATCCATACCCCGAATATGATGACGACCCCGGCAGACATCTGTAATGCACTGAGGGATTCGCCGAGCAGCATCCAGGCCAGCAATGAAGAGAATACGGGTTCCCCAAGTACGCCCATGGATACCGTTGTGGCATTCATATATTGAAGCAGCCAGTTGAAAAGGTAATGTCCAAAGATCGTTGGCACAATGGCGAGCAGCAGGAAGATTCCCCACTCTGACGCAGCGTAACCTCCGAACGGATGGCCCATGATCAGATTATATACCGCCAGCGTGCAAGCAGCTACGAAGAACACCCAAAAGTTATACGAGAATGCACTAAGTCCCGCTCGCAAAAATTGACCCAGCAACATATGGACAGCGACTGCAATTGTGCCAAGCAAAGACAGGATATCACCTTGCAGGGCAGTACCTGCCAACTGGAAATCTCCTGCGCCAATGACGATTGATCCAAGCAGGGCGATGCCCATGCCGATGATCATCATGCGGTTAATTTTGGCTTTGAACAGCCATACCGAACCGGCCAGAATCAGTATAGGCTCCAGCGCGAGAATAACTGTGGAACTGGCAACACTGGTGAGCCGCAGTGAACCCATCCAGAGCAGGAAATGAAGGGCCAGCATCACACCGGACGCAAGCAGTAAGCCCCACTGCCGTAGGCTCAGCCGCATCATCTCATGTCTGTATTTCCAGACAAACGGCAGCATCAGCAGATTGGTCAGAAAAAGACGGTACATGGCAATGACCGCAACATCTGCGGTAGACCAGCGTACAAAGATTGAAGAAAAAGAAATGGCGATAATGCCGACAAAGAATAACAGATAGATGGATCTGCCGGCACGGTTCAAGCTTGTCATGGGTGTAGCTCCTTCTTGAAGTCTGATGGCGTAAATCACTTCATTATACAGGAGAAGACAACCGCAGGAAAGATAAAGAGAACGAAGAGATAAGTAGATTGTAACCGGGCTTGTAACTATTCTGTCATTCTCCCGATCCATTTTTCTATTAATCTTCTATATAGAGACATGAAACGAGATAATATACCAATAATCGGGAAAAAATGAAAGTAAGGAAGTGGCATGACAGTGAGAGTTCAACAAGAGAGAGCGGGAGAACGTGGCAGTATTCCGCCTAGCACAAGTCGCACGAAAACACATAAACGAAGAAAAATCCGGTATGGAAGGGTAAGCATAGCTCTAATGCTCCTGGTACTGTTCGTTACCGGTATTACATATGTATTCCTTGGCATGACGCATTGGATCAAAAGCGTTGTGGCGCCGCCTCCGATTACTGTAATCGAACAGCCGGCCAAGCTTGGCATGATACAAGTTACTCCGGATGCGAAAGAGGAGCCGGCCCGGTTCCAGGGTCAGGTTCGCAAATTGGCATACATAACGTTTGATGATGGGCCAACTGAATATACGGAACAACTGCTGGATATATTGAAGCAGCATGAGGCAAAGGCTACCTTTTTTATGATCGGACGTCAGTTGAATCAACATCCGGAAGCAGTCAAACGGCTGTTGAAGGAAGGCAGTTATCCTGGACTCCACAGCATGACGCATAACTATAAAAAGCTGTATAAGAGCGGCAGTTCTGCAAACTTTGTGAAAGAGTTCAAGAAAGAGCAGAAGATGGTGCAGGACCTGATTGGTTTTACGCCTCATCTGATTCGTGCACCTTATGGCAGCAGTCCACAGATCGGTGAAAAGTTCAGAGGTGACATTGCGGCGGCCGGGTTCAAAATGTGGGACTGGACGACAGATTCACTCGATTGGAATCTTCCAGGTCAGCCGGACAAGATTGTGGCCCGGGTGAGCAAAAGTGTACATCGGGATAAGGAAGTGATTCTGATGCATGAGCGCGAGCAGACGGTTCAGGCTTTACCACGCATTCTGAAGTTACTCGAAGATCGGGGTTACGAGTTCGAAGTATACGATCCGGATGCACACTGGGTAGCCAATTTTAGCGGAGATACCCGCTTGTAATATAACAACAAGATGATGCAAGAGAGGAAGGACTTGGGTGCTAACGAGTAAAAAAGTGGCGCTTGCGGCAGTTAGTGTATTGCTAATTCTGCTGGTGAGTGGTTGTGGAGATCCGCAGGAGCCTGCGGCAAATCAGATAAACCAATTGGTGCTCAGCGGTCAGGAGATCGATCAGAGTTTGAAGACGCTGACCAGTCATGAGCAGGAAGATATGAAGTTATACAAGTCTATTTTAGACAAAGGCAAGAACAAAAACAGTGATCTCGAAGCACTCCTGGATCAGGCAGCAGAGCATATTCATGAACGAAGAACGTTGTTGAAGCAGGCGGAAGAGGCCATGAAACAGACTAACGAGAAGACAGTGGCCCTGCGCAGCTCTCTTAAGGAACTATCGTTTGAAAATGAAGAAACGTTGGCCCAGGCTGAGAAGGTGTTGGATCAGTATGAAGCAAGAGCACGTGCATTTGAAAATTTCGTTGCTTCGTATCAGCAGAGTATGAATGCAGATGAGCAGTTATATGGTCTGATGAGAGAAAGTGTGGAACCTAATCTGGTTAAGATTAAGCGAGCCATTCGGGTACGGAATAGCGAATATGCGCAGCTTGCTGAATTCCGAAAGCAATTCAACCTGCAGACCAAAGCATTTAACGGAGCCAATGCGAAACTGGTACAGATGGATCAGGCCAGCTGAGTAGAGGATCTGAGCAACCATTCAGACATTTTGCATGATTGAGCCGCCTGTCTCCCGTGTAAGTACTAGTATACAGCCAAGCCAATGGATGAGAAGCAACATGGACAAGCATCATTGCGTATAAGCTAACGGAGGTGTTCATATGCGAAAAGGAAATACAATGAAAGTCAGTACATCACTACTGGTTTTACTTATGGGATTCTCGCTTGTGGCCTGTGGGAACAGCAGTCCTGCTGCACAGCCGCCAGTGAATAATACGGAAGAACAGTCACCCGCACCGGAGCGACAACCGAATGAAAGTGCTGCAATAGAAGCAGAAGGTATTCTGACCGGATGGGCTGATCCGCACACCGTCGAGATTCGAGTGAATGAAGAGCCGATGTCATTCCAGGTAGGCGAAAATCTGCAGAAATCACTGGATGATATCGATGACGAAGATTCCGTTCGTTTCAAATATGTAGAGAAAACCATTGATGCAACAACGAAACAGCTGGTACTCACAGCGATTGCAAAAATCGAATCAAGTGATGACAATAACGGTTCCAATGCAGACGGTACTGTAACGTCCGATCGTCCGAAGACGTCAGAGTTGGAAGTAACGGTAGAAGGAATGACCGAGAAGCGTCCAGTGACACTGGCACAAGCGAAAGGCTATTCACTTTATGTGTTTGAACCGATGGCTTTTGACGCGGAAGACCATGAATTAACAATGAAGATTGATTCCGATTATGAGATAGAGATTGAGAAGCTACCGGCGGATTACAATCTGGATGCGCTGAAGATGGATGCCAAGGAAGAGTTGTCCGAGACCGGAGAAGTGAAGCAATTAACGGCTGAACAACTCAGCAATGGGCCAATGAAGGATGCAAAACTGTACATGATGTCCCAGAATGATAAGAAAACAGAGTACTTTATTGTCAAAGAGCTGGACGGTAATGGTTTCGTTTTCCGCATCCATGCACCTATTGATGAACCCTCTGATGGTTTCCTGCCCATGGCATATGCATCCCTTAATTCCATCATGAATGAGTAGAAAATGAACGAGCAACACGGTTAAACCAAACGATGATGTAAGTTAAAACGACCCCATTAAACAGCGTGTTTCCTTGAGAGAGGAGATACGCTGTTTTGTTGATGTTACTATACTATAGAATGTACCGTGCCGCGCAAAGACAAAGAGCCGGAAGGAACGATGCTGATGCATAGGTTCCTCCCGGCTTCTTGGCCGTGCTTCTATTCAGTTTGCGGGTAACCCTAATAGGTCTAATCAGGTTAGTATAGTCGATTCCTTGCGCCCTCTGAGTTCTTGATAGCGGGCGATCACATTCTGATGAACGGGATGTTCGTCGGGAATTCCCATGCGTTCACGGATGAAGGTGGGGACACCCTCTTCGCGAATCATGTGTTGGAGCTTCATGGCTTCTTCGTCGCGTTCGTCATTGAACAGCATTGCGGCCGCCATAGCAGAAGTCAAATGAGGAATTTCAATTCCGAATTCACTGGCCTGCATCGCTGGGCGAACAAGCCGATCATGAGGCGAAAGCTTGCGAAGGGGGGAACGTCCGACCCGGGTAACCTGATCTGTCAGGTTGGGATTGGCGAAGCGTTCCAGTATGGTGTCGATATATTTGTTATGCTTCTGAGCGTTGAATCCGTGCTTCTGGATGAGCATCTGACCGGTCTCTTCCATAACATGACGCACCTTGGCCCGCAGGGTGGAATTACTCATCACCTGGCGGATCGTCTTGAATCCTTCGAGATAGCCGAAGTACGCGGCGACACAGTGGCCTGTATTGACCGTAAACATTTTACGCTCAATATAAGGTTCAAGCGAATCCACATAGTGCACGCCATCTATTTTCTTAAAACCATCCAGAAGTGCTGGACGATGAACGACCCATTCGTAAAAAGGTTCAACAGTGACCTGCAGCGGGTCCTTGTGGTTTTGAGCCGGAACAATCCGGTCCACAGCTGCATTGGGGAAAGAAACATAACGTTCGGCTTTTTTACGGGTTGGTTCATCCAGGAATGGATAGATGCGTTTCTTCAGTCGGGTGCTGCCACCGATGGCATTCTCGCAAGCAATAATATGCAATGGAGCTTGATTATTGTTCTTCATGCGAAGTTGAATGCCTTTGGCGATCGGTTCGGCGATATCTCCGAGTGCAGATACACCCACGGCGGTTGTGATCAGATCGGCTGAAGCGATCTCTTCCGCAACACGATCCTGTTCATTCACGTTGATCGCAGTCACGTTGTTGACAATCGTTGTATCCCGATCCTTATTTGCCAGGGTAATCGGGTATTCCTGTCTCTGTTGAAGCATGGAGATTTTCCTCGGGTTACGTGCGACAAAGCAGACTTCATAGTCGGAAGCGGACAACATATGACCGATAAAACCGCGGCCTATATTGCCCGCACCAAAATGTACAGCTTTCATGTGTGAACTCCCCCTTTAAGGATTGGATCGCGAAATTCGTGCAGACCTTAGACGGTAGTGACGAGTGGCTTCGAAATCAAATCGTTAAATGTAAGGTCAGTCAAGCAAGACAGCCGTTGGTGAGGCATATCGAATTCCAATGTTCCTGTGATGGTATTCGAGATGACTACGCAGTGCATACCAGCCGCAGCAGCTGCACGCGCGCCGTTAGGTGAATCCTCAATCGCTACGGCTTCGTCTGCAGTTACTCCAAGGGCTTCAAGTGCTTGATTGTAAAGTTCCGGGTCAGGCTTCACATTCGCAACATCATCTGCCGTACGGATGACTTCAAAATAATCTTTCAGTTTCAGTTGTTCCAGATGCTGTTCAACCCACTCCCGTTTGGAGCTGGAAGCTACAGCTAGTTTTAGTCCGGCTTTGCGGGCTTCATCAAGGTAATTCTGAATACCCGGACGAACAACCTCTTTGTTCATCAATGCAGCGTGCTGCAACTGAACGGACTCCCTGAACGCTTCCCGATCGATCGGAAGATTCAAATCTGTGATGAGGTACTCATACGGATTAAATGTTTTCAGACTGGTACCGATGCATTGTGAATACATCTCCAGGGTTAAATCCACGCCGTGTTCCTTGTAAGCATCACGAAAAGCAATATACCATGCTGTCTCTGTATCAATAATCGTTCCGTCGAAATCAAACACCAGTGCCTTAATCATAAATTTGTTCCTCCTGTTTCAGAATTAGTTCGGGGATAAAAAAAATGAAAATTTTCTGCAAATTCATTCCCTGTATTCATTAACCTGCGGGATATTAGTTGACGCAATAAACCGAAAATGAATATTAATTTGGGGAAAAATATGCGTTTGAAGCTAATAAAACCGTAACATAGGACAAACAGAGGGGTCAAGTGCGTCATGATTGTTTACATTGAAAATTTTCACATGTGTGATTTGTTTTCAGAAAATGATGAACGTTGCAAACCGTTAACCCTTTTGCATGTAAGCGGTGTACTGAATAAACTGTATTTTCAGCTCAAAAAAATAAAAATTTTTTTATGAAAATTTGATAATCTGGCCGTTCAACAGCTTTCGACACTTTTATAATAGAAGAAATGGAACTCAAGTTATTGGATTTATTAGCTTTACGCCGGATGAAGCCATGTGGGAAAATGAAAGAAAGAACTTGAAAGTATATGGAGTAAGGGAGGAACACAAAGATGCTGCAAAAGGACCGTTTCAATGGTTGCTTCATCGGGCTTGCAGCGGGTGATGCGTTGGGAACTACGGTGGAATTCAGTAGTCCGGGTACGTTCGAACCTGTTACCGATATCGTTGGAGGCGGCGTATTCGGGCTGGAGGCCGGGCAGTGGACAGATGATACATCCATGGCTTTGTGTCTGGCAGAAAGTCTGGTACGCAATGAAAACTTTGATCCTGCGGATCAGATGCGCAGATATACCAATTGGTACAAGGTCGGGTATATGAGCAGTACAGGCGATTGCTTTGATATCGGCGGGGCCACACGAAGTGCCTTGGAGAGGTTTGAGATAACAGAAGAAGCCTACAGCGGATCAACTGACCCGATGACGGCGGGCAATGGCTCTATCATGAGGCTTGCACCTGTCGCGATGGCTTATGTTAATCAACCAAACGAGGCGGTCCGTTATGCCGGGCTGAGCTCCCGGACAACACATGCTGCAACGGAAAGCGTGGAAGCATGTGAAGTGCTGGCCGCCATAATTGTTGCCGGTCTGCGAGGAGCGGACAAGAGCGTCATGCTGATGTCGGAGACATGCAGACAGTGGAGGGAAGAACCTACTTTTTCGCCCGCTATTGAAGAGGTTGTTATGGGTTCCTATCTGAGCAAAGAACCGCCGGAAATTAAGGGCAGTGGTTATGTGGTTCGTTCATTTGAAGCAGCACTATGGGCGTTTCATAAGTCGTCAAGCTTTGAAGAAGGTGCGTTGTTAGCTGTTAATCTGGGTGATGATGCGGATACCACGGGTGCAGTGTACGGACAAATCGCAGGTGCTTATTACGGGCTCAGCGGCATTCCGGCACACTGGCGGGGCAAGCTGGCCATGCGTGAAACGTTCGAACAGCTAACAGATGCCTTGTGGTTGAAGGCGACAGAAAATCGTTGATTAAGAGACAGGAGAAGAGAACATCTATGAGCACGACTGGACACACAGTACAACCACAGGTTTCACAGTCAGGTAAACGAGGGGCGTTTCCAGTATCCCTGTTATGCCTGACGATAGGGGCTTTTGCGATTGGTATGACTGAATTTATTATTATGGGCCTGCTGCCTAATGTAGCGACAGACCTGAATGTAAGTATTCCGCAGGCAGGACAACTCATTACGGGATATGCGCTTGGTGTAGCGGTAGGTGCACCGATATTGACCGTATTTACACACAAGATTCCACAGAAGAAACTGCTGGTGCTGCTCATGTGCATTTTCATTATCGGGAACGCATTGTCTGTCATTGCTCCCACCTATGGGTTGTTAATCTCGGCACGGATATTAACGGCATTTGCCCATGGTACGTTCCTTGGTGTAGGTTCAATCATGGCGACGCGGCTTGTTGCGCCCGAGAGAAGGGCAGGAGCGGTATCGGTTGTTCTCGCGGGGCTAACGATTGCCAACATTATTGGCGTTCCGTTTGGTACATTTATCGGGCAACAGCTCGGATGGCGGTCATCTTTCGGGGCGATTACGATCTTGGGCATCATTTCGTTGATTGGTATCATTCGTTTCATCCCCGTCCTCCCGCATGGAGCACCAGCAAACCTCGGACAGCAATTTCGGAATCTGGTTCGTCCACAAGTGTTGCTGGTTCTGCTTATTGGGGCGTTGGGGTGCGGAAGTTTGTTTACAGTCTTCACCTATATTACGCCGATGCTTGTGGATATTAGCGGCTTTGCAGA
The DNA here is from genome assembly GCF_000316035.1 of Paenibacillus sp. PAMC 26794. Lineage (GTDB taxonomy): Bacteria > Bacillota > Bacilli > Paenibacillales > Paenibacillaceae > Paenibacillus. The sequence continues at coordinate 27,101 of NZ_ANHX01000004.1, forward strand.
GCAAAGTGTGACCTGGATTCTGGTGTTGTTTGGCTTCGGTGTAACCTTGGGCAATTTGGTTGGCGACCGTCTGGCAGACTGGAAGCTGATGCCTTCGTTAATCGTCAACTTTGGGATCTTAGCTGTTCTGTTAGCTGCACTTACGATTACACTAGAGAATCCTTATCTCGCGGTAATCACCATATTCTTCTGGGGTGTAGCCGCGTTTGGTATTATGCCGGGACTTCAGATTCGGATTATGAATATGACCCGCGAAGCGCCGCTGCTGGCGACAACCTCAAGTCATTCGGCATTTAACCTGGGAAATGCCGCTGGTGCCTATATGGGTGGGTATGCAATTACGCATACAGGACTTATCTCAGTACCTTTGTATGCCGCAGTTATTGCCGGATTAGGCTTGCTAGGACTGCTCTTCAGTCTGTTCATGGAGCGTAAACATCATGGTCCAGAGGTTGCAGAGGCAGCGTCGGCAAGTTGAAAATGAAATCCGTTTGCCTCAATTCTTCCGTCGAACACGGAGAGTTGAGGCTTTTTTATATCATGATGAGATCCGGAGTAGGGGAGCGAATAGACGGTCTGGTGGTGTGAAGAAGTATACTTTTTAAACTATAAGATATAGTTATTTAAGTTTTTTGATGATGTACAAGTCTTGTGAGGTGATATAATAAAGATGTAATTGGAATTGATTGTAAATTATGGATCGCTGATCTTTGCTGCCGTATTGGGAAAGGTGAAGGACTTCGGTCCATATTCATGCGTGGAAAGGAGGAACTTCGTTTTAAAATGTAAGGGCTTTCAATTGCGATTTGTGTGTATCTGAAAGACCTGTTATGAGGTTCGTACACGGTTTAAAATCATATTCCAAAGGAGATTGATATTAATGAAAAAACGTCTGTCTAAGATTCTGAGTCTCTCCATCACAGCAGCACTCCTTGTACCAACGATGGCATCTGCAGCGGATATGCAGGAAACTCCAGCTCCAGCCCCCATTCAGTCTGTGATAGATCAGGGAGCGACCGGCACCATGGATAATACCGGGCAAAATGCGCTGGCTAACACTCCGGTGGTGCCGGCACCACCGGGTTATGATGGCTATCGAAACAATATTCCGCACGGAAATACCAATCTGATATCCTATTACTCCACAACGGTAGGCAATACACGGAAAGCGACGGTGTATACACCGCCAGGATATTCTCCGAATAAAAAGTATAACGTCCTGTATCTCCTGCACGGCATCGGCGGAGATGAGTATGAGTGGGTTAATGCAATGAAACCAAAGAACATTCTGGACAACCTGTATTCTGAAGGTAAGCTGTCCCAGATGATCGTTGTTATGCCAAATGGCCGTGCCATGAAGGACGATCGTCCAGTCGGTGACATTTATGCCCCGGATAAAGTGGCTGCGTTTGAACGGTTTGAGCAAGACCTGATCAAGGATCTGATTCCTCATATCGAGGCCAATTATCCGGTGTACAAAGACAAGAATAGTCGTGCGCTAGCCGGACTGTCCATGGGTGGTGGGCAGTCGCTTAACTTCGGATTGAAAAATCTGAATACTTTCGCTTGGGTAGGGGCCTTCTCGGCTGCACCGAATACGCAATCTGTATCGCAGCTGGTTTCCAACCCGGGACAAGTCGCTAGCCAACTCAAATTGTTGTGGATCTCCTGTGGATCGAGTGATGGTCTGTTATGGGTCAGCCAGAATTTCAAAAACGGCTTGAGCAGCATGAACATTCCGCATACCTTTTATCTGGATGTAGGTGGACACGAACCATCTGTCTGGAACAGCGGCCTGTATCAGTTCTCACAACGAATCTTCAAGTGATTAACCGGTATTCCTAGTGATTCTCAGATATTTAATGGGATTCATATTGGATATGCCGCAGCCTCAGTTCTGTTTCCTACAGAGCTGGGGTTTTTGTTATGAATCAAGTCATCTGAAAGGAGCACATGGGTATTTTTAATTTTGGGGATGGGGTTAATGAGAGTGTAAGTAATGGTTTAATTGATTACATAGGTAGTGTTATGAAGGAGAGGGATCTGATGTTTTATTACAAAGGTGCGTTTCGGGAAACAGACAATGTGATCTATTTTAAAAGCGCTGTTTCATTAGTCCAGAATGATGTTATCCTATTTGGTGAAAAGAAGTATTTTATCGAAAGTGTGGAAAAAGAATTTCTCCTGCTTCAGCGGGTGGGCTCCATTGTTTCTGTGAGTCTGTGAAATCTTCGCAAGATCTTATGAAAATTTATTTAGTGTGAGGTGGCCCTAGGGTGTCGCTTTTTTTAGTTTTCTTGAAAATAGACATTTAGATTGAAGGGGGATAGAGATGAAAAATAAATTTATTCGCGAAAACAACAAGTCTTATTTATGTAACCAAAAGAGTAGATAAAAGTAAAATCCCAAAAGAAGTATAATCAGATGTGACTTAAGGAATCTAACACCACTTATAATGGTGTACTGGGATCTAGCCACTTGACAATAGTACTGATGAAATAAATATAAGCCCAGTGAGGGCTTAGTTCATTAAAAGCATCGCAAGTAATGTAGCTATTATTAATAGAAGCATAAGAGCCAGTGGAATTGCGCTTATAGTAATTGCCGCAATAGCCAACCCTCTTCCCGATGTTGAGCGTCTAGCACTCATGCCAAGAAAAAAACTAGTTGCGTTAATTAATAAAACCAATGCCATTGTGATCATTATTCCGTTTCCATTTGTATTGTAGCTTTTATTTGCTTCCATTGCCATATGGAATAAAGCTAGGGAGGCTAATCCAATAAAACTAAATATAAAGGATACTACTGCTCTGCCAAGTCTGTCTACTTTCTTGATTTCCTTTTTCGCTTTCTGTTGTGATACGGTTCCCATAACAACCTCCTGAGTCTTATGTACTATTTTACTAGTCAAAAAGTAGCGCTTTATTATGTTAGCATGTTTACATCTTTAATGGAATAAATTTCTTTTATCGTATCTTAATAAAATTGATAATTCATTAAGAAAGGAGAATGACAATATTAAAAGGTTGGATATGCTACCCACTTCATTTACATAAAATAATATTTTTTAAAGCTTTATAGCCCGTACCTATTTCCCCGTACATGCACTTCTGGGCCTCTGCCTACATACAATAGATCGACCCTGTTCCCACACGTGCTCAGGCCAGATCGTTGTAAAACTGCAGGAGGTGTCATCTGTGCCCGGATTGTTTACCGCAATTGCTCTATTCATTAAAGAGTTAACGTTACTCGTCTCGTATGTCAAAAATAATGCGTTCCCCCAGCCACTGGCTGAGGGTGATGAAGCCAAACATTTACGCCTTATGGCTGAAGGCAATGCCCACTCTCGTAATCTGCTCATTGAACACAATCTGCGTCTCGTCGCGCATATCGTCAAGAAGTTCGACAATACGGGTGAAGATCAGGAAGACCTGATTTCCATTGGAACCATTGGTTTGATCAAAGCGATCGAAAGTTTTCAACAAGGCAAAGGCACGAAGCTTGCCACATTTGCGGCGAGATGTATTGAAAACGAAATTTTGATGCATCTCCGCTCCCTGAAGAAAACACGCAAAGATGTATCCTTGCATGACCCCATTGGTACGGACAAAGAAGGCAATGAAATTACATTAATCGATATCCTTGGCACAGAAGCTGATGATGTCGTAGATCGGGTACAGCTCAAGATTGAAAAAAGCAAAATTTATCGCAATCTAGACATCCTGGATGATCGGGAGAAGGAAGTTGTAATCGGTCGATTTGGCCTGGAAGCCGGCGGGGAGGAACGAACTCAACGCGAAATTGCGAAGGAACTGGGCATCTCACGTTCTTATGTATCACGGATTGAGAAGCGGGCGTTAATGAAGCTGTACCACGAGTTTTATAAGCAAAAGTAGTTGTTGAACAGACCAGAGGGCGCCTTTATCGGGAGCCCTTTTTACTGTGAAGATACTTAAAATGGGATCTAAATAGTATTAATTATTTGGGATTATAACCTAAATAAAGGAATTTTCATCCCTGTTGAAGAATATCTTGTACACATACCAATTTAATATATAAGGAGTAAATCATAATGAAGCAGCTTTTTCGGAAAACTCCACTGTGGTTTTTGTTAATCTGGATCGTAGGATTTATGATGATCGTTTTCAACACGTTTCAATCGTATTCGAGTGTTATTAACTTTATTGCGTTATTGATGATTAGTGTTGCTAATGCTATTCGAATTTGGAAAAACGAACGTTCATTAGCGATTACCTTTTTAGTTGTTGCCGCTCTATGCTTGGCTTATATTTTAGTATACTTCAATAGATATGTATAATCAGCATGACGTGGCATGAGAATAACAAAGGAATGTACATAGGCTGATGATAGTATGGATCGAATGCAACTCAAGATTATAAAAGCAAAGGGCATGAAATACGAGCATATCAAGAGGTCACCTCTTACAAAGGTGGCCTTTTTGCTGTGCAAAAAAATATAAATGAGGGATATGTATTCTGAGCAGATTATTATATGATGAGTAATAATATTTTGCATCGTAGAGAGCATTTGCAGAAAGAGAGTGGTGGTTGATCATGCAGCAAGAAACGTTAACAAGGGGATTAAAGAACAGGCACGTGCAGTTGATGGCGATTGGAGGTGCGATCGGTACAGGTCTGTTTCTCGGAGCAGGCAAAACGATCCAGCTGACAGGGCCATCCATCTTGCTGGCCTACATTATTACGGGTGTTGTGTTGTTCCTGATCATGCGTGCATTGGGGGAGCTGCTGTTAAGCAACTTGCAGTATCATTCCTTTGTCGATTTTGTGCGTGATTACCTGGGAAATATGGCGGCATTTATTACAGGCTGGACCTATTGGTTCTGCTGGATCTCCATTGCCATGGCTGATATTACGGCAGTTGGATTGTATACACAGTTTTGGTTTCCAAATGTACCTCAGTGGATGCCAGGGTTAATTGCGTTAGTCATTTTGCTAATCATGAACTTGGCAACGGTCAAGTTGTTTGGGGAGATGGAATTCTGGTTTGCCCTGATTAAAGTCGTGGCTATTCTGGCACTCATTATTGTTGGTTTATATATGATATTCAAAGGTTTTACGACGGATCAGGGTCCAGCAAGTTTCACCAATCTGTGGAGTCATGGGGGATGGTTTCCGAATGGACTGCATGGGTTCATCATATCGTTCCAGATGGTGGTGTTCGCCTTTGTAGGCATGGAACTGGTGGGACTTACAGCTGGGGAAACGGAGAACCCGGAGAAGGTTATTCCGAGAGCAATTAACCAGATTCCGATCCGGGTACTGCTCTTCTATGTTGGCGCACTGCTGATTATTATGAGTATTTATCCGTGGGTTGCCATTGTGCCTACTGAAAGTCCGTTTGTACAAGTGTTTGCCGCTGTAGGTATTGCAGCCGCAGCAGGCATTGTGAACTTCGTGGTACTGACTTCCGCAGCGTCAGCGTGTAACAGTGCCATTTTCAGTACAAGCCGTATGGTGTTCTCCATGGCAAAGGATCACAACGCACCTGAATCATTTGCAAGACTGAACAAGAGGAAAGTCCCCTCCAATGCGCTGTTTTTCTCCACGATTGTTATTCTGATCGCGATTGTGCTGAACTATATCATGCCAGAAGGCGTATTTACGCTGATCACGAGCGTGTCGACCGTGTGTTTCATTTTTGTCTGGGGCATCATGGTGATCTGTCATCTCAGATATCGTCGTACTCAGCCGGAACTGGCGAGTAGTAGCCGCTTCAAACTGCCACTTTATCCGTTCTCGAACTACTTGATCCTAGCGTTTTTGGCATTTGTGCTGGTGGTGTTGGCGTTGGCAGAGGACACGCGTGTGGCACTGTTTGTCACGCCAGTGTGGTTTATCCTGGTTGCTGGGATCTACCTTCTCAAAAAGAAAAATTTGAGTAATAACAGACAGTAGTCTTACCCTCGTTGCCAAATAAAGCCGCCCAATGATATTGGGCGGTTATTCGTATTTATATTCTTGCAGCCTCTTTGCCTTCACGAATGCCTGCGTAGACGGCATCACAGATATCGATGCTATACTGGCCCGACATCCCTTCAAGTGCCGTGTTGGTAAATGCTGCAACACTAAGTTCTTCTTTTGGATCAACAAACCAGGAATGACCGTAAGTTCCACCCATCCGCCACGTACCCGGGGATTCCGGTGTACCGGCTGCGACAGGATCTTTAAGTACGGTAAAACCAAGGCAAAACCCTCTGCCTGGCCAGTATGGCATCACGAGATCACCGATTTGATTGGTAGACATCTCAGCCGCAACGGCTTCTGTAAGGAGAGGCTGTCCTCCTTGTCGCAACGCTTCAAGTAAAGTAAGAAAATCTCCGGTACTTCCAACCATACCCGCTCCGCCCGATAAGTAAGCAGAAGTACAGTTGGTACGATTGGGTGACAGTCGGAAGCCAGCAGTACCCTCCATAAAAGGAATCTGCTCCAACTCCTTATGAAGGAGACGCGGTTCTTCAGAACCATTAGCGTATGCGGCTGTCAATCGATCCAAATCCACCGCAACAAAGTCAGTGTCGGTCATGTGGAGTGGATGAGTAACCAGCGTTTGGACAGCTTCTCGTAGTGACATCCCAGTTACCTTTTCGATAACGGCACCAAGTACATCTGTCGCAATGGAATATCTCCACATGTTGCCTGGCTCATACAAAAGAGGAGCAAAAGCCAGCCTTTGCAGATTCTCCTCCAGACTCATTTCAGACCAATCCATTCCGTCCGATACTCCTGCAAGCTCATAGGTTCCCTGATCTTCTTGGAAGAAACGGTATGTCAAGCCTGCGGTGTGCGTCATCAACTGATGTACTGATATTAAAGCGTCTTGACCATTGGCAAGTTTGGGCCGGAATGCAGGAAGCCAGCGTGTCACAGGATCATGCAGACTCAGCTTTCCTTGTGAGATTAATGCCAGAGCTGCTGTCGAGACAATAGGTTTGGTTACGGAAGCAAGTCGAAACAGAGCGTTTTCCGACATGGTACGCTTTTGCTCCCTGTCTGCGAAACCAGCAGCCCGGCTATATACCAGTTCCCCTCCTAATGCAACCTGTACAACTGTTCCTACGATTCTTTTTTCGCTTAGAGCGCGGTCAATGGCTTCATCCACATAATTATGCAATGCCGTCATGTCTTCTTTTCTCATGCTTATCTTCCTCTCACCAACTGATGTATTTGATTTCTCGTGATAACTGTGTTTATTATATAAATGATTGATCTTGTATTACATGGTTTGTTAAAGGCATTATAATGAATTGGCGATTATACTTAAGGTAATTTCTGAATATATCTTATGTATTTAAAGGAGTGGATCACTTGGACGAAATAGATCAGCATATTCTGTATCACTTGGAGAATCAGGCGAGATTATCCATGACCGAACTCGGCAAACTGGTGGGGTTATCTCAGCCCGCCGTTACTGAACGAGTCAAACGAATGGAAGAAAAGGGAATTATCGAGGAATATCGAACCGTAATCTCCCCATCCAAATTGGGCAAGCAGAGCACAGCCTATGTTCTTTTTCGTACGCGGGATTGTTATCCTTTCCTGGATTTCTGTCGTGCGTCACCTGAAGTTGTGGAATGTTATCGGATAAGCGGAGAGTACAATTACTTGCTGAAAATCCTCACAGATACCATTCAGGGACTCGAGGAGTTTCAGAACAAGTGTGATCCGTACGGTACTTACATGACCTTGATTACGATGTCTTCTCCGATTGCACATAAGAATCTCGTGGAAGGACCAAATTTGCTGGCACAGGCAGAATAAGACTCAGTCTATAAAACTTTGAAATGTAATGCAGAAGAGGAGTCCACATCAAGTGAACTCCTCTTTCCTCCTGCGTGTAACTCATGCAAAATGTTTTCCTGTTAATTTGCTCTGGTAAATCCATATTTATAAGCACGCATAGCTACAAGCAACGCAGGAATGAGCAAGATAAACAGCGCCCCAGAAAGGTATCCTGCTCCAAATACTTCAAGAAGGATGCCCCCGATGATGCCTCCTCCGCCAATCGCCAGATTCCATGCTGTAACCAGCATCGATTGGGCGACATCTGTGCTTTTGCCTCCGGCTTGAGCGATGGCAGTCTGTAACAGTGTCGCGGCCCCGCCAAACGTAAGTCCCCAGATCATGACGCCAAGGATAATAATCACAGGTTGATGAGTAGCGATTCCCATCACGACAGAGGCCAGAGCGAATGATGCCAAGCTAATGATAACCAATCTCCTCAAAAATCGGTCAATGAGCATGCCGGTTAACCAAATTCCAACAATGGAAGTAAAACCGAAAATGAGCAAAATCAAGTCGACTCTGTTAGCAAATACGGTCTGGGCAAGGTAGGGAGAAATATAGGTATATAGAATGTTATGGGCAAGCATCCAGGCCAGAACAACAAACAGAATAGGCCTAACTCCCGGAATTAAAAACACCTTATGCAGCGGAAGACGTTCACCAGCTGGCTCTCCAGCAAAATCCGGCATTTTCCAGAGAACCCATACGATTAAAGCTACGGTCAGAAGAGATACCATCCCGAAGATGAGGCGCCAGCCGATATAAGAACTGAGAAAACTACCGATTGGAACACCAAGGGCTAGTGCCACGGGTGTGCCGACCATAGCCACAGCCATCGCTTTACCTTTTAACGAATCCGGGACCATCCGACGAGCATAACCTGCTGTCATTCCCCATAACACACCCGCAGAGACTCCCGCCATGAAACGAGCAGCAAGTGTCAGGATATAATCCGAAGATAAGGCGGTAACGGTGTTAAAGACAAGAAAACCACTAATGCATACTAACAGTAGAGGTCGGCGTCTCCATCCGCGTGTAGCAGCAGTCAAGGGAATGGCAGCAACAAGTGATCCAATGGCATAAAGAGTCACCAACTGTCCGGTGAGGGCTTCTGTGATCCCCAAGTCTTTTGCGATTTGAGGCAGCAGTCCCGCAGGCAGGCTTTCAGTGAGGATGCAAATAAATCCCGCCATGGCTAATGCAAGAAGCCCAGCCCACGGAAGGCGTTTTGAAGATATGGAAGGTATCTCCCTTTGGTTTGGGAGGGATGTGTGAGCGGTCATGAATAAAACCTCATTTCTTATATTTTAATCCTATCCAGAACTATGCATTTAAGCTTATCTGAAAAAATCAAACTTTTGCATACAGGATTAAAGGTAAGAAGGAGGTTTTAACATGATATTTAATTTAATTTGTGAGTTTATCCGTTAATTTAGTATGTTCTAAAGTGAACTGAAAAATGAGCAGTGAGAATGTCTTCTCCTGCTCATTGGCTCAAGTCATTACTTGATTGGATTAGCTTTCATTTCCTGTCCCATTTTCTCAATACCATCCAGAATTTGATATCCATAACCCCAGAACTGGCTGAAATCTGTGACATAGATCTGTTTGTTTTTAATTGCGTTCATACTTTGCAGGGCAGGGTTGGCATACAGGTTCTCAATTAGCTTATCGATATCCGGTGAACCAGCATACGCGGACAAGAGCAGGTAGTCCGGATTTGCTGTGATCAGTTGCTCAACACTTACCTCACCTTGCACACCATCAAACGTATTTTTCAGTTTCAGCAGGCCAAGTGCATCAAGCTGATACGTATCGTTCTGCATGCTGCTTACCGTAATGGTGTCTTCTGTAGAGGGTACGATATAGGCAAAAGTATGATCAGGCTGATCGGCTACACTTGCCTTAATGGCTGCAACACGAGTCTTCAGATTTTCCGTGAATGTTGTGGCATTTTCTTGAACATCGAAGATCTTCCCAAGTTGTGCAATATCGCTATACAGGCTATCGAGTGAACCTTTGTGGTTGGTTGTTTGCAGGAACGTGCGGATATTCATGTCATTCAATCCATCGACGGTACCCACGCCCCAGTCTGCATCAGCGAATAGGTCGCCCCGTCCGAGTACCAGATCTGGGCTTGCACCTACAACCAGCTCTTTACCGACATAATCCTTGGACAATACCGGAATTTGGGCGAAATCATCAGCCACATCCGGTGTAACGGAACCATATAGAGCAGCAACACCGACCATTTTATCGGTCAGACCTAATTTGATGAGCATCTCAGCCGCAGATTGGGTATTCGCAACAACACGTTCAGGTGCTTTATCGAATACTTGCACTTTGGGTTTCCACTCGCCGCCTTCACCCGAGATCGTGAAGTTCTCAATGGTGAGCGGGTATGTCGTTTTATTAGTATTCTCAGCAGAAGCTGAAGTTTCTGTCGTGTTAGTTGTTGAAGTTGTTTCTTCGGCAGGGGAAGAAGTTGATGCATTTGAACAGGCTGCAAGCAGCAGTAACAGGAGACTTAGAGCAGCGAAGCCAATAGTTCTGGATGTGAATTTCATTAAACGATGAACCCCTTTTCTATGTGTTTTGAATTGACAAAGATAATCATTCTCAATTATAATCCGAGAAAACACGTTGTAAATAGCTAAATTTAATTTGTTCTACATTTTACGCGAATTGATGGGGGAAGAGATGGCACAGACGGTTCAGGTTCAGACACAGCGTAGGGGGAAAAGAGAGTCTCTGATTCATAGTAAATCCGGGTTTGCTTTACTGATCGCAGCTTTAATCATGATTACGCTTATATCCGTAGGTATTGCAGTTTCCATTGGACAGGTACACATTCCACTGGCGGAGTCATATCGTATTCTTTTATACAAATTAACGGGATTTCAGTGGGGGACAACACCAATTGAGGCAGGTTCCTTTACCGATATCATTTGGCAGATTCGTTTCCCGCGTGTGCTGATGGCGATGTTTATCGGTGCAGGCTTGGCCTTGTGCGGTGCTGTTATGCAGGCGGCTGTGCAGAATCCACTGGCTGATCCTTACATACTGGGCATATCCTCAGGTGCTTCACTCGGAGCAACTTTTGCGATTCTCATTGGATTCGGTGCGATTGGCTGGCTCGGTCAAACCGGTGTAGCTTTCTGGGCATTTGCCGGAGCGATGGGAGCTTCTTTGTTGGTGCTGACCCTCGCAGGTATTCGAGGTAAAATGACGTCAGTCAAGCTGGTGCTTGCCGGAATGGTCATTAATGCGTTGTGCAGCGCTTTTTCGAACTTTATTATTTATTTTGCCAACAATGCGGAGGGCATCAAGACGGTGACGTTCTGGACCATGGGCAGCCTGGCGGCTTCCGATTGGAACAAGCTTCCGCTGGTAAGTATTGTCGTGCTTGTAGCGATTCTATTTTTCCTGTTGCAGTCCAGAGTTCTCAATACGATGTTATTGGGGGATGAAGCAGCCGTTACGCTGGGCATTAATCTGAGTGTGTACCGCAGGCTGTATATGCTGTTAACCGCTTTGGTGACAGGAGTGATGGTGGCGAGCTGTGGCATGATTGGTTTTGTCGGACTCATTATTCCGCATATTGTGAGAGGTCTGGTGGGTTCCGACCATCGTAAAGTGATGCCTGTATCCGTGTTGTTCGGAGCCATTTTCCTCATCTGGACGGATGTTATTGCACGATCCCTCATATCCAGCGTGGAGTTGCCAATCGGTATTATTACAGCCATGATTGGTGCACCAATGTTTATGTATATGCTGGTCAAAAAAGGCTACGGTTTTGGAGGAAATCAAACATGAAACTCAACGTAGAAAATGTATCCATCTCTGTGCTGAACACGGACATCATCAAGGATATTTCATTACAGGTGAACGGTAAACAGTTCGTTGGACTGATCGGACCCAATGGTTGTGGCAAGTCAACGCTGCTCAAGAGCATTTATAAAGTGATCAAACCGCAGCAAGGTAAGGTTTTTCTAGACAATACCGATATTCTCAAATCCAGTCCAAAGCTTGTTTCCAGACACATGGGCGTTGTTGGCCAGTTTAATGAATTGAGTTTTGATTTTACGGTGCGTGAGATGGTCATGATGGGCCGTACCCCGCACAAAAAAATGCTGGAGACGGATAATGAACGGGATCACGAAATCGTCGAGCAGGCTTTGGGAAAAGTACATCTGACTGGACATGCAGACCGCAATTACGTGTCTCTGTCCGGTGGAGAGAAACAGCGTGTCGTATTGGCGCGTGTCTTGGCACAGCAACCCCAATTCCTGATCCTGGACGAGCCGACGAACCATCTGGACATCAAATACCAGCTTCAAATTCTAAATATTGTCCGCGGACTTGGCATTGGCATATTGGCAGCGCTGCATGATCTCGAACTCGCCGCAGAATATTGCGATTATCTCTATGTAGTGAAAAAGGGCCAGATTGTGGTCCACGGCAAACCGGCTGATATTCTGACTCGCGAGATGATTGGTGAGGTATTTGATGTCGATTGTGAAATCTATACAAATCCGGTTACGGGCGGCCTGGGCATCGCTTACCTGAGTACACGGTGATTGGGACTATATCTTTGTTTGGATGACGTGGAATAATCTTCGAAATAATCAATTAAAGTGAAAATAGACTGTGCCTGTTGGAGCGATGTTGTTGATTGCTCGCAGGGCCGGTCTTTTATTTTTGATGGGGCTAGGCGCGTCTATTGAAGCTTAGGATCAACGGGATGAGCATTAGCACCTTTGCTGACTTCTTGGAAAATATCTGAGGAGTTATCGCTATGCCAAGCTCATGATTCGCGATGGGCTGTACAATCGTTGTTCCGATGGAGATCATGAAGACCGTTGTGGCGACACTCATCTGTGAGATCGACTTGCGTCCTGCAATTCGCAGCAGAATCATGCCGATAAGTACAAGTAAAACAGATTTCCATATCCAGTCCATACGTATATTCCTTTCTATTCCAGTATGCGCTTTGCTTCTTAGGCTGTTCTGGAGTTGGAGGAATTATGCAGTTGGCTAAATCCATAGCTTTCATTCCGCCCACCGGATCGTTTACAATAGGGTATTGATGAAGTGAACAAAGGAGCGGGTCACAGTGGCTAAACAGAAATATTATGTTGTCTGGGAAGGCAAGAAGCCTGGTGTGTATAACACATGGGCAGATTGCAAAGCGCAGACGGATCATTATACTGGAGCAAAATATAAATCCTATGAGTCCAAAGCGACCGCAGAAGAAGCGTATCGTGCTGGATGGAAAGGGAACTGGGGTTCAAGTGCAGGCGGAGCGTCGAAGACAAAGTCGGCTGGTAGCGGAAGAAGTGCTGGCATGGAAACGTCAGAGGAAGTGGATTACGACAGCGTCTCTGTTGATGTGGGCACACGTGGTAACCCCGGACCTGTAGAATACAAAGGCGTAGACACCCGCACCGGTGAGATTATTTTCTCCGTCGGACCGATCTCCAAAGGCACGAACAATCTGGGCGAATTTTTAGCCATTGTACATGCCCTCGCACATCTGAAGAAAGAAGGCAGTACCAAAACGGTGTATACCGACTCGGTCAATGCCATGAAATGGCTAAAACAGAAAAAAGTAGCCACGACCTTACAAAGAGACAACTCCACGGAAGAGATCTGGTTGATGATTGATCGTGCGGAGCAGTGGCTCCAGACGAATACGTACAGCAATAAAGTGCTAAAATGGCAGACCAAACAGTGGGGCGAAATCAAGGCAGATTACGGCCGGAAGTAAGTATTTTTCCAAAGGATGCCTCCTTTATTTCTTGTCTATTAGAATCGATATTTACAATTTCCAGTTTCCGCTCTATAATCATCTGAATATGATTAGTTAAACATATGGAGGAGCCTGTCATCTGCAGGCCCTCTTTATATTTTTGGTCCATTGATTAGCAAGTCCATTCACTAGAATGGGTTATTTGAGTATATTTTGCAGGAGGCAGACATGAGTCCCATATATAGAAGTGAAGAAGGAAGAAGCAGCATACTTGAGGAGTACGAAGCCTATCTTAATGAACTGGGCGAGGGATTTACACGAGAGTATGTGGAGACACGGTTTGGACAGACGCATGTTTTATTGACAGGTCCTGAGGACGGTAAGCCTTTATTTATTCTCCAAGGCGGAAATTGTGTGAATCCCATGACATTGTCCTGGTTCTCTTCCTTGTTCAAAGAATACCGGATTATCGCCCCCGATACGATCGGTCATCCCGGCTACAGTGAGGAGACACGGATATCGGCACGATTTGATAGTTTTGCGTTGTGGATTTCCGACTTGCTTGATTATTATGAGATCGAAAAAAGTGCGTTTATCGGACCTTCTTTTGGTGGAGGAATTATTCTTAGACTGGCAACCTACATTCCAGAACGAATTGCATGTGCTGTATTGGTCGCTCCGGCAGGCCTGGCTGTTGGTTCCAAAATCAAAACCGTTCAGGATATCGTTCTTCCACTTGTTAAGTACCGGATGACTTCTTCACCATCTTCTTTACAAAAAATTACGGACAGCATGTCGTGCAACTGCATGAAAGAAATGGATAAAAACATCATTGGTAAAATTTTTAAGCATGTCAGTTTGGAGCATGATCTGCCCAAGCTCACGGAGCGGGAAGAACTGGTGAACTATACGTCTCCAACCTTGTTATTAGTGGGGGAGAAGGATGTCTTTTTCCCAGCGGATAAGTGTATTGAACGGGCTCAAAAGATTATTACGAATGTGCAAGCCATCAAGTATGATACAGGACATTTTCCTTCACAGGACGTATTGGTGCAGATGAACGAGGAAATCGGGCGTTTTTTACAGAATAATTATTAATAAAAGCTGTAAATGAAGGATGGGAAATGTTTTTCTCCAGTTTAATAAAGTAATTACATCCATCTGTCGATACTCTATATAAGAGAATGCTTTTCTTCTATAGAATAGTGTGGATAGGGATTAGCAGTAGATCGTAGAAGGCCTGATATCATTAATATTTAAATATTTCGCGTTAAGGTGTTTCAAATTGCATCATTTGGTTTATATGTATAGTTGGCGATGAATTGCTGACTGGTTGAACCAAATGATGCATTTACGCGGAAAGTCTTCCGATCGACAAGGTTGAAAAGAGGTCTGTTATGAGAAAAGACAATTGTAAAATGGCATTGCAGCGCAATGTGATTATAAATGATACATATCAGGTAAGACAGGTATTAGCCAGCAGTGAGTTGGCTATTGTATATGCAGGGCGAGATCGTAACACAGGTGCCAAAGTAGCCATTAAGGAATTTTTCCCACAGAGAATGGCTGAACGGCAGGCAGATAAGCGAGGGGTGTTCTGCTCTTCACGAGGGTACGGTGGGCAATATCAGGAGTTACTGGCTGCATTTCTACTCGAAGGTGAACTCTTATCGAAACTGGATCATCCTCATATTGTTTCGTATTTGGATCATTTTGAAGCGAATGATACGGGGTATCTGGTTATGGAATACTGCACGGGAATCACATTGACCGAGTATTTGAATGAACACAACCATGCTCTTGATGCTGCCTTTATAACGGAGACGCTGCTTCCACTGGTGGATACATTGGATTACATACATAAGCAAGGCATTCTTCACCGGGATGTGAAACCTTCCAACATTATGGTTATGGAGGATGGTACACCCAAACTTCTGGACTTCGGCTCAGCTACCCGTTGGCCTATGCAATCCGGAGAGAAACAGGTGATATTTACATCGGCAGGTTATTCTCCGCTGGAGTTCTATTCGGAGAAATCCAGTCAGGGACCGATGTCGGATATCTATAGTTTGGCAGCTCTGCTCCATTATTGGACATGTGGGCAACCCCCTATGGACGTGAAACAGCGGTTGTTCCAGGATGAATTGCCATCTGTTCGCTCACATAATGAGTATGTGAATCCTTGGCTCGCTCGTGTTATACATTGGGGGTTGACGGTTCGGTCTGAGAAACGCTGTGCTTCCTTAGCTTGGGTCAGAAGCTCGCTGCGAGTTCAAGCCTGGGTGTGGAAAGTGCGTAAACCTGGTACAGTGGAATGGTCTTTGGCCGAGAATGAACATACGCAGGTCTATGAAGTGGAGTCGAAAAAGCAACATGAGATGGCTTGAGTTATAACACCTCTTTTATAAAATGGTATGTTAGATGAGCATATTCGTACAACAAATTAAACCAAGTCGACTTGTAAAAGAGGAGATTTGGTTTTTTATTATTTATTAGTGTATTTTATGGAGTTCGTCTCGGAGTGAGCCAAACGATGAATCATGCCGGGATTAACAGCTCCACCTATAGATGAATTTGAAACGAATACCCCAACTCCGATACAATGTTCTCATAGAGTCTGAGAGAATGGATCAAATACGGTGCAGAAATGGAAAAAACCAATATGACTGAATTTATCAACGCTGACGATATTAATGACGTAATTCTGGCTGCGGCAGCAAACGAGTTGGAGCAGATGGTGGACAAAATGTGTGAGCTGATTGGCACGCCTTTGGAACAGACGACAGAACTGGAGCGTCAGGTCATGGCTGCTTTTGGTTTTGGCGCGGTGTATGGCATCACTCATCGGGATCAGCTGGCGGAGCCGCAGGCCCATGCCTTGAGCATTCGGATGTTGATTAAACCATTTAATTACAGTGAACAGCAGGCGGTTGATTTTGCCGATGATCTGATTCGGGTGGCTTCCGGTCGTGAGGTTCATCCAGTGATGAATACGATTATTCATCGCGGGATTGATGGACACCGCCAATTCAATCAGGAAGACGATGAAGGATTGGAACGTAACATTCAGGAGATTTTAACAGCGGTTCAATCGCAAAAATAGACGGTTTTATTAGATGTGGGGGATGATTGCATTGGATCTGATGAAATTAAGCAAGGAACTCTCATATGCTCTGCGACATGCACCATGGGAGTATGAACTGGAACTGGACGAAGAGGGTTGGGTGGAAATCTCGCAATTGCTGGTGGCTTTACATGAAAGTCCGCAGTGGAAGGAAGTCACGCAAGCCGATCTGGAGCAGATGATTCAAGCCTCGGAGAAAAAGAGACATGAAATCCGTTCTGGCCGCATCCGGGCATTGTACGGACATTCCACGCCCCATAAGATATCCAAGTCACCTGCTGAGCCACCGGAAACCCTGTACCATGGGACCCCGGCACGCGCAGTGCATTCTATTATGGAACATGGCTTACAGCCGCGGCAAAGGCAATATGTACATCTGTCCGCAGACATCGATACAGCCAATCAGGTGGGACGAAGACGGGATGATCAGCCTGTCATTTTGAGAATCAATGCTGCTCAAGCGGCGACAGATGGAATCCTCTTTTATCACGGAAACGAAAATATCTGGCTGGCCGATCACATTCCTGCACGTTATATTCTTGAGCAGTGAGCATTGACTGGTGAGCAATGAGTGATGAACTGTTGTGGAAAGTATAAATACCTATCTCGAATTGCAACAGTCGCAATGAATGGATTGAATGTGCATTCTTCCGTTCAAGTTGTATACCGTTGTATTGATCGTTAGCTACACAAAAAAAGGGACGCATCCAACATTTGTTGGTGTGTCCCTTTCTCATATCCAAAACTTACTTGCCTACAATTGCTTTAATACCTTCGCTAAGTGGCTGAGCCGGACGGCCAAGCAATTTCTCTAAAGTATCACTTTCTACAGCCAATGCGCCTTCACGGATGGCACTTTGCATATCAACGAGCATCGATACAACAAAATCTGGTAGACCTGCGCCTTTCATGATGTCAGCGTAAGCGGCATCGTCCACGTTTTGCACGTTGATTTCCTGCCCAAGCACTTCACCAACAATGGCAGCCAGTTCAGCTTGTGTGCGTAGTTTGCCAGACAATTCATATACGGTATTCTCATGTCCTTCGCCTGCGAGTACAGCTGCTGCAGCATGGGCGTAGTCACTGCGGGTAGCCCAGCCTACTTGGCTGATGTTGGTGGCATGAACCCAAGGTGCGCCTTGCGTAGCTGCTTGCACACTGCCTGCTTCATTTTCCAGGTACCAGTTGTTGCGCAGGAAGGAATACGGAATGCCGGATTCACGAATAGCTTTTTCTGTAGCGCGGTGAACTTCCGCCAGGGAAAGGGTGTTTTTCTCTGCATTCACAACGCTTGTATACGCGATGAAACCCACGCCTGCGTTCTTGGCAGCGTCAATGGCAGCCTGATGTTGGCGAATACGCGTTTCATTGTCACCATCAGTCGAGATAAGCAACAGACGGTCTACACCGGCAAAAGCCTTCTCCAACGTCTCCGGTTGATCGAAATCACCGTGACGCACGTCAACGCCTTGAGTGCGTAGTGCTTCCGCTTTCTCTGGATTACGTACACTTACTGCCACATCCATGGGCGAATTGTTTTTTAACAATGCCTCTACAACCAGTGAACCCAATTGACCTGTTGCGCCAGTAACCAAAATTTTCATTTTCTTTTCCTCCTATGATATGTGTTGTTGGTTGCATATGGTTGTAATCAAAAATGTTATAACAGGTTTGATTACAACGAAAGGGTTAAAAAAAGCTCGCAATGAGCTTTTTTATTCAGAGACATAAATCTGATCCATCATCTGCTGTATGGTTACACGATTCAAGCGCTGTTCCATGGCTGTCTGAGCCTCAATGAGTTCGGCACGCAAGGTGTGTTCAATCATGTTGCCGACCGGACATTTCGGATTCGGATGTTTGTGAAAGTTAAACAATTCCCCATCCTCCACGACCTCAAGCGCTCGATATACATCAAGAAGGGTAATGTCGGCTGGATCTTTCAACAAGGAAGCACCGCCCACACCGGGTCTGACGTCAATCAGACCAGCCTGTTTCAGCTTGGACATAATCCGCCGAATAATCACGGGATTTGTATTCACACTCTGCGCGATCACATCTCCGGTGCATTCATTGGGCATAACAGCGATCAGGGACAGGGTATGAACCGCAATGGAAAAGCGACTGCTGATTTGTCTCATGGGATAATCACCACCGTTGTAACTATAATAGTTACAAAGAGATCGGATGTCAATTCTTTTATATCATATGTTAATTGATAGTTGCTGTTGTTCTGGAATCGTAGATGATCAAACAGATGATAATTGAACTATCACCTATGTCAAATAAATGAGTTATGGTTCTTTTGAAGCGTTAAAAAAGAAGTAGGTTTCAAACCTTTTAATGTAATAATAGGGCTAAATTCCTATTATTTTCAAGTTAAATGGAACTATATGGTTTTCTTGTTTGCGTACAGAAGAAGAAAAATGACAAAAGCTTCGACATACTAGAAAATTATGTATCAATTGACAAATGTAAAAGCGATTATATAATGTGTTTAACTACAAGATTGTACATTTAGTTACAAATGATTCCAAATAACAAACGGTGGGAGTGGGACAGGCATGTGGTTTTTGGTTCTATGGTTGTTAGGTCTAATTTCAGGGGGAGTACACCTATATGTGTTAGGTTTTCCCGGGGAAATGAGCGAGATTAGCAGAGTATTGCTGCTTCATCAGTTTGTGGTTACGTTTGGATTGGTTGGAGTGATTGGTTATGTTGTCAACATTGCCAGAGCGGATCAGACAGCCAAAATGTTAGGATGGCCTGGTGGACCATTTCAGGTTAAATATGGTTTTTCCCAGGTAGGGCTTGGAGTTATGGGTATTATGGCCATCTGGTTCCAGGGGAACTTTTGGGTTGGTGTATTGGTAACGATGTACATATACGGATTAAGTGGTCTTTGGTCACATACTTATGTCATGATTAAAAATCGCAAGGCAGATGGAGACAGTATCGGGAATCTCATTATGGATGTGGTGTATCAAACGTTTATCACGGTTCTCTCCGTATTGGCTGGCGGAATCTGGGTAATGCACTAAGCTGTAACTGATTTTTTGCCTTACACAGCTTGAATCTCAATTAAACGATGAGGTGTGGTCGTGATGGTACAAAAAACCGTTGAACTTTCCGAAACACAAAAGGGAATCTATTTTGATTGTCAGGTGAATGATCCCGCTTCGTATAACATCTCAGTTTCAATGCAATTTGATCTTCTTCAAATAGAGATATTTCGCCGGGCTATCGAATTGCTTATGTATGAGCAAGTGGTGCTGCGTACTCGGATTGAGATTCAAAATGATGTACCCGTGTTATTCGTTCATGAAGATATGGAGTATTCACTTGCCTTGTGGGACCTAAGTAGCGAGAATCAGGAGAATCCAAAGGAACAACAGTTAGAAGCACTGGTGGATGAATGCATCGGGTCACCTTTTGAGCTGGAGAAAGGTCCTCTGTTCCGTATGATGATTGTTCAGATGGATAAAAGCCGATACATTCTGACCTTATGTATTCATCATTTAATATGTGATGGTATATCGCTTGAACTGATGAAAAACAAACTTATCCAGTCATATACGTGTCTTCTTGAAGATCAGCCTGTGGATGTCAAGTTGGATGAAGGATTCATCTCTTATGTTGAGGCAGAGAACAAGAAACTACACGAAAACAAGTACTCCAAAGAGCGGGAATACTGGTTAAACAAAATGAAGGGAGCGGAACCTCTTTCTCTAAAGCACGACTTTCCAGCAGGTTCTTTACAAGAAGGAATTGGTCATGAACTGCGATTTGATATTTCGGAATCGTTAATGGCTGATATTACACAGATGTCCAAAGATAATGAAGTAACCGTTTTTATGTTCTTTATGGGTGCCTTTGGCATTCTTATGAGTAAATATGTTGGTACAGACGATATCACCTTTGCCTCCCCATATTCTCATCGTCCCGGTATGGACTTGGAAGAAACGATTGGATGTTTTGTCCATATGCTGCCCATGCGATTTCATATTGACCTCGAATCAACTCTAAAACCTCTGCTGCAACAAGTAGCCACAACCTGGATGGATACGTATAGGAACATCGGATATCCCAATAACCTCATTGTCAGAGACAGCATGTTACAGGCTCAACCCGGATCACCATCGTTGTTTGATATCTCCTTTGTTTATGATTCCTATGAGGAAGATATGCTCGGAACTCGTATTCTGGATCAGGATAAGGTTACGTTTCCAGGAGATCTAATGGTGGTGTTGAGTCGTTTACCGCAAGGTGCTCAGTTGAAGCTGCAATATAAACCGAGCTTGTTCCGTGAAGATTCAATGGAGCGAATGGGCCAACGATTTCTATACTTGCTGAATCAACTAGTAACCAATTCTGATCAAAAAATCAGTGAATTCAGCCTCCTGATGCAGGATGAGAAAGAAAACCTACTGTATCAATTCAATCAAACTTCTTATTTTCCCTACACTCCACAACATATTATGGATATATTTCACGATAAAGTAGCACGTTTCCCGGAGCGGGTAGCTCTAATGGAAGGGAAGCAGCATCAGACCTATGCGCAGGTCAACGCAAAAGCGAATGAATTGGCTAGGCAGATCGTTGCGAGTAAAAAAAGTGATAACGCGGCAGTTGGCGTGCAGATGCCACGTTCCTCGGATATGGTCATTGCCCTATTGGCTGTATTAAAAGCCGGATGTGCTTTTGTACCTGTAGACCCTTCCTACCCTTTGTCCAGAAAGGACTATATTATATCGGATGCAGACATATCCATAGTGCTGGCTATGCAGCCCGAAAAAGATGACGAGACTCTGGATGTCCAGTACATCTACGTTGAGGGCGATCAGGCCTATACGGGGGATGTCTCAAATCTCGAAGAGGCGCTGAATCCGCATAGCCTTGCCTATATCATGTACACGTCCGGATCAACAGGCAAGCCAAAAGGAGTCATGGTTGAAAATCATAGCGTAGTCAATACACTGCTTGATCTGGAGCGTCGTTTTCCAATGCAGGCGCAGGATGTTTACTTGCTGAAAACAGCTTATACCTTTGATGTGTCCGCCACGGAACTTTTCGGCTGGTTCATGGGTGAAGGCGCACTAAGTATTCTTGAGCCTGGAGCAGAAAAAGACCCTTCTCGTATTGTGTCTACGGTGGCATCACATAAGGTTACGCACATTAACTTTGTTCCAACGTTATTCCGTCTTTTTCTGGAAACGATGGAGCTTCGCTCCGATCTGTCAGCATTGGACACGCTGAAATGGATGTTTGTTGGCGGAGAGGCAGTCACGCCAGACATCATTGAGAAATTTAACAGGTTAGGCATTAGAGCAAGTCTTGAAAATGTTTATGGTCCAACCGAATGCACCATATGGGTTTCTCATTATCCGTTAAGCCATTACGAAGGCTTGGGCAATGTACCGATTGGCTACCCGCTCAATGAGTCCAGATGGTATGTCGTCGGAAATCATGATGAGCTTCAGCCGTTAGGTATTCCAGGGGAGCTCTGTCTTAGCGGTGTTGGGCTTGCACGTGGATATCTGAATCTGGAACAGATGACCCGAGAGAAATTTGTCCCTAATCCTTTCTTTCAAGAAGGACAGGACGCAGAGCATTTCAGATACATGTACCGCACAGGTGATCTGGTACGATCACTCCCAAGCGGTACGATCGAATATCTGGGACGCATTGATTTTCAGGTTAAAATTCAGGGAGCCAGACTGGAGACAGGCGAAATTGAGAATACCCTGTCATCCTATCCGGGTATCATTCAGACTGTGGCAGTCATGAAATCATTTGAAGGTAGGTCCGGCATGCTGTATGCCTACTATCTGTCAGAGCAGGAACTGCCTTCTATCGAATTGAGAGAGCATCTGTCTCGTTCGTTACCGGCATATATGATACCATCCGTTTTTGTACATAAATCCGAATTTCCATTGAATAGCAGTGGGAAGATTGACCGGAAGGCACTCATGGCAGATATCACGCATGCTCATGCTTCCAGTACGTTCTATACCGCTCCGTCTTCTGAGCTTGAGAAGGTTATAGCCGAAGTGTGGGCCGAAGTGCTCGGTGTTGAGAGAGTAGGGCGCGATGACCATTTCTTCGAATTGGGCGGAAATTCATTTTCTGTCATTCAGGCTCACAATAAACTTAAGCATTATACCGATGTGGAGTTCCCTGTTCCTCGTTTTTTCGAATGCCCGACATTGCGTCAATTTGCCGCGCTGGGACCAAAAGATGAGGGAGTTCGGATACCGACTGAAAGGGAACAATTGTTTCAACGAAAAGACGGCATTATGCGTGAGGACATTGCAATTGTAGGCATGGCGGTGAATGTGCCGGGCGCTGAGGATATAAGGGAGTTCTGGAGTAACCTTGTTGAACGGCGGGAAAGCATTCACTTTTATAGTGATGATGAATTGAGGGAGCTTGGCGTGGAGGAAGCGCTGCTGCGTTCACCTCGTTACGTCAAAGCAAAAGGACGTGCCAACGGCATCGATGAGTTTGACGCAGGGTTCTTTGACTATACTCCCGGTGAAGCCAAAATGATGTCTCCCCAATTCAGACTTTTGTATCAGGGAATATGGGAAGCGCTGGAGGATGCAGGCTGCAGACCCGATGAAGCGGGTAAGGTGGGGGTATTCCTTGGCGGGTCCGATGACTTCGAATGGTACCGTCAAGTGCTTTTTAACGATGCTAACTATAGCAGTAAATACGAAGCATTTACCCTCAGCACCAATCATTTTCTCGCTACCCGAATGGCTTATAAGCTGAACTTAAAAGGGCCGGCCTATACCGCTCTGACGGGATGTTCTACTTCATTGGTTACACCTCATCTGGCATGTCAATCCTTGATCGTTGGAGAATGTGATGTGGCCGTGGCTGGTGGGATTACCGTGGAGTTGCCCAATGAAGGGGGTTACATATTTGAAGATGGCATGATGTTCTCCACAGATGGACACTGTCGTCCATTTGATGCGGCAGCCAGTGGAACCGTCTTCTCCAATGGTATGGGAATTGTGGTGTTGAAGCGGGTAACGGATGCTCTGCGGGATGGGGATCATATCTACGGGGTCATCAAAGGCTCAGCAATTAACAATGACGGACAAGAGAAACTCAGTTTTCTTGCTCCAAGCGTAAGCGGACAGGCTGAAGTCATTCAGGATGCTTATAAGGTAGCCGGAGTAGACCCGGAAACGGTGAGTTATATCGAAGCACATGGTACGGGAACGTTGCTTGGTGATCCAATTGAAGTAAACTCGTTAACTCGGGCCTTTGCTTCCGACCAAAAGCAATTTTGCTATCTGGGTTCGGTCAAGGGCAATGTGGGACATATGGATACAGCCGCAGGTGTGGTTGGTCTAATCAAGGTAGCGCTCAGTCTTGGACAAGGTTATATCCCTGGAACAGCGAATTATGAGCAGCCTAATCCCAAAATTGATTTTTTGAATACGCCTTTTAAAGTTAATGCACAAGGGGTGGACTGGAAACAGGGCAAAGTTGGAGTCATGCGCGCAGGAATCAATTCATTTGGTGTGGGGGGCACGAATGCTCACATGGTATTGGAGGAGGCTCCCGAGATGGAGAAGTGCAGTCCGGATGATGACGTAAATATATTGCTCTTTTCCGCCAAAACGGAGTACTCGCTGAACCGCACCGCTGAACGGATTATGGAACATCTGACTCAGCAGCCGGATCAATCTGTATCGAACGCAGCGTGGACCTTGCAATCAGGTAGATCTGTTTTTGCGTATCGTAAGGCACTCATTCTGGATAAGACATGGAAGGATAATCCGGACAAGCTGATACAGCAGCTGGGGAAAGCACGCGTATACCATTCAGCTCAAGGCACCCGTCCCGTATACTTTATGTTCCCCGGACAGGGCAGTCAGTATCAGGGAATGGGTGCAGAACTATACAGATCTACAGAGCAAGCAGGCTTGGCTCCAATCTTCAGAAGTTATATTCAGGACATATTGGACCTTCTGCCTGCGGAAGAACGAGAAGATATGCTGTCTGTTGTATACGGGGATCAGCACCCTGAGCGAATAAACCAGACAGAGTACAGCCAATTCGCACTGTTCATGACAAGTTATGCGCTGGCCAAGTCGCTGCTGGATCTGGGCATCAAGCCAGATGGCATGATCGGGCATAGCATTGGTGAATTGGCTGCCGCAGCGGTAGCGGGTGTGTTCGAACTTGGAGATGCTGTCAAGTTAGTTCGACTTCGCGGACGTCTGATGCAACAACAACAACCCGGGGTCATGCTTGCCATTATGGCGGATGCACAGCAGGTGAAGTCACAACTGGAGGAAGACATGTGGCTTGCCCTGGTGAATACTACAGGTTCCAGTGTGATTGGTGGGACAGCTGAAGCCATTTCACGGATGGAAGCCAAGGCTGAAGGACTGGGCTGGAAGTGCATTCGTGTGAAGACTTCCCATGCATTCCATACGCCGATGATGAATCAGGCCGCCGAGGAATTTAGACGTTATTTAGCAGAGCATTCACTTCATACGCCACAGATCCCATTACTGTCTAACACCAGTGGAACATGGGCGCTTGGAGATGAAATCACACAACCTGACTATTGGTCCCGTCATATTTTACAGCCGGTGTTGTTTGAATCAAACCTGGCTGAAGTGTTAAAGGATGAACGGGCTGTATTAATTGAAGTAGGTGCAGGACGAACGCTAAGCTCCTTTGCCAGACAGCACAGTCTATCAAGAGATTCCCAGACGGTACTGAATATGCTGCGTCACGTAAGGGAAACAGAGCAGGATAGTATCTATGTGAACCGCAGACTTGCGGAGTTATGGTGCGAAGGCATTGAACCGGACTGGAAGGTGCTCAAAGGGCAGACGGTACGACGCAAATGCTCTCTGCCTACTTATGTTTTCAACAAACAATCCTATCCTGTCAGTGTTTCTCTTTCTCATTCATCAGCAGTGGAAGGAATGGGTACCGGGGATGATAGGCAGCATGCAGAGCAGGGTAAGGGAAGTGGCTCTACTCTAGTAAAAGGGACAGTTTATACTGGTGGTTCAGACCAACTGAAACAGATTGTCCTGAACGCATATCGAACGATTTTTGGCATCGATGATCTAGATGAAGAGGTTAATTTCTTTGCGGTCGGAGGAGATTCTCTCAAAGCAGTCAGCTTGTCTGCATGGATCCGGTCTCATTTAGGAATTCAGCCTGAGGTAGCAGATGTTTTCAATCATTCAACGCCTATTCAACTGGCGGAGCATCTCTATGTCATGGCGAAACCAAAAGTAGACCAACAGACAATTCAATCTGCACCCACTATGGATGCGTATCCAATCTCTTCTGCACAGATGCGTATGTTCACACAAGCGATGCTTGATCCAGGCAATACGGCATACAACCTACCGTCTGCAACCATTATTGAGGGTGAATTGGACCGTATAAGAGTTGAGGCTGCTTTGCAGAAGTTGATGCAGCATCATGAGGCGCTCAGAACATCGTTTGAGATACGGGGCGGACAGATTGTTCAGATCATCCAACCTTCGGTTCGCTTAAGTATGGGCTATGCAGAGCAGCATGTGGCAGATGACCAAGAGTTGCCTGCGATGATCGAGACATTGATTCGTCCTTTTGATCTGGGGAGTGCTCCGCTTATGCGGGTTGAACTGATTAAGATAGGCGAGCGCAAGCATCTGCTATTCTTTGATATTCACCATATTATCGCAGATGGTACATCTGTCGAAATCATCACCCGTGACTTCAATGATTTATATTTTGGCAAAGAGCAAGCAGCCCGATTGCAGTACAAAGATTACGCGGTATGGCAGCAGCAACGTCTCGCTTCAAATGAATACAATTCACATCAAACGTACTGGCTAGACCATCTTGGCCCTTCTTTACCTGTGCTGGAGCTCCCACTTGACCATGAGCGTCCATCACAGCGATCCATGCAAGGGGGACGTCTCCATTTCACGTTGAGTCGTTCGTTAACACAACACTTGCACGAGCTGGCTTCCTCATCGGAAGCATCCATGTATATGGTAATGCTAAGTGTGTGGAATCTTCTTCTTGCACACCGCTCAGGTCAGCAGGACATTGTGGTAGGAACGCCTGTTGCAGGAAGGATGCAAGAGGAGTGGAAAGAGACGGTAGGCATGTTTGTCAATATGATTGCGATGCGGAATTTTCCAACGTTTGATCGTACGTACACTGATTTTTTAAGCGAACTCAAACAACATACACTGGATGCTTTTGCGTATCAGGAGTATCCGTTTAATGAGCTTGTGGCACAACTGGGCGTGACACGTGAGTTGAACCGAAATCCGGTATTTGATGTTTGTTTTGATTATCAGAACATGGATTTGCATGGACTTGAACTTCATGGTTTGCAATTCAGTTCTTTTCCGGTGGAGACGGGTACGTCTACTTATGATCTGTTAATGACCTGTCAAGAAAACAGGGAGAAGCAGGTGATTGAAGGATATATCGAATACTCGCTGGATCTGTTCCACCGGGACACAGTGGAAGGTATGATGCAGGAGTTTATCGGACTCTGCCAAGAGGTTGTACAACAGCCCAAACTGTCTCTGAGCGAACTGTTTGAGAGAAACGAACGTTCTCATGAGCACCCAGTCCATCGTCTTGCTGGTCCACGTCTGGATTACACTCCTGCGGTAGGTCTGCATCGGCTGTTCGAGCTGCAGGCAGAACACACGCCAGACAAGAAAGCTCTCCTTGTATCATCCGGAGCCTCTTTTACCTACAAGGAGCTTAATGAAAAAGCTAATACGCTGGCTTGGAAGCTGATTGATCAAGGTGTGCGCCGGGATGAACCTGTAGGCATATTATCCAGACGAGATGAATCGTTGATCATTATGCTATTGGCGGTGCTGAAAGCTGGGGCGGCTTATGTGCCTCTGGACCCTGCTTTTCCGCCGCAGCGCATCGTGAATATGATCGAAGATAGCCGAATGAACGTATTGCTGTGTACGCCTGATGAAGAAGGCACAGTGACTTTTAACGGAGAGCGATTCGTGTATGATCCAACTGCCCAGGATGTGCGCTCATCCGTTAACCCGGACGTAAACTTCCTGTCTTCGGACCTGTCCTGTGTGATTTTTACCTCAGGATCGACGGGGCGTCCTAAAGGGGTCATGATTACTCATGAGGCGATGGTCAATTTTGTTGAGGACATCAGGCACCGACATATTTTTGCACATGAGACAGATCGCATCATCAGTGTAACGACCATATCTTTTGATATTTTCGGATTTGAAGTGTGGACACCATTATGCACCGGATATTCGCTGTATCTGGCCAATGAGCAGGAGCAGCTTGACCCGGCTCTTGCTTCACGTCGAATACGTGAACATGGTATTACGCACATTCTTAGCACGGTCTCACGCATTAAGGCATTTGTCGAAAATCCGGAATTCGCTCAGGCGTTGGGCAATCTGCGATGTGTTCTTACCGGAGGGGAAAATGTCCCTGTGGGACTCCTCACCGATCTGAAGCGGCTTACGCCCGCTCGAGTTTTTAACATGTATGGACCAACGGAAACTACGATCTGGTCAACGACCAAAGAATTGAATGATACAGCCGCGATTACCATTGGCAAGCCCATTACCAATACAGAGATTTATATTCTGAATGATGAAGGTGAAATACTACCACCTGGCAGCTATGGAGAGCTGTGCATTGCAGGAAAAGGATTATCCCGCGGTTATCTGCACAATGCTGCTGAGACCGATGCCCGATTCATTGCAAACTCCAATGTTTTGGGAGGCCGTTTGTACCGAACTGGCGATCTGGCCCGTATACTGCCGGATGGGGATGTTGAGTTAATGGGACGGTTAGATCAGCAGGTGAAGATTCGGGGCTACCGGATTGAACTGAACGAGATTGAGCAGGCAGCGATGAATTATGAACGTGTAAGAGAAGCTGTCGTTAAGGTAGAAGGGGCCGAGCAACATTCATTGCAATTAATCCTTTTCTACAGTCTGAAGCCTGGGATTGGGCCGTCCGTTATGGAAGATGAAGACGTACAGCTTCGGGCCTGGTTAAAGCAGCGGCTTCCACAGTACATGATGCCTTCTCGCTTGATTCGTCTGGAAAATCTGCCTGTGCTGCCTAATGGAAAACTGAATCGCAATGCTCTTCGTCTGGCTGATTTTGAAACGGGAGAGAAGGCTAATCCGACTCTGGTTTATGGTTCATCGATTCAAGGAACGGAGCGGGCAAAAGTTGATCTGGAGCAGATGCTCATTGCAACGTGGAAGGAAATATTGAATCTGGATACAGTTAATATCCATGATCACTTTTTTGACATCGGAGGCAACTCGCTGGGGCTTATTCTGATCAATAATCGGCTGAATGCCTATCTGGATAAAAACGTTCCGCTGGTGCAATTGTTTGAGCATTCCTCTATTGCATCACTGGTCAATCATCTGGTGGCTGAGCAGATGCTGCCGACAGTTACACAACATGTACAAGAGGAGAGCGGGCATATCGCTTCGGCTGGATATCCTGTTACGAACCCGGAGCCGACAACAGCTCCAAAAGAGTATGTGAGGAGCACAGTTGAACACAGCAAAGTGGAGCAGGGCAGACCGGAACAGAGTATCCAGTTTGCTTCAGAACACAGTAGCAGAATTTCTTCTTCCTCGGATATCGCAGTCATTGGTATGGCAGGGCATTTTCCCGGTTCAAGAAATATCGAGGAGTTCTGGGATAACCTAATGGCAGGTAAGGACGGTATCACCCGTCTGAATGAGGAGGATCTAACCGCTGCGGGTGTACGACCGGAAGACTTCAAACATCCCGATTATGTACGTGCCAAAGGTGTACTGCAAGATACTGAGTATTTTGACTCCGGATTTTTCGAATATCCGCATCAGGAATCCAACATGATGGATCCGCAAATACGGCTGCTGCATCAGTGCTCATGGGAGGCACTTGAGCATGCCGGATGTGATCCTTACAGTTATGAGGGATCTATAGGATTGTTTGCCGGAAGTGGACTGAGCTTACCATGGATGGTGCAATTTCTCGGTCGCTCCGGTAATTTGTTACAGGCTTTTGAAGCCATGACTTTAAATGAAAAGGACTATATTACAACCCGAGTATCTCACAAATTAAATCTGAGAGGGCCGAGTATGGCCGTACAGACCGCATGTTCGACTTCTTTGGTCGCTATCCACCAAGCTGCTGAATCGTTGATTCGGGGAGAGTGTGATGTGGCACTTGCGGGAGGTGTCTCTATCTCCTATCCGCTCAAAGAAGGTTATCACTGGCATGAAGGCATGATTTATTCAAAGGATGGTCATTGCAGACCGTTCGATGAGCAGGCATCTGGTACTGTGTCTGGTAATGGATGCGGAATGGTTGTGCTCAAGTCACTCCGCGACGCGCAGAGAGATGGAGATCATATCTATGCAGTCATTAAAGGTTCAGCGATTAATAATGATGGCATGGACAAAATTGGATATACGGCACCGAGTGTGGCCGGGCAGGTCAAGGTTATTCAATCAGCCCTGCATCGTTCGGGAGTGTCTCCAAAAGAGATCTCCTATCTGGAGGCGCATGGAACAGGAACCAAACTGGGGGACCCGATTGAAATTGAAGCGCTCAGGCAGTCATGGGGAACAGATCGTAGAAATTATTGTGCTCTAGGTTCTGTGAAAGCCAATATTGGGCATCTTGATGCGGCAGCAGGTGTCGCCGGTTTTATTAAAACCGTACTGACGCTTTATCACCGGGTGGTTCCGCCACAGATTCACATGAATCGGACGAATCAGATGTTGAAGCTGGAGCATAGTCCCTTCTATATCAACAGGGAGCCACAGCCATTAGAAGACGCGAAGCGTATCCTGCGAGCAGGTGTCAGTTCGTTTGGGATCGGGGGTACCAATGCTCACGTCATTCTGGAGCAGCCGCCCGTCCAAGAGAGCCAAGTCAATTATGAATCATTGCTTTTGCTACCCTTCTCGGCCAAAAGTGAATCTGCGCTGGAACGCACGTATGATTCGGTTCTACAGGCAATCCATGCATTGCCGGAGCAGTTGCCCAATGCTGCGTGGACGCTACAGAAGGGAAGAAGCAGATTCGTTCATCGTAAAGCACTAATCGTTGTAGACGGTTATATTCCGCCAAGCGAGCAGTCTGTAGAGTTTGAGACACAGGCAAGTGTGATGAATGGGAAGCCTAAGGTCATGTTTTATCTCAGCGGAAATGCAAGTTGGGAAGCGCGCAAGATTCGGGAACTATATGCTTCTGTGTATCGCAGCCAGGTCTCAGAGATATTCAAACAGCACTTTGAAGAGATACTGAACCTCTTTGAGTCCAAGGAACAGTATGCCATCCGCCAAGGCATAGGGCGATCGTTAACCGATTCAAGGCTTGAGCGCATGCAGTGCTTTGTTGTGCAATATGCTCTTTATAAAACCGTAATGCAGCTTGGTGTCAAGCCAGATGCTGTCTGTGGACAAGGCGTTGGCGAACTCGTGGGGTTGGTTATTAGTGATGCACTTGATCCAGTACATGCCGTGGGGCTTCTATACAATCTGGAGCATTGGTCACTAGAAGAAGGAGCATTGTCAGATGCTTTGACAGGAAGGATGACAGATGCAACTGTAACAGATCTTGCGTCGAGTATTGCACCACTGTTATCTCCAAATTTCCTGTTTACGCTGCTAAATCGCAAGAGGCTTTCTGAATCTGCTGGGCATACGCTGTGGATCGTTTCGAATCAGCTGCAGGATACAGAACAAACAGCCCCGGATTCATTTTCAGAGCCAAACATCATTGCTCTTACTGGAGATCGTCAGAGCTTGCTTGAGGCAGACGTGTATTTAATGAAAGTACTTGCTTTTTGCTGGTGCTCTGGCATGGAGTTGGATTGGGAACAGTTAAACGGAACGGGGCGTAGGCAAAAAATCTCCCTGCCGACGTATTCCTTTGATCCCATTGTTCATCAACATGATGTTGCGTTGTATCAGCTTGCAGGTATGTCGCAGGTTGCAGCGGGTTCTATCGCAGCATTAGACCAATCTCCATCCGGGAAAGTCAGGGTTCAACGGACTGATGATGAGATAAGGCATGTATTATCGCAATTGTGGCAGGAGTTGCTTGGTAATGGAGCAGTCGGCCTTGAAGATGATTTCTTTGAGCTTGGGGGTCATTCTTTAAAAGCGATTTCCTTGGCGTCGAGGATTAAAGAAATGTTTGGATTAAATTTGGGGCTGGAAGAGGTTTTTGATCATTCTGTATTTGAACACATGGTTCAATGGATTGCTGAACATCAGGCTACAAGTGACTCTGATTCAGTGGACCCAATCTTGCCTGTAACTAAGAAAGAGAAATACAAGACCACTTCTGCCCAGCGAAGAATGTATGTGGTGCATGAGTGGATGAAAGGTGAGAGTACGGCATACAATCTCGCCAGTTCCTATAGGGTAAGGGGAAAACTTGACCCTACCCAATTCAGAGTAATAATGGATGCACTTGTAGAGAGACATGAAGCATTCCGTACCAGGTTTGAAATGATTGACGGTGAGCTTTTCCAGGTTGTCGAGGATCAGGTTCCAAGCGTGGTGGAGTTGCTAGAATTAGAAACAGCAGGGTTAGAACAGGTCATGGAATGGATCAAGCCTTTTGATCTGACCAGCGCACCATTGGTTCGTGTTAAGCTGGTTCGCCTTTCTCAAGAGGAACACATCTTATTCATCGACATGCATCATATCATTTCGGATCAGAGTTCCATTGCGATCCTGATGCAGGATTTTGCACGCATGTACAGAGGAGAAACATTGCAATCTCTTGACATTCAGTATAAGGAATATGCGGAATGGCGTGATGAAGCTGCGTCACATGGACAATCTGTTAAAGAAACCGAGTTTTGGATACGGGAATTTGAGGACATGCCTGCACCGGTTGAATTGCTTACAGACTTCCCAAGACATGGCGTGTCATCTTACAGAGGAGACAGACTTTCCATTGAACTTGGTGAGTCATTAAGCACACAGGTCAATGATTTCTGTACTCAACAAGGGCTTACACCCTACATGTTGTTCATGGCAACTTTGAATCTATTAATCTGGAAGTATACGGGTCAAGACGACTTGGTCGTAGGTACAGCGGTTGCGGGGCGTGAGAAACCAGAACTCGATAACGTTATGGGTATGTTCGTGAACATGCTTGCCATTCGTACCAGCATGGACAGGGAATGGTCCACAGAGACGTATTTGAATGAGATGCGTGGCAAGTTGTTATCCTGTTATGAGCATCAATATTATCCTTATGAAGCACTGGTTGAACAACTTGGTCTATTCGGTGATTTAAGCCGCAACCCCCTATTTGATGTGGTGCTAAATTACATTAATATGGGAACCGATGATCCTGAAGCCGGGGAACTGATACTTGAACCTTGGGTCGAAGGTAAGGTGGATGCCAAATTTGATCTGACTTGGACACTGGTCGAGCACAAGCAATGTTACACGGTTGAACTTGACTATCGCTCGGATTTGTTTAAAGCGGAGTCCATGGAACTGATGCTGGATAAATTCCGGTATATCCTGTCTCAGATCACAACAGGGGATAATGAACGAATTGGTCAGATTAAGTTCACTACACCGGAGGAAGAGGAATGGCTGCTCTACGGAGTCAACGATAATGCCGCTCAGTATCCGCGAGATGCGACCATTTCCCAATTATTCGAGGAACAAGTTCATGTGCATGCACAGAAGACAGCATTGGTCTGGGAAGACGGTGAATGGAGCTATGCGGATCTGTATGAACGTGTTCAGTGGCTGGCGTTCAGGTTGCTTGGACAAGGGGTAAAATCAGGCTCTAGTATTGCTCTCATTCTGGACCGTGGACCGATCCAGATGATCAGTATCCTTGCTACACTCCAAGTGGGTTGCAGTTATGTGCCGATCGACCCGGCTTCGCCACCATCGAGAATTGAATTTATTTTGCAAGATTGCGATGCGGCTGTGTTATTGACTGAAACGGCTTATGCCTCGACATGGCAATCTGTAGTTCCTTGTATCGTGCCGGCGGATGAACTGACAGCTTTCGTTTCAGGAGACATGCAGGAGCCCGTTGAACATATGAATAAGACTGCTCTTGACCCGGCTTATATCATTTATACATCAGGGTCAACAGGAACCCCGAAAGGGACTGTGATGAGTCATCGCAATGTGACCAAAGTTATGAAAAATAGTAATTTTGTCACCGTCGTGCCAGAGGATCGTATCCTGCAAATTTCTAACTATGCGTTTGACGGTTCCATTTTCGATATTTTTGCTTCATTAATAAATGGCGCTACTCTTGTATTAATCTCAAAAGAGACCATTTTGGATATGGCTCGTTTGGCGGATGTCATCCGACAGCAACGGATTTCAGTATTTTATATTCCGACATCCTTGTTTAATATGCTGGTGGATTGGGATGCTGAATGCTTGAAGAATGTGCGTAGAGTGATGTTTGGTGGTGAAGCTGCATCGGTGAGTCATGCCAACAAAGCGCTTGCATGCGTGGGGCCGGGTAGGCTGTTAAATGGATATGGGCCAACGGAAGCAACCTTTTTTGCCTCCTACCACTTATTACAGCAAACAGAGCCTTATACTGGCTCACTGCCTATAGGGTATCCCCTGTCTAACACAGCCTTGTATGTTCTGGATGATGAGCTGAAGCCTGTGCCACCCAACGTTCCAGGTGAACTGTATATCAGTGGGGATGCGGTAGGTATTGGATATCTTAACCGTGAGGATCTTACCCGAAAGCACTTTCTTGATGATCCCTTCCGCAAGGGAGAACGAATGTATCGGACAGGTGACATCGTCAAACGTCTGGCTGACGGCAGTCTGATTTTTATTGAACGTTCGGATTTCCAGGTCAAGATTAGAGGTTTCCGCATTGAGTTATCGGAGATAGGTAACTGCATGGAGCGTCTGTCGGGAGTTCGTGATGCATTTGTCATGACAGTTACAGAACCATCAGGAAGTCTATACATTGCCGCTTTTTATACAAGCGACACTGGGGCAGATGCTGAGTATATTCGAAGAGAACTTCACCAGCAACTGCCAGAGTACATGGTGCCTGCACGAATTATTCGAATGGATCATCTTCCGATTAATGCCAATGGCAAAGTGGACCGAAGAGCATTGTCCGAGAATTTGGTTGAAGAGCAGCAGAGGTCACTGGAAGTGAGTTCACCTCAGACAAAAACGGAGCGTGTCATTCTTGCCGCCATGCGACAGATCCTGGGGAATCCAGGCATTGGTGTGGAAGATCACTTCTTTCAAAATGGGGGACATTCGCTCAAAGCGATTGCATTCACTCAAATTTTGTCAAAAGAAGGAATTGCCATCAATGTGAACGAATTATTCCAATATCCGACAGTTAGAGGGCTTGCCAATTTGGTAGACATTAATCCTCCGGCGTCAGTTTGGTCAGATGATAGCCTGCATATTCAGTCCCCGATAGTCATACCACAGGACATAACACTTCATGAGAAACAACTGGACAGCCTGGTCCTGCACGTTTTAAACAGCTGCAATCAGGTGTCATCTTTTATGGCGGGCATGACCCCTATGGGTCAATTCCCACTATCTCCAATTCAACAAGCACATGCTTCTACGACTTCACTAGCAAGCGGATTTACAACAACGCTGGAAGGCGAATTGAATGAACAAGCTGTAAAACACCTGATTCTTGGAGTTATATCCCGGCATCAGTTGCTGCACAGCATGATATATGAGGAAGAACAATTGTATTGGCATCCATGTGATATGTCGTTAGCGGCGGACATGCTGCAACAGCTTATCCCATATCTTGATATTCGTCATTATGCTTCGGCTACAATGGAGCAGCTGGAGTACAAACTGGTTCAATCTCTGTTACACAAAACGTATACGTTGAAGGAACTGCCTTGGCGTCTGTGTATTTTGCGTACAGGAGCCACAGAGCATAAGCTGATTTGGAGCTTTGATCATCTTGCGTTTGATGGTATGAGTGCTCAAATCATCAAGCAGCAACTTGAGTCGAAGGCATTATATAGACCGCAAGGTGTAGGGATAGAGAGTGATCTTCTGTACCAGGTACGAAATTATGAGGATTATGTAAATTTTCTGTCTCAAGGCCCCGTAGGGGTATCTGAAGATGAAATGAAGAAACAATTTTCGCTTCAGGCATGGCATAGATGTAACACCATCGTCATGAACAAGTTGAAGGAAATAGAAACATTGTCGCCTTCAGCGATGACTGTCGAGTTGTCCCTTGCAGGGAAGGAGCCTGCAGATGTTTGGTGGACATGCTTTGAAACTTTTGCCAACATCATTACGGATTATCTGAATATAAGCCAACTGCCAATAGCCCTGGTGCATTACGGAAGGGAGTATGGCGAAGAATCCTACTATGATTATGTGGGAGAATTCCTTGATCTGATTCCAGTGCTGGTAGACAGTGAATTCACACAAGAAGATCTGTTGAAACGTCTGGAATTTACGAAGCAACACAGCATTAACTTTATGGCACTTACACATGATTCTTCCCTCTCGGCACAATATGATGGCATACAGGAACAATTGGGAACTGCCTACAGGCAAGCAGAACAGGAGCCGCGTCAGATGATTCTATTTAATTATCAAGGCTTCATCTCCAGCAGCGAGGCGATCCCAATGTCGTCTCAGTCGTCGGATGACCAAGATTCGAATTCGGGACTCGCCCAATTCGAATGGGTTATTCGCTACGACGAAGAGTGTCTGTACGTACATCTGGCCTGTCAGGCTGGTCTGGATATCAAACGTATGAAACAGCTGATTGATGACAAGCTTGGTAGCGATGTGAAAGTGGTAGTTCACAATGAGGCAATGGAGGTGCAACATGTCCAGTAAATCCATACAGCGAGGACCCGAGCTGATTGTGCCAGAACATTATTCAACAGTGGCTGAGATGCTAATCTACATTGCAGATATTCATCCGGAAAAGGGAATGACCTATATCAGCTCTTCAGGTGACGAACAGTTTGAATCATATCCTGAATTACTGATGCAGGCGCGCAAGTACCTGCAGTCTCTTCAGGAGCAAGGCATTCAACAAGGACAGGTCGTTATTTTGGAAATTGACCAGTCACAGGAATTTTACCGTACATTTTGGGCTTGTATGCTGGGTGGCATTATTGTCGCCCCGGTTAGTCCTCCGGCTGCCTGGGAACCAGGCTCAGCTGGTCTGGAGAAATTCACGAAAGTGTGGGAGGTACTCGGGCGTCCGGTCGTTATCGTCGAGGAAGCCTACATGCCCAAGTATAAGCAGCTTGCGGAAAGTCCGGTATTCAAATGTCTTATGTTGATTAGCGTGAACCAGCTTCAAGCAGGCCAGCAGATGGCTGATCTATGCCCAACCTCTCCTGATGACATTGTGTTCCTGCAATTCTCATCAGGAAGCACGGGAATTCCCAAAGGCGTGCAGTTAACAAATCACAATATTATCGCCAACAGTATTGCATGCAAGACATTTCTTGGAGCCGAAGAAGGAGATAATGTGTTTACCTGGTTGCCGCATACGCATGATATGGGGATATTTGGACAGCACCTGACACCCGTCCTGAGTGGAGCCAACATTATGGTGATGTCACCTTATACCTTCGTACGGTCGCCTTATCTGTTCTTGCGCAAGATTACGGAGCATCAGGGGAAATGGTTTTGCTGCACCAATTTCGGTTTCGAATGGATGGTTCAGAAGATCCCGGATTCCAAGCTCTCAACGCTTGATCTGTCTTCACTGCGTATGACCTTAAATGGTGCAGAGCCTATATCAACGTCTGTTATCGAGCGATTTGTCAAAAAATTCAGCTCTTGTGGCTATCGTTCCAATATGATGTTTCCTGCGTATGGCATGGCAGAAGCGACAGTAGGTGTATGTACCTCTAAACTGGGGGAAGAGCCGCGAATTGAACGTATTTCGCGTTCGCGGCTGGTGCAGGAAGGACTGGCTGTGCCAGTCCAGCTACCTAGCAGTGATAGCCATACTTCGGATGTGATCGAATTTGTCCATGAAGGATATCCCATGACAGGGATTCAAATCCGGATTGCGGATGAACAGGGTGAAGTGCTGGATGAGCGGGTTGTTGGCGAAATCCAGATCCGTGGGGAATCGGTAACCTCCGGATATTACAGTCTTCCGGAGATCAATCGTGAAATGTATGTGGATGGGTGGCTTCGCACTGGAGACTTGGGTTATATGGCTGATGGCTCCCTGGTTGTAAGCGGACGAATCAAGGACATTGTGTTTATTCGGGGACAGAACCATTATGCGCATGATCTTGAAGAAATTTTGTACCAGAATAGCAGCATTCCGAGAGGGAATCTGACGGTAGTCGGGCACTTTAACAGCCTCAAACAAGTAGAGGAGCTGCTTGTATTTGTTAAATACAAATCGGGCACTCCACAGTTTCTGGATGTACGACAGGATCTGATCCAACGTATGAGGGCTGGATTGGGTATTGAGATCACCCATGTTCTCCCAATCAAGGTTATTCCCAAAACGACGAGTGGCAAGGTCCAGCGCTTCATGCTGAGAAACGAATATGAGCGTGGAGTATTTACCAAGGACATCGAGGCCATTGAAGAGCTGATTCGCGAAAACACACAACAGCAAGGACACGAGACGGTTTCCGCATCGTCTTTGGAATATACCGTACGTAAAGCCTGGGCCGAAATTCTTCAATTGCCCGCAGGAAAGATTGAGATGGATACTTCTTTTCTCGCACTTGGAGGCAATTCCATCCTCTCCTATCAATTACTTGACAAGCTGTCTGCACATATGGGGCGCGAATTAGGACAAGAACTACTTGTTTTTTGCAGTACAGTACGTGAGATGGTGGAATATCTGCAGGAACTTCCAGCAGAAACGAAGGACTTTGAACAAGCTGAAACAACAGATAATCACCTGAATGTACATCGTGCTATTGCTATTACCGGACTGTCTCTGCGTCTGCCTGATGCCGACACCCAAGAGCAGTTCTGGAGCAATCTGGTTAACGGGTTAGATAGTGTAGACCGGGTTAGCTTAGAGCGTGCAACACGTTCCAAGCAACCCGATTGGGATGACTGGATTGGGGAACTGAAGCAACCGGATACGTTTGATCATGAGTTCTTTGAAATCCCGTCTGAACAAGCTGCATTTATGGATCCGCAACATCGGAAGCTGCTGGAAGTTGCTCATGAGGCGCTGGAGGATGCAGGTATGCTCGTGGACCATGAGGATAAGCGTGATGTGGGTGTGTATGTAGGGATTAACCCAAGCACATACTTCGATCTGGTTGTTGATTATATGAACCGGAGTCTTGGAAAGGCTGTTCATTCTCACGCTATGGTAGGCAATATGTCCAATATTGCAGCAGCCTCCATTTCACACATGTACAATTTCACAGGTCCGGCACTGTCCATAGATACGGCATGTTCTTCTTTTCTGGTAGCACTGACACAAGCTGTGGCGGCCATTCAGGACAAGCGTATCTCTGGGGCAGTTGTAGGTGGAGCGAACATTTTGGCTACACCGCATGTTCATCAACTATCACGCAATGCTGGAATCTGTTCTTCCACTCAACATACGAAGGTATTTGACCGGGAAGCAGATGGTTCGGTCTTGGGAGAAGGTGCTGTTGTTGTATATCTGGAGCCGCTAACAGAGGCAGTTCGCAACAATAAACATGTTTATGGTGTAATTCGCGGGACAGCGGTGAATAACGACGGATATTCCCTGGGCATTATGGCACCCAACCCTCAGGGGCAATATGAGGTACTACGTGCCGCTTATCGCGATGCCAACCTAAATCCGAGCGAGATTTCTTATATTGAAGCACATGGATCGGGGACAAGGATTGGAGATCCAATTGAGGTGAATGCCTTACTCCGACTGTTCCGGGAAAAGGGATATACAAGCGACAATTCGATTGGATTAGGTTCAGTCAAAACCAATATTGGTCATTTATTTGCAGCCTCCAGTGGAGCCAGTCTTGCCAAGGTTCTGCTCAGTATGCAGCATGGGGAACTGGCACCAAGTCTGCATATGGATAATCCGAATCCGGCCCTCCGACTGGAGCAATCGCCGTTCCATATCGTTAGCGAGCATAGAACGTGGGATGTACCTGAAGGAAAAACACGGAAGGCGGGCATCAGTTCATTTGGCCTGGGAGGTACGAATGCCCACATTGTGCTGGAAGAATGGAAAGCCCCTGTCCGTGCAGATGCCCCGGCACGCGGCCAGTTGTTAACGTTCTCTGCGAAATCAGAGCAGGCTTTAAAAAAGCTGATTGATAACACGGAGCAATATGTGAAGAAACATGCGGACCTGGCACTAGAGGATCTTTGTTTTACCCGGAACAGATATAGAAAACATTATCGGTATCGTGCAGCAGTAGCTGTCAGCTCAACCGGAGAGTGGAACATCGAAGAGATGGAATTTGGCTTCAAGCCTAGAAACCGAGCTGCTCGTGTCAATATTGTGGTTGGGGGGCATGAGATTCGCGGAGAAGATGAAGCTCAAGCTCGTAAGGTACTCAGGCCAGACGATTCTAATGAAGATACGGTATCAACCTTGAACTACTGGGTGACCTTGCTTGAGACACTTGTACGTCTGGTCCCTTCCATTCAAGAGATTCGAGGAATAGCTGCAGGAGAGGAACTTGTATCCAGTTTACATCTGGATGGCGAGGAACATCACAGCGCTCATGCAAGCCAATCCATTCCAGTGAACAACAGAGTGACGTTAGACAGTCTGCAAGACACACCTGGCAAGATGGCAAACGCCGACATTGTAATTATGATTGCTGCAGATCAGACAGTGCAGCAGCTTGAATACAGTGGCAAGGAGAGCTTCATCCGCCTGTCTACCGAGCCGACTCTTACCATGGAGGATCAGCTTGCTTTATTGCTGGGACAGCTTTATGTACGTGGTGCTGCGCTGGATTGGGAACAGTTACATCCGAATGGCTCTGGCCAGATTGTACATCTGCCAGCACATCCATTCGAGCCGTATGTACATTGGATAGATGTGAATCAGGGAACGGAGGTCATGATATGACAAAAGAAGAAATTGAGCTTTTTATCAAAAGCGAGATTGCTGCAGCGTTGAATCAGGAGCCAGAGGACATCGATGAAGAGATGAATTTTTTGAAAATTGGTGTCTCATCTGTGCAGGCGCTCAAGATCATTAACCGTGCGCGTAAGCATCTTCAAGTTGACATCAGTCCGGTTGCGTTGTTTGAATACAAAACAATTGCCGAGTTCGCCGCTTATCTCAATGAATCTCTTCTTCAAGAGGGGGTTGCCGAATGATTGAAGCGGATATAGAGCAAGAGATCATTCATGAAGCTGAATTGTTTGCTACCCGTGAAATTCGTCCTTATGCTCAACAGATTCAAGAACAGCAAGCCATCCCCAGAACATTGATCCGTGCCATGGCTGAAAAAGGTTACTTGGCTGCCTCGATCCCGGCTGAATATGGCGGCATGGGTCTCGGCCCTAAGGCGTACGGGCTGTTGACTGAAGTATTTGGCAAGGCTCTTCCAGCCGTTCGCAGCTTGTTAACGGTACATACTTCACTTGTAAGTGAAACTTTGGTACGTTTCGGAACGCCTGAGCAAAAATCGTCCTGGCTGCCCAAGTTGGTGAAGGGAGAATGGATTGCTGCCTTTGGCCTGACTGAACCGGAAGTTGGTTCAGATGCCAAAAGTGTAAAGACCGAGTGGAGAGAAGAATCGGACTGTTATGTTTTGAATGGAAAAAAGAAGTGGATCACGTTTGGACATCTGGCAGATGTATTTATCATTATTGCCTCGAATCAGGGACGAAGTACTGCTTTTTGGGTCGAACGCCAGTTTGAGGGTGTACAGACCCAACCTATCGAAGGTGTCATGGTTGCGGGAGAGACAGGTATAGCTGAGATTGATCTCCATGAGGTGCGTGTACCAAAGAATCACATTATTGGACGTCTGAATGAAGGTTTTGAGTACATCGTAACCGGGGCGCTGGACCAGGGCAGATATAGCATTGCCTGGGCAGGGCTGGCGATTGCGCAGGAAGCGCTGGATGCCATGGTGACTTACTCAAGGAAGCGGAAGCAATTTGATCAGAAGCTGAGTCATTTTCAGCTGATTCGCGGCATGATTGGAGATGCGGTGACAAAAGTCCATGCAGCACGAGCATTATGTTTACGGGCAGCCGAGCTGAGAGAAGCCAAGGACCCGCAGGCCGCCATGGAGACAACGATCGCCAAATATTTTACGTCCAAAGTTGCCGTTGAAGTAGCAAGTGATGCGCTACAGGTTCATGGTGCGAACGGAATTAGTAACCAATATCCTGTGGCCAGGCTGTATAAGGAAGCCAAAATTCTGGAGATTATTGAAGGTTCTTCTCAGATGCAGCAGGAGATGATCTCGCATTACGGATTAAAAGCCTATTACAAGCGTGGCGGTAGCGTATGACGTTTTGTGCGCTATTTCCCGGCCAGGGAAGCCAGTATATCGGAATGTGCAGCGAGTTGTTGGACAGTGAGCCGGAGGCGAATCAGATCTTTGCGGAGGCGAGCGAGGTGATCGGATTTGATTTGAAGGCAATGGTTATGGAAGGGACCCTGGATCAATTGACGGTCTCTGAATATGCTCAGCCTGCTGTACTGACGGCAAGCTACGTTTTATTTGACTCATTTGTTCGCCGGACAGGAATGACTCCAGATTATGCAGTAGGTCACAGTTTGGGGGAGATTTCGGCTTTAGTAGCGGCGGGAGCATTGCGATTTGCTGATGGAATCCGTTTTACAGCTCAGCGTGGTGCGTTGATGCATCGCTCCATTCAGGAGCAAAAAGGAAGAGCGGGTATTGTCGTTGATGTAACCCAAGAAGCGCTTGAAGAATTAGTCGGGAATATTCGTCAGAACGAGTATGTGACGATCTCCGGTTATAATTCACCGGGACAGTTTGTCGTCGCAGGTACTGCGAAGGGTCTTCAACTGCTGGATGATCAGGTGGATGGCTACGGTGGGGAATTCATTCCTTTTCGCATGATGCCAATGAAGGCAGATGCACCTTATCATAGCGAGTTGATGCAGTTCATTCAGCCTGAGCTTGAAGAGATGCTTGCAGGGATTTCCTTCTCTGCACCGGTGTTCCCCATATGCTCTACAGTACATGGTGAGTTCATTCGCGGAGCCGAGGACATTCCTAAGCTGCTGAGCAGCCAGCTTTTGCAACCCATTCGCTGGAATCAGGCATTGGCACGCGTTCAAAATCTGGGAGCAACGGTATGGATCGATATCGGTCCAGGCCAGAGTGTAAGAAATATGCTGGCTGAGAATAAGACCTTGCCTGCAGCCTATTCGCTTGATGATCCGCAAGATCGGTCCAGGTTACTGGAGCGATATGAAGCAGTAAACCAGACAAGTGGGGGAGGCGATAAGGGATGATCACGGAGATGATGCAGTACAATCAGCGGGTGAAACAATGGCTGCCTGGAGGTGTTCATTATAATTTTCACCTTCCTTGGGAAGAGACGCCCCTCCATTTCAAGCATGCTTCCCGAAGCAGAGTGACGGACATGAACGGCAACGAGTATTTGGATCT
Source organism: Paenibacillus sp. PAMC 26794 (assembly GCF_000316035.1). Taxonomy (GTDB): domain Bacteria; phylum Bacillota; class Bacilli; order Paenibacillales; family Paenibacillaceae; genus Paenibacillus. Next base: position 70,408 of record NZ_ANHX01000004.1, read on the forward strand.
ATATGCCCGCTTTGGTGCACTCATTGTTGGCCACGGCAACGAGGAGTATAACGAGTGTCTGAAGGATACCATTGACCGTGTTCTTTCCGTAAGTCATTGCGATCTGGATGCAGAGGCTCTGGAACTGATCCATCAATATGTACCTTCAGCAGAGATGATTCGTTTTGGGTTATCAGGCACGGAGATTGTCCAGAATGCACTTCGTCTTGCCCGGGCGTGGACAGGTAAAAATCGCTTTGTACGTTTTGAAGGCCATTATCATGGCAATGCGGACAATATTATGGGTGGCAAGACTGCACGTACAGGTTTGCCGGTACCTTCAGACTATCCTGGTGACATGAAAGGAACAAAGGGGAGGGCAAGGGATGCCATGGAATCTCAATCCTACCTCCTGCCATGGAATGACGCACCCCGTCTGGAGGAACTATTTCGCCAGCATGGAGACGATATTGCAGCAGTAATCATGGAGCCGGTTTGTGTAAATGGAGGCGGAGTCATGCCTGCTCCGGGTTATCTGCAAAAAGTCAGACAGTTATGTGATCAGTACCAGGTCGTGCTCATTTTTGATGAGATTATAACAGGTTTCCGTATGGGACTCGGTGGTGCCCAACAGTTATTCGGTGTAACGCCCGATCTGACTACACTTGGGAAGGCAATCGCGGGTGGGGGAGTTCCGGTGTCAGCCCTGGTTGGCCGAGCGGATATCATGAAGTTGCTTGTAGACAAAAAAGTAATTCATGCGGGTACGTTTAATGGCTATCCATTAGGTACAGCTGCTGTAAAAGCTACGCTGGAAATGTTGGGACGCAATGGAGGACAGGCGATGCACAGCATGAACCGCCACGCTGAGATGATGCATGACATACTCTGCCAGGAAGCAGTGAAGGTGGGTCTGCCTCTAATTGTTCAGGGGCCGTCTGGCTGTGCTTCTTATCACTGCTGCACGGAGCCGCTTACGGATACGGCTGATTATACGTTTGAATTGATGTCTTTTGATATTTTGTTAAATAGCAAGCTTGCTGAGCACGGTGTTCTGGTATCTACGCTCTCGCGGATGTATCCGAATATCCTGCTTGATATGCAAGATGTTACCTGGTTCGGTGAGCGTGTCCCCGCAGCACTTGCAGAAATGAAAGAGATCTACGACGAGCTGATCTAATGGTAGCTCAATAAGGAGGTGATTAGGTATGCATAATCGACTCATTGCAATCATTGGCGCAGGGGTGATGGGATGCGCCACAGCACTGGATGTCGCGAGGGCTGGTTATCGTGTAATTTTGCAGGATATTTCGGCGTCGGTCATCGAACACGCACCTGATGTTATACGTCGTGAATATCGTTCAGCTTGCTTTCTGAAGCAAGGGTACGGTCAGGTGCCCCTGGATCAGATCATGGAACGAATCTCGTTCCAGACACAAGATGAAGGTGTGGAAGAGGCAAGTATCATTATTGAAAATGTAACCGAAAACCTGGAGTTGAAAAAGGAAGTTTACGCACGACTATACCACAAGGTTCGTCCGGATGCTTTATTTGCGCTAAATACAAGCTGTATTTCCGTGACAAAGCTCGCTTCATTTTTGCCTGACCCAGGTCGAGTCATTGGGGTGCATCTGATGAATCCGGTTCCCGTTAAATCCATGGTGGAGGTGATCAAAGGACATCATACAACGCAGGGTACGGAACATGAGATGGTAGCTTTTTTGGGAACTCTTGATAAAAGTCCAGTTGTCATAGAGGATCTGCCCGGGTTTGTCTCTAATCGCCTTTCGCACTTGTTAATGAATGAAGCGGCGTACATTGTACAGGATGGAATCGCTACACCCGAGCAGGTGGACGCGATTATGAAGAAGGGCTTCAATTATCAGATGGGGCCGCTGGAGACGGCGGATCTGATTGGTCTGGATACGGTCGTGCATTCATTGAAAGTATTGTACGACAGCTATCAGGACCCCAAATTCCGATGCTGTCCGATGTTGCAGAAAATGGTTGATGCAGGACAGTGGGGGCGGAAGACGGGTCAAGGATTCTATGCCTACTAAGATGAAGGGTGGCATGACCATGGAAAAGCTCAAGGATATCAAGTGTATCGTCTGGGATCTGGACCACACCATATGGGATGGGGTTTTGCTTGAATCTTCAGATGTGCAACTGAAGCCGGGCTTAAAGGAGGTGATTGAAAAACTGGACCAGCGAGGTATTTTGCATTCTGTTGCCAGTAAAAATGATGCAGAGCTGGCTTGGGCGAAACTAAACGAACTGGGCATCGCCGAATATTTTCTGTATCCCGAAATCCATTGGGATGCAAAATCCGTCTCTGTCCAGCGGATTCGGCAGAACATTAATATCGGCATGGATGCCATTCTGTTTGTGGATGATCAACCTTTTGAACTGGAAGAAGTGCAAAGTGTACATGCTGACATCCAGGTACTTCATGCGGATCAATATGAAGCCATGCTTGATAACCCAAGGCTGATGCCCCGATTCATTACAGCCGACTCTGCGTGCAGAAGGCAGATGTATCAGGCGGATACGCTCCGTAAACAGGCTGAGGAACAGTATGAAGGACCTTCAGAACAATTTCTGGCTACGCTCGGCATGAAATTTTCCATCTACGAGGCTACTGAGGATGATCTTCAACGTGCAGAGGAACTTACCGTCCGTACCAATCAGCTAAATGCAACGGGAATTACCTACAGTTACGAGGAGTTGCATCAACTGATGACCTCGCAGGACCATATGCTATTGGTGTGTGAACTCGAAGACAAATACGGGACGTATGGCAAAATTGGGCTTGCACTTATTCACATGCAGCAGAAAGTATGGCGGCTAAACATGCTCCTGATGTCTTGCAGAGTGATGTCCAGGGGAGCAGGGAGTGTACTGCTGACGTATATCATGCGTGAAGCTCAGAAGCAGGGCAAACAGATGCTTGCTGACTTCAGGGATACCGGAAGGAACCGGATGATGAATATCAGCTACCGCTTTGCCGGTTTCAAGCAGCAATCTGCAGATCAGGAAGGAAGAGTACTGTTTTATCATGATTTGCAGCAAGCTGTAGAGTTTCCTGATTACATTGAGGTTTTAGTGCCCGAGGGGCAACATCAATAACAAGGGGGAAGGGCAGTGGATTATCGTCAGGAAATTCGGGAGTTTATCGGGAACAACCTCACTATGGATCATGAGGACACTCAAATTAATGATAATGACAATTATTTTGAGCAGCGGTTCGTCAATTCGCTCTTTGCTATGCGTTTGGTGGACTTTGTAGAGCGTAGATTCCAGATTGAGATAGCAAATGAAGATCTGGATTTGGCTAATTTCTGCACGATAAACCGTTTGCATGATCTTATTGAGAGAAAGTTGACTGAGAAGGAGGCGGCATTATGATTACAGCTAATCAGGCATCCATTCGTCCAGTCACAAGTCCGGCAACCAGCCCGTCCAACAAATATATGTATTTGTTTTTGGGAATTTCCTTTGGCACATGTTATGGAATCGCAAGTTTGTTCATGTTCTTTGCGGATTTTATTGTACCCATAACAGGTGAGTTAACCTTGATGCATCCACTTGCGATCGTTGCTCTGTATTCACCTTCCATTGCCGGATTAATTACATGTTATGTGATGGGCGGAAAGGAAGCATTAAAAGGAATGTTTATGAAGCTGGTTCCGCGCAGACAGGACCTGTTCTGGATACCGCTCATTATTGGAATTTCTATCATCTTTGCATCAACAATGCACTTTGGTTCCTTGTTATTCGGCATACCGGTCCCTGAGTTGACATATAGTGTACCTGAAATGATCTGGTTAGGGATTGTGAATCTGATCAAGGAGACGGGGCTGATTGGTGGGCTGTTTGGTTGGATCGGATTTTTGCTTCCATTCTTGCAAGGGAAGTTAAAAAATAATATAACAAGTGGTCTGATTACCGGCCTGTTGTTCGGATTATGGGTGCTTCCGGGATACTTGATTTCCTCTTTTGGTACCTCAACCACTTACATATACTACGTTGTTCAGCTTATGGCATTTATCGTGTTCCAAAGTTATATCTTCAATGCAACCAAAGGTACACTTCTGTTTTATCTGCTTGCATTCTGGCTTGTAGCCACAGGAAGTCAAATTGATTTGTACTACTTTAATCCGCAAGTTCAAATTATGCAATTCTTCTTTTTTGCAATATCGGCTATTGTCATACATGTCATCTTCAAGCGTAAAAATGTGGATACTTCACTTCAGACATTCCCTGCATATGTTCTGGAAAGAAAGTAAGCCTGGTTATGGTGGTGGATAAGTGATGGAACCGATCTATTTGGAGCAGCTACAAAAGGGGGAGGGAAACAGACAAATGGTCTGTTTTCCTTATCTCGGTGGCAACTCCAACAGTTTTCAGCCCCTAGTGCCGTACCTTCCTGACACGGAAATTTGGGCGTTTACGCCCCCGGGTCATGGTCTGAACACCGAAACACCCCTGGAGCATATGCAGCAACTCGTAGAACTGTATACCAGCGAGCTGCTGGATGTTATACAGCCTGGCAGTCTGTTATTTGGACATAGTCTGGGAGGGATTACAGCCTACTTCGTTGCACAGCGCTTATGTCAGGAACGTCCAGATGTAGCTAAAACGCTACGGCTTGTGTTATCTGCCTGCAACACGCCTGACGAATGCGGGATGCAGAATTATGATCGGATGTCAGACGAAAATCTGATTGATCATCTGTTTTCCTATGAAGCTCTTCCGCAAGAACTGATACATGAAAAAGAATTATTGAATTATTTTCTGCCCGTCATCCGGGCGGATTTCAGGATGCTGGAATCTGCAGCAACGCTTGAATATGAGCCGCTCTCATTGCCGGTATTGTATCTGTGGGGAGAACGGGATCGTACTGTTACCCTTCAATCAGCGTTGAGATGGGGCCGATATTTTGGCACATCCATGAAGCTTCAAACCATCAAAGAGGGTGCTCACATGTTCATGATGCATCAACCTTCAACGGTGGCGCATTGTCTGACAAGCTTTATGACTCCAGATAAATAGGAACAACTTGTAGATGAGAGGAGCCATGTTCGTATATGCTGCTACGAATGCTGAGAAACGATATAACGAGAAAAAAAGGGATTACGGCTGCGTTATTTATTTTTGTACTGCTGGCCGCCTTGCTGGTATCTTCGGGGTCACGAATGATTATGGAACTGACGAGTTCCATCCAATATCTATTTTCTGAATCCAAAACACCACACTTTGTGCAAATGCATGCCGGAGAACTCGATCAGGTCAAAGTGAACACATGGGCTGAAGAAAATACCATGGTCCAGCAGCATCAGATTGTGGAAATGGTCAACATTGACGGCTCTAATCTGTTTCTCGGAGCAGAGTCCGAAAAGAACAGTGTTATGGACATTGACTTTGTTACACAGAATGAGGGTTTCGACTATTTGTTGAATCTGGAAAGTAAGATTATTCAGGTGAACGATGGCGAGATCGCGGTCCCGGTATATTACATGCAGAAAAATAAATTGAGCGTGGGCGACCAGGTTCGGATCGATAATGGTCAATTTGAGCGTTCTTACACCATCGTTGATTTTGTCCGTGATGCTCAGATGAATCCATCGGTTGTGCACTCCAAACGTTTTATCGTGAGTGCAGGGAATTTGCAGGAACTGAAGCAGAGCGTCGGAGAGATGGAGTATCTCATTGAATTCCGGTTGACCGATCCCGGACTGACAAGTGAATTTACCCAGGCCTACCAAAATGCCGGACTTCCCAACGCGGGTCCAGTCGTAACCTATGGGCTGTTCCAGGTATTGAATGCGATGACCGACGGAGTTATTGCAGCCGTTATTATTCTGGTCAGTCTTGTGCTGATTCTGATTGCGATGCTTTGCATCCGATTCACAATGCTTGCGACCATCGAAGAGGATTATCGTGAGATTAGTGTCATGAAAGCGATAGGGATCGCAGAGAAGGATATTAAGAGACTGTATCTGATGAAGTATGTATTTATGGCGGGATTTGCATCTGTGCTTGGTTACATTGCATCACTTGGCGTTAACAAATTATTTGTTTCCAACATCATGTTGTATATGGGAAAAGCACCTGCAACCCTGTTGCATTTCGCGATTCCGTTATTAGCCGCTGGAATAATATTTGCCATGGTTGTTCTGTTCTGCCGAACGGTACTGCGGCGTTTTCGTTCCATCTCCGCGGTGGATGCTCTCCGTACCGGGAGCCTGGGAGATACACAGATCATTCGAAACCGGCTTAGTTTGTCCCGCAATCGCTGGTCTTCCGTACCTGTCTTTCTTGGTCTGAAGGAAGTCATACAGCGAATCAAGATGTTCCGATTATTGTTATTTGTCTTTGTAGTCAGTTCATTTATCATGATTGTGCCGGTCAACTTCCTGAACACTTTGCAGGCGCCAAGTTTTATTTCTTATATGGGTGTTGGACAAAGTGATATTCGCATTGACTTGAGGCACACAGATGATGTGGAGCAGCGTTATGACAATCTGGTTGCCCAGATCCAAAATGATAAAGACATCAAAACGTATTCCCCATTGGTAACAAGCCAGTTCAAGATTAAAAATGCGGAAGGAAGTTACGACAATCTGAGTGTAGAAACTGGAGATTTCAGTATTTTCCCATTGTCTTATGTTAGCGGTAATGCGCCAACAACCGAAAATGAAATTGCGTTATCTGATGCCAACAGTAGCGAGCTGCGCCTGAAGACTGGTGAGCAACTTACCTTGCTGGTTAATGGCAAGGACCAGATGATGACGGTCAGCGGAATATACCAGGACGTTACGAATGGTGGCAAAACGGCGAAGGCCTTATTGCCCTACAACAAGGAAAGTGTGTTGTGGTACGTGGTCAGTTTGGATCTGAATAATCGCGGGGACATGGCTACCAAAGTTTCTGAATATGAGGCGGCTTTCTCGCCAGCCAAAGTAACCGATCTTCAAGGTTATCTGGATCAGACGTTAGGCGGAACCATCCAACAATTGAAATTGGTGACGATGCTGGCCTTGGTCATCGGTGTCTTCATATCTATTTTAATTACAGCATTGTTCCTTCAGATGTTGGTAGCCAAGGACAACAACGACATTGCTGTACTAAGAAGCCTTGGGTTTGCCTTGTCTAAAATCAAGTTCAAGTATGTCGTGATGTCACTTGTCATATTAATCTTAGGGGTTGTTACTGGAACGATATTGTCCAATACGTTGGGTCCGTTGCTGGTTAGTGCCATTATGTCGACGTTCGGTGCTTCCAATATTGTTTTTGTTGTTAACCCGTTACAGGCATATGTTTTGTGTCCATTGTTACTTGCAGGAACGATTGTACTAACAGCATGGATTAGCATCCAATCGATCAAGGAAACGAGCATATCCAAAATGATTGTCGAATAGGGAGGATCAACGATGACAACTATACTTGAGGCTAAAGACGTGAATAAATCCGTAGCGATCGGCGAGAATGAAGAACATAACATCTTAAAAGATATCAACCTTCAATTAAAAAAGGGAGAATTTGTTTCCATCATGGGGCCATCTGGCTCAGGCAAGTCTACCTTACTGTACAACATAAGTGGTATGGATCAGATTAGTGCTGGAAGTGTCTATTTTAATGGCAAAAAAATATCGGCATTTCAGGAGAGGGATCTGGCAAGTCTACGTTTGACCAAGATGGGATTCATCTTTCAAAATATTCATCTGCTCAAGAATCTGAATCTGTTAGACAATATCGTACTTTCCGCGTATCTGGCCAAGAATAGCAGCAGAGAAACGATTAATACACGGGCGATGTCATTAATGAAAAAAATGGGGATTGATGAGCTCGCTGGGCATAACATCACCCAAGCCTCAGGCGGACAGCTTCAACGGATTGCCATCTGCCGTGCGCTGATTAATAATCCAGATATTTTATTCGGCGATGAACCAACGGGGGCGCTGAATTCCAAATCAACTTATGAGATCATGGATATTCTGGGCGATATTAATGCAACGGGTACAACCATTCTGCTGGTGACCCATGATGTGAAAGTCGCTGCCAGATCGGAACGTGTACTGTTTATGATGGACGGTAAGCTGGTTGCAGACAGAAATATTGGAAAATATGCAAGAGAGCGTCAGGATCTAAAAACAAGGGAAAGCCATTTGGCGCAATGGTTGACTGAAATGGGGTTCTAAAAAAAGAACTTCATGACTACAATAGACCGACAGTCGGTCGAACGTATCGGAGGCCAGGATATGAGACTGATCAAAAACCCGGAAGAACGCAGGAATGAGATTTTGGATGCCGCCGAGATTCTGTTCGTAACAAAGGGATATACCAAAGCTACGGTCATGGATATCCTTCAGGCGTGTAACATTGCCAAGGGTACATTTTATTATTATTTTCAGTCCAAGGAAGAGGTTATGAACGCCATCGTTATGCGTTTTATTCTGAGCGGGGAAGCATCGGCCAGGCACGTGGTGTCCGACCCCGAACTGAACGCCCATGACAAAATTTTTCGCATCATGATGGCGCAGAATCAGCCTGACGGCAGAAAACATGATCTCATTGAGCAATTGCACAGTGTTCATAATGTGGAGATGCACCAAAAGAGTCTTGTAGAGACGGTAATTCGATTAAGTCCCATCTTGGCCGAGGTGGTAGAGCAGGGCATTCAGGAGGGGGTATTTCATACGCCTAACCCAAAGGAATCCATCGAGTTCCTGCTCGTATCGTCACAATTTTTGCTGGATCGAGGCATCTTTCAATGGGAGGATGAAGAACTCCGAAAAAAGGTTGAAGCATTCACACATATTTTGGAACGTGTGCTGGGAGCAGAAAAAGGAAGCTTCGCCTACGTCACTCGTCTTTATTTTCCGAATCAAGCTTAGCCGAGAAAGGAGTATCATCCATGGAACATACCGTTCAAAAATCATTTGGTAAATTTCTGATTGTATGGTTCGGTCAGCTCATCTCTATGATTGGGATTGGCCTTACCGCTTTTTCTTTGGGGGTGTATGCCTTCGAAAAAACAAATACAGCAACAAGTGTTGCGATGATTACCTTGTTCACGTTTCTGCCGAACATCCTGCTTCGACCGATTGGGGGTGTGCTGGCTGACCGATTCGACCGCCGGACGATGATGATCATTGGGGATCTGGGTTCTGCAGCAGGTCTGATCTTCATCCTGTCCATTATGCTCACGGGGGATATCCAGTTGTGGCATATCTACGTGGGGGTATCGTTCAGTTCTGTTTTTTCCGCGCTGCAAAGCCCGGCATACAAGGCTTCTGCCACGGACCTGCTGGATAAAGAGCAATTCTCCAAAGGAAGCGGGCTTGTGCAATTGGCCGAATCCTCCAAGTTTTTGTTTTCACCGATCATAGCGGGCATCCTGCTTAGCATTACAACGATTGAGATTATTCTGGTCATTAATATTCTGACATTCCTGGTTGCCATTCTGGCTGTGCTGGTTATTCGGAAGAGCATGAAGGTAGAGCGTGAGGATCAAGAAGATAAAAACTGGATGACCGATATTCAGGAGGGTTGGAGGGAAGTTGTAACCAACAAAGGAGTACTGTTGCTGGTCATCATTATTTCTCTGGTCACCTTCTATCTTGGTTTCCTGGAGACACTTATTGGTCCGATGCTCTTGTCCTTTACGGACGCGAAGACACTTGGGACGTTTCAGTCCGTAAGCGCCATCGGCATGCTGATCAGCAGCTTGTGCATCGGTATTTTCACAATGACGAAGAAATACGCAAGTGTGCTTGTGATGGGTCTGATTTTGTGCGGTTTGTCCTTTTCGCTTCTGGGGATGTCCACCAACATTTATTTTATTATCTTCGCAGGTTTTCTGTTCCTGTCATCGCTGCCGTTTGTCAACATGAGCGCAGATGTGCTGGTGCGAAACAATATCGCCAACGATAAGCAGGGCAGGGTATGGGGAATCATTGGTATTCTGTCACAACTCGGGTTCATTATTGCATATAGTTTGGCTGGATTTCTGGCCGACCATGTGTTTAATCCGTTGCTGATGGAGGGGGGAGCACTGGCTTCGTCCGTTGGTCAAATTATTGGAACTGGGCCAGGTAGAGGTATTGCCTTTCTGTTTATCATCGCGGGTCTGTTTGTTATTCTGATCGCAATCATCACATCCCGTTTGAAAATGATCAAATCTCTGGAGCAGAGCCCAGAGATAACCGCTCCATCCGATGTTGGCGGGTTGGCGCACGATTAATTCAAATCCAACAGCGTAAGCCCTTGTCCGCAGCAGCGTGTGATACTTCTTCTGTAAGAAGAAGTCATTCACACCATAAGCAGACAAGGGCTTTTTGTGCTGAGGAGTCAGCAATTTTACTTATACAAGATGCGTTTGTGAATTTGGATTGTCGGTGGAGCTTACCCTTTAACCGCCCCTGAAGTTAGTCCGCCTACAATATACTTTTGCCCAATGAGGAACACAATCAACACAGGCAATGACGTGAGCACGATATCGGCACTGACCAGATTCCACTGGGCACTGAATTGTCCGAAGAAGTTATATACAGCCAGCGTCATCGGCCACATCTCCACTGTATTCAGCATATAGAGTGGGGCAGTAAACTCATTCCAGACACTCAGGAAATTAAGAACAAATACCGTTACCAGCACCGAGGTTAACAAAGGTACAATGATTCTCAGGAACAGCTTGATCCCATTACATCCATCCATGATCGCGGCTTCATCCAGCTCCTTCGGGATGTTAGACACAAATGCATACGTAATGAACAGCGAGATTGGAATACCCATAGCCGTATAGAGCAGAATCATGCCGACATGTGAATTGATCATACCCATGGACTTCATGACTTCCATCAGCGGAATGTAGTTGAGCGGCAGTGTGATACCAAGAATCAGGAAGAAGTACAGAAACTTGCTGAGCTTTGAATGATTACGGGATAACGTGAAGGCCGAGAAGGCGACAACAAACACCAGTAGCAGGGAAGAGGCCCCGGAATGTAGCAGACTGTTGAAAAAAGAACCTCCCAAGTGTCCCTGTTCATAGACGATTTTGTAATTTTCGAAAATAAACTTCTCGGGCAGCGTCAGTTTGAGCACCTTGGCCTCGGCGTCGGACTTGAATGAATTTAGTACGATGACGACAAAAGGAATCAGGACCACCAGGCTGAGTAGCCAGGCGAGTACGTTTAACCCGATCGAAGCCAGTCTTTTTCTCAATCGCATGTTAGTATTCCACCTTTCGGTTCATCAAACGAATGATGAAGAAGGAGATGATTGCCATGATGACAAATAGAATGGTAGATAGCGCACTCCCCAGTCCCCAATATCCTTTGGCAAAAGAGGAATAGACCGCCGTGTTAATGACATCTGTCGCGTTACCGGGGCCACCATTGGTCAGCACATATACGGCATCGAATACTCTCAGCCCGTATGTAATATTAAGCACCGTGGCGATGGTGATCGTAGGCATTAGCATCGGAATGGTGATTCGGAACAGCTTCTGCCCGAACCCGGCGCCGTCAATGGATGCTGCTTCGTAATAATCGCGGGGAATGGCGAGCAATCCGGCGATGAACAGCACCATGATGTACCCCATGCCTTTCCACGTATCAACTGCCATAATGGATGGCATGGCCCAAGTCAGGGAGCCCAGCCAGTTCTGGGCCAGAACGTCCAGTCCCATGGAACGTAGGGTCACGTTAACGAACCCGTTGTTGGGGTCGAGCAGACTTTTGAACACAAGTCCAACAATCAGGAACGACAGCACCTGCGGGGAGAAGATGATCATCCGGTGCAGATTCGCGGCCTTTACACCGCTGACCAACAGCAGGGCCAGAAACAAGCCGAGAACCGTCTTGGCGATAGATGTAACCAGGGTGAACAGGACTGTATTTTTGATAAAAAGCAGATAGGTCGGATCCCCCGCCAATATGGTACGGAAATGCTCCAGACCGATAAAGTTCTTCTCCGAACTATAACTGTTCCAATCGGTAAAAGAATAATAGATGCCCAGCAGGGCGGGAGCGACGATGAACAGCAGATATAATACAATTGCTCCAGATGAGAAATACCAGGGATAGATTTTGTTCGCATTCATAATCCGTAACACCTTTCCTTCCTGCCAAAATACAGAAGCGGGCAAATGCCCGCTGCATGTAACGCTGTTCAGCGTTTATGTCTATCTGTGATTTGCGCTGTTACTGCCACTTCTCATCTTTCAGCACTTTGGCTTGTTCAGCCCGACGTTTATCAATATTTTGCAGAATCTGATCCGGTGTCATGGCTCCAGCGAACATACCTGACAAGTCCTTGCCAATATCCATCCATTGTGGATCAATGTATTTCACAGCGGCCTGCATGACCGTACCTTTTTCATGATTTTTCTCATAATCAATATAATCCTGTGTCAGCTTTGGTTCGATTTCCGGCCAACAGATCGTCAGGTTGCCTTCACCTTCATCGAACACACGTTGCAGATGATCATGTTCGGTAATCCAGTGGAAGAATTTCAGCACTTCTTCGGGATGTTTACTGTTTTTGTTACCGAACATCGCAGCTGAACCGCCCGGATTCACACCAATCGTCTGATTATCTCCCCACGGCATGACGAAGAACCCCATATTGTCTTTCATTGCCGGATACGCTTCGGAAACTTCCTTTTCCGTCCCTGGAACCCGCAGCAACATCGCTGCTTTCTCCTGACCAAACGCCTCAATTCCCGCTTCTACCGTATTGGACAAGAAGTCTTTGCCGAAATAACCGAGATCCGCAAATTCCTTCAACTGTTCAATGACCGTCTTAAGCTGTGTCATATCGGCTACTTTCATCTCATTATTGTTCAATTTCTCGTAGGTTCCCGCTGTTGTTTGCTCATAGTTAGGCCCCGTTTCGAACAAAGGCAGAACCTGATACCACCCGCTGGCAGGTGCTTGATAGAATGGAATAATGTCTTTATCCTTGATTTTCTGGCTGATTGCCTTGAATTCGGCATAGGATGTAGGAGGCTCTATGCCGAGCTCTTGGAAGATACGTTTGTTATAGTACACATACCAGATTTTCGTTGGTGCAAAAGAAACCCCGTACACCTTGTCATTGTGACTGACAGTTGGCAAAATCTCTTCAGACATCCGACCTGTGAATTCCTCATTGGTCAAGTCAATGGCATTTTCCTCCGGTCTTACGTTAGCCGGCATGCTCAGTGGGTCCACATCGACATTGAAAATGTCAGGTGCTTCGCCAGAAGCCAGCTTCACCTTGATCAGGTCACGCCACTGTGCGTCAGGGACGACCTGGAAGTCAATTTTGACACCCGTCTCCTGCTCATATTCCTTGGCCATCGTCTGCATGATGCCTGTACGCGGAATACCCGATTGGCTTGTTCCAAACGTGAGTGTCACCTTACCCGAACCTTCCGTACTTTTACCTGAGTTGCACCCGGCAAGCAGCAGAGCGGAAAGCAGGAGCACACTTGCAAGCGAAAATAGAAATCGTTTTCTCATCATTGAACCTCCCGGAATATAAAGAAAATTGTCACTTGCCGAAACGCTTAATGTAAGCGTATTCTTATGTAGATAACTTTACTGTGAACAGCGGATGTGCTCAATAGACAAAAGCGTTCTGTTGGGTGGACATTTTCGAATGGTGTGACAGATATCATCATAGGACGAGGTGTGTGGGGATTGCGATATCGATTTGGAACGCTTCAGCAAAGTCTGTTTGCCTATTATTCTGCGGTATTCATTATTTTTTCGCTCATTGTGGCGGGGCTTCTGTATGTTTTTCTCGCAAATGACATTCGTCATCGAAGTGAAGAACAGCAGAAACAACTTGGGGTATCAATTGTCGGCAATCTGGATCAGGAAGTGGTGAAAATGAACAACTTCTCCATGAATATTGTGTACTCCAATCTGGTCAAAGAACACTTCAGTCACTACTTGGCACCAGCGGAGGATAGCGATCAGACAATGACGAGTGATCCGGCATTGTATAAGGATACAACCACACTAATTGATGTCATTCTCGCGATCATCATCAGCTCTAATACAGCCAAACAGGCCAATATCTATGATGTGAATGGCAAGATGCTGGGAGCGGGTGCATTCAACGGTCAACTGTCAGTGGACCTGACTCAGCGACCGTGGTACAAGGAAACCTGGGAGCGGAGTGGATGGCGAGTGATCCAATTGTTAGAGGGGGGAGCTTTACCCATGCCAACAGGCGAGGGGAAATCAGATCAACCTTATATTTCGCTTACCCGTGTATACAAAGATGGCAACTATGTCAGCCAGGGTGTCGTTGAGATTTTGCAGGATGCCGGAACCCTGTTTCAGCATTTGAATGAATTGCAGACGAATAACAACGATCTTCGGATCTATGTAGTGGATGAACAAAATACACGGTTGTATCCACTTTCTTCGGATACCGATGTTTCTCAGGCAGGCCACTTCGATGATGTGGACTTGATTCAAAATCTTTCATTTCCGCCTGATACGATGCAGGAGATTACTGATCCTTTGAATCATTCCAAACAAATGATGACGTTCATGACCTCACAGGAGACGGGATGGACCGTTATTGTCATGCAGTCCAAGCAGTCCCTTTTCGCGAGTCTCAACCGGATGGCTGTGATGTTTATCGGTGCCACGTTAGCTACTCTCATGCTGATTCTGGTTCTCTCGTATCTGATCTCCAAACGGGTCACTTTGCCGTTGCATCGCTTGCAGCGCATTATCCAGAAGACGGGTGAGAACGATCTGATATCAGGTCAGGATTCGGCGCATTTGTTCAAGCTGGAGCATCCCGGTTCTATCCGGGAGATGGATGAGCTAAATGATACGTTTATCCGGCTGAATCAACAGCTTGTGCAATCGTTTCAGGACAGGCTGGCGATGAAATCTCAGGAGACAGAAGCGAGGTTACTGGCGCTGCAATCCCAGATGAACCCGCATTTTCTCTATAACAACATCACAAATATTAGCATCATGGCGGAAGAAGGCATGAATGAGCAGATTGTCGCGTTCTGTGGTCATATTGCGTCCATGCTCCGTTATATCTCTACTCCGGGAAAGAATGGGGTTCCCCTGTCTCAAGAACTGGATTATTGTGAGCGGTATCTGGAGTGTATGAAGATTAGGTTTGAGGATGATCTACACTACGAGTCCCATATTCCGGAAGAGATGCAAAATATCCAGGTTCCGATGCTGATGGTACAACCACTACTCGAAAATGCCATGAAATATGGACTGGGTGATACCCCTCCATGGAGACTGAACATTACTGGAGAGATGAATGCGGTACATGAGACTTGGCTGATCCACGTGGAAGACAACGGGCCTGGCATGGAACCCGAGGCACTTGCCAAGATCATGCATTACATCGAACAGTCACAGGAGTGGGAGCGTATGCCTGACCTCAAAATTAACGGCATGGGACTCAAGAATATATGGGTCCGATTGAAATTATGGTATGGCACAGCAGCCCACATGCAGATTACGAACAAGCCTTCCGGCGGTGTCCAGATTACCATAGGTGGTTCCATTCGAAAGGAGCATGACTGAACCCATGACAAACAAATACAGAACGATTATTGTAGAAGATGAAGCCCTGATTCGCCGGAATGTCTCGCGCAAATTCAGAGAGCTGGACACCCGGTTCGAGGTGATCGGTGAAGCGCGGAACGGTCAGGAAGCGTTACAGCTCATTGAACATTCCGTACCTGATCTGGTTGTAACCGATATTCAGATGCCGGTGATGAACGGATTGGAACTCGCCAAACATCTGTATTTTGCCTATCCGCATGTGAAAATTGTCATTCTGAGTGGTTATCATGAATTCGAATATGCACGGCAGGCGATCAGTTACAAGGTGGAGGATTATCTGCTCAAACCATTATCGGAAGAACAGCTTCGTACACTGCTGGATGCGATGGAATTGAAGCTTGGGAGCGCTGTGGATTCGCTTGCGCATGTCAGTGCCGTGCTGGATGAGCAGGTGAAGCCGGAGGATATCGCAGAGGCCGTTAAGTTGTATTTGAAGCAGAATTACATGCATGAGATTACACTCCAGGACATGGCGGGACAGATGCATTTTAGTGTGGACTATCTGGGAAAGTGTTTTAAGAAAGTAACGGGTGAGACTCCGCTAAAATATATGACAGGTCTGCGGATTAACGAAGCAAAACGCATGCTCGTTACTCATGAGAATATGGATATCAAGACCATTGGTGGAGCGGTAGGGTATAGTGATTCCCACTATTTCAGCCGGATCTTCAAAAACAAAACGGGCATGTACCCTAGCGAGTACCGACTGCAATTGCAGGAACGAAAAAAAGCCCTGTCCATGGATGATGAGCACCATGTTGACTTGAGCTGATCACTGGGCCAGAGCTTCTTCGGTTATTTTGCGAATATCAAACGGGGAGCGGATACCTTCTTCAATCATGTCGGGGAGAATTTGTTCGAGGAAATACTGCACACAGTGGAGGTCGATATTTTTAATTTTGACCAAAGCATAACGGTACATAACGATAAATTCTTTCTCCGTATTGCCACGTTGGAGCTCGGCAAAGGCTTCATATACTTGATCCATCTTGTCTGCGACTTCGAGAATCAGTCCTTCAACCGAGTGGTCTTTGCCCTCACGCAGCTGTCTGCGGAAAATAGGCTGGAACTCTTCAGGAATATTTTCATTAATAAAATGTTCAACCATGCCTTCTTCCACCTTTTGCAGCATCGAACGCAGCTCCAGTGAATAATGTTTGACGGGTGTTTTGATATCACCGATGAAGATTTCGCCATAATCATGACTGCTGGTGATTTCGTATAACTTCTTCCAATCGATGGTGGTTCCATGTTGCTCCTCAATATCTGCGAGCGTTTTGGCGTACTGTACCACTTTCCAGGAATGAGCGGATACGCTGTGTTCTTCGAATTTGAATTTGCCAGGTGTACGAATAATACGTTCAAGATCATTCAGTGACCTGAAGTACGTGTGAATTCCCATATAAGCGATCATCCTTTGCTGATTGAGTATAAGTGTGAGTATCCATCGACTATACGCCAGTTATGTCAACTGTGGATTAACGCGGATAGCGACGAAGGTAAAATGAGACGTACGAGAAAGTAGGCAGGTTATCGACAAACAATAAAAAACCACGATGTGTGACTGAACGTGAGTTCGGCATCCATCGTGGCTTCAGTGTGTAGATGTTGTGCTCTAGCGCTACATAAGTGCAGTTAAATCAAAAATCATGATTTTTTACGTACCGGTGAAGTATACCAGTACGCCATTCCGACAAAGAGGGCACCGCCGATGATATTACCAAGCGTCACCGGAATCATGTTGTGGAACCAGCCTGCCATCGTGATTGTATCTGGGTGGTTTGGCAACAGCCAGGACAAGGACAGCAAAGTCATATTGGCAACACTGTGCTCATACCCACTTGCGATAAATGCGTACAGACACCACCAGATGAGAGCAATTTTGGCGATATCCTCTTTCGTGCGAGCAGCCATCCAGATCGCCAGACAGACGAGCCAGTTACAGAGAATGCCGCGGAAGAACAACTCCGATACAGGAGCGGCCATCTTTTTGGCAGAAGCGACGAATAAAAGATGTTCGGGCGCAGCCGTTTTGAACAGGCCGCTGCCTACAATAAGCAGGCTGAGCAGGATCGCACCTAGCAGGTTGCCGAGGAAGACGAGTCCCCAGTTTTTCTGTGTATCTTTAACTGTTGTTCGGCCAGCCAGCATACTCATGGTGAAAAACATATTGTTACCTGTAAACAGTTCTGATCCGGCAAAGATGACCAGTGTGAGAGCGAGTCCGAAGGACATGCCCATCAACATGGTTTGCAGTGGTGACTGTGCCGCTAGGAGCGGGGCACCAATACTGAAGATCAGTACGATGCCAAGCCCTACATAGGCACCCGCCATTAAGGCGGCAACCATGTAGCGTGAAAGATTTGAGTTCATCTGATCCCGTTTTTTAACCGCAGCTTCAATAATTGCCTCAACACTTGGTGTATACATCACGGTTTCCCCCATTATTTTGCATCAATCTTTGAACGTTTCGATGGAGCTATATTTCAATCCAGACCTGGCCGTTCTCTACCTTTACCGGATACATCTGTACTTGACCATTGTCTGGTGCTTGCACAAGACCGGTAGTCAGGTCGATTTTCCAATCATACAGCGGATCGTACAGATAATGCCCGGACACGATGCCTTCAGCCAGCGGCCCACCCTTAGGGTGGGGGTTGTGATTATCCGCAGCGAAGATGGTACCATCCGATGCAAGAAAGACAGCAAGCTGATGATCCTGAATTTCAACTACTCTTCCGATTCGTGGCAGGAATTCTTCAACTACTCCGGCAGGGAAGTAGGTGCCTGATTGTTTTGTCGTCATCTTAAACCACTCCTTATCTATATTTAACATTCCGGCAGTATTAATCTTGCGAGCTTACTTATGGAGGAGCCGATACTTCGATGCCATGGAACATTTTGCTTTGGCCTTCCTCATTGCGAATTGCTTTTTGCCAAGGTTCTTCAACATGCTCAAGTGCAAATTCAATCCGCTGCATCAACGCTTTACGTTCCTCAAGGTTATCCACAACAACCGAACGAATACGCTCCAGACCCATGCGTTCCACCCACTCGGACGTCCGTTCCAGATAGTTACCTGTCTCGCGGTAATATTGCATGATGGCTCCGCACAGTTCAATCAACTCTTCATCCGTTTTCACTTTGCATAGGGAATCAGCCAGTCTAGCTTTAATACCGCCGTTACCACCGATGAAGATTTCCCAGCCTCCGTCGTTGCCTACGATACCAATATCTTTGGTACATGCCTCTGCACAGTTTCGCGGACAACCGTTGACGGCATATTTAAACTTGGCTGGCAGATCCAGACGTTCGAATTTACGTTCAATGCGAGCGCCCATGGCCATGGAATCCTGTGTACCGAATCGGCAGAATTGGGAGCCAACACATGTTTTGACCGTACGCAGCGATTTGGAGTATGCATAACCTGAAGGCATATCCAGTTCAGCCCAGACTTTAGTCAGATCTTCTTTTCTGACACCAATCAAGTCGAGACGCTGACCGCCAGTAACTTTGACTGCTTTCACATCATATTTGACTGATACGTCAGCGATACGTTTGAGGTCCGCTGGTGTAGTCCCCCCGCCATACATTCGAGGTACAACCGTATACGTTCCATCCTTTTGAATATTCGCGTTCATTCGTTCGTTAACAAAACGGGATTCTTTCTCATCTTCGTGTGTGTCCGGTGCAATCATGCCAAGGTAATAGTTGATCGCTGGACGACATTTGGAACAACCTTCAGGTTGACTCCAACCCAGTACATTCATGACCTCTTTGGTCGTTTGTAATCCTTTTTCACGAATCTCGGCTACAATCTCATCCCGTCCCATGGAAGTACATCCGCAGATGCCCTGTTTGGTTCCAGTACTGAAACTGTCTCCAAGTACATATTGCAAAATCTGTTCCACAACCGGTTTACATCCACCGCAAGAGCGGGTTGCACCGGTACAGGCTTTGATTTCATCTACGCTGGTAAGTCCTTGATTTGTAATGACATCAACAATGGTTCCTTTAGTTACACCGTTACATCCACAAACAATCTCGTCTTCCGCCATCGTTTCTACAGAGGTGGTTTTCTTATGACCCCCGCAGCCTGTACCCATGAGTGAACCATACAATTCTTCGGTCATTTCAGTCTGTTGTTTGATCAGTTTCTGCAATTCGGCAGAATCCGTAATGTCACCGAAGAGAACGGCGCCGACCATTTTATTATCACGAAGCAGAATTTTTTTGTAAGTCCGTTTCCAGTCATCTTTGTGCGAAATGACGGTGTGCTCTGGACTGTCGATGAATTCACCGGTTGAAAAGACGTCTACACCCGAAATTTTCAATTTTGTGGATACAACAGAACCCTCATATGGAGCGGTCTCCACACCGCAGATATGTTTCGCCAGAATCATACCTTGCTCGAACAATGGGGCAACGAGGCCGTAACATACCCCGCGGTGCTCTGTACATTCCCCGACCGAATACACATTCTCAAGTGAAGTCTGCATATAGTCATCCACGACAATCCCCCGGTTCACTTCCATACCGCTTTCGCGGGCTACAGCCGTATTGGGTTTAATGCCTACAGCCATGACAACAAAATCAACACTCAGTACAGAATCATCGGCAAAACGAATTCCTTCAACCCGTTTACCACCCAGAAGTTCGGAAGTTTGCGCACCCATTTTGAAGCGGATACCCTGACGTTCAAGTTCCGCCTTCAACATGGCTGAAGCTTGCGGATCAAGCTGACGCTCCATCAGATCCTCCATCAGATGCACTACGGTAACTTCCATGCCGAGTTGTACCAACCCTTTGGCAGCTTCAAGACCCAGCAGTCCGCCCCCGATAACGGCCGCTCTTTTATACTGTTTAGCAGCATCGAGCATGACATTGCAATCGGCGATATCCCGGAAACCGGCAACACCCTCTTTGTCATGTCCCGGTACGGGGAGAATGAAGGAGTTGGAGCCTGTTGCAATGATAATTTTGTCGTAAGGAAAGCGAGTTCCATCTTCAGTCACAACTTCGTGCGTCTCGGCATCGATTCGTGTAACCGTTGTGCCTGTGTGCAGCGTAATGCCGTAGTCCTCATACCAGTGTAGGTCGTTCAGGACGATATCGTCCAGCGTTTTGCTTCCTTCCAGTACATAAGACAACATAATGCGGTTGTAGTTAGGATAGGGCTCTGTGCCAAAAACGGTAATGTCAAATCGCGTAGTTAATTTCAAAATTTGCTCAACGGTACTGATTCCTGCCATACCGTTACCAATGATAATGAGTTTCTCTTTTTTTCCGTTCATGTGTGTATGCCTCCTTGAATAGACGCTGTACATTACTAAAAATTTTAGTGGTTTATATTTGAAATTATACAAGTAGTTGACGACAGTTTATGTGATTTAATTCACTAATAAAGATAGAAGAGTCATAAATATAATAGTGTGAGCCCCATCACAGAAAGTGATATTTATTTTCATACAAATAAGAAATGCGAACTATTGTTCTTATTTTGTTTTCGTTGTAAAATCGGAACTGGGCCGTATTGTTCCCGATTTCTTCGAAAGGACGTTTTTGCATCATGATGGGAAGATCCCACCTTATTATCGGGACAGGCGTGTCGCTTTCTGTTCTGCAGTTGGCCGGTATGCCGGTGACTGCGCCGGCCGTTACGGTTGCTCTGATTGGTTCGTTATTGCCTGACATTGATGAGCCAAATTCGCTGCTGGTATCCAGAGCCTTGCCTAACAGTCTGATCAGGTTGTTACAGACGATTCTTTTGCCCACAGCTGTCTTTGTGTACTTCTATGTTCATGCCAAACCATGGAACCTGTTGCTTGCGATCCTCATTGCACTCGTGTCATTCCTGCCTTCACGTTCGCTTCGCAAAGTGCTGATGTTTGCCATTGGACTGGGGCTGGTATTCTATGGTCACGCGTTCGCACCATGGAATCTGATTGCAGGCAGCCTGCTTATGCTGTGCACCACGCTAACTCATAGGGGACTGACACATACCCTGTATGGAACCGCTATATGGGCGGGCTTGTTGTACAGCACGACCCAGCAGCAGGGACCGGAGATCTGGGTAGCGGGAGGCACGGCATATGCGATGCATCTGTTGGCCGATTCATTAACCAATCGGGGCATTCGTCCGTTACCACCGCTCAAGTGGCGCATACGGGTGAATCTGATGAGTACAGGGACTAAGCATGGAGCCGTTGTAGAGAATGTCTGCATTGTGCTCACACTCATTTTGGCGTGGTTCGCGTTCTCACCGCTATTTTTGTGATGTCCAAAATACCAGTCCTGCATAAGGACTGGTATTTCCTTGTTCAAGTCATGGCTGCAATCCATGTGGAGAGGGTTATGTGGTCAACTCGTTGTAGGCGTACTCGACAAACCTTCTATATCTGTAGAACCGTATACAAACAACAATACAAGGATCACCCCAATCAATAGTTCGGCGAAGCCGATTCCATCAAAGTCAGACATCATCCCAACCTCATTTCACCTTATTCAGGAATTTATTCTTTGCTGAAAAGCCCGTATAACATCATCTAGTGTCATATCAGCACCAGTTTCATCCAGGAATTGCACCAATTTGTCTGAATTCGAGGGTGTGACCTTTTGAAGCGTTTTATATTGACCGACCAATTCTACAACCAATGTAGCTTCACGAAACAACGTGACTGAATCCACCCTTAACTTTCCGCTTACCAGTAATGCTGCTACGATAAGTTCCAGATTTCTTCCTTTAAGTTTGCCATTGAGAAGGGTGTTTGCGGCATTTGTATTTTTAGAACCTTTATTCGATTTTCCATTCCTTCTCACTGCCATAACAGGTCCCCCGCTACTTGGTGTTTACTTCATCTTCCGTTATTGTATCTTATGTATAATTTCCTATAATGTTCGACCTATTAATCTACGTACGTTGAACTAAAGAATATTTACACTTGCCACTCCGATGACAGAATAACCTTTCTGTGTAAATGTGTTCAACTAAATATCGTTTTGGATATAAAAAAGAGACCTCCCGATATAATTAGGAGGTCTCTTGTCAGCTGTTATGCGTTATTAATTATGGTATTCATCGTTGTCCGATCAAGACCTTTGACCAGCTTCACAATCAGTTCTTTGGCCGCATCGTAGTCATCCGTATGAATGATGGAAGAAGACGTGTGGATATAACGTGCGCAGATACCAATAACTGTTGATGGTACACCAATTCCACTCAGGTGAACTTGACCTGCATCGGTACCACCTGGTGAGATGAAATACTGCATTTTGATCTGATTGGATGAAGCCGTATCTTGAACATATTCCACCATTCCGCGATGAGTGAACATACCCGGGTCAAAAATACGAAGCAATGCGCCTTCTCCGATATGTCCAAATGACTGTTTGTCACCTGTCATATCATTCGCCGCGCTACAGTCAAGTGCGAAGAAGATATCAGGCTGAATCAGATTGGCCGCCGTACGTGCACCGCGAAGCCCCAGTTCTTCCTGAACCGTTGCACCAGCATAGAGTGTGTTAGGCAGTTTTTCCTTATGAAGCGCTTCAACCAGTTCAAGTGCAAGTCCTACGCCGTAACGATTATCCCACGCTTTAGCCATAATTTTCTTAGGATTGGCCATAGGTGTGAATTCACAGATCGGCACGATCTGCATCCCCGGATGAATGCCCCAAGATTCTGCTTCGGCACGGTTGTCTGCTCCAATATCGAGATACATGGTGTTCAGGTCAACAGGTTTGCTCCGCTGGGACTCGTCCAGCAAGTGTGTAGGAGTAGAACCTACAACTCCGGTAATCCGACGATCAGGTGTGATGATTTCCAGTCGCTGAGACAGTACAGCCTGACTCCACCATCCACCCAGTGGACGGAATTTGATCATACCTGTTTCGGTAATGCCTGTAGTCATGAAACCAACTTCGTCAAAGTGTCCGGCTACCATAACTTTAGGACCGGATTCCTCCCCGCGTAACACACCAAATAGACTCCCCAGACGATCTTGGACGAACTCTTCGGTATAAGCGGAAAGCTGCTCTTTCATCCAGCCGCGAAGCTCACGTTCAAAACCGGAAGCGGAAGGAAATTCCGTCAACGTACGAAACATATCCATCGTTTTTTCATTCATGTGTCAACAACTCCTCTGTTGGTATGTATTTCAGGTCACAGTAGAACGGCTACCCGCCTGTTGTCCTTTAAGATGTAGTTCAAAAAGTCTTTTATCTTTTTGAACATGCACTTTAATATGCTGAGGACTTTTTATTTAACCACTGGTCACATTACAGTATGAACCTTGCGCAAGTGATTGTCCATGTTTATGTCACGTATTTAAGGCATGTTTTGGGCGCTTGCCTTGTCCATGTTTCATGACTCTGTCCGCTGTAGTCGCAGTCCTGATACTACTTCAATGAATATAAATATACGGAGGAGATGTCATCATTTTGTGTAGTTTTAATACTCAATATTAGATTGTCTGTTTACAGGAAGGAGCTAAATATCATATGAAGCCTCCAGAAGAGGGTACGGAAAAAGTACTGTTTATCGTTCTTTTTATCTTGCTCGTGATTGTTCTTCTTTATTTATAGAACGTATCTAAAAGTCCTCAGATCCGGCGTACTCCCATCCTGCTTCCACAGTATGATCTTGTTGGAAACATATACTGTCTGTCGCCGGATACATAACCTTCCGATTATTAACAAACAATGAATATAGGATTACACACATTGGCATTCAGCCGGAGCTTTGAACCATTTTCACATAGAGGAGGTCTTGTATCTTGCCAGCTCAATCTGCATCCGAAAGCGAAAAAAAATCGTCGTCCCTGTCCATGGATGAAAAGGAGTACAAAAAAGTCGCAAAAAAACATGAGCCGCCTCGGCCAATCCTGAAAAATTGCCTCAAAGCATTTCTGGTTGGGGGTACCGTCTGTTTGATTGGACAGGCCATTCAAGAGGCTTTTATGGCCGGTTTCGATATGACATCGAAGGAAGCTTCCAGTCCTACGGTGGCGGTCATGATTCTCATATCGGTTATTCTAACGTGTCTCGGCGTTTACGATAAAATGGCTCAATGGGCAGGAGCGGGAACGGCTGTACCGGTTACCGGATTTGCCAATTCCATGTGTTCTGCTGCACTGGAACATCGTGCTGAAGGACTGGTGCTCGGTGTAGGGGCCAACATGTTCAAGCTTGCTGGTTCCGTTATCGTATTTGGTGTCGTGGCAGCATTTGTCGTAGGCATCGTATACGCCTTCTTGGGATTCGGAGGTGGGCATCTATGAAGCGTCTGGGTCGCCAAACGTGGCAGTTTGAGAATCGTCCACGCATTATCGGTAAAGCAGCAGTTGTAGGTCCTGACGAAGGCAAGGGTCCCTTGTCATCTGATTTTGATTATGTCTATGACAATCTTGAGATCGGTGAGAAGACGTGGGAAAAGGGAGAACGCAAACTGCTCGAACAGGCCTCCCAACTGGCTTTGGTTAATGCAAATATCACCAAGGAAGAGCTTCACTTTTTTGTGGGTGGAGATCTGATGAACCAGATTATCAGCAGTTCCTTTTCAGCGCGAAAACTGGGTGTGCCTTACCTGGGTGTCTTTGGAGCCTGTTCTACTTCCATGGAAACATTAGCGTTAGCGTCCATGATTGTTGACTCCGGAGCTGGCGATTATGTCCTTGCAGGAACGGTGAGCCATAACTGCACGGTCGAGAAACAATTTCGGTATCCGACGGAGTATGGCTCCCAGAAGCCGCCTTATGCGCAATATACCGTTACAGGATCAGGGTGTGGTGTGGTCTCCCGTACGGGTGATGGTCCCGTTGTTACCAAAGCCACTATTGGACGCATTATGGATTTGGGAATCAAAGATCCTTTTAATATGGGTTCAGCCATGGCGCCAGCAGCAGCCGACACTATAATCTCTCATTTCAGGGATACGGGATTGGAACCCGGCTATTATGATCTCATTGTGACAGGGGATCTGGCTTCCGTCGGTCTGCCAATTACGAAAGAGCTTTTGCAAAAAGAAGGCATTCCCATGGAACAGACGGTTTTTAATGACTGCGGCCTGATGATCTATGATCGGGAGAAACAGCCTTATGTTGTTGCCGGGGGCAGTGGATGTGGGTGTTCTGCCACAGTAACCTACGGTCACATTTTGAATCGGATGCAGAAAGGTGATCTCAAACGGGTGCTGGTTGTAGCTACTGGGGCGCTCTTGTCCCCGCTCTCATACCAGCAGGGTGAAAGTATTCCCTGTATTGCACATGCCGTAGCTATAGAAAAGGAGGGATAAATGAAATGCAGTTCTTGTGGGCATTTATCGTTGGCGGTTTGATCTGTGTTGTAGGACAGCTTCTGATGGATGGTGTCAAACTGACACCGGCACATACGATGAGCACACTTGTTGTGGCAGGTGCGCTTGCGGATGCATTTGGCGTGTATGACCCCTTGGTTAAATTTGCAGGTGCGGGTGCTACCATCCCCATCACAAGTTTCGGTAATTCCTTGGTGCACGGGGCATTGACGGAGTTGGAAAAAGAGGGATGGCTGGGTGTGATTACAGGGATTTTCGATCTGACTGCGGCGGGGATTTCGTCAGCGATCATCTTTTCTTTTCTCGCGGCATTGGTTGTTAGACCCAAAGGCTAACATAGAATGAGAAATCTACTTGAACATATTGCGATTCAGCAGAGGCTTCGGATAACTTCTATCCGGGCCTTTTTTGTCGTATTCATGCGAGAACTGCGGTGAATCTGACGGGCTGGAAACAAATTGTGAGTTTCTTCGAGTGTACTCACGCCCGTGGATCATGTACAATAAAAGGAAATCTGTATGCTTTTTTAGGAGGTTAGACCACATGCCTGTGCGCAAAGAGTCGATCCAAATCATATCCGCAGTTCGTTCAAATCTGGAATCCTGCATTATGGGGAAATCTTTTGAAATTCAACTTTTACTTACAGCTTTGCTTGCAGGCGGGCACGTTCTGATTGAAGACGTACCGGGAACTGGCAAAACGCAGTTAATCAAGGCATTATCGAAATCCATGCGTGGTGAGTACCGACGTATTCAATGTAATCCTGATATTTTACCTAGTGATATTACGGGCGTATCTGTGTTTCATCCGAAGGAAGAGCGTTTTTATTTCCGTCCAGGTCCCGTTATGACCAACATTTTGCTGGCTGATGAGATTAACCGGGCTACAACAAAAACCCAGTCGGCTCTGCTCGAAGTGATGGAGGAGCGCAGCGTAACCGTTGATGGCGATACGTATGATCTGCCACATCCATTCATGCTCTGTGCAACTCAGAATCCGATTGATTTTGAAGGTACGTATACATTGCCGGAAGCCCAACTCGACCGGTTTATGTTGAAAATAAGTCTAGGTTATCCCGATAAAGAAATTGAGAAAATCCTATTGAAACAGCATCAGCTCGGTCAGCCTGTAGATCGCCTTGAATCCGTGACTCATATGGACCAGATCTCGGCAATCCAGCAGGAGATTAAAGAGGTCTTTATCGGTGATCCGGTTATGGACTATTTGCTTGATGTTGTTCGTCAAACCCGCTCCCACCCATCTGTATTGCTGGGTGCCAGCCCACGGGCAGCCATATCGTTCATGATGGCCGTAAAAGCCTTTGCTTTCTTGCAGGAACGTGATTATGTGCTTCCGGATGATGTGAAAACGATGGCCCCTTATGTGATCTCTCATCGTATTGTGCTTCGTCCCGAATCGAGACTGGACAGTATGAGTTCCGAGGCCGTTTTGAATGCCGTACTCCAGCAAGTACGCGTGCCCGTCTCCATGGGGCAATAGTTCATGAAGCCGCTTTTGAGAACAGTCAATAGAGGGTTACGCCACCCACGCGTATGGAGCATCGCAATGGTGTGGATGTGCTGTCTGGCTTATGTTTTGTTTCAGGGCGGGAAGACATCCCTTATGTTGCTGTCGATGGTGACCCTGCTCTGTGTGTCCCTTGCCATTGCTGGATTTAGCGGGGTAAGACGTGCTCAAGGAGTTCGTAGGTTATCTTCTGGTCCAGACCACGAAGAATTGCTACATGCGGGTGACCAGGTTCAAGTACAGCTGAGTCTGACGATTCCGGGATTCCTCCCGCTTCCCTATGTTGTTGTGCGTGAAATGCTGCATCGGCATAACGGAGAATCGTGGTCGTTCAAGGAAAGTTTGATTCCCAATATGCGAGGTAATGGCGAGTTGTCTTTTCAGACACCACCACTTGAGCGGGGGAAGTATGTTTTTTCAGAAACGGAATGTGCCAGCGAGGACATATTTGGACTGATTGAACATCGAGGAAAGTTTAAGGCCAAAGGTGAGTTTCGCGTACTGCCAAGAACGGTATTTATTCCATATTGGCAGCTTTACGACCGCAAATCACGGTTATCCGGTCCTCAGACGGCGTTAACCCGTTCACGGAGAGAGACCACTCAGATCAATGGTGTACGTGACTACGTATACGGAGATCGACTTTCCCGCATTCACTGGAATGCAACGGCAAAGACAGGGAACTGGAAGTCCAAGGAGTTTGAACATGAGTCTGTGCCCAAAACCGTTCTGGTTCTGGATGCGCTGGCATCAAGTTATGAACATGGGGATGCATTTGAAATTGCCGTTTCCACGGCTGCCTCTCTGCTGGAGTATGGTGTCAGGGAACGAATGGGGATGGGGTTGTTGACATTGTCAGACCAGACATCCTTCATGGCCCCCAGTGAAAGTCTGATGGAACGACAGAAGATGATGCATCATCTGGTGGATATTCAATACAACGGTCAGGATACCCATCTGTTGCCCGGCGTGGAAAGAATCGCACGTCAACTGCCTCAGGGAGCTTACTTTGTCGTGATTTCTCCCCAGAAGGATGAAAAAATAATGGAGCTGTTGCGCTGGGCCGATACGCGGGGCATGACTCCATGTCATATTCTGATCGATACCAGTGAATCTCGCCGGAGTGCCGAGTGGAATGCCATGTTGCGTGGAAGAGGCACGAGGTCATTCACTGTTTCTCACTTGCAGGAGCTTCCAACGGTGATGGGGGGAGGTTCTGTATGAGTACAAAAGGAAATGAAAGTGTTACAGGCAAACGATCCTGGTATCATGCAGCGTCATTGCTCTGGATTTTCCTGATTGGAATGCAGTGGATTTCATTTACGCAGGAATCGTGGTACACGGAGACCACTTCTCTGGTGTTATGGACACTTGCAGCGGTTAGTGTGCTGGAGGTCATTCTGCCCTTCAAAACGATCTATCGGGCGATCATCAAGGCGGTCGTTGTTGGTTACATTTTGCATAAAACGCTGATTGATTATACGGTATACATCCCTTATGGCTCTTTAACGGACCGAGCGGAGCAATTCATATTACACATGACGCCGTACATCTGGTTCTCCCTGTGTGCATGGGTGATGCTTGAAGCTGCGCTTCGACTCGTGACCACCACACGTCGCATTCTTGTTTTTTTGGGTGTTAACATCATTTCGATGGGGATTCTCGATTCTTTCACTCAGATTCCACTCTGGATTGAAATCGCGTGGGTGATGTTTGCGGGGATGGGATGGCTCGTATGTCAGCATTTCCGTAACTATCAGCTACAGTATCCACAAGGTTGGAAACGAATCATCCGGTATCCTTATAAAGTCCTGGCCAATATTGCCATTATCTTTTCTTTGATTATTGTAGCCAGTGTTAATATGCCGGAGATTCCACCCACCTTGACGGACCCATATACGGCGTGGCGTAACTATACCGGAACTTCCACAAGTCAGGCTGGTAACGGAAACCTTGATATTCCCGCGGCTACCGAATCGGGATACAGCAGGGAAGACAATCAGCTTGGTGGAGGTTTTAACTTCGACTATACCCCTGTCATGTCTGTCACGACCAATGAGCGCAGTTACTGGCGCGGTGAGACACGTGCAGAGTATACAGGCACAGGTTGGGATGACCGTGGACGGGGTACGACAGATAATGTTCAAGCTGGACAGCCTCTGGAGAACCAAGAATCCGGTAATGTGAATACCAAACAAGTGACTCAGAATGTAACGATGCTGAATGATAATGTCTATCCGATTCTCTTTGGTGCTTATTCGATCTCGGAAGTGAGCTCAATTAATGGTGAGGACAGAACGGAACGGATGTTGTGGAATGCTGAACAGGCTGAACTGCATGTGGTGACAGACCGTCAGCAACCACAGTATCCCAAGACGTATACTATCGTATCGGAAGCCCCTGTGATTGTGGAAGATGAGCTTCGTACGAAGTCATTTGAAGATCTGTATAACAGTAATCCGGCAGATGATATGTACTTGCAGTTACCATCCCGTTTCCCTGACCGGGTTTCGAATCTGGCAGCCGAGATAACGGCATCTGCGAATACTCCGTATGAAAAAGTGGCATTACTGCAAAACTATTTACAAACTAATTTTGAATACACAAACAATCCGGATTTATCTCGAAAAGTAAGCAGCGACTTTGTGGAAGGTTTCCTGTTCGATATTATGGAAGGCTACTGTGACTACTTCTCCACTGCGCTGGTGATGATGGCGCGCTCGGAGGGCATTCCTGCAAGGTGGGTTAAAGGTTATGCGCCTGGACAATTGTCCCTGAATTCGGACATGCAGGCCCCACGTCAACCTGGTGCGGAGATTGAGACGACCTACACCGTTACCAATGCAGATGCACACTCCTGGGCAGAGGTTTATTTTGGTGAGTATGGCTGGATTCCTGTTGAAGCAACGCCGGGCTTTGATATGCCGCTGCTGACGGAACAGCCTGATGTACAACCTGTAGATGAGCCTGAAGAAGAGCCAGAAGAGGAGCCGGTACAAGAGGAAGAGCAGACCCCTGCACCTGAGCAGACATCGTCTGCCATCCCGACTTTTGTTATCTGGGCTGCAGGAGCCATTATTGTATTGTGGGTAGCATATATGTTCTGGCGTAATCGTTTCTCTATGCGATTCTTCCTGCTTCGTTTACGGACAGGTGGACCGCTCACCCCTGAACAGAAGGTAGTGGCAGAGACCGAGCGTTGGATTCAGTATGTGAAACGCAAAGGGTTGACCCGGAGCGGAGACGAGACACTTCGGGAATCGGTAGCCCGCTGGAGCCAGGCAAAACCTGCTGCAGAAGCAACATTGTATGAGCTTCTCACGAAGTTTGAACAGACTCGTTACAGTCCGGCGTCCGTAACTGCCGACGACTGGAAGGGCGTCTATCAGACCGCCTTGAAGCTGCGGAAGGAACTGAAAGCGGAACGGGCATAGTTGTTGCCCGTCCCGTTTTTCCTTTTTTCCTATGCCATCAGGCGCTGTATGCATTTTCAGGAAAGACGGATTTGTGATATAGTGTGTCGTATGAAACTGAGGTGACTTCTTTGTTTAAAATGTTAATGCCCAAGCTGCGTGTAGACACGGTTTTTGACATTAATCTGGAAGAGCTGTACGCTCAAGGCTACCGTGGAATTATAACTGATCTGGATAACACACTCGTTGGAGCCAAAGCCCCTGACGCTACGCCCGAACTGATTGAATGGTTTGCACGTGTGAAACAGGCAGGCTTCAAGCTGATGATTGTGTCCAATAACAATTTGAATCGTGTATCCCTGTTTGCGACCCCGCTGGATATCCAGTTTGTGCATAGTGCACGCAAACCATCGAATGTACCGTTTCGTAGAGCAATGAAAATGATGGAGTTATCTCCTGAAAACACGATTGTAGTAGGCGATCAGATGCTTACGGACGTTTATGGAGGGAACCGAATGGGGTTATATACCGTTCTGGTACTGCCAATCTCCATTGGGGACGAAGGATTTATGACCCGCTTCAATCGACGCGTGGAACGGATTGCTCTAACGAGTTTACGCAGGAAAGGCTTATGGCTTGAGGAGGAAAAGAAGAAATGACAGAACCGCATAACGGCAATCTTGCCGTAAGGTGCAGCGGATGCGGCGTGCATCTGCAAACAGAAAATTCGGAATTACCAGGGTTTATTCCTGAGAAGGCACTGGATCGTGAACCGGTTATATGCCAGCGCTGTTTCCGTATCAAAAACTACAATGAGTCATCATCCGTTACAGTTGATCAGGACGAATTCCTGGCGCTGCTTAGCAAAATCGGGGATAAGGATGCACTTGTCATCCATATCGTTGATTTGTTTGACTTTGATGGCAGTATTATCTCCGGTCTGCAACGTTTTGTAGGCAACAATCCAGTATTGCTTGCTGTGAACAAAACGGACTTGCTTCCGAAAGTCACCAACTGGAACAAGGTTCGCAACTGGGTACAGAAGCAAGCCAAAGAACAAGGTTTGCGTACCGTCGATGTAGTCTTGTGCAGTGCAAAGCAAAATCAGGGCTTCGACCGACTGCTTGAGCTTGTAGGAACGTATCGCGAAGATCGTGACGTGTACGTGGTAGGCGGTACCAATGTGGGTAAATCCACACTGATTAACCGTCTGATTCGTGATTACAGCGATCTGGAGCAGGAACTGACCACATCCCGTTATCCGGGAACAACGCTGGATATGGTGAACATTCCGTTGGATGATGGAAAATATATTATTGATACGCCTGGAATCGTGTATCCATGGCGTTTCAGTGAGATTGTTTCACGTAAGGATCTCGCTGCCATCATGCCGGAAAAACCGCTTAAACCGGCTGTTTATCAGTTGAACTCCGGTCAGACGCTGTTCTTTGGCGGCATGGCTCGATTTGACTTTGTGGAAGGTGATCGCCAGTCGTTCACTTGTTTCATCAGCACTGCGCTTGATATTCACCGGACGAAGCTGGAGCGTGCAGATGACCTGTACCGCGACCACCTGGGAGAATTGTTGTCTCCGCCAACCCGTGAGGATGCAGCTGAGATGGCTGAATGGACCAGACATGAATTCCGCATCAAACGCGGCAGTCAATCGGATGTATTTATCTCTGGCTTGGGCTGGATTAAGGTTAATGGCGATATTGGAGCACTGGTTGCGGTTCATGCTCCAAAAGGCATTCGTGTTCAGATTCGCCCATCCTTGATCTAGTGTAATCTCAGAACCTGTACATCAGATGGATCGGAGGCGGACCTATGTCTGAGCAGAAAAAGTTCAACCCTTCACTTCCCGTGTTGCTTGGCGTCATGGGTGATCCTATTGCTCACTCCAAGTCTCCGGCAATGCACAATGCGGCTCTGCAGGCTGCAGGAGTGAATGGCATGTATATGCCACTGCATGTTCATCCGGATCAACTGGAAGCGGCAGTTCGCGGAATTGTGGCACTGGGGTACCGTGGTGTCAATGTCACCATCCCGCACAAAGAGCAGGTGATGCAGTATCTGGATGTGATCGATGAAAGTGCTCGTCTCATTGGTGCGGTGAATACCATCGTTAATGAAGGTGGAACACTGACAGGGTACAATACCGATGGTATTGGTTATGTCCGATCGCTGAAGGAAGAGGCTGTGCCTGAGCTTGCGGGTAAACGTATCGCTGTTCTGGGAGCAGGTGGAGCAGCGAGAGGTGTCATATATGCACTTGCATTGGAGAAGCCTGAACGCATCCACATTCTGAACCGTACAGCGGACAGAGCTATTGCACTTGCTTCGGATTTGCGGGGCCATGGCTTGGGAGAAATCTCGGGCAGTGGCATGGAAGACGCTGCAACGGTACTGGCTACGGCTGATATCGTCATTAACACAACGGCTGCCGGAATGCATCCTCATGTAGATGACGTACCGGTTGATCCTGCACTGATCCGTGAAGGAGCAGCGGTGAGTGATCTGATCTACAATCCGCTGGAGACCCGTCTGCTTCGAGAGTCGCGGATGCGAGGATGCACGGTGCACGGTGGTCTGGGTATGTTTGTATACCAGGGCGCAGTGGCCTTTGAACATTGGCTTGGCATCCCGGCTCCAGTGGAGACGATGAGACGTGCGGTACTAAACAGTTTTGAAGTGTAAAATGATATTAAGAGTACATGCAGACGACGAGTGCAGAACCAATCTGAAGAAACGAAGTGGTCGCTTAAAAGCTTTCTGCAAGAAAGCTGCTTCGGAAGCATAAGCTATCACCGGATTTTCCCTTTGTGAAAAGGGATCAGAAAAATCTGGGGATAACAGCGATCGGAAGATGGTACTGCAATCGGAGTCACCTTGTGTACTCAGTGATCATTTTTACCATTGAAAAATAATAATTGAATGGTCAGGTCCGGACAGTTTTTGCGCTGTCGATCAGGGCCTGCTCAACATAAGGAGTATGGAGTATTCATGTTAAACGGTAAACAAAAGCGCTTTTTGCGGTCACAGGCACATCACCTGACCCCTGTATTTCAGATTGGTAAAGGTGGAACCAACGAGCACCTGTTCCGTCACATCGAAGATGCGATTGAGAAGCGTGAATTGATGAAAGTGCAAGTGTTGAACAACAATGACGAGGACAGAAAAGAGATGGCAGAAGAAGTTGCCCGTGAAACGGGAAGTGAGCTTGTACAACTCATCGGTAACACAATCATCCTGTACAAAGAATCGCGCGATAACAAACAAATCGAACTACCTAGGTAAGGGAGCGTGACGCGGGTGAAGATCGGTATCATGGGTGGTACGTTTGATCCGATCCACATGGGACACCTCCTGGCAGCTGAAGCGGCAAGGGACTCGCATGCACTGGATGAGATCTGGTTCATGCCTTCCCATGTTCCACCTCACAAACGCGGAGCCGGAGCTTCGGGACAGCAACGTCTCGATATGACGGAAGCGGCTGTGAAGGATGTGCAGCAATATGAGGTGCTGGGCATCGAGATGGAATTGGGCGGAGTGTCTTATACCATCGATACGATGAAGGAACTGTGGCGTCGCCATCCTGAACATGAATTCTATTTCATTATCGGGGCGGATATGGTGAACTATCTTCCCAAATGGGAGCAGATTGAAGAGCTTGCAGAACGCTTAACCTTTATCGGAGTTGGTCGGCCGGGCTTCCAGTTACATCTGGATGATTTACCAGACGAGTTACAGGATCGGGTCCTGCTGGCCGAGATGCCCTTGGTCGATATTTCATCGACAGCCGTACGCAGACGTCTGGCCAAAGGACATTCGGTACGCTTCATGATTCCTGATGAAGTACACCAATACATTGTAAGGAGCGGTTTATATGGCACTAAGCCGTGAGGAACTGATTCAAGCCGTATCCGGACAAATGCCGGAAAAACGCTGGAAGCATACACTGGGTGTGATGGAATCGGCAGTGAAGTTGGCTGTAAAATATGGTGCTGATCCTGTAAAAGCTGATCTGGCAGCGATCCTGCATGATGTGGCGAAGTACTGGCCCGTAGCGGAGATGGAAGCGGTCATCCGCGATAACGGATTAAACCAGGAACTTCTGCAGCATGACAAGCAGCTCTGGCATTCCGAAGTCGGTGCTTTTGTAGCCAAGCGTGATTACGGTGTGGAAGATTCCGAAGTTATTCATGCCATCCGGTGGCATACCTCGGGTCGGGTAGGCATGAGCTTACTGGACAAAGTGGTATGTCTTGCCGATTACATTGAACCGGGACGAGATTTCCCGGGAGTGGATCACATTCGCGAACAGGCTGAACGTAGTCTGGAGGAAGGTTTAATTGCCGGATTCGATTCGACGATCAGCTTGCTGATCTCGCAACGCCGTGTCATTTATCCTTTGACCATGCTTTCGCGGAATGACTTAATTGCACAATTATAGAGGTTGTTCAAAAAGTCCACTTTTGATTACGAAGGATCTTTTTGAACACACAATTATAGATTATGGAGGTTGGTTCATGACATTATCATCGAAAGAACTTATGAATATGGCGGTTGCTGCCGCTGACGACAAAAAGGCATCCAATATTGTAGCATTGGATCTGATTAATGTTTCCCTGGTGGCGGATTATTTTGTTATTTGTCACGGGAATTCCGATACACAGGTACAAGCCATTGCCACTGAAATTCGCAAACAGGCTCATGCAGCTGGAGCGACGATCAAAGGTATCGAAGGTATGGATTCCGCACGTTGGGTACTGATGGACATGGGCGATGTTGTTGTTCATATCTTCCACCGCGACGAGCGTGAATACTACAACATTGAACGACTCTGGTCTGATGCCAAAGTGGTGGAAACTGTATGAGTTTGATTGCTGGAACAGTCGTCTCTTTGCCGGTTTCACGTGAAGTGTCTCCGTTTGGCTTCTTTTTGACGACAGGATCGGAAGATGTACTGCTTCACTACACCGAGTTAACGCGGGATATTAAGATTGGTGAGACGCTTGAGGTATTTGTATTCTTTGATACAGAAGATCGTCTGGCCGTAACGATGAAAAAGCCTTATCTCATGCTTGGCGAAATGGCACGACTGGTTGTGGCTGATGTTCACCCACGACTGGGCTGTTTCCTGGAAATGGGACTTGGACGGCAATTGCTGCTTCCTATTCGTGAACTGCCTGAACTGGAAGAACTGCGTCCCCGTGTGGGGGATGAAGTCTTTGTGATGATGGAACATGATAAGCAGGGACGTCTGCGTGCCAAATTGGCCGGGGAACGTGAACTTTC
This sequence comes from Paenibacillus sp. PAMC 26794, assembly GCF_000316035.1. GTDB lineage: Bacteria > Bacillota > Bacilli > Paenibacillales > Paenibacillaceae > Paenibacillus. Next base: position 106,548 of record NZ_ANHX01000004.1, read on the forward strand.
ACCATTGTCTTTCCATGCTCCAACTTCATGGTTAAACGAGTGGGTTGAAGCGACGGTATACAAGCCACTGCAGATGGGTACTTTTGTACTTGTAGAGGGCGGTGTACTGGGCTTTGGCGCGATTGGTATGATTCATTCATCCGAACGTAGTCATATGCTGCGTCTTGGTGAGAAAGTTAAATGTCGGGTGACACTGGTACGTGAAGACGGGCGTGTGAATCTGGCCATGACTCAACTCAAACAAGTTGGACGTAACGAAGATGCAGACAAGCTGCTCGCTTTCATGAAAGAACGCCCTATGGGTGGCATGCCATACTCGGATGCAACTCCGCCGGATATCATCAAGCAGCGCTTTGGCATCAGTAAGTCTGCTTTCAAGCGTGCCTTGGGCAAATTGATGAAGGACGGACTGGTGATCCAAAAGGAAAGCTGGACGTATCTGTCCGAATCTGCTCCTGCGGATCAAAGTGAAAATAAGTAATTTTCTTGATTAAATAGTTGTAATATGTAGCTCGGATAAGGCAGGGATAGGCTGGGTAAACACCGGATGCCCCTGTCTTTGCTTTTGTTAGCAGGATCGGAAAATGAAATTGAAAGTGCGGTGCCTGACATGTCTTACCGGAAATTTGCCTATGTGTATGATGAATTAATGGAAGATATGCCTTATCCGGACTGGATAAGGTTTGCAAGAACAGCATGGGAAAAGCATGGAATGCCCAAAAGTGTCGCTGAACTTGGCTGTGGAACGGGCTCCATTACGATCCCGCTCGTGAACTCCGGTTTCGAAGTTACAGGCATTGACCTCTCATCCGATATGCTGTCGGTTGCGCGCAGCAAGATGGAGGCCACGCCTCAGGGTCATCGCTTGTATCGCGAGGGCAGTGTCCGTTGGGTGCAGCAGGATATGCGGGAATGGCGAGTTCCGGAACCTGTGGATTCGGTGATATCTTTCTGTGATTGCGTCAATTATCTGCTTGAACAAGAAGATGTCGTTCGAACATTCCAGCGGACATACGAAATGCTGAAGCCTGGTGGAACGTTCCTGTTTGATGTGCATCATCCCAATACCCTTATTCGTTATGATGAGGAGCAGCCTTTTGTACTGGATGAGCGCTCCGTATCTTATATTTGGACTTGTGATCTGGACCAGGATCGCTGTGAGATTGAGCATCATCTCAGTATTTTTTCGCGTGTGGATGATGGTAACAAGGATATGTACCAGCGGTTTGAAGAAGTTCATGTCCAGCGTGCATATAATCCGGACTGGATGAAGCTGGAGTTATCCAAGGCAGGTTTTAGAGACGTGAAGGTATATGCGGATTTTGAATGGAAAGAGGCCGGAGACAGCGCACAGCGCTTGTTCTACGTTGCTGTGAAGTAAGAGCGAATAATGAGAACTGTCCTTATGTATGGTGCATAAGGGCAGTTTTTTTGTTTGATTTTTTTGGAGAATGAATAAAAAGCTTCTGCAATCCGGCAAGGAACTGCTAGGAAAGACTTACAAGCGTGACAAAAAGTATTGCCAGTTAAAGTAAAGGAGGCGATAATAGTCGGATAGAAATCGTTTTCTGAGAAAATAAATCAATAGTCGAGGTGAGGTGTAGAAGTGGAAAGTACATATAAGACAAGACTTTCGTCAGAACAGTTGAATGCCATAATAAAGCAGCATTTCTCTGCAAGTATACAGGACTACAAGGAAATGGTGGATGGCTGGGCCAATCATGCATATCTCATCACACTTAGTGACGCACAGCGAGTGGTACTCAAAATCGCACCGTCGGCTTCGACAAATCTGATGCGTTGTGAGCAGGATCTCATGATTGCCGAGGTTGAGGCACTACGCCTCATCACGGAGCTACAGGATGTTCCCGTACCCCAAGTGCTAGCTTATGATGACTCGTTAACCATGGCTTCAGCGCGTTATTTTATCATGGAGTACATGTCTGGAACACCCTATAATCAGGTCAAGGATCAGTATTCTGCGGAAGAGCAGGAGGCCATTGAACACCAGCTCGGTCGGTACAATCTTCGAATTAATGAAATCAAGGGCGAGAAGTTTGGATATTTCTCGGAGCAAAAACAGCGTTATTCCACATGGAAAGAAGCATTTATGAATCTGATGGATGACATTCTTAACGACGGTGAAGAAGCCGGGATTACATTTTCGATCGATTACCCTGAATTGAGACGCTTGATTGGAGAAAAATCGAATGTACTGGACGATGTCAAAGAACCTGTGCTTGTCAGTTGGGATCTGTGGGATGGCAATGTTCTAGTAGACAAAGGTCGCATTACAGCGATTATTGATTTTGAACGTTCACTGTGGGCAGACCCTCTGATGGAGCATTATTTCAGCCATTTTAACTATACGCCTGGTTTTGTGAAAGGGTATGGGCATGCGATTACAACTGAAAGTGAATTGAAAAGAAGAAGTCTCTATGACTTGTACTTTGATCTGGTGCTGCGCATTGAGTGCGCTTATCGTCAATATGATAATCAGGAACATGTGAATTGGACCATTCATAATCTGGAGGAAGGCATTGAGCGTTTTCGGTTATCCTGAAAAGAAACCAGCGTTATGAACGGTACGAAGCGTAGACTTCAAGATAGCGATTATAACGTGTAATATTGACTTTGGGCTTGCTTTTTTATATAATGTTCCCGATATTGTATACATATTTCGATGATAAGGATCAGTAGTAATTCCTGTACATAACAGAGAGCCGGCGGTTGGTGCAAGCCGGTTGACAGTGATTTGCGAACTCGCCTTGGAGAAATGCGGTGATTACACCATTCTGTTTAACCTGCTTGTATAAAGCTTGGGGTCAGGAATGGAAATCCGCATCGGTTAACCGCCGTTATAGGTCCAAAGGGAGTGGATGACGAAGCACGTTCGTCCGCTAACTAGGGTGGTACCACGGGAATTCAACCTCTCGTCCCTAGCGCTGCAAACGCTACGGGATGCTGAGGTTTTTTTGTTGCAATTAAAGCTAAAGCGTATAACCTGAAGGAGGAACAATAGATGAGTGAGAATAACCAGCCGAAACACGGCTATCAGCCACAAGTCATGGAAAAAAGTTGGCAGCAATACTGGGATGCAAATAAAACGTTTAAAACGGGTGAGGACCCTGCTAAACCGAAATTTTATGCACTGGATATGTTCCCTTATCCATCCGGTTCAGGTCTGCACGTAGGACATCCGGAAGGATATACGGCAACAGATATCGTTTCCCGATACAAACGGATGCGCGGTTACAATGTATTGCACCCAATGGGTTGGGACGCTTTCGGTCTGCCTGCTGAGCAGCATGCACTGGATACAGGTGAACATCCACGAGATATTACATTCCGTAATATTGACAATTTCCGTCGCCAGATCAAATCGCTTGGTTTCTCCTATGACTGGGATCGTGAGATCAGCACAACGGACCCTGAATATTATAAATGGACACAATGGATCTTTATTCAGCTGTACAACAAAGGTCTGGCTTATGTGGATGAAGTTGCAGTTAACTGGTGTGAAGCCCTTGGAACGGTACTTGCTAATGAAGAGGTTATTGATGGCAAGAGTGAACGTGGTGGACATCCGGTTGTACGCAAACCGATGCGTCAATGGGTTCTGAGAATTACCGAGTATGCAGAGCGTCTGTTGGAAGACCTGGAAGAGCTGGATTGGTCTGAAAGCATCAAGGATATGCAGCGCAACTGGATCGGTAAATCGACAGGTGCGGAAGTTGTATTTGCCATTGAGGGTCGCGAGGAAGTCATCAAGGTGTTCACTACCCGTGCGGACACATTGTTCGGTGCGAGCTTTGCAGTACTTGCTCCAGAACATGAATTGGTAGAAGCAATTACAACCGATGACCAACATGAAGCTATGCAGGCTTATCAGGAGCAGGCTTCTCGTAAAAGTGATCTGGAACGTACAGATTTGGCCAAAGACAAAACAGGTGTATTCACTGGAGCTTATGCAATCAACCCTGTTAATGGTGCAAAACTGCCGATCTGGATTGCTGATTACGTTCTTGCAGGTTACGGTACAGGTGCGGTTATGGCAGTTCCGGGTCATGATGCACGTGACTGGGAGTTTGCGAAGCAGTTCGGTCTGGATATCATCGAGGTTATTCAGGGTGGAGACGTTACACAAGAGGCGTATTCGGGTGATGGCGCGCATGTGAATTCCGATTTCTTGAACGGACTGAACAATGAAGAAGCGGTTGCCAAGATGATTGCTTGGCTGGAAGAGAACGGTAAAGGACAAGGGAAAGTGACCTATCGTCTGCGCGATTGGCTGTTCAGCCGTCAGCGTTACTGGGGTGAGCCAATCCCGATTCTGCATCTGGAAGACGGAACGATGAAGACAGTGCCGGAGGATCAACTTCCACTGCTGCTGCCTGATATCGACCAGATCAAACCTTCGGGTACAGGAGAATCACCACTGGCGAATGTTACGGAGTGGGTGAATACGGTAGATCCGGAAACGGGAATGAAGGCACGTCGTGAGACCAACACCATGCCACAATGGGCGGGTAGCTGCTGGTATTACCTGCGCTTTATCGATCCGCACAATGACAAGGAACTGATCTCCAAGGAGAAACAGCAGCAGTGGCTGCCAGTTGATCTGTACATTGGGGGAGCAGAGCATGCGGTGCTTCACTTGCTGTACGCTCGTTTCTGGCATAAAGTGCTGTATGATCTGGGCGTTGTGCATACGAAAGAGCCTTTCCACAAACTGGTGAACCAAGGTATGATCCTGGGCACGAATAATGAGAAAATGAGTAAATCCCGTGGTAATGTCATTAACCCGGATGTAATCGTTAATGAATTTGGTGCAGATACATTGCGTCTCTACGAGATGTTCATGGGACCATTGGAAGCGACAAAACCGTGGAATGCAAACGGGGTTGAAGGCATGCACCGCTTCCTGTCACGCGTATGGCGTCTCTTCATTAACGAAGACACAGGAGCTATCAATGACAAGATTACGGTGGACGGTGGAACGGACGAGTTCAAACGGACAGCTCACAAAACGATCAAAAAGGTTACGGATGATCTGGAACACCTGCGCTTCAATACATCCATCAGCCAGCTGATGATCTTCATCAATGATGCATACAAAGCCGATACACTGCCTCGTGAAGCCATGGAGAACTTTGTGCAGCTGTTGTCACCACTGGCACCGCATATGGCAGAGGAACTGTGGAGCCGTTTGGGTCATGAAGGTGGAATCTCTTACGTGGCTTGGCCGGAATATGATGAGTCCATGACAGTGGATGCGGAAGTGGAAATCGTTGTTCAGGTTAATGGTAAAATTGTAACCCGTGCTACGATCGCCAAAGATCTGGATTCACAAGGTATGCAGGACTATACGATGGAACTGGCACCTGTTAAGCAGGCGCTGGAAGGCAAGACCATTCGTAAGGTCATTGCCGTTCCAGGCAAACTCGTTAATATTGTTGCCGGTTAATCTCACCGGCTCGGAATAGTTCATCCAGCTTTAACAAATCTTCATCATATTTGTCATGTGTCGTGTGGATCAGGCTGTCGAAAACGCCGTCAAGACTAACCTTCAGCAGTGCAAGTGCCTGAGCGGTAATACCGCCAGGTACAGCGACACGAGCCTGAAGCTCTTGCGGAGTGTATCCTCCTTCGGTGAGCAACTTGCCTGTTCCCAGGAGCATTTCGCCAGCCAGAGCACAGGCATCTACCTTTTTAATGCCTGTCAGCTTCACTGCACTTTCGATCCACTGTTCCAAAAAGAACGATATGAATGCAGGTCCGCAGCTGGAGAAGTCGGATGTGATTCGTGTACAGGCTTCATCCACTTGGTACGGCCTGCCTATATGACTAAGCAGACTTTCCAACACAGCGCGGTCTTCACTGGTCATTCGTTCGCCATGTATGCAGAGGGATGCTCCACTGCCGACTTGGTGTGTTACGCTGGGAATTACCTTGGAGACTTTGCAAGGAAGTGAAGATTCCAGATGCCGCAGCTGCACGGGACTGGTGATCGAGACAATTATATGATTGGGATTCACGACAGGCAGGATGTCGTCAATAACATGTTTGAATTCAAGCGGCTTCACGCACAGGAAGATGATATTACTTCGGATCACCGTTTCCCGATTGCTCTGGGATTCATGCAGACCGGGGTAACGGAGGGATAACTGACGTACTTTGGACGGGGTTCGATTGCTGGCCGCGATCTGCCGGGGCTCAAGTGCACCCGATTGGATCAGGGCATAAATCAACAGGCTGCCCATGCTGCCGGTTCCGATAAATCCAACCTTCATTGTTTCAGGCCTCCTTTCATGCTTTACGGTACTGGCGCAGTTCATTCCCTCTATTCTATGCGTGAGGACCTGTTTCACATGACATGAAAAATGCACAACTTGTTTTATCAGGAAAGTTCAACGGTTCGGAAGCACCGCCCGTGTTCGAAATGAATGATTTTGAATTCAGGGAGAGGTGTGGAAGAATGAGATGGAATAAAGGGATGACCATTGCTGCTGCGGTGGTTGGAAGTATACTTATATTATGGTCGGGCAAAAGTGAACAACCACCTAGTGGCTGGGAACCCTTGCAGCTCGGCACCGAGAAGCCGACGATAAAGCAGGAACTCCCTGCTGTACAGTCGGCTACTTCGGTTCAGGGCAATACAGGAGCATCTTCGGGAACGGATGCAAGTGGGATGCAGACTGGGAATGATGCAAAGGCAGATAAGTCTAGAGAGTTTTCGAGCGTTGGGGTTGAAGGTGATTCAGTTGTTCAAACTACAAGTCAGGCAAATGATAATCCACCGGACACCTCAAATTCGATTGAACCAGTTACGCAAAGTACGAATTCGAATCCCACGGTTACCTCCGAGACGGGTTCGAACAGTAATCCACCTGTAGTTCGTGAGGAAGCTAGCGACAATGGCAAGATTGATGTGAATACCGCTCCTGTCTCCAAGCTTATCGAGCTTCCCGGAATTGGGGAGAAGAAAGCTCAAGCTATTGTGGACTATCGGAATGCACATGGTCCTTTTGCGAAAGTCAGTGATCTGACAAAGGTCAAAGGAATCGGGATGAAGATGCTGGAGAAGATGGCGCCGTATGTGCAGATCCGGTAAAATTAGAATGAAAATTGTATTAAGCGGGAGGAAAGCAGCATGAGTACAGAGGTACGCAAGGACTGGGATACGTATTTTATGGACATCGCGTATATGGTTTCCACCCGTTCCCGCTGTTCGCGTCGTCATGTGGGTGCCGTTCTTGTTCAGGGAAAGAAACTGCTGGGAACAGCCTATAATGGTGCACCCACCGGCGTCCCGGATTGTTCTGAAGCAGGTTGCATGATATCGGAAGAGTATGAGTTGGTCGTGACCGATGGGCAAGAAGAAATGGTGAAAAAGCAACGATGCATTCGCACAATTCATGCGGAGCAAAATTTGCTTTTATTCACAGATCGAATCGACCGCGAAGGCTCGTCCGTGTATGTGACCGATGAACCTTGCTGGACATGTGCCAATATGCTGGCGAATAGCGGGATTACAGAAATCGTGTTTCATCGTTCTTATCCTAAAGATACCGGCAAGGTTACAAATATGATGGAACAGAAGGGCATAACGTTCCGCAGGCTGGAGAATTACCAGCCCCCGCGTGAAACGATGATGACCGTGAGCAATTAATGTAAATATGATCGAATACGTGAGGGAGAACCTCCGGCAAGCCTGAATTGGCTTTCCGGGGGTTTTTCTGCGTTCAACGGGTGAAATGAAGGAGGGGTAGAAATGAAAGGCAGACCATTATTAAGTTTTACGATTTGTTGGTTGTGCGGGAGCGGGATAGCATGTGCGTTAACAGTCTGGACGTTAATCTGGGGGTTAATTGGAGCGCTGGCATGTTTGCCACTTTTACTTCGTTTTATGGATGTGCGTGGATGGTCTGTTTTATTTTTACTCGCTGCCTTTATTGGAGGTGCTGCACATTGGGAGTGGAATGACGTACGCAATCATAGCGGTCTGCCGGAGACTATGCGTATCGCTACTCATGAGTTGGACGGTATGGCAGCCGAAATTCAGGGTGAGCTGGTGTCAGATGTACGTATTGACGGAGATCGGGCTGACTTTAAGATACAGATGTCTTCAATATTGCCAACATCGGATTCGTTAGCAGATACAGATCTGGCAACAGCATCATCTGCATTCAACATAGATGAACAATTGATGGTACAAGTCAGACTGTTGGAGGAAGAAGAACAACAGGTAGCAGCGGGCTGGAAGAGGGGCGATTTGATTACGCTTAATGGTTCTTTTGTCCTTCCTGGTGAAGCGAGGAACTTTGGCGGGTTTGATTATCGCAGTTACTTGCGCACCCTGCATATCCACTGGTTGTTCAAAGTGAAGGGAGCCAGTTCGGTAACAGCAGTTGCTCCTGAGAGACTTGGACAATATAACGTACTACGGTGGACGGATTGGACTAGGCATAAGTTGGGCTCGGCGGTTGAGCAGTTATTCCCTGAGCCTCATGCAGGTTATATGAAGGGGCTTATTATCGGGATGGCTACTGATATCGATCCAGGTACCTATGGTCATTTTTCACAATTGGGTCTAACGCATATCCTGGCAATCTCCGGAACCCATGTCGCTGTATATGTTGCTTCGTTGCTTCTCATTCTATCTTGGCTAAGGCTTACCAGAGAGACGGCACTCACGATTGTTCTGATCCTGGTGCCAGCTTATGTACTGTTATCCGGTGGTTCACCTTCAGTCATTCGAGCAGGGATTATGTCCATGATTGGTATGTACATGGCACGTCGTGGTCTCGCCAGAGACGGCCTTCAGATGATTAGTGCAGCAGCATTGTTGATGATGTGGTGGAACCCTTATTTTTTGCTGAGCGTTAGCTTTCAGTTATCCTTTCTCGTGACCGCAGGTTTGATGATCTATATGCCACTGATTAATCGGCTGTTCAGCAACTGGCCGAAATCTCTGGCCGCAACAGCATCCGTTACCGTGACCGCTCAGCTGATTTCGTTCCCAGTAACCATTCTCTATTTTAATCAGTTCTCATTACTCTCATTTGTGGCCAACTTTCTGCTTGTTTCTTTGATTAGCGCCATTGTATTACCTCTGGGGACGGTCGCCATGCTGTTATCATTTATATGGGTTCCCTTGGCGAAACCCCTCGCATGGATAGCGATGCAACTGAATCAACTGACTTTTGTAAGCGTGGAGTGGATGAACAGCCTGCCAGGTTTTGTATTGATCTGGGCAACACCGCCCTTGTTATGGATTGCCGCATATTATGCTGTGTTGTATGCCTTACTCTACCTCTTGCATCGTGGCAATGGTGAGCAGCAAGAAACAGCGTTCATTGAGGAAGAGACGGCTCCTCTTGTGAGGCCACAACCTTCAGTTTCAATGGCGAATATGGGCATTCGCTCTTCGATGTCTACCGTGGTACAGGATCAAGGTAAGAACCGTGTAGATGGAAAAGAAACTTCATTAACGACATTAGGGGCCAGTATTGCCTGGCCGGAATATACAAGTGCATTTACCGCACGAGGTGCAGGTTATTATTCAATTGAACGAATGAGTAAAGCTCAGCAATGGTTGTGCGGTTTGCTCGCGCTCAGCTTTGTTGCTGGGTTGTGGTGGGCATATCAGACTCCGAAGCCTGCTGGAACCGGCATCGTGCAGTTTTTGGACATTGGGCAAGGGGACAGCACGTTGATTACAACCCCGGAAGGCAAACACATTCTGGTGGATGGCGGGGGAACAGTTAGTTTTGGGAACACCGAACAATCTTGGAAAACAAGACGTGATCCGTATGAGGTAGGTGCCAAGGTGGTTGTTCCTTTATTGAAAAAGAGAGGTATCCATCAACTGGACGCTGTCATTGTAACGCATGCTGACCAGGATCATGCCGGAGGACTACAGGCTGTGCTGGAACAGATTCCGGTTAAACGTTTCATGTTTAATGGAACGACCAGTGGTAAGGATAACTTTGATAAGTTACTGAATACAGCCATGAAACGGAAAATTCCTCTGTACGCCATTCAGCAGGGCATGTCCTATAAGGCTGATAAGGAGACGAGTTTACATTTTATAGCTCCGGATCTGGCACATATGGATGTAAATGTATCGAGCAGTTTGCCTGTATCTGAACATCAAAATCATGATTCCGTTGTCTTTTTGCTGGAAATGGCCGGGGCTTCCATGTTGTTCACCGGAGATATGGATGCAGCAGCCGAGCAGGACCTGCTCTATATGATTCAGGATGGCTCGTTGGCTGCCCAGTTTGAACAGAAAGGTGCAGATCTTGGAGTTACAGAGGGAGTTGTACAAAGGATACTATCCCGCCCGTTGCAGGATAATTCAAATAATGCTTCTTCAGCATCTGTCTCCATTGACGTTCTAAAGGTCGCTCATCATGGGAGTAAAACGTCTTCAACCGAAGCCTGGCTTCAATACTGGAACGCCAAAACCGCTGTGATATCTGCAGGAGTTAACAATACATATGGGCATCCCAATCCGGGAGTGATGGAACGTCTGGAGGCTACCGGGTCAGATATCCATCGGACAGATCAGATGGGAGAGGTTCAGATGAGGGTGAAAGATGGGAAGATTGATATTCGGTACAAGTTGGTCGGGGTTGAGTGACGGCACGCGATCTATTTATCGGTGTGAAGATGAGTGAAGAAAACTCCAATTTAATACCAACTGGAAGGTTAAAAAGACAAGAGAACATACAACAATTTGGATAGTCTGAGCGGAAAAAGTATTGAAGTTAAGTGTAAATATCGAGTAGATGATCCCACCTATGAAGCCTATATATTCTGGTTACACAAAGAGGCAGTGTAATTACCAAGCTCTTAATCACAATTATTTTCTCAGAGGTAGCCTTCAATAGAGAGATCAAGGAAATTATATTTACTTGAGGAGGACTCATTAATTAACCATAATTTATTATGCGAATTTTTTCTTCAATATAAGACAGATTGTCAAACCAAGTGCGACAGTTCCTCTGTGAAAGATTCGTGAGCGGTTCTCCAACCCAAGCATTTTCGTGGTCTGTGGTTAATTAGATCTAGTGAAACGGCGAGATCCTCATCCTCCACTTTAGCGAGATCAGTGCCTTTCGGGAAAAACTCTCGAAGTAAGCCGTTCGCATTTTCATTGGAACCGCGTTGCCAAGACGAGTATGGATCAGCAAAATAAACGTGCAAATCATAGCTTTTTTCCAGATTGGCATAGCATGTAAACTCTTTTCCTTGGTCAGCCGTGGCTGTGAGGAAAGTGCCTGCGGGATACTGCGACATGGCTACACCAAGCGCAATTTCCATGGACAAAGCGGTGCGATCAGGCATGAGAATGGCGGTATATAGACGGGTTTTGCGTTCAATGAGCGTGGCTACACATCCTTTACTTTCCCCACGACCCGATACGACGGTATCCAGTTCCCAGTGCCCAAACGTTTCCCGGGAACGAACCTCTTTGGGACGATCTGAAATCGATCTGCCAATCTCGAATTTACCGCGAGTTTCTGCAGGTTTCTGACGCTTCCCTTTGTGCCGAAGGACCTGTAACGTGCCTCGAACCAGACGCCCAGCGTAGAGCCAGCGATAGATGGTTTTAAAGGAAACCGACGGCAGGCCTTGGATACGAAAACGTTCCGAGATTTGCTCTGGAGACCACGTTGCCTGCAGTTTTTCCTCTAAGGAAATCGCTATGGCTTCGGACCATTTACCAGATGAGATTGAAGCTTGACGACGCTCGACATAAGCGCTCTGAGCCTGCTCTGCCTGATAGGATTGCGATGAAGTAGCACGATCCAATTCACGACAAATCGTCGAAGGATGCCTTCCTAATTCTTTTGCGATAGCTCTTGAACTTTGACCTTGCCGATGGAGGATTTCTAGCTTGCTGCGCTCAACTATGCTAAGATGTGTGTAGCTCATGGTGGATTCTCCTTGTGTAAATGTGGTGTAGGAACTTTCATTTTACACGAATCCGGCCATGGGCCATTTTTATTTATTTCCAGCAGGTGTCGAACTTCATATTACAATCCGTCATAAAGATAGAGTCGGTTGTACGTAATTAAAAATTTTAAGTCAAAAAATAGGGAAAAATATGCTACTACATTTCGTATCAAGCGTCTTATAATACGGCAATTCAATTTTATGGGGATGCATAAAATTTCTGATGAAATATGTCCCTTAGCAAAAGAATCTCAATTCAAACTAGACATAAAATGGTAGAGATGGTATATTGAAATTGAATTTTAGAAAAAAATAGATTTGGAGGAAATAAAATGAATAAATGGAAAGTTGTCTTTTGTGGTTCATTACTCTCTTCTGTCCTAATGTTAAGTGTCTCAGTTAAAGCTGCAACATTCTCTGGAGGTTTCACTACAGGACATCTAACTTACGGTGTAGGTTCAGGCGGTTCGTCGTCTATTGCTAGCACAGCTTCTAAACAATGGAATGGCGTTAGTTCGAAAGTATCTCTAACATACTCGAGCGCAACGAATCAATATGGCTCAACTGCTAACATTGTTACATACTTTAATTCAGATCCCCCTCCAATGACTGGTGATTTTGGTGTAATGTATCCTTATAAGAGTTGGACCGGCACTTCAGCTTCCCCAGCCAGTGTTGATGATATATGGGTGAAAGCATCAGCGTTTCAATATACTAATTCTCAACTCAATGATACTACTAAAAGAACAGCTACTGCCACACATGAGCTCGGGCACGCATTAAGTATTGCTCATACATCGGAAGATGCAGTAATGAAGCAGGGAGTAAAAACATCCTATGCTTTAAAAACATATGATATAACAAATTTGAAGGCTAAATGGGGGAATTAATAGTGGTAAACTATAAAAAACTAAGTATCGCTTCCTTGTTGCTGCTATCTGTTATCTTAATTTTCCAATATACAAATGTTTCAACGAGTGTTTCTGCTTTTTTTTCGAATAAGCCAATAGATATCAAACTACATGGCAGTCATGAAGTTTTTGATTACAATGGGCTGGTAGAACGTGCACAGGTCATTGCTTTAGTACAGGTTAATGATAGTCTCTCTAAAAATAATAGTACTATTCAATATATTGACAATTCACCAATGATTAAATATCACTATGCAACAAGAGATGTACAGGTTATAGAATACTACAAGAATGAATTAGGGTTAGGATCGACTATAGAGTTTAATGAACCTGCGGCAATTACATTAAATAATGAATACCTGCATTCAGAAGAATATGATGCTCTCGAAAAAGGAAAGAGCTATATTGTATATCTCTCCAATGACAATGGCTTAAATGAGTTAAGTATTATTAGCCATAATAATGGCGTGGTTTATTTAGATGAGTTCGATCATAACGAGTATAAGGATGTTGCTGTTAAGAGTGTTTTACTAGCGAATCAAATCGAACTACCTAAGGATGCCGCTATTGAATTTTCTAGTTCAGAAAATATCGCATTTAATTCAAAGCAACAAGAAATCTCTGAAGCAAAGAACAAACATTTAAATATATCTATAAATAAATATTTCAATGAAGGAACAAAAATGGAATATTATAATGTTGGAGGAATAGAGTTTTCTATAAACGAAAATCAATAGCAACAACGGGCTACCATCTACGATGGGGCCCTTTTGATTAGATTGCTTTCTTTAGTAATCTCCTTTATTGAGTCCACCACTGTATTTTATACTTGCTGTAACATTTAACTGGTTTCACTCGTCTAATTAAAAAAGTAGCTAGTTACCCCTGATAAATTCATTTCTGTTAAGGGGGCTCCCCAGCTAGCCTTGTGATTATTGAGCGAGGACTTTTCTAATGTGGATTTTCGGGCCTATTTACTCATTGGGGCGGCTCTTCTAAGGTTATGAATCCTAATTCCAAATCTAACCCAGGTTTTTGAACCGACAAAGCCCCTGTACTGGTTTCGATTCAAACCGTACTTTCGTTTCAGTAAACTGATTTTGGCTTCGCCGGCAGTGCGAAAATGCTTTAGATCCTTGAACCAAGGCTACTTCTCATGTTTGGTACGCTTGATGCTCTTCTTTCCTAATTAAAAAATTAGCTAGGAGTGATTGATCATGAATAAAAAAATACTGTTTATATTTAATTTGACTGTTATTTTATTACTAGTTATTGGCTGTCAATCCAAAGGTAATAATTCAGTAAATACCTCGATCACTAATCCAAGCCAATCCGATAGTCATGAAGGCTTATTGATAAATAACAGTGTTAAAAGCATTGGTATAGTGAAATCAGATTCTACAAATGAAATTATCTATAAAGATAATAATTCTCTACAGACGTTTAAGAGCATACTTTCAACTGCAACAAAGGAGGACGGTATTTTTGACTTGGCTGATAGCCAATATACGATGAACATTTATTATGATAACAAGAATCAAGACAAATTATATTTATGGATCGGAGAAGAAGGACAAATAAGTAGATTCATGAATTCAGAAGATACGCAATCAACTTATTCCGTATCAAAAGAATCTACGGATAAATTGATTGAGTTAATTAAATCACGTTAACTCTACTGCTTAGTGCAACCAACTCTTCAGCAGGCCCGTTGATACAATTGCTTGTTTTCACTGTAATGCTACCAGTCCTTTATGTATCATGTTCCAATCATTTCCTCATCAAAGCTTGACTCGGGATATTCTTTAAATAACGGATTGTCAAACGAAGCGGACGCTCCATTGTTGCATCTGATATTTGCTTAAAGTCCGTGCCCTTGAGAAAGAACTCTCGAAGTAAGCCGTTCGCATTCTCATTCGATCCGCTTTGCCAGGAAGAGTAAGGGGCAGCAAAATAGATCTGTACGTTGTTCGTGGATTGTTCCAGTTTCGCGTTGCATGCGAACTCCTTGCCACGGTCTGCCGTAGCGGTTCGAAAAGCCTTAGCAGGATATTGAGCAGCGGCTACACCAGCCTAATGGAGAATTAACCAAGCTAGTTCTTAAAGATTATGAAGAGTTAGAATATGGTAAGGAATATATGGTTTTTATGAAAATGAACACGGATGAGAGTGTTAGCGGGTTTATAGTATTTTTAACATGAATTATGGGATGTTCGATTTATAAAGTGGTGTTAGTACTTATTACCTCAAGGGCTATGATCTTAATGGTCATGATGATCATTCCGAGGACGAAGAAAATCAATTTAAGCAGGAAGTATTTAAAAATACGGTTTATAAAAACGGGCAAACCCACTTTACTTTATAATTCAAATAGAAAAGTGGGTTTCTTTATGAGCGCTTAGACAGGACTGGAGGAATATGTTGATGGTCGAACGTTTTTTTCAAAAATGCTTTAGAGAAATGAATCAAAATCTTCAAGATTGTATTCCTTTGTGGGAAGTTCATAGACTTGAACTGAAAAAAATGTTTAGTAGCGCTTCAGTATTTTCTGCTGAAAAAAATAACGTTTTAGTTATTGGGGCTGGTAATTGTTATGACATCCCTCTCAATCAAATTATTGAAGAGTATAATCGAATAACCTTACTAGATATTGATGAGACAACATTATGTGAGGTGAATGATAAGTTAGATCCTAATTCCCAAGTTAAAGTAAACTTAATGCATTCTGATTTTGCAAATTTGCCATTACAACAGATGCAACAAGTGATCAACTATATTTCAAAGGATCTCAATCAAGCTTATGCGCTTATGGAATCATTATTACTTAATTTAGAAGACCTTTGTAAAACTAAGAATATTGAAAGTTACTCTCTTATTTTATCATCTACCGTGTCCAGCCAACTTGTTCTGCCATTTGTTCAAGCTTTAGAACAAACAAAAAATTCTAATCTAATTGATTATGCTAAGCAATTTGGAGATAGAATAACAGAATTACATATCAAGAAAATATGGGACATGGTAGATAAAAATGATGGGGCAGCTATAATAACTTCTGAACAATATGCATGGGGCTTTTATTCCAATGGTTGTATATTACCTTTAAATAGATTTATTAGTGACCCTATTCTGATGTTGAATTATGAATATCAGAAAGAATTTGAATCAGTTGGTGGAGGATTGTTGATTAATGGAAGGATAAGTAATGAATTGATACGAAAACACATACCCTCAAGAAATATAATATTGGAGCGTCAATGGATATGGCAGTTTAGCAATAATATTCATTATCTTATTAAAGGGTGGCTAATTGTTAAATAACGTTAAAACATAACGAACTTACGCAGGAGGTGCACCTTCCAGTGTGACGCAGATGCTTGCGGATTCCAACCAATTCTTCTCTTCTGATCCATATAAGAAATACAATTGGTCTCAGTCCACTTGGAATAAAATTATTGCCGGAGAAGTAGCTACGGGAATGAACACAACTCAGGTGCGCCTTGCATGGGGAGATCCATCGAGCATTTCGTATGAAACGAGTTCAAAAGGCAAAATCGAAGTATGGGTGTATGGCAGCTCAGCAGGCATAAGAGCCTTAGGGTTTCTCAATGGTAAACTGATCGTTATTTACTGATGAATACACCAATTCATCATTTCGTTTGATTGCAGGTTACAGCACAGCACAAAAAAGCCCGCTTTCCGTTACACTCCGCGAGGGAGAATATCGGAAAACGGGCCATTTTTTCAAAATGTAGAAGAAATATAAGAACTACTCTACGCCATCCTTAAAGTGTTTGCTCCAGTGTTTGTCGCCCTTGTGTAACAGATCTTCTACCGTTTTCTCAAGAGTCATCAATAGCTGTGCTCTAACATCAAGTACGGTTTCTCTGTACAAGCGTTCTTCCGATCCAACGATTTTATCGCCGTATAATGCCTGTGCAGCTACGTACTTCCGATGTTCCTCGACCAGAGTATCAATGGACTCCAATGCATGTTCCACAAAGTGGGAAATACTTTGGTATTCTTTGGGCATTTGTTCTTTTAAAGCTTGAATTTTCGCAAGAGCTGGCATGCTCATCACCTCGTGTTTATGAATGTAAATTTACAATACACTATTTTCATGAAAATTGCATTAAAATCAGCTTAAATTTGGACAAATTTCGACTTTTTTTATTTTAGGAACAAAAAAAGTGCTTATCTATAATGTATGCCATTGCATTTGAATTGAGTCGTGTAAGTAATGGAATCCCTTTTGAGTACGTTTGGTGACTCGTTATGCAATTTCTGTTATTCTAAGAGAAGATTTCAGCGGCCCTAATACATACGCCGTTATTTTGTTATGGCAAATTAAAAAAATACTTAACTTTGCAACAATTTTATTGATGATCACGTCTGTAAGGTTGCAGGGAGAGGGGGATCCTTTGTGGTAGAGCCGGAACTCATCAGAGCCGCTCAATCGGGCGATCGCGACGCTCTAATTACCCTATTGCGGGAGATTGAACAACATGTCTATCGGACCGCATATTACATTCTAAATAATGAACAGGACGCTTTGGATGCTGCGCAGGAAGCGTTGATCCGAATTTACACCAAAATCAATTCATACGAAGAAAAGGCCCAATTCAAAACATGGGTACAACGCATCGTCACGAACATCTGTATTGATAAATTCAGAAGAACCAAGCCGTCTGTCTCCATTGACGAACATGACATGGTTTTTCAGGATAATCAGGATGTGGAGTACGAGGTCATGTCTACATATGTGGCCCAGGACATTCAGGATGCGATCAACAAGCTTCCCGAGCATCATCGTACCGTTATTGTTCTAAGATATTTGCAGGACTTATCCTACAATGAAATTGCGGATTGTCTCGATCTTCCGTTGAATACGGTGAAATCTTATCTATTTAGAGCCAGGCAGCAATTACAGAATCTACTACAGGAATATCAGAAAGGTGGTGTGACAGGATGAAATGCGAAGAGGTGGTGGAATGGATGCACCGCTATCTGGATCATGATCTGGGCGAGGCGGAAACCGCGCAGATGCTACAGCATGTGGCGAAGTGTCCGGAGTGCGCCGAGAATTTTAGTTTACTCAGAGCTCTTTCGAGAGAACTGGAAGAATTACCGCAAGTAAGCCCAAAATTTAGTCTGGTTGATGCGATTATGCCACAGCTTGATGCCATTGACGAAGCGCGGAAGGAACAAAGTAGCACCATACAGGAAATGAATCCTGTCCCCGCGGCATTTGAGAATTTACAACGTTCAAGTGAGCGGAAAACGAAGCAAAAATGGCTTAACTCGATGGCAGGACGTATGTCCATGGGTGCAGCGGCTGCGGCAGTTATATTGGGATTCGCCATCTGGGGAAACCCGCCTGAACAGATTGAGAATGCCGATTCCATGCTGATGAGCTCTGGAGCTTCTCAAGAGGGCGGCAATTTGGATGAGAATTCATTAAGCAAGAATATTGAAAATTATGATCCTGCCACTTCGTCCCAACCAAGCAGCAACGATGTGTTTGTGGATCAATCGAATGTTTCACCAACTAAACCAGATAACCAAGACGTAGAGACAATTCCTGAAGAGAACGGTGGAGATGAGGTACAGGAGCCTGAAGTTCAGTCAGATCCGACACCTCAACAACCGGCTACAGAATCAACGCCTGCTCCGAATAAAGGACCGCAGGATAATTCGTCCAAAACTCCTTCGACCGATAATCAGAAGAATCCGGTTCAGAACCAAGACTCTGAGCAGAGAATTCAGGGATCAGGAGATTCTCCTAAATCTTCTGCAGATGGGGAAGAGAATGGAGTAACAGAAACAGAAAATGGAGATGCAAAATCCTTCACTTCTCAAGATACAACACCTAATATGACTGAAGATGTTCCGGTTGAAGGTAACACTGTACCTGATTCCAGTGCAGGTGCAGACACCTCTGGAGGAAACAAAGGATTCGCAGGAGGACCGGATCAGGGAATGACTACAACAGCAGCACCAAAAGAATGGAAATCACCTGACGGCTCCTATGTAGTTATGCTTATTGGTGATCAAATCAGCATATACTCCAAACCTGCCAATGAACCGGATGTTCTAAATTTGGTTGAACAACGCAGTATAGAGGGGACGCTGAAGTCAGCGAGTTGGTCAAAGGATGGTACCCTGTTTAATTACGAAACGGACAAGGACGGAACAACGGCGAAGAACTCGTTTAATGTACCTGCTGTTTCAGGTGGAGCTTCTGCGAAATAATTAAAAATGGGGAGTGCGCTCCTCTAAACGAAAGAACATTTTCAGTATGACAAGCATATAGTGGGAGTAACAAAACACGTCCTATCTCAGTTCTAACAACTGACGTCGTATGACCGCGCACCGGCTTTTTCTAGAACTGCTGGTGTCAGCGTTTATATAGATGTAGGACAGGGGACCTTCATCCGCAACTGGATGTAAGGTCCCTTTGTTGTCTTGCGCTTTTTCTGGTAGGATAAAAGGGATAAGGAGGCGCCGTGAATGGATGTAAAAAGTGCAACAAAGGCAATACGTAATGGAGAAACGGCACCGATATATGTGCTGTACGGAACGGAGAAGTACCAGATACAGCAATTTACGGATATGTTAAAAGAACAGGTTATTGAAGAAGAACATCGTGATTTTGCGATTATTCCATATGATTTGTCTGAAACAGCTGTGGAGGTCGTTATTGAAGAAGCAGAGACCGTACCTTTTCTGGTTCCACGCAAATTAATAATTGTAAGGGATGCGAGCTTGTTCACCGCAGGTAAAGAATCTAAGATTGAACATCAGGTTGATCGTCTGCTTACATATATGGAAAATCCGGCAGATTACAGTACGATTGTTTTCCTGGCCCAAGGGGATAAGCTGGATGAGCGTAAGAAACTGGTGAAAGCTGTCAAGAAACAGGCAGTAGTTCTTGCTTTTGCTCCACTCAGTGGAGAAGAGTTATTGAATTGGATAGTGAAACTTGTGAAGCAGCGGGATGTTTCCTTGGAGACGGGAGCGGCGGAAACGTTGATCAGCTATGCAGGAACAGGTCTTCAGACCCTGTCTGCTGAAGTAGACAAGTTATGTTTGTTTGCGGGTAATGGGGGGACAATCAAGCGTGCTGATATCGAGTCACTGGTTGCCCGTAGTACAGAGCAGAATGTATTTTCACTGGTGGAGGAACTCGCTAATTTGCGACTGGAGAAAGCGTTGGCTCTTTTCTATGAGTTGCTGAAGCAGCGGGAAGAACCGATTAAAATTGCTGCTTTAATCGCACGCCAGTTTCGGATCATGATCCAGGTGAAAGAGTTGGGACAACAAAGTTACTCCCAGCAGCAGATTGCCAGTCAGCTTGGTCTGCATCCGTATGCTGTTAAGATTGCAGGTGAGCAAGCCCGTAAATTTCAGCCGGAACGTCTGAGAATGATTTTGAGTCACCTCAGCGAACTGGATTACCAGATGAAAACAGGAGCGGTGGATAAAGTGCTTGGTCTGGAGCTGTTCTTATTGAGACTTGGTGCATGAATGGATAAGTAAACGTAATAGATTACTAGTGTGAGAAACAAACAAAGCGACCTTTGCTCCATGATAGTTAAATCATCGGAATAAAGGTCGCTTTATCTTTGTCTTATACTTATCGAATCAGATACTAAAAAATCCTGAAAGCCTATGCTGTTCAGGATTTTTCCATTGGATCGTATAAGTAACGCTTCTTACGCTTGTGCGGAAAGAGCGTTCAGTTTTTTCGCCAAGCGAGATTTTTTGCGTGCTGCAGCATTTTTATGAACCAGACCTTTAGTTACAGCCTTGTCCAGCTTTTTGGAAGCAGCTTGAATCGCAGCTTTTGCAGTATCAACTTCGTTACTTACCAGAGCAGCATCAGCAGCTTTAACAGCTGTACGGAGTGCAGACTTCTGGGAAGCGTTGAGTGCGCGGCGCTTGTCGTTCGTTTTTACGCGTTTAACAGCGGATTTGATGTTTGGCATTACATTCACCTCCTGTAAGGCATTTGCATGAATACAAACGTTTCACAACTTAAAATATTCTATCACGCTAGCATGTAAAATGCAACAGATATTCCTACGATGTTCGACATGCTGTATAAAGAAACCCTTTTACCCACACAATATGCTCAAATGCGGTAAGGGAGGCAGGGACAGAATGACACTGGATTTGCAAAACTATACAGTTCGTACCGATTTGGCGATCGATTCCAAGGAAATGGCGCAAGGTGGACAGAAACAGACGATTCCCGGACTACGGGAAGATGTAGAGAAAAAAGAGGGCATTACGATTACACGTATTGATGTCCTGAATGAAGAAGCAGCCACGGCCATTGGTCGGGTAAAAGGCCACTATGTCACCTTGGAAGTACCTTCACTACGGAATGGTGATACCGAGTTACAGGAGCGAGTTGCTACTGAGTTCACACGTGAAATGGAAAATTTTATGGTTAAGGCCGGAATCAACAAAACATCCAAGGTCTTGATTGTTGGCTTGGGCAACTTAAATGTCACCCCGGATTCACTCGGTCCACTTGTTGTGGAAAATCTGATGGTGACGCGTCAATATTTCGAATTGGTGCCAGATCAGGTTGCGCCAGGGTATCGGGAAGTCAGCGCGATTGCTCCCGGCGTGCTCGGTACAACGGGTATTGAATCCAGTGACATCGTACAGGGGATTGTAGACCGGACCAAGCCGGATGCCATTATTGCGATTGATGCCCTGGCCTCCCGTTCCTTGGAACGTGTAAATACAACGATTCAGGTAGCGGACATTGGTATTCATCCTGGTTCCGGTATTGGAAACAAACGGCGTGGCCTGACTCGTGAGATATTAGGTGTGCCTTGCATCGCCATCGGAGTACCAACCGTATGTTATGCGTCCACCATTGTGAACAATGTGATTGAGATGATGCGCTCACACTTCCGCCAGGAAACGGATCAGACCAAACAGATCATGGGTATGCTGGATGACATCGGTGAGCAAGATCGCTTGAGTCTGGTGAAAGAGGTACTGGAGCCACTGGGTCATGACCTCATTGTTACCCCAAAGGAAATCGATGAGTTTATTGAGGGAATTGCCAATGTTATCGCTACAGGACTTAACGCCGCACTCCATGATGCCGTGAATCCGGATAACGTAGCCGCCTATACACATTAAAACTAAAAACTGCTGAGAAGAAGGTCCGAATCTATCGGACTTTCTTTTTTTTGTTTCTGGAATCTTTCATTTTCCTGTTCTATCAATTTGGGAGGGCTCATAGAGTTGAAGTATAAGAGTTGTCCAGCAGGGAAGGAGACAGCAGAATGAACAAGATATTGGCCTGGAATATTGGGAAGTGGAAAAAAAGATGTCTGCACGTGCTGGCCATGGGCCGTACGTTGTTGTTGCTTATGATCATATCTGCCTTGTTTTTTGTCGTACTGGGTCTGGGGGGCATGGCAGAGAAACGCTTGAATAATTCACCCGTTTCTTCCATGAAAGGATTTGCGAGCGCCGTATCAAGCCGTTTTTTCGTCGATATGCTCGGTATGGAGATGCCCCATCTCACCCAGAAGGAACAGACGTCTGCTATATCCGGTGAAAATCTCACCTCATTTGTTTTTCAATTACTAACGAATGTAAATCCTCAAGATCCGAAGAGCCTGATTGCGAGAGAAATGCCGGGCATGGGTTCCAACCAACCTGTTCTGCTCCGTCCTGGATCTGGTAACGAAAAATCCGAGGCTCCCGAAGATTATCAGCCCGGTCCAGGTCTTACGGATACGGCTTCCGCAGGTGGAGGAAAACCCGGTAGTGAGCTGCATGTTCCACCAGGCCAGGACAATACGGATCCACCTGAGTCGAGTGAGCCTGGAGATGGAGAAGGTAAAGAAGATCCCCCAGCGAAGAATGGTGAGAAAGACAATTCAGGCTCACCGACAACAGGCAAAAAGTCAATTCTTATCTATCATTCCCATCCACGGGAAGGCTACAATCCACTGCTAGGTACAAAAAGTGATAATCCATCAACAGGCAAGTCAAAAGGCAATGTATTTCAAGTGGGAACCTACCTCTCAGACAGTCTGGAGAAGCTGGGAATCGGCGTAGAACACGCCAAGGATGATTACCCCACTAAAGTAAAGGACTACAACTGGAACTATTCTTATAAATACTCCCGTCAAACGGTAAAAGCGGCACTCGCTCAAAATGATGATCTGACATATCTCATAGACATTCATCGCGATTCACAGCGTCATGGCAAAACAACAACGACTATTAATGACTTGGGCTACGCCAAAGTGTATTTCATTATTGGACATGAAAATCCAAATTGGCGGCAGAATGAAGCCTTTGCAGCGAAAATTCATAAGAAACTGGAAGCTAAGTATCCTGGAGTATCCCGTGGTGTGTGGGGCAAAGATGGCGGAGGAGCCAACAATGGAGAGTATAACCAAACCCTTTCACCCAACAGCATTTTGATTGAGATTGGCGGCATCGACAACACAGGAGCTGAGCTCCAACGGACATCGAAGATTCTAGCAGACATGATTGCCCAAGTGTATTGGGAAGATCAGAAGGTGGACAAAGCCAGTGCCAAAACCTCGTCGCAGGGTGGATAGGAACCATACATGTAAGAAGGAAAAATAGTAGAGAGTGACAGGAGGCAATGCACATGTCCAGATTCGGTAAAAGACTGTTATCCATCGCTGTATTAATGTTGCTGGGTGTTCTGTTTGGAATGCAGCTGGCTGGCAGCAACTTTCATATGGGCAATCCATCAGGAGGCACATCAACCGTTGTGACAACTGAGCCAACTTCATCGGGGACCGAATCTGTTCCGACTGCACCTGTCCAAAAGGAAATCAAAGAACCACCATTTGTACCTGTTCAGTCACCAAGCCAAGTGCTTGGGGCAGATCAAAATAAGGCTCCGGTTGATGTGTTGGCAGACAAAACGGCTGGACTATTGCAAAATCTCTCACACAGTGGAATCAAGTGGGTGGTCTCTCTTTTTAGCGGCGTTGCTGAATAAAATACCATAATTTTAAGGTGCAATATAACCTCCGGGAGTGCATGATAACACTTTATTATAAAGTTGAGACATCACGGGATTGATGCACTGTGCTTCAACTGTTATAATGAAGTGATTGACACTAGGCTGTTTCTGGGGGTAAGGAATGACTGACATTCGGGCAAGACAACGTAAAATTCGTAACTTTTCTATCATTGCACATATAGATCACGGCAAATCAACACTTGCGGACCGGATCTTGGAGTACACAGGTGCGCTCTCTTCACGTGAAATGCAGGAACAAGTTCTGGATAAAATGGACCTTGAACGCGAACGTGGAATAACGATCAAGCTACAAGCAGTAGCCTTGACTTACAAAGCGGATGACGGTGAAGAGTATTTATTGAATCTGATTGATACACCGGGACACGTAGACTTCACGTATGAAGTATCACGCAGTCTTGCTGCATGTGAAGGTGCTCTGCTGGTTGTGGATGCGGCTCAGGGAATTGAAGCCCAAACACTTGCTAACGTGTATCTGGCATTGGATAACAACCTTGAAATTTTACCGGTTATCAACAAAATTGACCTTCCGAGCGCTGATCCTGAACGGGTGAAGCAGGAAGTGGAAGATGTTATTGGTTTGGACACAAGTAATGCGGTTTTGGCTTCGGCCAAATCAGGAATCGGAATCAAAGAAATTTTGGAGCAAGTGGTGAAAAGTGTTCCGGCACCGACTGGTGATCCTGAGCAGCCTTTGAAAGCGCTGATTTTTGACTCGCACTATGACCCGTACAAAGGTGTAATCGTATATGTGCGTGTTGTTGATGGCAAAATCAAATCCGGTTCCAAAATCAAAATGATGGCAACAGGGAAATCATTTGAAGTCATTGAAGTTGGAGCGTTCAAACCTCGTATGACCATCGTGGACGAGCTGAACGTCGGGGATGTTGGATTTATCGTTGCAGGTATCCGGCATGTTGGCGATACACAAGTCGGGGATACGGTAACGGATGCCAAAAATCCAACACCGGAACCTTTGCCGGGTTATCGTAAAATTAACCCAATGGTGTATTGTGGTCTCTATCCGATCGAAACATCGGACTATGTTGATCTGCGTGAAGCGTTGGAGAAATTGCAGTTGAACGATGCGTCTCTGAGCTTTGAACCGGAAACATCCAGTGCACTCGGTTTTGGATTCCGTTGCGGATTCCTTGGACTGCTTCACATGGACGTTATCCAGGAGCGGATCGAGCGGGAGTTTAACATTCCGTTGATCACAACGGCACCAAGTGTAATCTATCACGTCACCTTAACGAATGGTGAAGTGATGAAAATCGACAACCCATCCAACTATCCTGAGGTGGGACGGATTGATTACGTGGAGGAACCATACGTCAAGGCAGATATTATCGTACCGAATGATTATGTAGGTACCATTATGGAGCTGTGTCAGACTAAACGCGGTGAATATGTAAATATGGAATATCTGGACACAACCCGGGTTACCATTACCTATGAGATTCCGTTGTCCGAGATTGTATATGACTTCTTCGACCAGTTGAAATCCGGTACCAAAGGATATGCATCCCTGGATTATGAGCTGTCCGGTTACCGTCAGTCCAATCTGGCGAAAATGGATATTGTACTCAATGGCGAACAGGTGGATGCTCTGTCCTTCATCGTTCACCGTGACCGTGCCTATAATCGCGGACGCGTTGTCTGTGAGAAACTGCGCGAGCTGATTCCACGGCAAATGTTCGAGGTGCCAATCCAGGCATCTGTAGGTACCAAGGTCGTTGCTCGTGAGACGGTAAAAGCAATGCGTAAAAACGTACTTGCCAAGTGTTATGGTGGTGACATCTCGCGGAAACGGAAACTGCTTGAGAAGCAGAAGGAAGGTAAGAAGCGGATGAAGCAGGTTGGTAACGTTGAGGTGCCACAAGAGGCATTCATGGCGGTACTGAAAATTGATGACTAATAATTCAATTTCGGGTACATCACAGAGTGTGTGTATGGAAATTGAATTGTAGGACGTTTGCTTGCAAACATGGTTACAACACAGAATATTAAATAACTAAGCTGAAAGGGAAGCCAGATGGCTTTCCTTTTTTCAAATAGAGGGGGACTTGCCATGACATTGGCAGCACACAGCCGGAAGACAGGTGCGCCCCAAGCGGTGTATCTTCACATTCCCTTTTGCACGAATAAATGTTTTTATTGCGACTTTAACTCCTACGTTCTGAAAGATCAGCCCGTGATGCAATATCTCGAAGCGCTGGAACGGGAGATGGAACATACAGTTAAGGCCAATCCACCGGGTGAGATCAAGACTATATTTGTAGGTGGGGGTACGCCAACAGCTCTGAAACCGGATGAGATGGCAGTATTTCTTCGTTCCGTGAAGACGTATTTCCCAAATTGGGCGGACGATATTGAATTTTCGATGGAAGCCAACCCGGGAACAACGGATGCGGAGAAACTCGCTGTGATGAAAGAAGGCGGCGTCAACCGCGTCAGCTTTGGCGTACAGGCTTTTCAAAATGATCTGCTGACAGGCATTGGGCGTATTCATAATACGGATGATGTATATCGCAGTTTGGAGAATGCTCGTAAAGCAGGCTTGAATAACCTGTCCATTGACCTGATGTTTGGTTTGCCGAACCAGACCGTAGAGATGTTGAATGAGAGTATCGACAAAGCGCTGGAACTGGATCTGCCGCATTACTCCATCTACAGCCTGAAAGTGGAAGAGAATACACTTTTCCATACCCTGTATCAGAAGAACCAGTTGCCACTTCCTCATGAAGATGATGAGCTGGAGATGTATCTTCTATTAATGAGACGTATGAAAGAAGCGGGCTATGGACAATACGAGATCAGTAACTTTGCCAAGCCGGGCTTTGAGAGTCGTCACAATATTACCTACTGGCGTAATGAGGACTACTATGGTCTGGGTGCAGGTGCACATGGATATGTAGGCCGCGAACGGCATATGAATATTAAAGGTATAAATCCTTATGTTGAAGCTTCGCGAGCAGGACTGCCTCGTCTGGATCATTTTGAGATTGCTCGCCCGGAAGCCATGGAAGATTATCTGATGGTTGGACTGCGAATGTTGGAGGGGGCTTCAGCCTCACGCTTTAGCGAACAGTTCGGAGAGTCCATGGAAGAAGTATTTGCGAAGCCTTTGGGCAAAATGTTGAATGCAGGGTTGCTTGAGCGGACGGCAGACGGCTTCCGACTGAGCGAGCAGGGTATCCTGTTCGGAAATGACGTTTTTGCGGAGTTTATCGGGTCCATATCGCTGAATTCATAGCTTGAAATTCTATACGCTCTGTTGTATATTTATTCATATTGATTTTACAGAGCGTGTTAATTTAACAACTACGAAGTCAGCTTTCCTCTGGAAAGCTTGGTAATAGGAGGAGAGCAGGATGTCGGTAATATGCAGAAAAGCCGTACCGGAAGATGTTGAACCACTGTATGAAATGATTAAGGGCTATGCAGAGCGTGGGATCATGCTTCCGCGATCACGGGAAATACTGCACCGACAGCTGGAGCACTTTGTTGTAGCCGAAGTTGATGGTGAAGTGGTGGGTTGCGGATCGCTTTGTCGTCTGGGGAATGATTTGGTTGAAGTCAGATCACTCGGTATCTCGGAAGGGCATAAAGGGCTCGGTATTGGCTCCCGATTGCTGGACCGACTGGTAGAAGAAGCGGAGAAACAACAGATTCCTAAGGTTATGGCGTTGACATATGAAGTATCCTTCTTCCTCAAAAACGGCTTTGCCGTAGTGGAAAAAGAGATTTTCCCCGAGAAAGTATGGACCGACTGTGTTCATTGCAGCAAGCAGGATTGTTGCGATGAGATCGCGGTATTAAAAGAGCTTAACGTTTCAGCCTAACAACTGAATGGACTGCATGGATCGAGCCGAGTCAGCCTCTGCCCTACATGCAGTCCTTTTTTACTTCAAAGTATGTTCAATAAAGTTGTTAGGACTCGTCCACATTGGTCTATACTATAAATAGATGAGCCCACTCATCAAACTCACTTGACAATGTTCATGTCAGTTTGGTATTTTTGTATTACCGCTTAGCACTCATCTAACCGGAGTGCTAACGACATGGGACAGTACAGTCAGAAGGAGGGAATAATCACCATGTTAACAGAGCGTCAACGAATGATTCTGAACGCTATAGTGGATGACTATATCCGTTCAGCTGAGCCCGTAGGGTCCCGGAGCATTTCCAAAAGGGGAGATGTTGGATATAGTCCGGCGACGATCCGTAATGAAATGGCGGACCTTGAAGATATGGGCTTTCTTGAGCAGCCTCATACATCGGCTGGACGCATTCCATCCCATAAAGGCTATCGATATTATGTCGATCATTTGGTTCCTTGGAATCAGGTGGAGCCTCAGGAGTTGGATGATCTGAAGTCGTTCTTCGCTGAAAAACTGAACGTCATGGAACAAGTTATTCAGCATGCATCCAATATTTTGTCACATATGACGAATTATACTTCGATCCTGCTGGGACCGGAAGTATTCCATACGTCCTTACGTCACTTCCAATTGCTTCCGCTGAACGAGAGTGAAGCTGTGGCAATCATCGTGACCAATACAGGTCAAGTGGAGAACAAGACGGTTCAGATTCCACCAGAAATCTCGGTAGCCGAGATGGAAAATGTAGTTCGCTTGTTAAATACCAAACTTGTAGGCGTACCAATCTACAAATTGAAATCCCGTCTTTATACCGAACTTGGGCAAGAGATGGAACGGCATATTACACGTTACGAGGAAGTTATGCAGGTGCTGAACAGTGCCTTTGACAACGAACATGATAATCGTCTGTTCCTCAGTGGTGCCACCAATATGTTGACTCAACCGGAGTTTAAGGATATTGAAAAGGTAAAAGATATTCTTGACCTGCTGGAGCAGACACCAACACTCATGAAATTGATGATGCCCGTGCCGGGTGGATCTGGTATTCAAGTGCGAATTGGCACAGAGAATGATCATGAAGCCTTTGCCAACTGCAGTCTGATTACAGCCTCCTATTCATTGGACGGTGAGGCTCTGGGCTCCATTGGTATTCTGGGACCCACGCGGATGGATTATGCACGTGTCATTCATATTTTAAATACATTATCCCGTGATTTGACGGCGATGCTGACACATCGTTTCAAATAAGATTCGGGAATGAACCATTTCATTCGTATAAGGAGGTGAACATCTTGAAAGAGGAGCAATCATTTACAGAAGAACAAGAGGTAACAGCAGCTGAGCAGGAGCCTATTAATGAAGCTGGCGCTGCAGAAGCACAAGCTGAAGAGATGGCTGGTCAGGAGCAGGATGAGCTTGCACGTCTGAAGGCAGAAGCTGAGGAGCAACAACAGCGTTATGTCCGTGCACAGGCTGATTTTGATAACTTCCGTCGTCGTACGCAGAAGGAAAAAGAAGAATTGGCTAAATACGCTTCGATGAAGCTGGTCACCGAACTGGTACCGGTTATTGATAACTTCGAGCGCGCCATGGCTACTGTACCGGAAGGAGCAGAGGTCGAATCTTTCTCCAAGGGCATCCAAATGATTTTCCGTCAATTGGAAACCGTGATGAATAATGAAGGTCTGACGGCTATGGAATCGGTAGGACAACCGTTCAATCCTGAATTCCACCAAGCGATTATGCAAGTGGAGAGCGACGAGTACGAAGAAGGTATCGTTGTTGAGGAAGTCCAAAAAGGCTACATGCTGAAAGATAAAGTGCTTCGTCCAGCTATGGTTAAAGTCAGCTCATAAATTCCTTATAGGAAGGAATGAGTCGGCTCCATGGTTGAACAATGTGGGCGAAGTTTCATATAAAGGTTAGTACACATAGAGCACGATTAGCAACATGAACATCTAAATAAGGGTCAGATTAGACCCATTCATTTTAAATTGTTGAGGGAGGAAATTTTCGGATGAGCAAAGTAATTGGTATTGACTTAGGAACAACAAACTCATGCGTAGCAGTAATGGAAGGCGGCGAGGCTGTCGTAATTCCAAATCCGGAGGGCGCACGCACAACTCCATCCGTAGTTGGTTTCAAAAAAGATGGAGAGCGCGTTGTTGGTGAAACAGCAAAACGTCAAGCCATCACAAACCCGGATCGTACCATCATGTCGATCAAACGTCACATGGGTACTTCCCACAAGGAAACAATCGATAGCAAAGACTACTCCGCACAAGAGATCTCTGCAATCATCCTGCAAAAATTGAAATCCGATGCTGAAGCTTATCTGGGTCAAACGGTAACTCAAGCAGTTATCACTGTACCAGCTTACTTCAATGACAGTCAGCGCCAAGCGACTAAAGATGCGGGTAAAATTGCAGGTTTGGAAGTTCTGCGTATCGTCAACGAGCCAACAGCAGCAGCTTTGGCATACGGTATGGAGAAATCCGAAGACCAAACGATTCTCGTATATGACCTAGGTGGTGGTACGTTCGACGTATCCATTCTTGAACTGGGTGATGGCTTCTTCGAAGTTAAAGCAACTAGCGGGGACAACAAACTAGGCGGGGATGACTTTGACCAAGTGATCATTGATTACCTCGTAAGTGAATTCAAAAAAGATCAAGGCATTGACTTGAGTAAAGATAAAGCAGCGGTTCAACGTTTGAAAGATGCAGCGGAAAAAGCGAAAAAAGAACTTTCCGGCGTATTGACTACAACGATCTCCTTGCCGTTCATCACAGTTGCTGATGGCGTTCCTCAGCATTTGGAGTTGAACCTGAGCCGTGCGAAATTTGAAGAAATCTCTGAAGGTCTGGTTGAGCGTACGCTTGAACCAACTCGTCGTGCATTGAGTGATGCGGGTATGACACCTAACGATATCGACAAGATCGTATTGGTTGGTGGTTCCACACGTATTCCAGCAGTACAAGAAGCAATCAAAAAACTGACGGGTAAAGAGCCACACAAAGGCGTTAACCCGGATGAAGTTGTAGCTTTGGGTGCTGCTGTACAAGCGGGCGTACTGACAGGTGACGTGAAAGACGTTGTATTGCTTGACGTAACTCCACTGTCCCTAGGTATCGAAACAGCGGGTGGCGTATTCACAAAAATGATCGAGCGTAACACAACGATCCCTACAAGCAAATCTCAAGTATTCTCCACGTATGCAGACAATCAACCAAGCGTTGAGATTCATGTTCTGCAAGGTGAGCGTGAGATGGCAGCAGGTAACAAATCTCTTGGACGTTTCATGTTGGGTGATATTCCACCGGCTCCACGTGGCGTTCCACAGATCGAAGTTAGCTTCGATATTGATGCCAACGGTATCGTTAACGTATCTGCAACAGATAAAGGTACGAACAAAACTCAAAAAATCACAATCACTTCTTCCAGCGGTTTGAGCGATGCTGAAGTGGAGCAAATGATGAAAGATGCTGAGTTGCACGCTGAAGAAGATAAAAAACGCAAAGAACTCGTTGAAGCGAAAAACAGTGCAGACCAATTGATCTATTCTGTTGACAAAACGATCAAAGATCTTGGCGAAAAAGCAGATGCTGGCGAAGTTGAAAAAGCCAATGCTGCCAAAGAAAAACTGCAAGGCGTTCTGGCTTCCGACAACCTGGAAGATATCAAAGCTGCTACAGAAGAACTGACAGAGATCGTTCAACAACTGTCTGTGAAACTGTATGAGCAAGCACAGGCGCAAGAGCAAGAAGCACAAGGTGCTGAAGAGCAACAAGGTTCTGCTAAACGTGACAACGTCGTAGACGCTGATTACGAAGTTGTGGATGAAGATAAAAAACAAAACTAATTCGTAGTTCTACGCGAATTAAACATCGGTGACGTTCGAATTAGAGGGAAAGTCATAGCCGGGGCTCCCGCGCTTTGGCTTTCCTTTTGTCACGATGTGCGATATGGTGAATGATATGGGGGTGGAAGAGTGGCTGAAAAGCGTGATTATTATGAGGTGCTTGGCGTTAGTAAAACGGCTAACGACGATGAAATTAAAAAGGCTTACCGTAAGCTTGCCCGTCAGTATCACCCTGACGTAAACAAGGCTGCTGATGCGGAAGCTAAATTTAAAGAAGTTAAAGAAGCTTACGACGTAGTGAGTGACGGTCAGAAGCGTGCACAATATGATCAATATGGTCATGTCGATCCGAATCAAGGTGGATTCGGTGGTGGCGGTGATTTTGGCGGCGGCGGATTTGGCGACATCTTCGACATGTTCTTTGGTGGCAGTGGCGGTGGACGACGTGATCCAAATGCTCCGCAACGGGGGAATGATCTGCAGTACACGATGACGATTGAGTTCAAGGAAGCTGTATTCGGTAAAGAAACTGATATTACGATTCCGCGTACCGAAGGCTGTGATACCTGTCATGGCTCAGGTGCCAAACCTGGAACGAAACCGGAAACCTGCTCGGTCTGCCAAGGTAGCGGTCAGCAGGAAGTCGTGCAAAATACACCGTTTGGTCGTATGGTTAATCGTCGTGCATGTTCGAACTGTAGCGGTTCGGGCCAAATTATCAAAGAAAAATGTACAACGTGCAGTGGTAGCGGTAAAGTTCGCAAGCAACGCAAAATCCATGTTCGCATTCCAGCGGGTGTAGATGATGGCGCGCAACTGCGTATGACCGGTGAGGGCGAGGGAGGCCTGCGTGGCGGACCAGCGGGAGATCTGTATATTGTCATTCGCGTGAAATCACATGATTT
This sequence comes from Paenibacillus sp. PAMC 26794, assembly GCF_000316035.1. Classification (GTDB taxonomy): domain Bacteria; phylum Bacillota; class Bacilli; order Paenibacillales; family Paenibacillaceae; genus Paenibacillus. Next base: position 139,136 of record NZ_ANHX01000004.1, read on the forward strand.
CTTCGAGCGTGAAGGCGACGATATTTATTGCGAAATCCCACTTACCTTTGCTCAGGCAGCTCTGGGAGATGAAGTTGAGATCCCAACGTTGACCGAGAAAGTGAAGTTGAAAGTACCAGCTGGTACACAAACGGGAACGTATTTCCGCCTCAAAGGCAAAGGTGTACCACGCCTGCGCGGTATGGGGCAGGGGGATCAGCATGTGAAAGTGGTTGTGGTTACACCTAGTAAGCTGAATGACGAGCAGAAGGATCTGCTTCGCCAAATTGCTTCGCTGGATGGAGAGCAAACACATGAGCATGAACAATCTTTCTTTGATAGAGTGAAACGCGCCTTCCGCGGCGACTGAGAATAAAATAAAGCAAGTTCAAAAGGACACCACAGCGGTTTTTACCGCGGGGTGTCCTTTTTTGTAAGCCTTTTTTATTGTTTCAGTGGTTTTGGCAAAATCCATGGATTTATGCTACAAAGAACGACAGCAATTTGTGGGAGCATTGCGGTATATTCTGAGCGAACTTGCGGAAAGATAGCATGGCGAGAATGATATGCATAGCTGATATGCGAGAAATTAGGGAAGCAGGTGAAGCGGATGACCGAGAAAAATATTTTGGCGTACTTTCACAGCCCGGAGCAGGCTCAAGGGGCAGCCAAAAAACTGGAGGCATTGCGAGTGGAGGACCTGTCAATTAATCGATTCAGCCGATATGCGGGAGTGGGACCAAGCGGGGCTTCCTACAAGCCGGGCGTTTCCGGCAGTTTTTCATCATGGGTGCCCGATTCGATGCAAACAAATGCCAGTGCTGGAATCATGGCTGCGGCGGACCCTTCTGCAAGCGGCATGAGTGATGGTGGACAGGGTGGACCTACGGGAAGAGATGTATTGCTAACTGTCATCGTAGATGAATCGGTACATCACCGCGCTATGTCTATTATCGAACAAGCCGGTGGAATGATCTAGTTTCAAGAAATCCATATAAGATGGACAGATAATTACACTTTAACGGAGAGTGTAGAACCAATCTGAAGAAGCGAAGCGTTCGCCTTTATCCCCGGATTTTCCCTTTGAAGAAGGGAATTAAAAAAATCTGGGGATAACAGCGATCGGAGGATGGGACTACAATCGGAGTGTTACAGTGTAACACGTATTAGTTCATTTTAATTTGAAGGAGGAGCATTACAATGGCAGAACATGAACGTCCAGGCAAAATTTTAACGAAAACGGAAAAAATGAAACGTATGCAATCCGCGAAAAATGAGGACGTGGAATTCAGCGCTGAAGCTGCGGATCATGAAGATATAGAAGCACTACGCCGCAGTGAAGCGGCTGATCGACGTCAGGGACGGGAGCTTCATGACTGAAGATCGCTCGGCGGTGACCCTCGAAGCTGTTTTTACAAGCTGGACTGAGGCTGAGTCTGCACGCAGAGCCCTTGAATTGTTGCACCCGAACCAATTGAGTATTGAGAGCCTTGGCAATGAAGCATCCACATTGGACTCAAACGATGTTACGGGCTTCGATAATTCACCTACGGCCGTCGTTGGAGGATTTAGTGGCGAACTGAATGTACTTGCCCTGATTAGTGATGAAACGGAAATGTTGTCCAATGGTCAGGTGTATGATACACCCGAAGAGGGCTCGGCAAACAGGATAAAACAAGAAATTTTGCTGACCGTGTCCGTATCCAACGATTCACTCCCGCAAGCCGCAGAGATGATCACGCAGAATGGTGGGCGTTTTTGCTAAGTGAGATTCGAATTATGCAAAATGCTGAAGTAAATGAAACAGATATGTATGAATAGATGACAGGATATTCGAGCAGTCAGGCTGCGGATATCCTGTTTTGTTTTTCTTTTACTGGTGCGGCTTTGTGCTCCGGCTAGCATGTGTAGTACAATAGTTGGGATGTTTGAAAAATGAGGAGGAAAAACCAAGTATGTTATGGCATGAACTAACAATACATACCACAGAAGAAGCTGTGGAGATGATTTCGAATTTTTTACATGAAGCGGGTGCTGGAGGGGTTTCGATTGAAGAGTCCGGTACTTTAAATAAAAAACGGGATACGAAATATGGTGAGTTATACGACGTTCCTTTGAATGATATTCCCGAAGGCTTTGCGGTCATCAAAGGGTACTTCTCCGAAGGTACGGATATGGTCGCATTACAGTCCGAAGTTAGTCCGAGAATCGAGGAACTCTCCGAATTCGGAATTGATACAGGTGAGGTTCGGTATGAGACGTGTACAGTGGATGAAAATGACTGGGCAACGGCCTGGAAGCAATATTTCAAGCCGGTACGTGTATCGGAGCGTCTGACGATTAAACCAACGTGGGAAGAGTATACGCCAGAAAGTCCGGATGAGAAAATAATTGAGCTTGATCCAGGCATGGCTTTTGGTACAGGAACACATCCAACGACCTCCCTCTGCTTGCGCACACTGGAAACGGTTATTCAGGGCGGCGAGGAAGTCATTGACGTAGGTACAGGTTCGGGTATTTTGGCTATCGGAGCGATAAAACTTGGGGCAAAACATGTACTGGCGCTCGATCTTGACCCGGTTGCGGTAATCAGTGCCAGGGAGAATGTGGAACTGAATGGGTTGGAGCAACAAATTACGATTAAAGAGAGTGATCTGTTGTCCGTCCTTGGGAGTCAGGACCCTGCGCTTGGTGTGCAACTGCCAGTTAAGGTTGTCGTGGCGAACATTCTGGCTGAGATCATTTTGTTGTTCGTGGACGATGTCTATGATGCGCTTGAGTCTGGTGGCACCTATATTGTGTCGGGCATTTGGAAGAACAAAGAGCAAGTGGTGCATGATGCTCTGGTAGCCTCCGGGTTTGAAGTGAGTGCGATCCACCGTGATGAGGATTGGCTGGCGTATGTAGCCAGAAAGGGGTAATGTATGGACTTTCTGGATCGCTTCTTCCGCCTTCCGATTGATCAGTTACCATTCTTCCTGCTGACCATCCTGATTGCATTTACAGTTCATGAATTCTCACATGCGTATTTTGCCAACAAATTCGGTGATCCAACAGCTAAGCTGCTAGGAAGGGTTACGCTGAATCCGGTCGTACACTTTGATCTGCTGGGTGTGCTACTGCTTGTTATTGCCGGCTTTGGTTGGGCTCGTCCAGTTCCTGTAAACCGTGCGAATTTTGACAAGCCAAGATTGATGGGGACAATCGTATCTGTCGTAGGTCCTCTGAGTAATCTGTTGCTCGCCATTATTGGTGCCATTGTCTATGGTTGTCTGTTTGGATCAGGCGTACTGGGAAACATTGAGAATGAGCGAGTAGTTACAGCACTGATGACGTTTTTGCCTATGTTCAGCATAACGAACTTTTTCCTGTTTATGTTTAATCTAATTCCTCTTCCGCCATTGGATGGCTATCGTATTCTTGAAGATGTATTGCCAAGGCCCCTCAGTCGCAAGCTGCAGGGTGTGGAACAATGGTCCATCTTTATTTTCCTGCTGATTCTGGTTATCCCGCCATTGCAGGCTGTAACGATTCAACCGTTATATGTATTTGCAAATAACATGTATATGGATCTGGTAGGTCTGATTATTGAATTATATCGCTAAAAGCGCATCGTGTTTTGGGCGGATATACTGGTCAGAAACACGTAAAAGTTGTATGATCATCTGTGGCGATTGGATTCACGCCTGTCAGTAGGCGGGGGGAATTCCAGTCATAACAGGACAGAATGGGTGGATTGACTAATGCAGCGATATTTTGTATCTGCAGAACAGTTTAATGAACACGCTGTGATCATCACAGGTGATGATGCACGCCATATCGGCAAGGTCATGCGTGGTAAACCTGGAGATAAACTGATTGTCAGTGACGGAAACTCCAGAGAAGCACTCGTGGAAATTGAAACTATTGAAGTTGGCCAAGTTACTGCAAAAATTGTAGAGTCTCTGGTTATGGACCATGAAGCACGGATTCGTGTAACCGTGGCACAGAGCCTGCCCAAGGGTGACAAGATGGAAACAGTCATCCAGAGATGTACTGAGATTGGGGCGGTATCATTTGTACCCTTCCTCTCAGAGCGTACGATTGTGCAATATGATGCCAAGAAAGAAGGCAAACGGTTGGAGCGGTGGCGGAAAATTGCCAAGGAAGCTGCCGAACAAAGTCACCGGAATCGCATTCCATCCGTTGAGCAGCCGCTTTCCTGGAAAGGGCTGTTATCTTCTTTTGAGGGCTATAGCCTGGTATGTTATTGTTATGAAAAAGAAAACGGTAAACAGCTGAGAGACGCGCTGAAACCGTTTGTTGAGCAACTTGCACCTGATGCAAGTGCAGAAGTACTGATCGTGGTTGGACCGGAAGGTGGATTTTCTGAGAAGGAGACGGCAGAGGCTGATCAGGCAGGTGCTGTATCTGTTGGACTGGGCAAACGCATTTTGCGTGCTGAGACAGCTGGAATGGCAGCACTAACTTGCGTGCTATATGAATCCGGAGAAATGGGAGGAATGTAATTATGCCATCCGTGGCGTTTTACACCTTAGGCTGCAAAGTTAATTTCTATGATACAGAGGCGATTTGGCAATTGTTCAAAAACGAAGGTTACGATCAAGTGGACTTTGATGAACAGACAGCGGATGTATACTTGATTAATACTTGTACAGTAACCAATACCGGCGACAAAAAGAGCCGTCAAATTATTCGTCGTGCCATTCGGCGCAACCCGGAGGCGATTGTGGCTGTTACAGGCTGCTATGCGCAGACTTCTCCGGCAGAGATTCTGGACATCCCAGGGGTGGATCTGGTTATCGGTACACAGGACCGTGACAAGATTTTGCCATATGTTAATGAAATTCAGGAGTCCCGTCAACCGGTTAATGCGGTGCGTAATATTATGAAAACCCGTGTATTTGAAGAAATGGACGTACCGGATTTTGCTGACCGCACCCGCGCATTCCTGAAAATCCAGGATGGATGCAATAACTTTTGCACGTTCTGCATCATTCCGTGGTCTCGTGGTCTTTCACGCAGCCGTGAGGCGAACAGTATTATTCAACAGGCGCATCAACTCGTACACGCCGGATACAAGGAGATTGTTCTGACCGGTATTCATACAGGTGGGTATGGCGATGACATGGAGAACTATGATCTGACCGATCTGCTGTGGGATTTGGATAAGGTAGAGGGTTTGGAGCGTATTCGAATCAGCTCGATTGAAGCCAGCCAGATCGACGACCGTATGCTCGACGTGATCAAACGTTCGGACAAACTCGTTCGTCACTTCCATATTCCGCTGCAAGCCGGGGATGATACAGTATTGAAACGCATGAGACGCAAATATACGACAGAAGAGTTCTACAACAAGATGCTTCGCATTCGGGAAGCGATGCCAGATGTAGCGATTACGACTGACATCATTGTTGGATTTCCGGGTGAGACGGATGAAATGTATCGTAATGGCTATGAGTTGATGCGGAAGATCGGTTTTTCCGAAATGCACGTATTCCCTTATTCCAAGCGTACGGGTACGCCAGCAGCACGAATGGAAGATCAGGTGCACGAAGAGGTCAAAAATGCACGAGTGCACGAACTGATTGACTTGTCTGAGCAGATGCAGCTGGAGTACGCTGAGCAGTTTGTCGGACAGGTATTGGATGTTATTCCCGAAGGTGAAGCCAAAGGACGCGAGGGAAGTGGCAAGCTGCACGGTTATAGCGACAACTACATTCAACTGGTCTTTGACGGAACGATGGATATGGTCGGTAAAGTGTGCCGAGTCAAAGTGGTTGAAGCTGGCGTCAACGAGAGTCAGGCTACGCTGGTACGTGTGTTGGAAGAGAATCTTAAGTCCGCCGCGATGTAGATCGAGGCGTCAGAAACAAGGATTTCATTTCCTTGGGGAGCTTACCCGGGGAGATGAGGTCCTTCTTTTGCAAAAAATAAGATAAAGATATCGAAGTTGATGGGGGAGAGCACGATGAACAAAAAAGAAATTTCAGCAGGCGGAGTTGTTTATAGAACAGGGGAAGATGGACGTCTTCAAATTCAGCTTATCGTAGATCGTTATGGTAAAACAACTCTCGCCAAGGGCAAAATGGAAGAGGGAGAAACAATCGAACAGACGGCACTGCGCGAGATTTTGGAAGAGACAGGTATGGTGGGTCGCATCGTAGAGTCGGTTGATATCATTGCTTACACGTACCAACATGCAGAGTTTGGTCCGGTGGACAAAGAAGTTCATTATTATCTCGTTGAAGCCGAGAGTGGTGATCTACAGCCTCAGATTGAAGAAATCCAGGGTGTGGATTGGTATGCTCCGGAAGAAGCATGGTCCAGACAGCAGCAGAACGGATATGATAATAACGATGACATCTTGCGTGTAGCCCTGAACAAGTTAGGCATTAACGTATAACGCATTATAGTTCGAGTTCGAGTCAGTTAGCCGCGCGCTCTGTGGGTCTGGATAGGCAGATCATCAAGCCACGGGTGACTTCGCCGCGGGGGCGTGGACCGGTGGTTTTTTGTGCCAGATTGGCAAGTAACAGAATGGCAAAGCAAGCAGTGAACTGGTGATGTTAAAAAGGGTCTGGGCATGCGCAATCTGTGCCCCGTTGTCCGCTGACAGCCAGGCCGAAGCTGCATGCAGCTGGCCGATCAGCGGCATAAACAGCAGCGCTCCCGCAATGTTTAATACAACATGGGAGGCTGCGACAAATTTGCCTGCGGATGCTCCGCCCGCCGCAGCAATCACAGCGGTGATGCAGGTCCCCACATTGGACCCAATCACAATGGCGATGCCGATCTCCACAGGCAATACCCCTGTGGCTGCGAGCGTAATCGCCATGCTAATGACAGCTGCGCTGCTGTGAATGAGCGCTGTCAGACAGGCACCTGCCAGGAAGCCCCACCACAAGCTGTCGGCCGAGCGGTCGAGAAACCATTGAAATACGCCCATGCTCCGCAAGGGCAAGGCAATGGATTGCATCACCTGAATGCCTGTCATAACAAGTGCAAATCCCGCAGCTGCGAGGAAGCTGTACTGGATGTTAAACAGAGTCTGGCGCGTGCGTTCAGGAGCGGCCAGATTGCGTTCACCAAGAACAACAAACATGGCCCAGCCCGTTAGCGACAGGACGAGTAGCGGCAGGGAAGCACGTCCGATCTGCAGTCCCACCAGCTCCGTCGTCAGGCATGTCCCGATGTTGGTGCCAAGGATGATGCCGAGTGTGCGTCCATAGGTAATTAATCTGGCATTAGCCAGTCCAATGGTGAGTACGGTGACCGCAGTACTGCTCTGCAACAAGGCCGTTGCACCTGCACTGAAGGCCATGCCTTTCCATGGAGCAGAGGTGGCGCGATTGAGCCAACCTGCCAGCATAGGCCCAGCCATGCGCTGCAACGCCGTCTCCATCAGCTTCATGCCACCAAAAAAGATAATAAGCCCATAGAGTAGGGGCAATATAACATCTCTAAACATAGAAACATCATTCCTTCCGTCCAGGTTCCTTAACTCATCCTATGAGTAAGAAAAGACAACCATGACAAGCCTAAAGGAATTCAGAGGGAAGCGACCTAAATTACCGTCCCCTCAATTCAAAATTACGGAAATGTGTCTTAACTGCCGCACCCCAATTCGAAAGATACGGTGATTCGTGCAAACGCAGCGAAGAAGACGAAATTGTTACCGAAGAAGCGAAGCGCTCGCCTTTATCCCCGGATTTTCCCTTTGAGAAAAGGGAGTTCAAAAAAATCTGGGGATAACAGCGATCAGAAGATCGATTCGAACCCGGAACGCCATTTACGCGCCGCACCAAACCTATCTTTTTAACTAACTATGAAAGAAGTGGATCTACCTTGCACTCAGTTACACTCGAACGCAGTCGCAAAAAGCGGCTTGAACATGCCCATCCATGGATATTTAACAATGAAATTGCCTCTGTTGACGGAAACCCGGAGCCGGGAGATCTGGTCAATGTATTGAATCATCAAGGTCGCTATCTGGCGACAGGATATTACAATCCCGCATCTCAGATCACTGTAAGGGTTGTAGCTTATCAACCCTTGGAGTCCGAACAGATGGATACGGCGTTCTTTGCAGCGCGTTTCCGCGATTGCTTGCGTCATCGGGAACGTTTTATCCAGGATGGAGAGGCATACCGTCTCGTTTACGGTGAAGCTGATTTTCTGCCAGGATTAATCGTTGACCGATTCGGCAGCATCCTCGTTGTACAGTTGCTTACACTTGGCATGGATCGTTGCCGTGAAGCCATTGTACAGGCACTCATTGAAGTGATGCAGCCGGAAGGCATATATGAGCGCAGTGATGTCTCGATTCGTGAACTGGAAGGTTTGGAGCAGACCAAAGGTCCACTGTACGGAGAGTGCCCACGGCATGTCACGGTTACAGAGAATGGACTACTCATTAAAGTGGATATCGTGGAAGGGCAGAAGACAGGTTACTTCTTCGACCAACGCGAGAATCGCGCAGCCATCGAACCGCTTATGAAGGGTTGGGGCTACAAGAGTGGAATTACACTACAAACGACCGAGCAGGATGGCACAGAGCAGCTGTTGCCTGTGAATAAAAGCGGTAATGTAGTTACATTTCCTTATTGGGACGGTGCCACCGTACTGGAGTGCTTCTCACACACGGGCAGCTTCACGTTGAATGCTTGCAAGTATGGAGCTAAAAAAGTGACTTGTCTTGATATTTCGGAGCATGCCATTGAGAGTGCACGAACAAATGTAGAGCTGAACGGTTTCACTGACCGAGTCGAGTTCGTAGTTGCTGATGCATTCCAGTATTTGCGTGAACAAGTAAAAGGACTGGATGAACGTACCGCACGTGCGCGTGCTGGCGAACAGAAAGTAGATACATCCAAAGCGCTGGCAGCTGGCGGTAAAACATTTGATGTAGTTATCCTCGATCCTCCTGCATTTGCCAAAACGAAATCAGCAGTCAAAGGTGCATGCCGTGGATATAAGGATATCAACCTGCAAGGGATGAAACTGGTTAATGAGGGCGGATATTTGGTAACAGCAAGCTGTTCGTACCACATGCGTCCTGACCTTTTCCTGGATACGATTGCGGATGCAGCGGAAGATGCAGGCAAAGTACTGCGTCTGATTGATTGGAAGGCAGCCGGTAAGGATCACCCGCAAATTTTGGGCGTGGACGAAGGACATTACCTGAAATTTGCTATTTTCGAAGTGCGCAGTAAAAAGGTTTAGAATACTCTCTTCTCACTTTTTTTAATCTCTCGTGAGATGAAGTGAAGTTTAAATGAATGGTTACGGTCAAAAGTCCACAGTGTGAAGAGCTGCGGGCTTTTTGCTGTGTTAACGGAGATGATCTCCGGTTTTACCGGATAGTGGCAAACGTATGTTCCGAACCAAGTCAGATATGTTATACTGGGAATTAAAATCTTGTACGTGTGGTTTGGAGGATTAGACATGTCCGTTCGTTTTGTTATTGGCCGGGCAGGCAGTGGAAAAAGCTCACTGATTACCCGGGAAATTACATCCCTGCTTCAACAAGAACCGCAAGGTAAACCTTTGATTTTACTCGTTCCGGAACAGAGTTCTTTTCGAACAGAGCAGGCATTGGTGTCTTCTGGAGCAATTAAAGGTACCATGCGTGCAGAAGTGCTCGGCTTTCGCCGCTTAGCCTATCGTGTAATGCAGGAAGCAGGTGGTTCTGCTCGTATTCCGATCGGAGCCGAAGGCAAAAAGATGCTGCTCTATAAAGTAATCCAGCGTCGTAAGGAAGAATTAAAGCTGTTTGGTGCATCCGGCAGCCAGTTGGGTTTTATAGGCGAATTAAATGACTTATATAGTGAATTTAAACGTTATGAAGTTGATCCATCATTGCTGGAAGAAGGGCTGTCTGGAGGGAATACCTCATCCACTTCGCCAATTCTGGAGGACAAGTTGCATGACTTGAATCTGATATATCGTGACTATGAACAGGAACTGACCAATTTATATATTGATGATGAAGACACGTTGACCGAGCTGACAGATCGTTTGTCGGAAAGTGCATTGCTGCAGGATGCCCAGATCTGGATTGATGGTTTTCAGGGATTCACGCCACAGGAGATGAGTGTGATTGGTCGGCTGATGTTGCAATCCTCTTCCGTGACGATTGCCCTGACATTGGATCGCCCTTATGATCACGGTGCGCTGCCTGGAGAACTGGAACTGTTCTATCCCACGGCGAGTGCCTATGCGCGTCTTAAAGGAATGGCTGACGAACTGGGTGTACCGAGCGATATAACGGTGCTAGATTCAGAGATTCCACCGAGATACACGGATCGTCCGGGACTTGCTCATCTGGAGGCTGGTTTCGACCGTCGAATTCGGTGGAAAAGTGATGGCCTCGATTCCGGAATTCGACTGGTTGCAGCGGAGAACCGACGAACTGAGATGGAGGGAGCACTACGTGAGATGCGTCGCCTGGCGCAAAACGAAGGAGCGCGTTATCGGGATATGGCGGTACTTGTCCGTCAGTTGGATACCTACGCCGATATAGCTGAACCGCTATTTAGGGATTATGGCGTACCCGTCTTTCTGGACCGTAGAAGAAATGAACTTCATCATCCATTATCCGAGTTTATCCGTTCCGCACTGGATATTGTTCGTCGCCACTGGCGTTACGAGGATGTATTTCGCTGTGTCAAAACGGATCTGCTGCTTCCGCGTGATGGTTCCATCACCCGTGAAGATATGGACCAGCTTGAGAATTATGCACTGGCCTGTGGTATTCATGGATATCGCTGGACTGACGGCAAACCGTGGAAGTATGTACCAAGCCTGTCGCTGGAAGACAATGGTCAGGATGGCCGTAGTCGAGGACGGGACCAGATGCTTTCTTTAATGGAGAGCTGCCGAACGGTCATTACAGATTCCTTGGGTGTTTTTGAGAAACGAATGAAAAAGGCAAAGACAGCCAAAGCCCAGTGCGAGGCACTATACAGATTGCTGGAAGATGCTGAGATTCCATGGAAGCTGGAGAACATGTCTGCTGAAGCTAAGGCACAGGGTGACCCCGAACGGTCGAGAGAACATCGGCAGATGTGGGGAGCTGTGCTGGATTTATTGGATCAAATGGTAGATATGATGGGGGATGAACGGCTGGATATCACTCTGTTTGCCGGGATGATCGAGACCGGATTGACGGAACTGAAGCTGGGTCTGGTACCACCAGCACTTGATCAGGTATTGGTTGGTTCTATGGACCGTACACGCCTTCAGGACATCAAATACGTATTTATCCTTGGTGCAGTTGATGGTGAATTGCCCGCCGTACCTCAGGATGATGGCGTATTAACGGAACTGGAGAGATCGTTACTGACGGAAAGAGGCGTGGCGCTTGGACCAGGTGCAACAAGGCAGATGCTGGATGAACGTTTTCTGATCTATACGGCACTTACAGCGGCAAGCAGCCAGTTGTGGCTGAGTTACCCGGTTGCTGATGATGAGGGGAAAACACTGCTTCCTTCCGAGATTGTCCGTCATGTACGGAAAATGTTTGGTTTACAAGAAAAGCCATTGCTCGCTCAACCACCGGTTGCGAACTCGGAAGAAGCGCATTGGTCCTATGTCACCCATCCAGGTCAGAGTCTGTCTGCGCTCATTGGACAATTGCGCAAATGGCGTCGCGGAGAAGACATCCCTGAAATGTGGTGGGCGGTCTACAATTGGCATGTATCTCGGGAGACAAGCAGACCTCAGCTGGAGAGATTGATGGGATCGATCTTTTATCGTAATCGGGCATTGCCACTACGTACAGCCACCAGTCGCAGACTGTATGGCACTGAGGTAAGGACGAGTGTCTCACGAATGGAGCGGTTCGTAGCTTGTCCGTTCTCCCATTTTGCTTCGCATGGGCTGCGTCTCAAAGAACGGCAATTGTACCGTCTTCAGGCTCCTGATATCGGACAATTGTTTCATGCTGCACTAAGCCAGTTGGCTATGCGGTTACGTGAAGAAAATCGTAGTTGGGGCAGTTTGACTCCAGACCAATGCCGTCAGGAAGCTGAGCAAACTGTGGAGCAGATTGCACCACAGCTGCAAGGGGAGATTTTGCTAAGCACCAAGCGATACGGTTATATTTTCCGCAAATTGAAGGACATTGTTAGCCGGGCATCCGTTATTCTTGGTGAACAGTCCAGACGCGGAAGTTTTGAACCGATTGGATTGGAGCTTGATTTTGGACCCGATAAAACGCTGCCGCCACTACGTTTTGAACTGGAGAACGGATGTGTGATGGAGATTGTGGGTCGGATTGACCGTGTAGATGTCGCAGAAGGAGAGAATGGTCTGCTCCTGCGTGTCATTGACTATAAATCAAGCCAGACGGACCTCAAGTTACATGAAGTGTACTATGGTCTGTCATTGCAGATGCTCACCTATCTGGAGGTGCTGCTTAGTGCTGCTGAAGAATGGCTTGGGGAAACGGCGATGCCGGGAGGAACGTTGTATTTCCATGTGCATAACCCGCTGTTGCAATCCGCAAACGGCATGACATCGGAGCAGGCAGGACAAGAACTGCTGAAACGGTTCAAAATGAAAGGTTTGCTACTAGCGGATCGGGACGCAATCGCTCAAATGGATAACACCCTGGATAAGGGGTATTCAGCCATTATTCCGGTTGCCCTTAAAGCAGATGGCAGCTTTTATAGCAGTGCCGCTGTCGCTACGCCAGAGCAATGGGATACGCTGCTTGCTTCGGTTCGCAGTAATATCCGCGAGATTGGTACCCGAATTACGGATGGGGATGTGGCCATTGAGCCTTATCGTATTCAGCAGGAAGTGGCGTGCACCTTCTGCCCGTATAAGCCTGTATGTCAGTTTGATGAAAATATAGAAGGAAATGAATACAACCTGTTGTCCAAACCGGGCAAACAGCAAATCTGGGATATGTTATCTCACACCAAGGGAGGGGAAACATCATGACGAATATGCCAAAACCGGAAGGTAGCTTCTGGAGCGATGACCAGTGGAGTGCCATCTCCGAAGGCGGAGAAGACATCTTGGTAGCAGCAGCGGCGGGATCAGGCAAGACAGCCGTGCTGGTTGAACGAATTATTCGCAAGATCGCAGATCCCTCCCAAGGATTCAGTGTGGATCGTTTACTTGTGGCGACATTTACCAAAGCCGCCGCCGCTGAGATGAAACAACGGATTCGGGAAGCGCTGGAACGTGCGCTTGAAGAACAGCCTGGAGAAGAACATTTGCGCAAGCAGCTGTCCTTGCTTGGGCGGGCATCTATTACAACATTGCATTCATTCTGTATGGAAGTCATTCGCCGGTACTATCAGCAAATTCCGTTGAACCCGGCTTTTCGTATCCTGAATGAAAATGAAGCGGAAATCATGCGACAGGAACTGCTTGAAGAACTCTTTGAGGAAAAGTATGGCGAAGAAGATGAAGGGAGTACATTCCGCGAATTGGTGGACTGGTTCAGTGGAGAACGAAACGATGATGCCATGCACCGACTTGTGCAACGGTTGTATGATTTCTCCCGCAGTCATTCCTGGCCGGATCATTGGCTCTCCGAGATGGCATCTGCTTTTCAGGTGGAAAGTGTAGAGGCGCTTGGATATTCAGCATGGGTTCAGAGTATTTTGCGTGATGCGGCTCTTGCTCTAAGTGGTGCAGCAGGACTGCTCCGTCAAGGCATCCATATTTCCATGCAGCCTGAAGGTCCGGCACCTTATGCAGCTACATTAAAAGAAGATCTGGTGATGGTGGAAGAGCTGTTGTCTGCGGTGGAGGTTATGCCATGGGAAAGGTTGCCCGAAGTGTTTCAGCCCGCTGCATTTGGCAAACTGAAACCCTGCAAAAAAGATCAGACAGACCCAGCTTTACAGGATCAGGTGAAGGAACTCCGCGAGGCTGCGAAAAAGGCAGTTACTGACCTGAAAGGCTCATTGTTTGGAAGAACTGCGTTTTCGTTCTGGCAGGAGCTGGAGCAGGCGGCACCACTCATGCAGGAGTTGTCGAGGCTGGTTAGTACATTTGGAGAACGTTATCGACAGGCCAAACAGGAACGTGGGCAAGTTGACTTCAGTGATCTGGAGCATTACTGTCTTCACATTTTGCGACATGAGGATTCAACGCCTGAACTGTCGATGCCTTCCGATGCGGCTATGGAGTACCGTTCACGATTCGATGAAGTGTTACTAGATGAATATCAGGATACCAATACGGTTCAGGAAGATATCGTGAAACTGATCTCCAGAGAAAACCCGGGTAACCGATTCATGGTCGGTGATGTCAAACAGAGTATCTACCGTTTCCGATTGGCTGAGCCGGGTCTATTTATGAACAAGTATCGCCAATATGGAGCGAGCACACGTGAAGATGGAACGGTGGAAGATCGTCTGCATCGTACAGGTCAACGTATTGATCTTGCGCGGAATTTCCGCAGTCGTAAGGAAGTCGTGCATTCGGTCAATATGATATTCCGGCAACTCATGAACGAAGGTGTGGCAGAGATTGCTTACGATGAACGAGCTCAGCTGGCATATGGAGCTACGTTCCCGTCAGAGACGCTTGGCGATGAGGCGTATACACCTGAACTCATGCTAATTGATCGTCAGGGTGGTGGTCCTGATCTGACAGAGAGTACGGATGAGAACGGGGATGCATCGGTCTCCGCAGAACTGGAGAGTGCCGAACTTGAAACGGCCCAGTTGGAAGCGCGGGCGATCGCAAGGCGTATTCGTGAGATGGTTGGGGATACGGACAAACCTGCTCTCCATGTATATGACAAAGCCCTGCAAACGATGCGCCCAGCACGTTACGGCGACATGGTCATCTTGCTACGTTCGACCTTGATGTGGGCTCCGCTCATGATTGAGGAATTCAGGCAGCAGGGAATTCCTGCTGGAGGGGAACAGAGCAAGGGCTACTTCCAGGCTACAGAAGTGGAAATCATGATGTCTCTGCTTCAGCTTGTTGATAATCCAAGGCAGGATATTCCGCTCGCTTCCGTGCTTCGTTCCCAGATTGTCGGGCTGGATGAAGAAGAACTGGCACAGATTCGGCTTGGTGACAAAAGACAATCATTCTACGATGCGGTTATATCGGCTGCGGGAGATTGGAGCGATTCCTCCACTAATGCTGTACAACAATCCGGGCAGGATAATCATCCTGATTCGAATATGGTCCAGTTGCAGTGGCCGGAAGCCTGGTCAGAGACGGAACAGGGGGAGCGGGAGACAGCAGCTTCAGTCGAGGCAGAGATCCTGGGTGATGTCTATGAATTTGATGTGCATACAGATGGAATGCAAGATGCTGGTGCTGCGGGACATGCAAGTGAGGATCTGGACATAACGGAGATCTCAGGCTCGGAGCTACAGCAAAAGTTAATTCGTTTTATGCGTCAATTGCAGCAGTGGAGACTTGAGGCAAGACAAGGCAGTTTAAGTGAACTGATCTGGCGTATGTATCGGGAAACGGGGTATTTAGACTGGGTTGGTGGTCTTCCAGGAGGGCTGCAACGTCAAAGTAATCTTAAGGCATTGTACGATCGCGCACGACAATATGAGGAATCAACTGCAAATCGTGGCTTGTTCCGTTTCCTGACCTATGTTTCCAGACTACGGGAAAACGGGGGAGACCTCGGGACTGTAGCAAGTAGTTCTGGTGAGCAGGACAACGCCGTACGTATCATGACGATTCACCGGAGTAAGGGTTTGGAGTTTCCAATTGTCTTTGTCGGTGGAATATCCAAGATGTTTAATCAGCAGGACTTGAACGCACCGTTTCTAATGCATAAGGAACTGGGATTTGGCCCGAGGTTTGTGGATCGTGAGAACCGGGTTGCCTATCCTACATTAGCCAATCTGGCGATTCGTCGTCGTGCGCAATTTGAACTGCTTGCTGAAGAGATGCGTGTGCTGTATGTTGCGTTGACTCGTCCCAAAGAGAAAATGATTTTGCTGGGCACCGTAAAAGATGCCGCGAAAAAAGCGATGGCGTGGTCTCAGGTCAAGGATAGCTCTGAAGTGGCATTACCAGACTATCTGCTTGCTGCAGGACGGAGTTACCTGGACTGGATTGGGCCATCCCTGATGAGACATCCAGATGCGGCTGTGCTGCGAGAACTTGCAGGAAGCAATGATTCGTTCTCAGCCTGTCTTGCAGATGATCAATCACGATGGGCGATTTCTATTGTTTCTGCCGATCAGGTTTCTCGTGACCATGTGGTGGATCAGACACTTGGGGAAGAAGACGGAATGACTGAGGTGCGGAAAGAACGAATTGCTGCACTAAAAGCAGTTCAGCCTGTGAAGTTGGTTACATCCTCAACTGTAGAAGAGCTGACGAAGAGTGCACAAGATACGGCTAACCAAAACATTGGAGATGAAGGTGCAGTTACAGTAGCTCTTCAACAAGAGGAGACACGGCTGATTCGCGAGGTTGATCAACGGCTTTCATGGACGTACCCCTATGAAGCAGCAACTCAAGTGGCAGCCAGCACATCTGTTACTGAGTTGAAAACGTTACTCGCGATGCAGGACATCCAGTCCGTAGAGGTGATGGAGGAACTGGGAGAACAGTCCGAGATATTATTGGATCACAATACCCCAGGAATCAATTACATCAAGGATGAAGCAGGTCATGTACTACGTGGCACATCCATTGAACCTAACGAGCAGGAGACTGGATCAGGTTCAGATTCAAACGGTACGGTGAACGTTTCGGATGCGGGATCTGCGGGTACATCGTTCAAATTGCATCTGCGTCGTCCCAAATTTATGGGAGAGAAGCAATTGACAGGAACGGAGCGGGGGACCGTGTATCATACGTTGATGCAACATCTTCCTGTAGATGGATCGGCTATTGATTCACAGCTTATTGAGCAGACCATTCAGCGATTGGTTGAGCTTCAGATTTTGCTACCCCACCATGTGGAGGCTATCGAACTCGAAGAACTGGTCGGATTTTTCGATACAGAACCAGGGAAAGAGCTGTTGCGTGCAGCGTGGGTAAAACGGGAGATTCCGTTTGTGTATGGACTTCCGGCACATCAGTCCCCTGTTGAATGGCTACATGCGCAGTCTACGAACTCAGAAATCCAGACTGTTGATGAAGAAAATAAAATGCAGGCCACCATTGAAAATGAAACGGTGTTGGTCCGGGGAATTATCGACTGTCTGTATGAGGTGGATGGTGAGCTTGTGTTGCTCGATTACAAGACGGATCGGGTATTGGAGCATCGCGGTGGACTGCGTACACTTACGGAAAACTATGCCTTCCAGCTGGAGCTGTATGGACGGGCCATTGAAGATATATTGGGACGGAAAGTTGACCGGAAGTGGCTGTACTTTTTTGATGGTGGACATGCAGTGAAATTGTAAAAGAACTGGATCGGAATTCAAAACCATGGATTTTATATGGGAGAGGGGTGGAACGGACGATGCGTATTTTGCATACAGGGGACTGGCATTTGGGAAAAACGCTGGAAGGACGAAGCCGACTGCGTGAACAGGAAGATTTCGTTGATGAACTCGTCAGGGTGGCTGATGAGCAGCAGGCGGATGCCATATTGATGGCCGGGGATGTGTATGATTCGGTGAATCCTCCCGCAGCGGCGGAACAACTATTTTATGAAGCGGCAGCACGTCTGACGGAGCATGGAAGACCTCTTGTGGTGATTGCAGGAAATCATGATCAGCCAGAACGTGTAGCTTCTGTAACTCCACTTGTGAACAGGCAGGGCATTACACTCGTAGGGATGCCTACTTCAGAAGCGGTAACCATTCATGCAAAGCGAACCGGAGAAATTGCACAGATTGCCGCACTACCTTATCCTTCTGAAGCCAGATTGAATGAATTGCTGACAACAGATGGGGACGAAAATGTGCTTCGTCAGGCATACAGTCAACGGGTGGGCATGTTAATGCAGCGTCTGGCAGCTTCTTTTCGCCCGGATACCGTGAACTTGGCCATGAGCCATATCTATGTGCTCGGCGGACTTGAGAGTGATTCGGAACGTCCGATTCAGATCGGTGGGGCCTACACGGTAGACCCTTCGTCTTTATCGACTGGTGCGCAATACACGGCGCTCGGACATCTTCATCGTGCACAGGCTGTCAAAGGAGACGGTGTGATTCGATATAGCGGTTCTCCCCTAGCCTACAGCTTCTCCGAAGCGGGGCAGAGCAAGTCTGTCACGATGGTTGATCTGGCACCGGGTGGAGCAGCACAGGTAGAGGAAGTTTTGTTAACGTCCGGGCGTCCGCTTGTTCGTTGGCAGGCGCGTGGTGGTCTGGCAGAAGTATATCGCTGGCTGGACGAGGGACGTGATCCGCAGGCTTTTATCGACATGGAAGTGTGGCTGGACGAGGCGATGTCCCTGAAGGAGATTCAGCAGCTGCGAAAATCACATGAAGGTATTATTCATATTCGCCCGGTGTATCCCGAGATGGCTGCAGCAGGACTTTTGGAGCAACGATCCGAGCTACCTGTACATGAACTGTTCCGTAAATTCTATCAGCGTCAGACCGGTGGTGCACAGCCGGAAGACAGCCTGGTACAGCTTTTCCTGGAACTTGTGGATGAAGACGAGCCGGGAGTGCGTGAGGAGGTCGAGGAAAGATGAAGCCAATTCTATTAAAAGTTGCCGGACTGCAAAGTTATCGGGAGATGCAGGAAATTGATTTTACCGTACTGACGGAGACGGGACTATTCGGTATTTTCGGTCCAACGGGTAGTGGCAAATCTTCCTTGCTCGATGCCATCACACTCGCCATGTACGGAAAAGTGGAACGTGCGGTGAACGGCACGCAAGGCATTATGAATCATGCAGAAGATTCGTTGTCGGTTGCTTTTACATTTGAACTGATGTCAGCGGAAGGCACTCGGAGGTTCCGGGTAGAGCGACGTTTCAAACGAAATAATGAAGTGTCGGTGAGTAACACGATCAGCAAATTCATAGAGACGGTCAATGGCGAAGAACAGGTACGTGCCGACAAATTGGCAGATGTGAATCGCTGCGTTGAAGATGTGATTGGTTTGAAGATGGATGATTTTACACGGGCAGTGGTGCTTCCGCAAGGGAAGTTTGCCGAGTTTTTGTCACTCAAAGGCAGTGAACGTCGCCAGATGTTGCAACGATTATTCCATCTGGAGAAGTACGGGGACCAGTTGGCCATCAAATTAAGTCGACGGGTCAAGGATAATGATATGGTTCACCAATCTCTTGCTGCGGAGCAACAGGGACTTGGTAATGCCAGCAAGGAGACACTGGAAGAGACCAAACGTCTTCTTCAAACCGCAGTTCAACAGTCTGAATTGTCCCGCAAAGCGTTGGATGAAGCTGCGAAGGAAGCCGAACAGCTGGGCAAAACACGTGAGTTAAGCAACGAACGGCAGGCCCGTGCGGATGAACAGCAGAAGCTGAAAGCACTGGAACCACAGGTGGAGGCAGGCGAACAACGGCTGAAACAATCTGTTGCGGCAGATGTAATACTGCCTGCATTGCAGACGGTTCGAGATGCCACAGCTACACAGAAGCAGCGGCAGGATACCGCCGAGACAGCTCATCAGCAAGCACTGGAACATGAGCGTCTGGCTGTTCAGGAAGCGGAGAAGGCCGAGACGGCACGTACGCAAATGGCCGAAGAAGAACCGAAACTGTTGCTTCGCCTGGAACAACTCGAACAAGCGAAAGAGCTGCAACGAGAACGGGACGGGCTTCAAACCGATTGCTCGCGCCTCGCGCAGCTTCTGGAACAGGGGCAGGGCGAACAAACAGCGCTGGGACAGCAGCTTGAGAAAGAAAAAGAATTGCAGCAGCGCGGGCGCAAACGGCGTGAGGAACTACAGGAGAGCCTCAAGCCAAATGAAGTGAAGTCAGAGGAACGCAGGCAACTTCAAGCTGCGCTTGAACTGAAACATCGTGTGGATACTGCCGCGGAGCAGTTGCAACAAAATAAGGCTGACATGCAAGCCTATAAGCAGTCGGCAGAACAGGGAGCCGACAAGCTGAAGGCGGCGGCTGAGGAAGAAAGACGCCTGAGTGATCAGCGTCAGCATCTGGTAGAACAGGCGTCAGCAGGTCTTGAGGCCTTGCTTGCCTGTGAGCAGGATATCAGCCGTGAACAAAGCCTGCTGGCCCTTGCGGAGGAACAGCTGCGTGGCACGATGCGGGAGCAGGAGCTGCACCGGCTGTCCTCCGCTTTGCGCGCCGAGCTGCGTGAAGGCGAGCCATGCCCGGTGTGCGGCTCGCCGCATCACCCGCTCCCGGCTGCGCCGCCGGGAGAAGGTCCGCACGCAGGCGATGCGGACCTGGAACTGCTGCGCAGCCTGCACGCGGAGCTGCAGGAGCTGCGCTTTGGGCTGCGCCAGCAGCTGCACGAACGTCGCAGCCTGCTGACGCAGCTTGGCGCTGCGGCCGGCGAAGCTCCGGCTGCAGCCGAGGCCGCGCCTGCGGCAGCGGAGCCCGAGCCCGCCGGGGCGCCCGAACACGGGCGCTCCCCGGCAGGCTGGGCATCGCGTGCCGCTGCGCTGCGCGAAGCCGCGCAGGCGCTGGCTGCCGCAGCAGCGCCGCTCCAGGCCGAAGCCGCCGCGTTGCAGCAGGCGGCTGTGGGCGCGCAGCAGCGCCGCATGGAAGCGGCAGCTGCGCAGGAGGCCGGCCGTGCCGGACTCGCCCAGGCGGAGCGCAAACTGGCCGAGAGCGAGGCCGCAGCAGCTGCCTTGCAGGGCCGCTGGGCCACGGAACTGCCGGGCATCGCTCAGGAGGAGGCCAAGGCCCTCTATCAGGCGATGCAGGAGCGCGATGCGCGCGCCGAAGACATCAAGGAACGTCTGAACAAAAGCGTGACGTTCCTTGAGGATAAAGACCAGATCATCCAATCTCTCCAGCAGAAGCTGGTTGAATTGGACAAGCAACTGATCCAGTGGCAAACGCAGTGGCAGGGCAATTACAAACAGCTCACCGAGAAGGAAGAACGCTTGCGCCAATGGGTTGGTGAGCAGCGGGTAGAAGATCTGATTGCAGCAGCTCAGGCTCGTTTGGATGGACTGCGGATAGCAGCTGCGGAATCGGCACAACGCTTCAAAGAAGCGGATACGCTGAAGCAGGAATCAGCCAAGAAAGACATTATGGCTCAGCAGGCAGCTGCCTCGGCCACAGAACATCTGCAACAGGCACAGGAACGGTGGAAGCAATTGCTGGAACAATCGCCGTTCGACTCGGATGATGCTGTTGTATCCGCGGCGCTTCCTTCACAGGAAGCGGAACGATTGGCAGTAGAAATCCAGCAGCACCGTGAACGTGAGCGTGAACTGGCATCCCAATTGCGCGAACTGGAACAGAAGCTGGGTGGTGCTGTCGTATCGGAGGAACAGTGGTTGGCCTGTACTGAACGATTACAGCAGGTCCGGACTCAGGATGAGGCTGCCCTTCGTGCCAAAGCACGTGCAGAACGTGATCTGGAGGATGTGGAGCAGCGACATGTTCGCTGGACCGAACTGGAGAACAAGCGGGTGGAGGTAAGCCGTCAAGGCGAACTGCTCAGCAAACTTCAATCCGCGTTCAGAGGTAATGCTTTTGTCGAGTATATTGCCGAAGAGCAACTGATGCAGGTTAGTCATGCGGCATCTCAGCGTCTACGTTTCCTGACCAAACAACGTTATTCACTGGAGGTGGATTCCGGTGGTGGTTTTGTAATCTGTGATGATGCTAACGGGGGAGTCAAACGACCAGTATCAACGTTGTCAGGTGGCGAGACGTTTTTGACCTCATTATCACTCGCTTTGGCATTATCGGCCCAGATTCAGCTGCGAGGTCAGTACCCACTTCAATTCTTCTTCCTGGATGAAGGGTTCGGTACACTTGACCCTGAGCTGTTGGATACCGTCATTACGTCGCTGGAAAAACTGCATGACGACCGATTGGCTGTTGGTGTAATCAGTCACGTGCCTGAACTGCGCGCACGCTTGCCGCGCAAGCTTGTGGTGATCCCGGCAGGTGAAGCTGGAAACGGCTCACGGGTGGTCTTGGAGACCCTGTAGAGGAAACATGTATGATGTATATCCGCTTACAATCCGGGCTTGGGTCAGAATGCCGAAAATATAGTGCGGATGTAGGTTTATCTGTCTGTCTGAAGACGCGATCTGTTACCGCTCGAACGGCAGGACGTGAAGAAAAGAGGGAAGTATTACACTTCTCTCTGCCTCAAGTCACAGCAATATAAATGATAGAAGCGCCCTTATAGTCCAAGTAACTGAATATTACCGAATATTATTATTGTAAAAATATTTCTTTTCTTGCTTTTATAACATAGCGGAGTGAGTTTCATCACAGATACAGGTTCATCCTGCTGTTATACTACAGTTAAGCCGACAAACTTTATTTAAGTACCCCGGCGGACATCTGATCAGGACGTTTCCTGAATAGATGTCCGCGCAGCAGACTTCCAAGGAAGCCGCTCACGGGGTGCTTCTTTTTTTTGTGTTTGCTCGTCAGTAGTGTCAATTCGCCCAGTTCTGAATACCATGAAAAGGTGATCAAGAGCAGAATCAGGGAGGCGTTGGCAAGTGGAAAAAGTGGAAGCGAAGAAAATATGCAAGGAACACATGCACCGTTATGTATGTGTACAGATGAATGACGGTATGCACTACGATGGCATTATGGAAAATGTGGATGACGAAATGATCTACCTGGCTGTTCCCGTTGGACCGGAAGCCATGGTGAATCATGCGAACTGGGCTCCAAATGCAATGCCGGGAGCAAACTATCCGATAGGTCATACTCGCGGATTTTACCCAGGATACGGGTACCCTACTCCTTATCCATATTATGGTTATGGACGTAGACGTTTTAACCGGCTTGTGCTCCCGTTATTTGGGCTTACAGCGTTAAGTCTGTTACCGTATTATTGAGATTGAATATCAGGCATAAACTATAGTGAGTCATTCTCATGCACCTTATGAAAGTTTTTGAAAAAGAATAAGTTGAGGATGGCTATGTTTCATTCATGGATACTGTAAAGTATGAAATAGAGCGGTCTTATCACATATGGAGTCCAGCCTGATGTATCGCGACAGTCATTGCAATACAACGGGCAACATACCGAACATCCAAAAGGTCATGCCTGTGCAGAAGCGAACTTCTGTAAGGCATGACCTTTTTTTGAACCTAATTAGTGTAAGGTCGATGATGAACGGATAGTACATAGCGTGTATTCAAACTTGCTGAAAGCAGAAGCTGGCCTGAACGTGTCCGCAGCAGACGCGAACCGCATCCTGAATATGTGAGAACGTGCCTATGTGCGAGTAAATGATTAAGACACCGCAAAGCTTTAATTCTCTATTCGATAAAAATCTTCGCTTCGGGATGGAATCGCTGCTGTTCTCTTGCCCACGGTTGGAGGAGCAGAGCATGGTGTGCGAGCGCTGACGAATCTGAGGCATCTTATTCAAGCCTTTGAAGCGCCCGCAAAATTTTAAGGAATCTGATACACGCTATATCTGCATAAACAGCTGCTTTCAGCATTTTTTGAGGTTATTTTGGGAAATAACGTGCCTGCTGTTCCTTATAATTTCAAATGAGGGCCTGAACGCCAAATAAGACGTCCTGTGTTCCTTAGAAAATCGTCGACTACCCATTCGCGAGCATCAGCCAGCATAGACTTTATTCAAAATGTCCTTAACTTAATGCAGATTTCAAATCCCCAAGTAAATCTTCAACATCCTCGATCCCAACGGAGATCCGAATCAAACCATCCGTGATCCCCAATTCTTGCCGACGTTCATAGGGAATGGAAGCATGTGTCATTCGGGCAGGGACAGAAATTAAACTTTCCACCGCGCCCAGACTTTCAGCCAATGTGAAATAACGGACTTTGCTTAATGCTTCATCTACTTTTTCAGCACTACCTACATCAAAGGAAACTATACCGCCATATCCTCTCGCTTGCGTGGAAGCGAGCTTGTGCTGCGGATGGTCGGGCAACCCGGGATAATAGACTTTGCTCACTGTTGGATGTTGATTCAAAAATGCTACAAGCTGCTCTGTATTGCGTTCTTGCGCTTCCATCCGTAGTCCCAATGTTTTAAGACCTCGCATTAACAACCAGGAATCCATAGGTCCCAGAACTGCGCCAATTGCATTTTGAATAAAATGCAGATCTTCACCAAGTTGCTCGCTGTTGACAACCGCAAGTCCTGCTACGACATCACTATGACCACCGATATATTTCGTTGCAGAATGCAGTACAATATCTGCGCCCAGAGCCAGCGGGGTCTGCCAATAAGGCGTACTAAACGTGTTATCCACGATGAACAGCAATTCATGTTGTTTCGACCATTTCGCTACAGCAGCAATATCGGTGACCTTGAGTAACGGATTGGTAGGTGTTTCTACATAAATGGCCTTTGTATTGGATTGCAAAGCCTGCTCCAGTGCTTGTAGTGAGGTGGTATCTACAAAGGTAGACTCGATCCCCAGACGATTCAGCACTTTGGTGAAAATGCGATAGGTCCCGCCGTATACATCATCCGTCAGAATGACGTGATCTCCAGTTTTCAAGAGAGACAACACAGCGTGAATTGCAGCCATGCCCGAACTGAAAGCAAAACCGCGAACGCCATCCTCCAGCTCTTTAATGATATCTTCCAACGCATGACGGGTAGGGTTGCCTGTACGTGAATACTCGTATCCTTTGTGCACGCCAACCGATTCTTGCTCATACGTGCTTACTTGATAGATCGGTACACTCACTGCTCCAGTGTGTGGATCACCAACAATACCTGCATGAATCAGCTTGGTTTTTGGTCTCATTTTATTGTCCTCCATTATAGATATTTTGGCTTAAATACCGTTCGCTGCTATCCGGGAAAATAACGACGATGTTACTTCCGGGGGCTGCGCGACCAGCTTCGTTTAATGCGGCTTGCATAGCCGCTCCTGAGGAGCTTCCTACCAGTAATCCTTCCAATAGGGCTAGATCTTTGACCCGCTCAAAGGCATCTTCATCTGAGATCGTATGAATGGCATCAAAATAACTCACATCCATAAAAGGAGATAACGTTTCGACCCCTATTCCTTCTGTACGATGAGGTCCCGAGGGACCTCCTGCGAGAATCGAACCTTCGGGTTCTACGATACATGTTTTGATTAACGGGTTTTGCTCCTTCAAATAGCGAGAACCTCCCATGAAAGTACCGCCTGACCCGGCTCCGGCGACATATACATGCACCTGTCCGTTCAAATCACGCCATATCTCAGGGCCCAGATGTTCATAATGTGCGAGTGGGTTATCCGGATTGGAGAACTGACCTGGAATATACGAACCTGGTATTTCTTTCGCCAACGATTCCGCCTTGCGTATGGCACCCGTCATTCCTTCTGATGTGGGTGTGTTCACAACCGTAGCTCCAAGAGCTTTCATCAATTGCTGCTTCTCGACGCTGAACTTCTGAGGTACCGTGAAAATGACCTTTAAATTCAGGCCTGCTGCCGCCATTGCAAGACCAATTCCTGTATTGCCTGCGGTAGCTTCAATCACCGTTCCACCTGGCTTAACATCTCCTCGTGCCAAGGCCTGCTCCAATAAAAACTTGCCGATCCGGTCTTTCACACTTCCTCCAGGATTCATGAATTCCAGTTTGGCGAACAGGCGGATTCCTTCCGGTAATGGATAACGAGTTAATTCAAGCAGAGGCGTATTACCTATAAGTTCCTGTACATGTTGATAAACGGTCAAATTAACCAATCTCCTTTTTTACGTTCATTAACCATACATATTTGTTTACTCGGGAAAAGTGCGTGATAAAACCATATTTCAATAAAATGGCTTGTAATACATCCAATTTCGTATAGTATTTGGCTCGATGATAGATGGAGAGTTGACCTAGATTACCTGGTTGTGTGCCTAGAGATTGGACGTGGGTTTTTACTTCTAGTATGATAGAAGGGAATACATACATTGGAATACAAAGGAGGGTATGAACTATGGATTGCTTATTTTGCAAAATTGTAGAGGGCACCATTCCCTCCAATAAAGTACTGGAGAATGACCATGTTATCGTGTTTCATGACATCCAGCCCGCTGCACCGACACATGTTCTCGTCATTCCGAAGAAACATATTGCTTCGATGAATGAAGTTACCGCAGAAGATCTGCCTTTGATCGGTGAGATTCATCTGGCTGCTCAAGAAGCGGCCAAGCGCCTTGGTGTGGAGGAAACAGGATATCGCTTGATCAACAATTGTGGTAAGGATGGAGAACAAACCGTTCATCATCTGCATTACCATTTGTTGGGTGGTACCAGGCTTGGCGTGTTGACAAGTCTGTCCGATTCTCACAAATAAACGAGCTAATGGGTACTACTATTGAGGATTTAGTCATATGTATTAAATCCATGAATGTGTGACCAAATGCTTATATAATGAATCCATTTCATAATACCTTTGAGTTATGAAATGGATTCAAATAAGTGATCATTACATTGAGGTTGACACCTTTATTATCTTTCGCCTATAATGTAAGATGATGAACCGTGTTATTGCTCTTGGACGGTCTGGTCGGAGGGAGGGAAAACTGGTGTCTGAAACTAAAGTTCGCAAAAACGAGACTATTGATGCTGCACTTCGTCGTTTTAAACGCTCCATCGCTAAAGATGGCGTATTGGCTGAGGTGAAGAAACGTAAGCATTATGAGAAGCCAAGCGTAAAGCGCAAGAAAAAGTCCGAGGCTGCTCGTAAGAGAAAGTTTTAGGAGGATTTTAATTACATGAATCTTAGCGAACGATTGAACGAAGATATGAAGCAAGCGATGAAGAGTAAGGACAAGTTCAGACTCTCCAACATTCGGTTGATTCGTTCGACGATCAAGAATCTTGAAATAGATTTGAAAAGAGATTTGGATGACAACGAAGTGCTTGATATCCTGAGTCGTGAAATCAAACAGCGCAAAGATGCCCTCCAAGAATTTGACAAAGCGGGCCGTGAAGATCTCGCGGCAAATGCAAAAGCGGAAATTGAAGTACTCATCCAGTACCTTCCCACACAGCTTACCGAAGAAGAAATTAAAGTTATTGTACAGCAGACCATCCAGGAAACCGGTGCTTCTTCGAAAGCCGAGATGGGGAAAGTCATGGCGGCCCTTATGCCGAAAGTTAAAGGCAAAGCGGACGGCAAACTGGTAAATCAAGCAGTTCAACAATTTCTGCAATAAAGCAAATCAATAAACACCTTCTGACTTGTCAGGAGGTGTTTTTTCCATTTATCAGAAGGCATGATGTCCTTGGGATGGCGAAATTTCTTTTTAATGGTTAATATATATTATTATGGATTTTTATTCTTGCATTTGATCGAGTTTTCAAATATAATTTTAAGATTTTGAAACGAAATGTTGCATTGCACGTAATAAATACCATAAGCTGGACAGTATAACATTAATGGAAAAGGGGGGGACTATTGTGAAGGGAAAGCGCCGGAAGAAGCTTACGGGGCCATTGATGCTCTTAATGCTGCTGACGCTGTTGCTTCCTGTCTGGATTGGATCACCGTCAGCGCATGCAGCTGAGAAGAGTGGCGCCGTATATATTATTCCGGTTGATAAACCAATCGAGCAGGGACTTGGCAAGTTCATGGAACGCGGGTTCAAGCAAGCAGAAGAGATGAATGCTGGGCTGATCGTTCTTGATATCAATACGCCGGGAGGCCGTGTCGACACTGCAGAAGCATTGGGTACCCTAATTAAGGACAGTCCGATCGAGACTGTTGCATTTGTCCGTGGAGATGCTGCTTCAGCCGGGAGTTTTCTGGCTCTGAATGCAGATAAGATCGTAATGTCACCAGGAAGTATGATTGGTGCGGCAGCAATGGTGGACAGTTCGGGTAAACATGTTGATGATCCAAAGCTTGTTGCATTCTGGAAAAGCAAAATGCAGGGAGCGGCTGAAATCAGTGGTCGTGATGGCAAGATTGCAGCTGGAATGACGGATGTCAACATCGTTGTTGAAATGCCAGAGATCAATAAAACGAAGCAAAAAGGTGAGATTATTGCTCTCTCGGCTGAAGAAGCGCTGAAAGTTGGTTATGCCGACCACATCAGCAACACACCGGAAGAAGCGGCAGCTTGGCTCGGTTACAGTCAGGATGACGTATTTAAGGTAGAACGAACGACAGCGGAGAATATCTCCTCTTTTCTTACCAATCCGGTTGTTATGACTGTGTTATTGTTCCTCGGAATCGCGGGTGTGATCATTGAATTGATTGTTCCTGGTTTTGGAGTTCCTGGTATTGTAGGTATCGTGTGTTTCGTGTTGTATTTCTCGGGTAATTACATTGCGGGATTTGCCGGAGCAGAGACATGGGTGCTATTTACCGTCGGACTCATCATGATGATTCTGGAGATGTTTATTCCGAGCTTTGGTATTCTGGGGATTTTGGGATCCATTGCGCTTGTTGCAGGTGTTGTGAGGGCTGCTTATGATACGAGTGATGCATTCGTTTCCCTGGGTATCGCTTTCGGAGCAGCATTGGTAGTGATTGCGATTATCGCAGTACTGTTTAAAGATCGAGGGATATGGAATCGGTTCATACTGAGTGACAGCATGTCTGCTGATCGGGGTTATTCATCAGCCACAGAACGCAAAGAGCTGGTTGGTCTGCAAGGAATCAGTCTGACACCACTTCGTCCTTCTGGAACAGCGATGTTTGAAGGGGAACGAATTGACGTTGTGACCGACGGAGATTTTATTCCCATCGATACTCCGATTATTGTGATTAAAGCGGAAGGTACCCGGATTGTGGTTCAGCAAGCTTTGCCGGTGTAACCCGCTCTGTTGTCGAAGCGGATTAACGCTTCGGCAATGTACATAACCACGTAGCTGAAGCTGCCAGCGAGGTGGTGCATTCTTTAATTTAGCAGCGGATTCAAGAGTGTCTTCTCTTCTCAAATATTTTTATCAAATTCAAATTGCAAATGGAGGAAATTAAACAATGGACACATCTATGATTACGATTTTGCTCATTGCGGTAGTAGGTATTATCGTATTGAGCGTATTCTTCAGCTTTTTCCCGGTTATGCTCTGGGTTTCAGCGATTGCATCCGGCGTACGCGTAAGTATTATTACACTGGTAGCGATGAGACTGAGACGTGTAACGCCTAGCCGTATCGTAAATCCACTGATCAAAGCTACCAAGGCGGGTCTTAAATTAACCATGAACCAACTGGAAAGTCACTTCTTGGCCGGTGGTAACGTTGACCGTGTTGTAAACGCTCTGATTGCTGCACAACGTGCCAACATTCCACTCGAATTTGAACGTGCAGCTGCTATTGACCTCGCAGGTCGTGACGTATTACAAGCCGTACAAATGAGCGTTAACCCACGAGTTATCGAAACACCGATTGTCTCTGCGGTTGCCAAAGATGGTATTGAAGTTAAAGTTAGAGCACGGGTTACGGTTCGTGCCAATATTGACCGTCTCGTCGGTGGTGCTGGTGAAGAAACAATCATCGCCCGTGTTGGTGAAGGTATCGTAAGTACGAACGGTTCCTCCAATTCTCACAAAGACGTCCTGGAAAATCCGGATCTGATCTCCCGTACCGTATTGTCCAAAGGTCTGGATGCAGGTACTGCTTTTGAAATCCTGTCCATTGATATTGCGGACGTTGATGTAGGTAAGAACATTGGTGCCTTCTTGCAAACAGAGCAAGCAGAAGCTGACAAACGTATCGCTCAGGCGAAAGCAGAAGAGCGTCGTGCAATGGCCGTAGCGCAAGAGCAAGAGATGAAAGCGCGCGTAGTGGAAATGAGAGCACGTGTGGTTGAATCTGAATCCCAAGTACCTCTTGCCATGGCTGAGGCACTTCGCAACGGTAAAATTGGTGTGATGGATTACATGAACCTGAAGAACATTGAAGCGGATACTCAAATGCGTAACACATTGGGAAAACCTGGTGAAGGTTCGAATTCCAACGATCAGGGTGATTCCAAAAACGGAAGATAGGCGGTGAGTGCAAATGGGCCTATTTGAATGGATTTTTGATAATTTGTACATTGTAGCGGTTATTGGTTTTGCACTCTTCTCCTTCTTGGGGAAAGCTGCCAAATCGGCTGATCCGAACAAAAAGCGTCCTGCCAATGGGATGCCTACATTTGGAGGCAGTGGTGATGCAGGCCGGGATGAACGTTCAAGAGACAATTCATCTCCGCAGCAGTCTTCCGGACCTGCAGACCCGCGTTATGATGAACAGTATGACGATCGGTATGATGACGTGCAATATGAGAATCAGTATGATCAGCCGTATTCGGAGCCTGCTGCAACTTCTCGCCCCGCAACTGACTACAGAAGTGAGGGCACGATGAGTGCCATGGCAAATTCACTTGAGGAACAGATGAGAGGTATGGAAGAACAGCAACGTTTGATCGAAGAACGCTTGAATCGCATATCTTCTGCGAATAAGCCAGTTGTGTCTGATTCCAGTTGGGATGAGACCAGCACCGATGGATCGGGAGCGTCTCCGCTTCGTCCGGCAGACATTCGCACAGGTGTCCTGTGGGCAGAAGTACTGGGTTCCCCTCGTTCCAAGCAACCGTTTGGTACAAGAGGAAAACTGTAAACAAGTCAATTTATTGGACGGAAATAAAGCCGTCTCTGGTGAGCAGAAAGCCGCCGGAGACGGCTTTTTCTGTGTTCTATCCTTTTTTCTCAACAATTGTCCCTAACACGCCCCGGAATTTTCATAAATTCATGAATCTGCGCATAAGTTGAACTGTAGAGGAAGGGGGAAGACCTTCGAATGACCCGGATCAGCCGCAAGCTGCGCAGATGGACCAGTGAAGTGTTGGATCTGCCGCAGGATGTGCTTTATGATATGCCACGGTTAACCCTGATCGGCAGTAAGCAACTGTATATAGAGAATCATCGCGGTGTCATCCATTTCACGCCGGATCGTATCGTGTTGGCTCTTTCCCAAGGCCAGTTAGAGATCAAAGGAACTGCCTTGGTGATACGTAACATTTTGCCGGATGAAGTAGCTGTTGAAGGAACGATTCTGGATATTCATATGAATGGAGTGGAGGGGAACGGATGAAGCAGCCCAGTCTGTACAAACTGCGGGGAGCAGTCCGAATCACGGTCACTGGGGGAGACATTGAAACATTGATCAACACGGTGGCAGAGCAGGGACTGGAAGTGTGGAACCTGCGTGCTCACGATGGACGCGTGGCAGAGATGAACATTCTGCTGCCGCATTTTTTCAGGTTGCGTCCTGTGTTGAAACGGACAGGCTGCAGGGTAAAAGTAACCCATCGCAGCGGTTTCCCTTTTTTTGCGGCCCGTTTATTGCGGAGGAAGTTCTTTCTTGGGGGTATGCTATTTTTTGTGGCAGCTTTGTTTGCGTTGTCTTCGATGGTATGGAGTGTGGAGGTCAAAGGTAACGTCACCATTCCCACCGACGAGGTGCTTGCAGCAGCGAAGAAAGAGGGCATATATCCTTTGCAATGGGGGTTCCGTCTGCAAAGCCAAGACAAGCTCTCCAGGCAGCTTGCACTCGCTCTGCCGGATGTAACCTGGATTGGCGTGAGTAAAGAGGGGACAACCATTACCATTCAGGTCGTAGAATCGGCGCAACCAAAGCGCGAACCATTACTGAATCCCAGACATCTGATCAGCAAGTCAGATGCTGTCGTCACTCAAATCTATGCGGAGCAGGGACGCCCTGTTGTTCAGAAGGACATGCGTGTCAAAAAGGGTCAGGTATTAATCTCGGGGATTCTCGGGGATGAGGAGAACACCAAAACCATCGTTGCCAAAGGCGAAGTTCGTGGTCTGGTATGGCGTGAGTACCAGGTAGAGGTTCCGCTAGTGCAAAAACATAATACAATGACAGGTGAGAGCAGAGAACGTTTTTACATGGTGCTGGGGAATTGGGCGATCCAACTGTGGGGGTACGGAAGTACACCGTTCAGTTCATTTGATACTGAGAGTAATCATAGACCATTGACGTGGCGATCCTTTACACTGCCCATGGGTTGGCTGACAGAGAAAGATCTGGAGACCCGAGAGCATGAGGAACAACAGACGATAGAATGGGCCAGAACGAAAGGATTGGAAGGAGCAAGGAACGATATTATCGCCAAAAACGGTAAAGGAACAAAAATTATAAGTGAAAAAATTTTGCATGAGAAGAAAGAGAATGGTAAAGTTTATATGAAAGTCTTATTTGAAGTAGAAGAAAGCATTGCGGAAGAACTTCCGCTAGTCCATAGTCAAGGAGAATGAGGATATTTGTCAGAGCAAACACGCAGCATACAAATCTCCCTCCAGAGTGCGGGAGAGGGTCAATCTCTTTTTGGACCCCAAGATACTTTTCTTAAACTGATTGAATCCGAGATTCCTGCCCAGATTGCATCCCGTGAAGCGGAGATTGTGATTTTCGGCAACGCACAGCAGGTGGAATCGCTTGAACAATTATTTGATGTGTTACTGCAATTGATACGCAACGGATATGTGTTAACTGAAAGAGATGTGAAGTATGCGATTGAACTTGCCAAGGATATGCGGGCAGACCAGCTATTGGATCTGTTCAAGGGCGAGATTACGACAACGTACCGAGGTAAACCAATCCGTGTTAAAACCATTGGACAGAAGCACTATGTAACTACAATTAAAAAACGTGATATTGTATTTGGCATTGGTCCTGCCGGTACAGGTAAAACCTACCTTGCTGTTGTACTGGCTGTTGCCGCAATTAAAGAAGGTAGCGTCAAACGCATTGTACTTACACGGCCTGCTGTTGAAGCAGGAGAGAGCCTTGGGTTTTTGCCAGGTGATCTTCAGGAGAAGGTAGACCCGTATCTGAGACCGCTGTACGATGCCCTGTATGACGTTATGGGACAGGAACAGACCGCGAAGGCATTGGAGCGTGGGTTAATCGAAATTGCACCACTCGCCTACATGCGAGGGCGTACCTTGGATGACTCGTTCATCATTCTCGATGAAGCACAGAACACAACGCCGGAACAGATGAAGATGTTTCTGACCCGTCTTGGTTTTGGCTCCAAAATGGTCATCACCGGAGACGTGACACAGATTGATTTACCGCGTGGTAAGAAATCCGGGCTTGTGGAAGCGAATACGATCTTGAACGAAGTTAACGAGATTGGATTTGTCTATTTTGCCGAGCAAGATGTTGTGCGGCATTCTCTCGTCCAGAAAATTATCGTGGCTTACAACCACGCCGCAGAAAATCAAGCATAGAAAGGGATTGTCTAAAGTGACCTCGAAGGAACCGTCAAAAGGCAAATCTTTTCAGAATAAGGCTACAGGATGGAAGTATAGCGTGTGGGCACGCTATCTTCTGTTTTTGTTTCTGGTGATTCTTTTCTACGTGAGTCTGGCTTCCAAGCTGCTCCCTGAGCGCTATGATATTCAGGAAGGGACACGGAGTGAAGTAGACATTGCTGCGCCCATGCAGATTCCGAATAACAAGGCCACACTCAAAGCACAGGAAGAAGCTGCTGAACGGGTACAGCCGATATTTCAGATTGTCCAGTTGCGCAACGAAAATTTGATGACTACCCTGCTTGATCGTGTAGATCGATTAAATCAGGATGATCAGATTTCAAGTCAGGACAAGATTGATATTTATCGGGATGAAATTCCGCAGCGCCAGAAGGATTTTGTGACCAACTATATCAATAATAATCGGAAAGCCGGTACATACTCCGAGACTCTTTTGGAAGAGATCAGAAATGTGGTACAGGAGCAAAGCTACCGTATTCCCGAAGAAACCTACATCAAAATCTCACGTCTGACATCAGATGATATCCAGGAGATGAAACCAGTTGCGAGGGATATTGTTGCCCGGTTAATGACGGATCAGATCAGCGACGCAACCACTGCCCGTGCCAAAGTAGCTGAGATGGTGAGTGTCAGTTCTCTTAGTAAGCGTACGCAACGTGAGGTCGTGCAAGAGCTTGCTCGCCTCGTAGTGACCGCTAACCGCTTCTACGATGAAGAGGGAACCAAGGAAGCGAAAGTTCAGGCGCGTGAGAACACGCAAACCGTCTTTATCAAGCAAGGGGACACATTAGTTGCCAAAGGTGAGATGATCACCCCGGAGATGTATACTTTGCTGGATGAAAATGATTTGCTGAAAAATGAAGTGAACTACTGGCCGCAGCTTGGACTTCTTATGTTCTCCTGTCTGTTGTCGGCAGCAATTCTGATGTATATTCAGCAATGCAGCGGAACGCATTTTAAATATAATAATGCGCAGCTGTTGATGCTTGTTCTTATTTTTATTATTACGATTGTAGTTATGCACGTGACGGCGATTATTCAGACCAATGAGACGTCATACGTGGGCTTCCTTGCACCTGTTGCGGTAGGGGCAATGTTAATCGCGTTGTTGCTGGATACGTCGCTCGCCTTTGTATGTTCGATCTTGATCGGTATGTTGTCCAGCATCATTTTGAACACGCATCAGGGTCAGCTTTTTGACTTCGAACTAGGGTTCTTCGCCGTGGTAGTTTCGTTTGTTGCGATCTTCGCAACGCATCGGGCTAGCCAGCGATCGACGATCCTGAAAGGGGCCATTATGGTCTGCCTGTTCGGGTCCATAGCCGTCTTCACCCTGGCTTTGATTGACTCGGGAGATTGGAACCGAACCACGACACTGTATGGCATTGGATTTGCATTTGCGGGTGGCGTATTAACTGCCATACTGGTCATTGGGCTGATGCCATTTTTCGAAACTTCATTTGGCATTTTGTCAGCGCTCAAACTGGTGGAACTGTCTAATCCGAACCATCCGCTTCTACGCAAGTTGCTCACGGAGACACCGGGTACCTATCATCACAGCGTTATGGTAGGGAATCTGTCCGAAGCTGCAGCAGAAGCCATAGGAGCTAACGGATTGCTCTGCCGAGTCGGTTCGTATTATCATGATATTGGCAAGACGAAGCGCCCCATCTATTTTATTGAGAATCAGAACAATATGGAGAATCCGCATGATTCAATTGATCCGAAACTGAGCAAGTCCATTATCGTTGCCCATGCGCGCGATGGTGTGGAAATGCAGAAGGACTACAAGCTGCCCAGACCTATTCGGGATATTGCGGAACAGCATCACGGCACAACATTTCTCCACTATTTCTATCACAAAGCATTGCGCCAGGCTGAAGAAGCAGGCGTTGAGCCTGATTTCACGGAAGAAGATTTCCGTTACCCTGGGCCGAAGGCTCAGTCCAAGGAATCGGCTATTGTTGGCATTGCCGATAGTGTGGAGGCTGCTGTGAGATCTTTGCGCAAACCGACAGTGGAGCAAGTGGAGTCCATGATTGAGAAGATTATAAAAGGACGATTGGACGATCATCAATTCAATGATTGTGACCTTACGATGCGTGAACTGGATATCGTCGCCAGAACATTGAAGGAAACGGTGATGGGTATCTTCCACTCCAGGATAGAATATCCGGAGGAGATTAAGAAACCAAAGCCGACTTCACCCGAAGCAGGCTAATTCAATAATATTAGTAGACAGGAGTTATGAAAGAATGAGTCTTAACCTGGCATGGAATAATGAACAACAGGATAAAGAAATTACAGAACCGATGATTGCAATGCTGGAACAGCTGCTGAATCTTGCCGGAGAAGCGGAAGATGTAGCAGACGGGGAAGTGGCTCTGACTTTTGTGAACGATGAGCAGATCCATGAGTTGAACCGTGATTATCGCGGTATTGACCGTCCTACGGATGTATTGTCTTTTGCAATGAACGAAACGGTGGATGAAGAACTCGATATTATCTATGAGCTGGACGAAGATGAAGAAATGGAAGAAATGCCGGATGTTCTTGGAGACATTATCATTTCCGTACCACGGACCATCCTGCAAAGTGAGGAGTATGGACACTCATTTGAACGTGAGCTTGGTTTTCTGTTTGTCCATGGTTTCTTGCACCTGCTCGGATACGACCATCAGGATGAAGCTAGTGAGGCTGAAATGATGGGCAAACAAGAAGCGGTATTGGCCCAGGCCGGGTTGACACGATAATGAAAAGACGCTCCTGGGGTCTGGTATTCCGCAATGCTGCGGAAGGAATCGCATATGGGTTGCGGACTCAGCGTAATGTGAGAGTTCACACGGGAGTGGCTATTTTGATGTGTGTAGCCGGCTTTTTTTTCAGAATCTCAAGAACGGATTGGATGTTTGTGCTGACCGCTGTCTTTTTGGTCCTGGTGACTGAATTGATGAACACGGCTGTAGAGGCAGCAGTTGATTTGGCACATCCCCATATCCATCCGCTGGCAAAAGCGGCGAAGGATACCGCGGCCGGGGCAGTTCTGCTGGCTGCGGTATTCGCCGTCATCATCGGTTGTATCGTTTTTATTAAGCCGGTGATGAGCTGGCTAGGTTTGTACTGATTTTGTATTAACTTTGATTCGTTTTGATTTGATTTTAATACTACACACTAATATAAATTTACTTGATGCAAACACGATAACGGAGAGGTCAGAAAAAACCTGAAGAAACGGAGTGTGCGCCTTTATCCCCGGAGTTCCCCTTAATTAAAAGGGATCAAAAAAATCTGGGGATAACAGCGCTCGGAAGGTTGTTCTGACAGCGGAGTGTCCAGTGTAAATGCACTAGTTTGATTTTATATTGCACCCTAAGGGAGAGAATAATGATGGATAACGGTTTGTTAATGCAAGAAGCAATTAAGGCACGTACGAAGGCGTATACGCCTTACTCCCATTTTGGTGTTGGCGCGGCTTTGCTTGACAGTGAAGGTCATGTGCATCATGGTTGTAATATTGAGAATGCTGCGTATACACCAGGTAATTGTGCTGAGCGTACGGCGATGTTCAGTGCCATTGCAGGTGGGCAGAAGCCTCGAAGCTTCAAAGCGATTGCCATTGTGGGAGACACGGATGGTCCGATTGCCCCATGTGGCGTATGTCGTCAGGTCATGTACGAACTGTGTGAACCCGATATGAAGGTCATCTTGGGGAACTTGAAAGGTGATCTGCAAGAGACCACCGTTGCTGAACTGTTACCTTGGGCTTTTGGGCCTTCTGATCTGAATTCTGCCAAAAAATAAACCGATATTCCAGGCCTAGGCGCCTGAGGAGGAACATATGAAAAAACAAAAATTCAAATCCGGTTTTGTAGCCATTATCGGACGTCCTAACGTTGGTAAATCCACTTTGATGAACCAAGTCATCGGACAGAAAATTGCAATTATGTCGGACAAGCCGCAAACAACCCGTAATAAAATTCACGGTGTATATACATCGGACAATCAACAGATCGTTTTTCTGGATACACCAGGGATTCATAAACGTCAGTCCAAATTAGGCGATTATATGAACCAGACCGCTTTGAACACACTGAGTGAAGTAGAAGCAGCCTTATTCTTGATTGATGCTTCCGAAGGTATGGGTGGTGGTGACCGCTATATTGCGGAACAGCTGAAAAATATCCGTACGCCTGTCATTCTCGTCATGAACAAAATTGACAAAATTGAGCCGGAAGCGCTGTTACCACTTATTGAAGAGTATCGCAAATTACACGATTTCGCTGAAATTGTCCCTGTGTCTGCCAAGCATGGCAATAATGTCAGCACATTACTGGAACAGCTCGGCAAGTATTTGCCTGAAGGTCCACAGTACTATCCTGATGACCAGGTTACTGACCATCCGGAGCAGTTTGTATGTGCCGAGTTGATTCGTGAGAAAATTTTGCAAATGACTCGTGAAGAAGTGCCTCACTCCATTGCTGTAACGATCGAAGATATGAAAGTGCAAGATAACGGTGTCGTTTATATCTCAGCTGTCATATTTGTGGAACGGGATTCGCAAAAAGGGATCATTATCGGGAAGCAGGGTGCCCTTCTGAAAGAAGTGGGTAAACGAGCTCGACATGACATTCAAAACTTGCTTGGCTCCAAAATTTTCATGGATCTGTGGGTCAAAGTGAAAAAGGACTGGAGAAATCAGGATCGAGTTCTGCGTGATCTTGGCTTCGGGCGCGACTAATAATCCAAGTTGTATCCAGTAATTGCAACACATAGTTTACCTTGCAAGACTCCATCCTATTTGGTAGATGCAGACGTCATTTCCGAAGAGAGGATGAAATTCCGATGCGAGATTTTTCGTGGAAGGTTTTTGCGATGACGGGGGATGTGGAGTCCTATTTGTTATATACCGAGGCGTGTAACTCGTTAGGACAGGAGTCGGATAATGCAAGCGAAGTGATTGAAGATGAAGAAGTCGAAGGATAACTGGCTGATTCGGGAATGGTTAGGTGACGAGGCATGCTATACAGGGTGGAAGGCATTGTCATCCGCAGCATGGACTACGGCGAAGGGAACAAAATCATTACGCTTTGCACCGAAAGCGGCGGGAAAGTAGGGGTACTCGTCCGCGGTGCCAAAAAGCCCAAGAGCCGACATGCTGCACTGGTGCAGCCGTTTACGTATGGTCAATATGTATATTTTCGCAATACAGGTCTAGGCACACTGAACGCTGGAGAAATTATTGAATCTTATCATGAGTTGCGTGAAGATTTGGTGAAGGCCTCATATGCCTCTTATGCGTGTGAACTATTGGATCGGGTGCTTCAGGATGAAGAGACAGGTACATTTTGGTTCAAACAGTTAAAGGCGTGTTTGCAGGCGTTGAAGGAAGAGAAAGATCCGGTTGTTATTACAAGTCTGTACGAAATGAAAATATTACAGGCATCCGGATATGGTCCACAGTTCGATGAGTGTATCTCCTGCAACCAGGAGCGACCAGATGAGCAGTTGTTTATAAGTCCCAGACTTGGTGGCGTCTTGTGTCGAGCATGCAAACATTTTGATCCTCCAGCGATGTCAGTTAGTCCAAAGGCTCTGAAGTTGTTGCGTTTGTTCGCACAGTTGGATCTGCAGCGCCTGGGGAATATATCAGTGAGTGAATCTACCCGTGATGAGATCAAAAAGTTGATGCGTGCTTTTATGGATCATCAGCTCGGTCTGAATCTTAAATCCCGTTCTTTCCTCGATCAGATGGAGAAGTACGGGATTTGAGGCGTTTTGGTGGAAGTGAAACTATATCTTGACTTCATACTAAATCTTATATATTATGAGTTATAATTTCTCTTTATGAGACATGCATTGAACGAGAAAGTAAAAGACTGGATTTATTGCATTTATGGAGACAAGTCGTTGTATAACACTTGGGAATCATGAATGAGCGAGCCGGGGATGGTGGGAGCCTGGCTGAATCGGTTTTTGAAACGGCACTCGGGAGCATGAATGGACACGGAAAAGTGGGCGGGAACGAACAGGATCATCTTGTTTGATCTAAGCCAAGTAGGGTGGAACCGCGGGAATAGCTCTCGTCCCTACGTCTGTACAACAGGCGTAGGACGGGGGCTATTTATTGTTGTCTGCGCCGTCCTAAGCTTGCTAACAAACCATTGAAAAGGAGCATGATTATGAATTTTCAGCAGATGATTCTAACGCTGCAACAATTCTGGGCCGAGCATAACTGTATTATTGTCCAGCCATACGATACGGAAAAAGGGGCAGGTACGATGAACCCGATGACCTTTTTACGCTCGCTTGGACCCGAACCTTGGAAAGTGGCCTATGTGGAGCCTTCCCGTCGTCCTTCGGACGGACGTTATGGTGAGAACCCTAACCGGCTGTACCAGCATCATCAGTTCCAGGTAATCATCAAGCCTTCTCCGGACAATATTCAGGAAATTTACCTGGAAAGTCTAAAGCGTCTGGGCATTGATCCGCTCAAACATGATATTCGGTTTGTTGAAGATAATTGGGAGAATCCTTCCCTTGGTTGTGCAGGTCTTGGTTGGGAAGTATGGTTGGACGGAATGGAAATCACGCAATTTACGTATTTCCAACAGGTTGGTGGAATTGAGACAAATCCGGTAGCTGTTGAAATTACGTATGGTATGGAGCGTTTGGCTTCTTACATTCAAGATAAAGAGAATGTGTTTGATCTGGAATGGGTGGAAGGTATCACTTATGGTGATGTATTCCGTCAGCCAGAATTCGAACACTCTAAATATACGTTTGAAGTATCTGATGTCAAAATGCTGTTTACACTCTTCAACATGCATGAAGAAGAAGCAAACAAGGCCATGGCGCAGCATCTGGTATTCCCGGCATATGACTATGTGCTGAAATGTTCCCACACGTTCAACCTGTTGGATGCACGTGGAGCCATCAGTGTAACGGAACGTACGGGTTACATCACACGTGTCCGTAATCTGGCTCGCCAAGTCGCTGCAACATATATGGAAGAGCGTGAGAAGCTAGGCTTCCCGCTGATCAAGAAAGGGGGAGCCGAGCATGTCTAAGGATCTGTTGTTTGAAATCGGCCTGGAAGAAGTACCTGCACGCTTTATGCGCGCAGCGATCGCACAGCTGCAAGAACGTGTCGTGAAATGGCTTGATGCATCCCGCATTGCTTATGGTGAAGTGAATGCGTATGCTACACCGCGCCGACTGGCTGTTTTGATTCAGAAAGTGGCCGAGAAGCAGGAAGATATAGAGGAAGAAGTGAAAGGTCCTTCACGCAAAATTGCCCTAGATGACAGTGGCAACTGGAGCAAAGCTGCACTTGGATTTGCCCGCAGTCAAGGTGTTGAACCAGACCAGTTCACGTTCAAGGAATTGAACGGTGTCGAATATATCTATGCTACGAAGAGCAGCAAAGGTGTGGAAACGGCTTCTGTTATTGGCGAAGGGTTGCTCTCTGTACTTCATGCCATGACGTTCCCGAAATTCATGCGTTGGGCTTCCTATGATTTCAAATTTGTACGTCCAATCCGCTGGATGGTGGCTATGCTTGGCAGTGAAGTCATTGATCTTGAAGTGGCAGGCGTCAAGTCTGGCAATGTAACTCGCGGACATCGTTTCCTCGGCAAGGAGGCCGTGATCTCCAATCCGTCTTCTTACGTGGAATTGCTACGTTCCGAACATGTCATTGCAGATATCAAGGAACGTGAACAGATGATTGTATCCCAGATTCAAGCATTGGCTGCCGAGAAAAAATGGGATATTGCGATTAAGGAAGACTTGCTGGAGGAAGTATTGTTCCTGGTGGAAACACCGACGGTATTGTTCGGGACATTTGACTCTTCATTTTTGAATATTCCACAAGAAGTATTGATTACTTCCATGCGTGAGCATCAGCGTTATTTCCCTGTACTGGACAATGAAGGACAATTGTTGCCATTCTTCGTGACGGTACGTAACGGTGGAAGTGATTCACTGGACGTTATTGCCAGAGGGAATGAAAAAGTTCTGCGTGCACGTCTGTCTGATGCCAAGTTCTTCTATGAGGAAGATCAGAAACTTCAGATTAAGGATGCATTGTCGAAGCTGGAAAGTATCGTCTTCCAGGAAGAATTGGGAACGGTTGGAGATAAAGTGCGTCGTATTCGCAAGATTGCCGATGGACTTGCTGCCAAACTGCAAGTATCCGGTGATGTTGCTGAATCCGTTAGCCGCTCAGCAGATATCTGCAAATTCGATCTGGTGACACTGATGGTGGGAGAATTCCCGGAACTGCAAGGTGTGATGGGTGAGGATTACGCTCGTAAAGCTGGCGAAAAAGAAGAAGTGGCCAAAGCGGTATTTGAACACTATCAGCCACGTTTCGCTGGAGATCAATCCCCTGCTTCTCTTGTTGGTGCCATTGTGAGTGCTGCGGACAAAATGGATACAATCGTGGGTTGTTTCTCCATCAACATTATTCCAACGGGTTCGCAGGATCCGTATGCGCTGCGCCGTCAGGCTGCAGGGATTGTACAGATTTTGCTGGATCACAAGCTTCCGCTGACATTGTCAGACGTGTTCGGAGTAGCACTTCAAGTACATGCCCAGATGAACCTGTTGAAACGTGCAGATGAAGAGGTTCGTAAAGATCTGCAAGACTTCTTTGGTCTTCGTGTGAAAAAATTGTTGTCCGAAACGGTTCGCTACGACGTAGTGGATGCCGTAATTTCTTCCGGATTCGATGATATCAGCGCTGTGGTACCAAAAGGTGAAGCGTTGATGGCGGCTGTTCTGACAGGAGACGCATTCAAAACAACGGTTGAATCGTTCAACCGTGTAGGTAATCTGGCTGCCAAAGCATCCAATGCTTCCGTACATCCAGAACTGTTCACAGAAGATGGAGAACGTCAGCTTCATGAGGCATGGAGCAAAACGAATGCAGAATATCGTCAGGCGTTGACTCAGCATCACGCTACTGAAGCACTGGCTATTGCATCTGCCTGGAAAGATGGTATTACCTCATTCTTCGATTCGGTCATGGTTATGGCTGAAGATGAAGCTGTTCGGGCGAATCGACTTGCCTTGCTCGCGGCTATTGATCGTGACTTAAAAGGATTTGCTGATTTTTCCAAGTTGGTTTGGTAATTGTGTGTATTTCATAAGTCCTTTTCAACAGACTTGGCGCAAAGCTAAAATTCAGTATTAAAGAAGGATACATGAGGGTATAAATATACGGAACGGGTTGTGAAATGTATTTTTTACAACCGCTCCGTATTTTAGCCGTTGATTTCCCTTGTTGTGCCAGAAGGATTTTGCCTGGCCGGGGTCGTATATTACAATATGCAGCTATTTTATGAAACCGGGTGGTCTGGGTTTGAGTGAGTTAAATATACGTCACATTGTTGTGGATGGTGATGCTTGCCCGGTCAAAACCGAGATTGCGCAAACCGCTCGCCTTTTCAACATCCCTGTACTGTTAGTCTCTTCATTTGATCATTTGCTCCAAGGAGGAGAAGGGGTACGAACCGTGCAAGTGGATCGCAGTGATCAGAGCGCAGACCTGTATATTGCTAATCATATTAAGCCATATGATGTGGTTATCACTCAGGACTATGGACTTGCGGCACTTGCGCTTGGCAAACGTTGTTATGTTTTGTCCTTTCGTGGTCGTGAGTTCAACGATCGTGACATTGATTTCATGTTGGATTCTCGTCATACTGCGGCCAAAGCACGAAAAAGAGGCCATTACGGGAAAGGCCCAAAGCCTTTCACAGAGCAGGATCGAGAAATGTTTCAACATAAACTGACAAAACTTTTAAAAGATTTGCAGGAGAATGTGTAAGTTTATCGAATTATATTTACGTGTTGAAGAGATGAAGGTGGCCAGAGATGAGTACCGGACAAGGCGGTATACCCGAAAGTATTATTGAATCGGTGTTACAGCAGAATGATATTGTCGATACGGTGAGCCGATTTGTGCATCTGACCAAACAGGGGAAGTATATGAAAGGCCTCTGTCCTTTTCATTCCGAGAAGACGCCTTCGTTCACCGTTACACCTGAGAAACAAATTTTCTACTGCTACGGTTGCGGCACGGGTGGAAATGCCATCAAATTCAGGATGGAAATCGAAGGGTTATCCTTTCCCGAGGCTGTCAAGACGATGGCGGAAGAAAGTCACATCTCTATGGGGGACTGGCAAGGGCGTGAATCTGCTCATGTGAATCCGGAGACTGAACGTCTGTTGGAGGCTTATGAGCTTACCGCGAAGCTGTATCATTTTTTGTTGAAAAATACAGAGCACGGCAAGTCAGCCATGGAGTATTTACGCTCAAGAGGTTTTGGCGACAAGTTGATCGACCAGTTCCAGATTGGTTTCGCACCAAATCGTTGGGACACACTGGTACAATTTCTTGAGAAACGTAACTATCCGCTCGAAGAGATGGAAAAGGGTGGACTTCTGTCACCACGAAATGAAGGTCAGGGATATGTGGACCGATTCCGAGACCGGATTATGTTCCCGATCAATGGCAGGAGCGGTAAGCCGATTGCATTTGCAGGACGCATATTGGGAGATGGGCAACCGAAGTATCTAAATTCACCGGAAACCCGGTTATTTAACAAAAGCCGTGTTCTCTATAATCTGCATCATGCCAAAAATGCAATTCGCAAACAAAGACAAGCCATTTTGTTCGAGGGATATGGTGATGTCATCTCCGCATGGGATCAGGATATCCAGAATGGTGTAGCGGCGATGGGCACTGCGTTAACCGAGAATCAGGCACTGATGCTCAAAGGGATGTGCGACGAAGTCATCATATGTTATGACGGCGACAGAGCAGGACAGGCTGCTGCACTCAAAAACTTCCCTATTCTTGAGGAAGCTGGATTGCAGGTCAAAGTGGCTCTCATTCCCGAGGGACTTGACCCGGATGATTTTATCCGGAAGCATGGTGGTGAACGGTTCCGAAACCAGATTGTGGACGGTGCCGTGACAACTACAAAATTTAAACTTATAAACTTAAAAAAAAGCCATATACTGCTAGAGGGTGGCGGACAAATCGCCTATTCGAAAGAAGCAGTAAAGTTGATTGCACCCTTACCTTCTCCAACAGAAAGGGAAGTGTATCTTCGTGAACTGGCTGCAGAAGTGGACGTATCGTTCGAAACATTGAAGCAGGAGTGTAATGAAGAACGGGAGGCAATGAAAAATAACCTCCAGTATGGGGATAATAACCCGAGAAGGTGGAATAATGGTAGGCAACAAAATAGGCAGGTGCCTACACCCAATCTGTTGCCGGCTTATCACGCTGCCGAACGCAAACTGATTGCCTGGATGTTGCAGGATGATGAGGCTGCCCAGTACGTGAATGAGCATCTTGGTGAAGCTTTTAACTTGGATGATCATGCAGCTATTGCTGCTTATCTATATGCCTACTATGCGCAAGGCAAACCGTCGGATACAAGCCGTTTTATGTCTTCACTGCATGACGACCGCCTTGAAAAGACGGTCAGTTCAATCTCGATGAT
This sequence comes from Paenibacillus sp. PAMC 26794, assembly GCF_000316035.1. Lineage (GTDB taxonomy): Bacteria > Bacillota > Bacilli > Paenibacillales > Paenibacillaceae > Paenibacillus. The sequence goes on from NZ_ANHX01000004.1 coordinate 183,911, forward strand.
GGATGGTCCGGGTGACTGGAGTATTCAAATGCTCGACGATTGCATCAGGGAAGTGCTGAAGCATCCGCGTAAAAAAGAGTACGATTTGAAAAAAGAAGAAATGATTGCTGCAGAGCGGGCAGGTGATTCTGTACGCGCGGCACAAATTGCAATTGAAATGATTGCCCTAGAGAGACAGTGAACGTCTGATGATTGGATGTTTCTAGGGAGGAGGGAGTCGAATTATGGCGAATGATCAGCATACTGAACTAGAAACAGAATTGACACTGGATCAGGTTAAAGATCAATTGATTGAATCAGGTAAGAAAAGAGCTTCGCTGAATTACAAGGAAATTATAGAAAAACTCTCTCCTTTTGAGCAGGATGCAGAGCAAATGGATGAGTTCTATGAGCAACTGAGCGATCTGGGTATCGATGTGGTAAATGAAAATAATGAAGAGGTTACACTTCGTCCTAGTGAAGATTCCGAGAACAACACCAGAGAGGGAGAGGACGAATTCCACTTTGATGATGATCTGAGCTTGCCGCCAGGTATCAAAATCAATGACCCTGTCCGTATGTATCTCAAGGAAATTGGTCGTGTGCCATTGTTGTCGGCAGATGACGAAGTACAACTGGCTAAACGGATTGAAAACGGGGATGAAGAAGCCAAGCGTCGTCTGGCTGAAGCGAACCTACGGCTCGTTGTCAGTATCGCCAAGCGCTACGTTGGACGTGGAATGTTGTTCCTTGATTTGATTCAGGAAGGTAATATGGGTCTGATCAAAGCGGTTGAGAAGTTCGACCACAAAAAAGGATACAAGTTCAGTACGTATGCTACATGGTGGATTCGCCAAGCAATCACTCGTGCTATTGCTGACCAGGCGCGTACCATTCGTATTCCTGTGCACATGGTGGAGACGATTAATAAGCTGATCCGGGTATCCCGTCAGCTGTTGCAGGAACTTGGGCGTGAACCGACACCAGAAGAAATCGCTGCTGAGATGGATCTGAGTGTAGAGAAAGTTCGTGAAATTACGAAGATTGCACAGGAACCGGTTTCTCTGGAAACACCGATTGGTGAGGAAGATGATTCCCATCTGGGTGACTTCATTGAGGATCAGGAAGCACTTGCTCCGGCGGATGCTGCTGCGTATGAGTTGCTGAAAGAACAGCTCGAAGATGTATTGGATACACTGACTGAACGTGAAGAGAACGTGCTTCGTCTACGTTTTGGTCTGGACGATGGACGGACGAGAACGCTGGAGGAAGTCGGCAAGGTATTTGGTGTTACGCGTGAGCGTATTCGTCAGATCGAAGCCAAGGCTCTTCGTAAATTGCGTCACCCGAGTCGTAGTAAACGACTCAAGGATTTCCTCGAATAATCGAACTATGGGAGACTTTCCGCAAGACGCTTTAGCGGCGGCGGGGTCTCCTTTATTTTTAATTTAAACGTCTTGATTTCTTGGTTTTGGAAATTCATCCTTGAAATGTTTTATTGGATTTTATTTTATCGCTTTTCCTTGTTCAATGCAAATCAATAAATTAAATGAATGGTGTAGGTGCTTCATGAAACTTTCGAATCGATTACAGCGAATACATGATCAAATTCCCGATGGCAGCCGCATGGCTGATATCGGTTCAGACCACGCGTTGCTGCCAGTAGCCGCAATCCGCAGTGGGAAAGCTGCAAGTGCAGTAGCCGGGGAAGTCAATCCTGGCCCTTATGATGCTGCATGCAAACAAGTCAGCGATGCTGGCCTGAAAGAAAAAATAACGGTACGCCGTGGAGACGGATTGGATGTAATCTCTGCAGGAGAAGTGGATGTCATCACCATTGCAGGCATGGGTGGTGCCTTGATTGCCTCTATTTTGGACCGAGGTTTATCCAAACTGGAAGGAGTCCAGTTACTTATTTTGCAACCAAATGTGGGTGAGGATATCCTCAGACGCTGGTTACTGGAACATCACTGGGTGGTTGTAGCAGAACAGTTGCTCGAAGAAGATGGCAAGATCTATGAGATTATAACGGCGATGCCACAATCTGTAAGCCCGATTGCCAATGTAGAGGTGTATCGTGCACGTCCGCTTCAAGGCGGGGCAGAATTAACGGAAGATTTGCTGCTGCGGATGGGACCTTATTTGGTGGATCGTCCAACGGATGTATTCTTTGCCAAATGGGAAAGTGAGATCATCAAACTGCAAGGGGTTGTAAACTCCATCTCCAAATCCGATCAGGATTCTTCCCGGGACAAGGCGGCTGAGGTAGAGCGTCTTATCGCAAACTTGAAGGAGGTCTTGGAATGTTTGCCAAAGGTCAAACTGTAATTCAACTGATGGAGCAACTCGCTCCCAAACATCTGGCTGTACCGGATGACCGCATTGGTCTGCAGCTCGGCAGTTTGCAAAAAGAAATCAGTCACGTGTTAGTTGCTTTGGATGTGACGGATGAAGTGGTGGACGAAGCGATTCGCATCGGTGCCAACCTGATTATCGCTCATCACGCCATCATTTTCCGTCCAGTTAAATCACTGAGTACAGATACACCCGTGGGTAAATTTTATGAAAAGCTGATTAAGCATGATATTGCTGTCTATATCAGTCATACAAACCTGGACGTGGCCGAGGGTGGTATGAATGACTGGATGGCTGAGGCACTTGGCATCGAGAGTAAAGAATCGCTTGAGGATGTACACACAGATCATCTGTACAAGCTGGCTGTGTTTGTGCCTCGTACCCATCATGAACAGGTTCTTCAGGCCATTCTGGAAGCCGGAGCGGGGAGTATCGGTCAATACAACAAGTGTAGCTTTAACACGGAAGGTACAGGAACGTTTGTACCTGGTGAAGGGACTCAACCGTTTATCGGTACCCAAGGGCAGATGGAGCGTGTGGAAGAAATGCGGATTGAGACCATCGTACCCCAAAGTCTGCGCAGTAAGGTCATTCAGGCGATGCTTAAGGCTCATCCGTATGAGGAAGTGGCCTACGACCTCTATGCAATGGATTTAAAGGGCCGTACGCTCGGTCTGGGACGCTTGGGACCCCTTAGGGATCCTAAGACATTAGGTGAGCTGGTGGAGGTCGTGAAGACCCAATTCAATGTGCCTCATGTGCGTGTAGTAGGAGATCTGAACAAGCAGATCAAAAAAGCAGCGGTTCTTGGCGGCTCGGGCAGCCGTTATGCGCTCACTGCCCGCTTCAAAGGTGCGGATGTTATTGTGACCGGAGATATTGATTATCACACGGCTCATGATGCGTTAATGGCAGGTATGTGTATCATCGACCCGGGACATAATTCCGAGAAGATTATGAAACCAAAAACAGCGGATTGGCTTCGTTCCCGTTTGGAAGATAAACGATATGATACGCAAGTTACAGCTTCAGAGGTAAATACGGAGGTATTCCAATTTATCTAAAAAGACCGTTGAAGTAAGGCTCCCAGTAATATTAAGCTTGTCTGGGAACCTAAATGCCTGTATACTATGTAATGTTGTTCGGAAAGCTTGACAGACAATCGCTGGTGGCCTTTGTTGCCACGAGAGGAAAGTCCGGGCTCCACAGGGCAGGATGCTGGATAACGTCCAGTCAGCGCGAGTTGAAGGATAGTGCCACAGAAATGGACCGCCGATGGCCGGATTTTCCGGTACAGGCAAGGATGGAACCGAGGTGTAAGAGACCCCGAGGAACGCTGGTGACTTCGTTCCTGGTAAACCCCATCTGGAGCAAGACCTAATGGGACACAGCCGCCTTTTTGGAGGAGGCAACCTTAGCCCGAGGTGTGTCTAGGTTGGTCGCTTGAGCTGTGCAGCAATGTATGGCCTAGATAGATGATTGTCGCTTCTGGTGGGAGGGTAGTTCCCGTATGAACCACGAAGAGCACAGAACCCGGCTTACGGTAAGCTTTCCTAACTGCAACAACAACACTATTGCAAACACAATGTAGTCCACCTATCAGTCGAGGACAACTCGTATGAATCATCCGATGGCCTGACTGATCAGAAGGACCCATGAATATCTAAAAAACATAACTCCTGTTGATAACAGGTTCTATAAAAATAAGGCGGCAGCTCCGAGGTTCTCGGGCCTGCCGCCTTATTTTTGTTACTCAATATCAAGTTATTAACCTTCATACGCTAATGGAATAGTCAAACGTTTATGACAGTTCATTACAGTGTAACAACACTGTCCGATGTTAAGGAAGCATGCCAGCGTTGGATAGCGCGATCCATTCTTTCCGCAGCTTCCGGAAGAAGCTCAGGGTCCGTATGAGTAAAGTTGATTCGCATGCGGTTTAACTCTGGTGTACCTGCATAGAAGGAATCACCCGGGACAATGCACACTTTCTCCTGGATACCGTAAGTGAACAGATTGCTTGCAAGCATGCCTTCAGGCAGTTGCAGCCACAAGAACATGCCACCTTGTGGTGAATTCCACGAGATGCCTTCCCAAGCTTTGGCTGCCATTAGAGTAGTCAGTGTTTTCATGCGTTGTTCGTAATCCTCTGAAATATGACGGATATGCGCATCCAGATCGAAAGATTCAAGCAGTGCATGAAGCGCTCTTTGGTCAATGCTGCTGGAGTGCAAGTCAGCACCTTGTTTGGCTCGTGCTGCCATTTTGACAATATCGGGAGCAGCCAGTATCCAGCCAGTACGAAGGCCAGGTGCTACCGTTTTGGAGAATGTACTGGTGTAGATAACGTTGGAAGGGCCGTCATAGGATACTGCATCCAGTTCTGCGAGAGCAGGGACATCCAATTGCTCCGGATTGAACCGAATTTCACCATAGGGATCATCTTCCAGAATGAGTACACCATACTTGCGGCAAAGATCCACAGCCTGCTGTCTTCTTTCTCGCGACCATACTTTTCCCGTAGGATTGGAGAACGTGGGGTTAATATAGACAAGTTTTGGACGATGCAACTGGAGCTGTTCCTCAAGAGATTCAGGCAACATACCGTGATCATCACAGGCTACGCCGTGAGATTCAGCCTGATAGGAATGAATGACTTGCAGAGCTGCGAGGTAGGTTGGTGATTCAACCAATACGCGGTCACCCGGGTCGAGAAGGATGCGGCAAACCAAGTCAATGGATTGCTGTGAACCCGTAGTGAGAAGCATGTGATCGGGTGAAGCGGGAATGCCCTTGGATTCAAGACGTTCGGCGATTTTGGCGCGAAGAGGACGGTAACCCTCAGTCTCCGCATATTGAAGAGCGGCTGCTCCGCTCATAAATACTTTTTCATATGCAACGCGGATGGCTTCCAGCGGGAATGAAGCCTGGGCTGGTAATCCACCGGCTAGTGAGATCATTCCAGGTGCCTGAGCGGCCTGGAGCATGTCGCGAACGACAGAGGACGGGGTGTTTTGTGCCATTTTGGACCAAGGGATACTCATGTTATTCTCATCTCCTGTTATTCACTGTTATACTGATATTATAAACTATAATAGACGGACTACACTATAACAGTAAAATGAAGATCATAACAGTTGGGGGAGCACACATGCATATTGAATTAAAGCGGGGAAGCAGTACCAAATTATACGTGCAGATTGCGCTAACGATTGCCGATCGCATCAGATCAGGACTCATTGAACCTGGAACCCGACTTCCTTCTATTCGTAAAATGACGGCGGATTTGGGTGTCAGCCTGGTCACTGTATCTAAAGCGTATGCTGAACTCGAAGCGATTCAATTGATCACGTGCTCCCAGGGGAAAGGTTGTTATGTTAGAGGTACATTGAACGTGGATCAGATGGAGGATGTGGACCGAACGAAGCGAAACAATGCCAACAGCGAATCCAGTACGTCATGGAATTGGCAGATGGCACTGGTGGATTATTTACCGCGAGCGCAGCTCTGGAGACATTTTGATACCTCACCTCAAGTGCGGTATGAACTTCATATGTCAGCGATTCAGCCTGAACTGTTGCCTACACGCGAGATTATCGACAGCGCCTACCGACTCTCCTCTGATCATACAGAGCGTATGGCAGCGTACGGATCTTTTCAGGGAGATCGGGAGCTTAGACAGATCTTCGCCGAACATTTTGCCGAGCGTGGACTACAGGTGGCACCTGAACGCATGCTAGTTACAAGTGGTGCTCAGCAGGGAATTGATCTTGTGGCACGGACTTTTGTCGGACCTGGGGATGTTGTATACATGGAGGCACCAAGCTATACCGGAGCTATTGATGTATTTACGAGTAGAGGTGCAAAGATCATTACGGTCCCGATGGATGACGAAGGCATGCGTATTGATCTGTTGACCCGGTTATGTGATACCTATCCGCCCAAGCTGATCTATACGATCCCGACATATCACAATCCAACAGGTATTACGATGAGTGCAAGAAGACGAGCACAACTTCTTAATCTCGCGCAAAGCTACCATTGCCTTATTCTGGAGGATGATCCGTTTGCAGATCTTTATTTTCGGGACCCTCCCCCGGCTTCCATTAAATCGATGGATGGGACAGGTCATGTCGTATATATCAAAAGCTTCAGCAAGGTGCTCTCTCCCGGTTGCCGTATAGCCTGCGCCATTGCTGACGGAAGTGTATTGACCCGGCTTGTGGCTGCGAAATCTACGGCGGATTTGGGCAGTCCGCTGCTTACACAAAAGGCATTGCAATCCTTTATTCAGAATCAGTACGGTGCCTATGTATCCCGATTGAGGGATGAGTTGTATTCCCGCTTGTGCGCAGCATCTGAAGTGCTGGAAGAGCATGCTACTATGGGCATGCAATGGCGCTTGCCGGAGGGAGGACTCAATCTGTGGCTCCAACTTCCGAGTAACTTGGATATGCGTGAGTTGCATCATCAGTCACTTGCTGCAGGGGTCTCTTTTCTGCCGGGTTCCGCCTGTTATGTAGGGGAGATGGATACCCCAAGTCTGCGCATCTGCTTCACTGTAACAAACGTTGAGCTTTTGTGTGAAGGGCTTCGTGTACTGTGCGGAGTCATTGACAGAGTAACACCTGGGCAGGGTGGGACAGTGGCGGACAGGCTACCGCTCATATAATTTTTCGGAGTATGGACATACATCCAATCCACTTTCGATCTGCTGCAATAGGTTATAGTATCACCAGAAAGGGAGTTGGTTTTGAAATGAACCATTACTGTCCACCGCTTTGCCCAATTGTCTGTGACCCGATCCAGGTTGTTGAGGATTATTACATCCCACAAATCGTGCCTGTAATCCACCCGATTGAAGTGATCAAAAAACATCACTGTGTTCCAATTCACCACCACATGTACCCTATTGTTGTCAAAGAAGAAGATCCTTGCTATGTATCCAGCCATAATGCGAAGAAAAAATCCGTGAAAAAATCAAGCAAAGCCCGCACAACTTCTCGCAAACGCTAATTGCAGCGGGGCCCCGGGGAATTGGATATCCAAACCAAAGAGCAGCGTACGCCCCGGGGCGCAGCTGCTTTTGTATTTTTACTGAGTAGAGTTATTACGGTTACTGGGTATACTTTTTCATCGTATTATCCATTTGTTGTCTGACATGTTGCGGCCAGAACTGCAAAGGAGCGCTGTTGCCTGATGCGGCTTGCAGTGCCTTATAGACATCGATTTGCCCATAGCCAAAATACTTATCGTGACCCGGATCACCGAGATCAATAACACTTTGGCGCATCAAATCCATCACTTCCGTGTTGGTCAAGTCCGGGTTTAACGAACGAATCAAACCTGCAAGTGCGGCTACATGGGGGCTAGCCATGGACGTTCCAGACAAGGCCGCATACTGATTATTTGGATAGGTACTGGCGATACTGGACCCTGGGGCCATCACATCTACATAATCCCCGTAGTTGGAATAGGAAGCTTTGCTCATATCCGGGTCCGTAGCAGATACAGCAAATACTTCCGGATAGGCAGCAGGGTATCCTGGACGCTCCGTATTATCGTTCCCCGTGGCTGCAATTAGGACGATATCCCTGTCAAAAGCGTATTTAATGGCATCATGAAGAAATTGCGCATCAGCATAATTGCCCAGACTCATGTTGATAACTTTGGCTCCATGATCGGCTGCCCAGATGATGCCTTCGGCAACGGCATACGTGGTACCAGAACCCGAGTTGTCGAGTACTTTAACCGGAAGTACCTTGTTGTACCAGCTCATGCCTGCCACGCCTTCATTATTGTTGACAATAGCACCGATAATGCCTGCGACGTGTGTGCCATGACCCACATCATCCATCGGTTTGCTCCCCGGCTCAACCACATTATAGCCCTCAAGGAGCTTACCCTTCAGGTCAGGATGATTCATATCAACCCCCGTGTCGACCACGGCAACGATGACATCCTTGTTTCCCTTGGTAATATTCCAGCCTCTGTTCGTCTCGATCGCAGGCAAATTCCACTGATAATCGGAGAACAGAATATCATTGGGTATCGTTACATCTGTTTGTTCAGTTACGGTGTCATTGGTTAAATACATGTAGTGGGGCTCCATATAGAGTGGATTCCATTTACTTTCGAAATAGGTATGCAATTGCTTGTAATTCATGTGTTCTGACCGGAAAACATACGTGTATCCCAGCTTGCGTGCAGATTGCGCTCTTAGATCAGATTTAATGATACGCATATCCCGTTCACCGGGATCCTGCCGAAAACGAATGACGATTTCATTTTCGTAAAAATGACTGGCATTGGCATTATCATGTCCGGTTTTCACTGTGATTTCGTTAAGCGTATCCGGGTGAACAGACTCAATTTTGAATTTACCTTCACGCGGATAAGGGATCATGCGCAGATTTTTGCGCTGATGTTGTTCAACAGAATTCAATACGTTCTGACTGAACAAGGCAATCACAGCTCTTTTGCCATCTTTCGAGGGTTGCCCCATAACAAAATATTTTTCTTTCCCCAAAGGAAAAGAAGAGGATTCGAAGCTTTGACGTTTGTTTACCGCTTTTTTGGCAAGGTTCAGCGCATGTTGAAGCTTCTGTTTTTCCAACTTGCTTCCTTGTGTGGAGGCGTGATCAAAGGGCTTGTTAAAAGAGCCATTGGTATTCATGAGATGAATGGATCTGATATGTTCATGTGAACTTTGGAGATCCTTCACATATCGGCTAGCCTGCGCAGCATTCATTGTGGCGGTTTTCTCCAGCATGATACTGAGATGTTGCTTGGCATCCATACGGGTCAGAAGATCGGTTGCTTTGACATCCTGCACTTTCAGACGCTGCTTACTCGTGTGCTCTTCATGAGCCGAATCGGACAGGGCGCCTGGCTTAGGTTCGGGACGATTGGATGTTGGAAGCAAGAGCGTCAGGGCGAGTACTCCTGCACCAGCTGCAAGGGCCCAGTTAATCCATTTCGGTCTGGACATAGTGGATGGAACCTCCTTCGTTCATTTTGGACAATCATTAACAGTGCTTCGTCGTTGTCACTGGTTATATCTATCGTTAGAAAAAGCGGATATTTTTATGCAGGCGAGTTCGAGTCTGACTGCGTATAATAGGCATGTTTAACGGCAGAAGCGGAAAGCATGATTAAGGGATACCGCTCGTCATCTTTTTATGGTAGGATTATAGCTGAGAATTCAAAGGTCAGGGGAAAACCACCGTTGGCCGACCTATATGTAAGGACTTATTTAAGGGGGAGCTACCTTTATGTCAGCAGCCAATGTACAGAAAACATGTGAGTCAACTAGGGAAAAGTTAAAACCGGCTATCGATCGGATTGAAAATTTTTTGAATGAGAATGCTTTGCCTGAACTGGATCAGAATCAGACGGAAGAATCAACAGCCTTCTACAAAGGATTTCTTTCAGATCTCCGTCATTTGCTCGTTTTTTCTGAAGTTTCTTACGAAAAACTTGGCGTTGTGCTGCGTCGTGCCAACTTTGATGTCGATTTTGCCGAAAAGGCTCTTTATAATACGTATCATCAATGCGTAAACAGCTTTTTCTATCCCAAAAATGAATGTTATTCCGAAGACGGAAGATACGCTTACACAGGACAAGATGCCATTCGTTTCCGTGACAAGCCAATCCGTGCAGTACGGGATGTTATTCTTGAGGTTTCCAAAACGTACGAAGAATTGCGCGATGATCTGGCATATTATGAAAGTGATTATTTGACTCAGCGCCGTATGCAAAATCAACGGAATCACGCCTAATTAACGTTTAAACCTTTATATGAAATTGGACGAAACCGCCCTTGTGGCGGTTTTTTTGTGTTTTTAATGAGAATCAGACGAGGTGTGATCATGTCATCATCTGGCATTTTGAAGGGGAATATCAGGTTTGTGGCGGGGAGACAATAGTAGTCGAGGTGATAAAAAATGAGCCAAGACAAACCAATTGTCAAATGCAGCGTCTCCAACTGCAACTTTTGGGGAGAGAACAACTTCTGCCACGCTGATGCCATCATGATTGACATCGACCAACATGCCACCCGTCGTCTGCATGAGGAATTTGCCGGTGAGACATTTGACTCCGATCACCATGATCATGCACGCACATCCTCTGCAACATGCTGTCACACGTTCAAACCCAAGTGAGCAGTCATCCCTATTCATAACGGAGGTGCTTCCCAATGAAAAATGACGATAATAAGTTTAATTTTCAGGATCGCCCTAAAATCAATGTTGACGGTGAAAAACAGCGTATACGCGTCGATTATCCCAGAAAAGCACATCGGGAAGAATACGGGGCAGAGGTCGCTCCTCCGACTGTCGTAAGAACTGGAGGTACCGAACGTTCAGAACCTGTGCCTGAGAAGCATGAGGCAGACCGTGTTATGGAGTCAACAGGCAAGGTCGCAGGTTATATGGGACTGGCCTTCGGAATAGCGTCCTTGTTCATGTGGTCAATCGTACTTGGACCGGCCGCAGCCGTACTGGGTTACTATGCATATGTCAATGGTCGGAAAACAGCGGGAGCTTGGTCCATTGGACTGGGTATTGTAGCCACGCTGAGTTATTTTTTTATGATTCCATTTGCTCGCTAGAGTATAAAATGTTATTTAAAAAGCCTTCTGTTCTCACCCAAATGTGGTGAACTACAGAAGGTTTTTTTTTGAAAACAATGGAACCTTGCTGTAAAACGATGTAGAATAAGGTCATAATACGCTTAATTATACGGGAGTGGGTATAACTCATGCAGATTGATCCAAACGGATCGCGGCAGTTGTTGGAACTGCAATTGTCCAATGTGAATAACCAAACCAGTGGATCACAATCGGATGCTGGTTCAACAGTGGATTTCGCCAATGTGATGGACGGGCTGTTAGGTACGGGTGCCAATTCGACGAGCAATACAGATTCCACCGCTACGGTCTCCAAAAGATCCAGTGATGGTTTGTTGTGGCTGCAACTCGGAAGCACGTACAATCCGGATATAAATACGGCAGGATCGTCCTCTGTCTCCAGTAACATCGTTGAGTCTTTATTATCTTCATCCAATACAGGAATCGTGAATTCCGGTGCATCTGTACCTACGGATTATGAATCTTTGATTGCCGAGGCAAGTGCGAAGTACGGTGTTCCTGAATCATTGATCAAGGCCGTTATTGACACAGAGTCCAATTTCAACCCAAATGTGGTGTCCTCTGCCGGTGCCAAAGGGCTTATGCAATTAATGGATGGCACGGCTGCAGGGCTGGGTGTGAGTAATTCATTTGATCCTGCCCAGAACATTGATGCGGGTACGAAGTATCTTTCCCTTCAGCTCCAGCGTTTCGGTGGAGAAGTGAAGATGGCACTTGCTGCATATAATGCAGGACCAGGTCGTGTTTCACGTCTGGGTGTGTCGAGTGATAGCGAACTGATGAGTGTACTTAACCGTCTCCCTTCCGAAACTCAGAATTATATCTCCAAGGTGGAGAAGGCACAGTCGAAATATGTGATCTAAACTCACAGATAGACATTTGTGAAAACACATGATAGGCAGGATGAGATCAAATGTGGGAGCAGTAGCGCTTGAAACGCCTGTTCCCGGTTGGTCTTTTTGTGTTGTATGGGTATCGTGTTACAATGCTCACTGTAGGTTCATGAACGAAGAGATAAGGGAGGTCTAACCTCATTTGAAATATTTTGATTATGCTGCAACCACACCTCCCCATCCTGATGTGATTCGTACGATGGCCGAAATTATGGAGACACAATTTGGTAATCCGTCCTCCATCCATGGGTATGGAGAGCGTGCCGATCAGTTGCTGCGTCGTGCTCGATCCGGATGTGCTGCGGCAATCGGCGTTAAGCCTGAAGAGATTGTATTTACTTCCGGTGCGACCGAGAGTAACAATCTCGCGATAAAAGGTGCGGCATTACGTTATCAGTCACGAGGCAGACACATCATCACTACGGCTACCGAGCATGCCTCGGTGTACGAAAGTTTTATACAATTGCAGCAGTGGGGATGGGATGTGACGTTTATTCCTGTCAATTCCGCTGGTGTGGTGAATGCTCAGCAGGTTGTAGACGCGATCAGGCCCGACACGGTGCTTGTGAGTCTGATGCATGTAAACAATGAAACAGGAGCCATCCATCCGATTGCAGAGATTGGCAAACAGCTCAAAAAGAAAGCACCACGGGTGCTCTTCCATGTAGATGGTGTTCAGGGTTTTGGGAAAATGGAGGCGACACCTGCCGCTTGGGGTGCAGATCTGTACAGTCTGTCTGCTCACAAGATTCGTGGACCGAAGGGAGCAGGTCTCCTGTATGTGCGAAGTGGAGTGGAGCTTACGCCACTATTGTCAGGAGGATCACAGGAGCAAGGCCTAAGAGCAGGCACAGAAAACGTGGCGTTGCTGGTAGGCATGGCAAAGGCCATGCGAATGGCAGCAGAAGATCAGGTTGATTTTGCCCGGCGTACAACGGTGCTCCGTGATCGATTGATGGAAACGATACGTGTTATTCCTGAATTTGAATTGAACAGTAGCCCAGAGGGTGCACCTCATATTGTGCACTTCTCCTATCCCGGGATGAAGGCAGAAGTGGCGCTGCACACCTTGGAGCAACTTGGCGTAACCATATCGACCCAATCTGCCTGTTCTTCGCGTTCGGCTGAACCGAGTCGGGCTCTACTTGCGATGGGCAGAGATGCAGCTTGTGCTGGTGGCGGATTGCGTATTAGTCTTGGAGATGAACATACAGAAGAAGATGTAGCCTTGCTTGAACAGGCTTTACATCAGATGGTGGCGCAATTGCGGCCCCTCGAAAGGCGGATGTAATGGATATGAAATATGATATGCTGCTTCTCCGTTTCGGAGAGTTTATGTTAAAAGGGAAAAATCGTGCCCGATTTGAGAAAACGATCATTACACAGGTGAAAGCTTTGCTTAAACCTTATCCAGGAGCGAGCCTTCGCAAAGAATATGGCCGTGTCTATGTGGATCTTGGCGGTGAATCACATACTGAACTGATTAAGGTGCTGAAGCGGGTATTCGGTGTGATGTCGATTAGTCCGGTTAAAGTTACTCCATCCGAGCTTGATGAGATTGTGAAAACAGCAGTCGCATTTATGGACGAAAGGGAAGACGAATTCAAGGAAGGCACCACATTTAAGGTAAATGTAAGGCGGGTATGGAAAGAGTTCCCGAACTCTTCCCATGAAATGAATCATCTGGTCGGTTCCCCGATCCTTCGGAAGTTTCAGCAATTGAGTGTTGATGTTCGCCAACCTGATATTGAACTGCGAGTGGAAATTCGTGATCAGGGTACCTATATTTTCAACGAAACCATTCCGGCAGTAGGTGGCTTTCCACTGGGTACGAATGGAAAAGCGATGGTACTGCTATCAGGTGGAATAGACAGCCCGGTGGCAGCCTGGTCTTCCATGCGCCGTGGACTTGAAGTGGAATGTGTACATTTTTACAGTTACCCGTTCACAAGCGAGCGCGCCAAAGAGAAAGTCATTGATTTGGCACGTGCCCTTGCTGATCATGCAGGAACAATCAAGCTGCACCTGGTTCCATTTACAGAGATCCAAACGGCATTTACCCAGCTGGGTCAGGACAATCTGATTATTACGCTGATGCGACGTTCAATGCTACGAATTGCATCCAAACTTGCCGAGCGTGAGCGGGCACTCGCACTGATCACCGGGGATAGCCTGGGCCAAGTAGCGAGTCAGACTCTTCCGAGTATGAATGTCATTGGTCGTGCTACGGATCTGCCACTTTTGCGACCACTGGTTATGATGGATAAACAGGAGATCATTACCCTGTCCAAACAGATCGGAACGTATGACATATCTATTTTGCCATATGAGGATTGCTGTACTCTCTTTGTGCCAAAGTCACCTTCAACCAATCCAAATCTTCGAATTGTGGATAAAATTGAATCTACAATGAGCCATCTGTCAGAATGGGTGGATCAAGCGGTGGAACAAACTGAAACGATTACTCTGCATGCCGGTGAAACTTCTGTGGTATCGAATCAGACAGGTGATAATGACATGAAGGATGACTGGTTCTAAAATCAACAAAAATTAGCATGCCTTACATAATAAGGGCTATGTAAACTGCAAAAAAAGGACTGTTCGATGAAATATCGTTCAGTCCTTTGCTGTATTCAGATGTTAATTTTAGTTTAAATTAGCCTACGAATAGGAGCGCTGCTGTTCCCCGCCAGATCCCTTGTGGCTGGAGCTACTGGAGCGTTTGCGATAACCTGCAAAGACTACGCCTGCAATAACCACAACGATGAAGAGAATGCGCAATGCCGTATGTTCAGTAAAGTAAGGCAAGAGTCGCTGCTCCTCAGTGATCATATTAGAAGCCGTATACCCGAGAACAATGGCTCCGACATAGATGATCCAAGGAAAGTGATTAATTAGCTTGATAAACAGGGTGCTGCCCCAGACGATAATGGGTACGCTGATCAGGAGTCCGAGAATGACAAGCACGAGATGCTGCTGTGCAGCTCCGGCGACTGCAATCACATTATCTAATCCCATGGCTGCATCCGCGATTACGATGGTACGAATAGCCGTCCACAGAGAAGTTCCTGCCTGGATATCATTGTGTTCATCTCCCTGATCCGCCAATAATTTATAGGCGATCCAGATCAGAAGTATGCCTCCCACAAGCAAGAGCCAAGGCACCTTAAGCAACCATAAAACAACAACCGTTGCCAAAATTCGAATCAGAAGTGCGCCGCCCGTTCCGTATAGAATCGCCTTTTTCTGCACGGAAGGGTGCAAATTTCGAGCTGCAAGACCAATGACGATGGCGTTGTCTCCAGCCAAAATGAGATCAATAAAGACAACGTTCAGCAAAGCCAGCCAGAATGTGGGGCTAAATAGCTCCATGTGATATGTCACTCCTTATATACGGTTCAATCATTAAGAATAGCATGGACAACTCTGACATACAAGTTAATGTGGGGGGATGAGGACATGGATACACTCTGGCTTTTAACTGAAATCTTAATGATCAATCTGGTATTGAGTGGAGATAATGCGGTTGTTATTGCGCTTGCCAGTAAGGATCTGCCACCGATACAACGGAAAAAGGCGGTATGGTGGGGGGCTTTTGGTGCCGTTCTGTTACGCTGTGTATTAACCTTCGTAGCGGTATTACTGCTGGGGATTCCGTTTATCCAAGCTGCAGGTGGGCTGCTGCTACTCTGGATTGCAGTAAAGCTGCTGCTTCAAAATGAGGATGAAGTACATATTCGAGAAGCTTCTACGACCTGGAAAGCTATTCAAACCATTCTGATTGCCGATTTTGTAATGAGTCTGGATAATGTTTTGGCCATAGCGGCTTTGGCAGATGGGGATTTGGCTTTGATCGTCATCGGGATTGCAATCAGTATCCCCATCGTCGTATGGGGGAGCGGGTTGATTGTTGGTTTGTTGAAGCGATTTCCGATTCTTGTATTCGTCGGATCAGGCATCCTGGCCTTCACAGCAGGTGAGATGGTAATGAAAGACCCCAAGTTAGGAGAATGGCTGGGAGGAATGGCATCAGAAGCTCATATGTTATTACCGATTGTTATGTCTTGTTTTGTTGTTATCTTGGGAGTATTTAAAAAAAATGTACGGATAAAGTGAAGTGTTAATATAGATGGTTATAAATAGTTTAAAATACTTTTTTGTAAAAAAATTATAGAATAATATATATTTTTGTGGTATTATCTGGTTGTGATTGAATTATAATTTGGAAGGTGAGATCAATGAAAAAAATATCAATTATCCTGTCTGCTTCTATTTTATCACTCTCTATGGTGACACCAGCATTAGCATCCAATGCTTCTACACTTAATGTAATTCAGGCGTCTCAAAGTGTATCATCAATTAAGGATCCAATAACTATTCAAAATCATTCTAAAAACGTTAAGATTGTAAAATATTATCCAACATCTGAATATGTTGAATCCATGATTCCATTATCAATAAGTTACAGTGCAGAGGTTCAAGATGGATATTATGGAATTCTTAAATTGTCATCAAGCCCTAAGATTGTAGGAAGTAACTGGACGGTAGTATATTCCGGAACTGTTCAGGAGCTAGATTGATCATCACCTATATTTACAAGGTAATTCGTTAATAGTAAAATGAAATTAGAATCCCATCTAATCTAAGATGGGATTCTAATTTTTTGTAAGAAAAAATAGAGTGATCATTCTTAACATATTGAAATCAAAATGCAGTTTTCTTGTGAAAATGGATAAACTAGACGCAGGACAATGAAAGTGTCATCATGAAACGCTAGTTGATTAAAATTTACAATATACATAGCCATAGTATAAGAGGTGATTGTAGATGAGGATGAGAAATGAAAAAGCGATTGGACTATTTATTGTAGCTGCGGGAATTATTATTCTGCTTGGCAAGTTTGGCGTGTTTGGATTTATTGGTCGTAATTTCTGGCCTTTGCTGATCCTGCTGCCAGGCATCGCCCTTCATGCGTTATATTATGCGCGTATTTCACCATCGTGGTCACTCGTTCCTGCCGGCATACTAACGGTGTATGGTGTTTTATTCAGTATAACAAATACATGGGGCGCTGGACTTATGAGCAGGCTGTGGCCAGCATTCTTGCTTGGGATCGCCATAGGGTTACTCGAATATGGTATGGCTGAGCGGCGAAGACCGGATTATGTGCTACCTGCAGCTTTGATCCTTGGTGCGGTGTCCATCATATTATTCGCATTTACCTTGCTGCAAACGGGAATAATCTATGTACTTGCTGTCCTTTTGATCTTGGGCGGAGTCTGGTTATTGCTTGGACGAGGACGTCAAGGTAGAGGCTGGTAACATTTCCAGTGGTCTTCTCGTGCGAAATATCTTGATTTTTACCTATAATAAACTATAATATAAGGGATATAGACATGCGTCGGGATATCACCGACGCTTATTTTGTGAGTAACCTGCGAAATTGCGGGAAGTTTAAGTAGATATGATTTGAAATTGGAAAGGATATGGATACAAAACATGCATTCAAGAGAACACATTCGCAATATTGCGATTATTGCCCACGTCGACCACGGAAAAACAACACTCGTTGACAAGTTGCTCCAGCAATCCGGTACTTATCGAGATCACGAAACGGTACAGGAGCGCGTAATGGACTCCAACGATTTGGAGCGTGAACGCGGTATTACGATTTTGGCCAAAAACACGGCTATAACTTATAAAGATTACCTGATTAATATTGTGGATACACCAGGACACGCCGACTTCGGTGGTGAAGTTGAACGTATCATGAAAATGGTTGACGGTGTATTGCTCGTTGTTGATGCTTATGAAGGCTGTATGCCACAAACGAAGTTCGTACTTCGTAAAGCACTTGAGCATAACCTGACACCAATCGTTGTTGTAAACAAAATTGACCGTCCAGCGGCTCGTCCGACTGAGGTTATTGATGAAGTATTGGACCTGTTCATTGAACTGGGTGCCAACGATCAACAACTTGAATTCCCTGTTGTATATGCTTCCGCATTGAACGGAACATCCAGCATGGATAATGATCCTGCCAAACAAGATGACAACATGATGGCGATCTACAATACCATCGTTGGTCATATCCCACACCCTACCGAAAATGTTGAAGAACCGCTTCAATTCCTCGTTACTTTGATGGACTACAATGAATACCTTGGCCGTATTGCCATTGGTCGTGTTAACCGCGGTGTGATCCGTCAAGGACAATCGGTAACGGTTATTATGCGTGATGGTAAGAGCAAAACTGCACGTATCGAGAAACTGTTCGGTTTCCAGGGTCTCAAACGTATTGAGACGGAAGAAGCAGGAGCAGGCGACATCGTTGCGATTGCAGGAATCAAGGACATCAACATTGGTGAAACCATTGCCGACCCTAACAACCCGGAAGCTTTGCCAGTTCTGAAAATTGATGAGCCAACACTGCAAATGACGTTCCTCGTGAACAACAGTCCGTTTGCGGGTCGTGAAGGTAAATGGGTAACTTCCCGTAAACTTCGTGAACGTTTGTTCAAAGAGTTGGAAACAGACGTTTCCCTTCGTGTTGACGAAACGGAAAGCCCGGATGCATTTGTCGTCTCCGGACGTGGTGAGCTTCACTTGGGTATCCTGATTGAAAATATGCGTCGTGAAGGATATGAGCTTCAAGTATCCAAACCAGAAGTTATCGTAAGAGAAGTTGAAGGTAAGAAAATGGAACCTGTTGAGCGCTTGTTGATTGATATCCCTGAAGAGAGCATGGGTTCCGTAATGGAGAGCCTGGGCGCACGTAAAGCAGAGATGGTTAACATGGTTAACACAGGTAGTGGTCAAGTTCGTCTGGAGTTCCTGATTCCAGCACGTGGTTTGATCGGATATAGCACCAACTTCCTGACATTGACTCGTGGTTACGGTGTAATGAACCATGCATTTGACAGCTATGCTCCAGTAGTATCCGGTCAAGTGGGTGGACGTCACCAAGGCGTGCTGATCTCAACTGAAACGGGTACATCTACGTTCTATGGCATGATGGGCGTTGAGGATCGCGGTACGCTCTTCTTGGAGCCGGGTACTGAGATCTACGAAGGTATGATTGTTGGTGAACATACACGTGACAATGATATCGTTGTTAACATCTGCAAAGAAAAACAACTGACTAACGTTCGTTCTTCCGGTAAAGATGATACGGTTAAAATTAAAACTCCGATTATCTTCTCGTTGGAACAGGCGCTTGAATATCTGAATGAAGATGAATATTGTGAGATTACACCAAAATCTATTCGTCTTCGTAAGAAGATCCTGAATAAATCCGAGCGTGAGCGTTCAGAAAAACAACGCAAAATGGCTTCTAAAGCCTAATAACAACAAAATAAACTATATAAGTTAGCATTTGATGGAATACAGAAGTTAACGATGTTATGCACAGTGGATGTAGTGAAGGGATCGGAATCGATTCTGAAGAAGCGAAGCGTTCGCCTTTATCCCCGGATTTTACCATTGAGTGAATGGATAAAAAAAATCTGGGGATAACAGCGATCATAAGAACGATCCGATACCGAAACGGTCACCTCCGATGTGTGTTTTACTCAGAGTTATCGAAAGGGTTTCACAATAGTTAACTTATATCCTAGCATGAACACGAAAGGAGCTGGCTGTGCATGCAAGCATGGTTCGCATCACACCCGATCGTAGCCTACATCGTCATCTTTGTATTGATTACTTACGTATATAACAAGGTGTTTCGGGTACGTCAGAAATTGCCACTTGGTAAGGAAATCGTTCTCTATATTTTGATGGCGATGGGCACATTCATGCTTCTTGTTTTTCAGATCGACAAGCTGCCCATCATTCAATGTTTGTTGGTCGCGGTTGGTTTGATGTTGTTAGTGAGAGTGCGTTATTTTATTGAAGGTCGTCAAAAGAAAAAAGCGGAAGCTACCGCTCGAAACTCATAAATCCTGTCTTGTACAGACCATCCGTTTTCCTTAGGGAAAGCGGTTGTCTTTTATTTAGACAAAAACAGATGTGATAAAGGTGTTGAAGATATGAACTCAAATTCGAACGGACTGCCTCCACGGAGACAGGCACCGACGCAATCTGGTGCTTCTGGATCGAAGAATGGCAAGGGCAAGCAGCCTAAGAAGAAAAAGAGAATGAATGCTTTTGGCAGAATCCTTTTAAGTCTATTGGTTATTGCCATTGTGGTAGGCGGTGGATATGCGTACTGGGTATACAATCAAGTCGTGGATACAGGCATCGATAAACCGGTACCTCCCGGGATGTCAGCCACAACCAAACCGATCACGATGCTGTTATTAGGCACAGATAACCGTCCTGAAACTGGCACATATCTCTCGGATGTTGTTATGGTGGCTTCATTGAATCCGGAGACGAAGACGGCAACCATTGTATCTTTGCCTCGAGACACGCGTATTCAATTGGATGGGTACAAAGCGAGCAAGCTGAATTCCTATTATCCAAGATTCAAAGCACAGGAAAAAACCACTGGCAAAAATGCAGAGGATCAGATGAAGGAAATGATGGGCAAGTATTTGGATGTAGATATTAATTATACAACCGTCCTGAATTTCCAGGCATTCCGTGACGCTGTCAATGCCGTGGGTGGCGTAGATGTGACTGTGGATAAAAATATGTGTTATAGAGATACAGCCGATGGTACAGATATCAATCTGGTCGCAGGCGCACAACATCTCGATGGTAAAGCAGCACTGGATTTTGTTCGTTACCGCAAATCCAATTGTAATCCAAAGACTGCTGAATCCAATGACTTTGATCGTAACAAACGTCAAAACCAAGTGCTGAACTCCATGCTGGATCAGATGAAATCTCTTGGGGGCATTACAAAGATCAGCAAAGTGATTGGTGCAGTTGACAAGAACATGACGACAGATGTGGAATCGGAACAAATGAAAAACTTTATCTCGACGTATTGGAACATTTCCACCTCGGATGTACATTATACTCCGGTTACCGGAGAGTGGAGAAGTCCATATGTGTATATTAATGAGACGGAACTCGCCAATGCCAAGCAGGCATTACAAGATACACTTTCAGGTAAAGTAACGGCTTCACCTTCAGGCGAATAACCTTCATTCTTTTGGGATTGGAAGCACGTTAATCGGTATGCTATAATAACATAAACCAAGTATAAGAATTGCATAAAGAAGGTTAGGGGGCTGGTTGAATGTCCGAAGCCGTCACACAATTAACTGAATCTCTTTTACAGCAATTCAAGAATGAGACCTTTGTGCTTCTGAGCACAGTGGATGTAGAATCCGGAGGTCCGACTTCAACAGCCATCTCCTGGATTTATGCGGAGAATGCTTCTACTTTTCGTGTAGCGATCGATCATCGTTCACGTTTAGTGAATAACATGATTACTAATCCGCTCATTACGGTTACTGTCTTTGGAGAAGAGACGGTGTACGCAGTGAACGGACGTGCTGCGGTACGACAAGATCCGCTGCTGGACGTTCCATTTAATATGTGCTGTTTCGACATTACAATTGAAGCGGTGAGGAATGCTCTGTTCTACGGCGCTCAATTGTCCTCTGTGCCTCAATATGTCAAAATATATGATCAGCGTGCTGCTGAGAAATTAGATGAGCAGGTTTTTGCTGCCATGAAAAAAGCCTAGTGAGAGATCACTGGGCTTTTTGTTGTCTTTTGTCAGATGAATGCAGCTGCTGCATTTGTTGTTTTTGATTCACAGGTTCATCCGGATTTTGACGGACTTTGACGTCTTTCGGGAGTTGAGGGATAATTCGTCCCACCATGTCAGCGATTTCTGAAGCAAAACCGGAGATTGGGTGCCCTTGACGAATATGTTCACCGATCTCTTTAATTCGTTCAGTGACATCTGCATCTGCAGTAACGATGGAATCTATACCTTCGGGGTCTTTGCGAAGTGCTTCGGCAACAGAGTACTTAATGGTACCCACCCGAGCACGTTCCAGTTCACCATCAACATCGATGCCAACTACGGCTGTATTACCGAGTATGACGCAGTTCGCATCTTCAACACCTTCCACTTGCTTGGCAAGGGCTTTGAGGTGATTGACTCGTTTTTCATTTGGCATCCGGCCACTCTGTGCATCATCCGCAATGTTGGTATCATGGACTTCACCTGTATTCTCATTGAGACGGTCCAATCGTGAAGGATTCATCCGATCTTCCTGTGCATTGAGCATGTGAGATCCTTTCCTTTGATCTTGCTGAGTTGTTACATTTCCTCCGTAACCTTTCGCATGTGTACCTTGATTCGGCGAAGCGCTGCGTGTGGAACTGTTGCAACCTGTAAGTATAAAGATCAGAAGCAGCGTGCAAACCCATATTTTCATAAATGTTCATCCTTTCTTGGAGTTTTTCAGAATGGTTGACAATTATTTTGCCCTAGTCGAATACATTTATGTATGGGATCATGATTGTCCATGCCGCTGCTGAAAGATCACACTATTCATGCCTTTAACGACGCCGCTTTGGAGGGGATTGAATGAAAAAGATTTTTGTATTGGATACCAACGTGCTTCTGCATGACCCCAATGCCATATTTGCCTTTGAGGAACATGAGGTAATCATTCCCGCGGTTGTACTGGAGGAGATCGACTCCAAAAAAAGAAATGCCGATGAAATTGGGCGTAATGCCCGTAATGTATCCAGACTGTTAGATGGATTACGAGAGCTGGGTCACTTGCACAGCGGGGTACCTTTGGCTAATGGAGGTAACCTGAAAGTAGAGCTGAATCATCGGAGTTTCGTGAGAGTTCAGGAAATGTTTGGTGAAGTGTCCAACGATAATCGCATTTTGGCTGTCGCACTGAATTATCAGATTGAGGAGAATGAAAAGGAAGTAGTCGAAAGACAGGTCGTGCTTGTCAGTAAAGATGTACTTGTGCGTATCAAAGCGGATGTACTTGGTCTGTTCACACAGGATTACTTATCAGATCGGACGGCAGGACTCAGTGAGTTATATCCAGGTTATACGGCCCTAAAAGTTCATCCGTCAGTGATTGATGAGTTTTACACATATCGTTTTTTACCGATCAAACCGTTGCAGTTGTCTTATTCGTTGTATCCGAATGAATTCGTCATTCTCAAAGATGAGATGGGAACCAATAAATCTGCTTTGCTTAAAGTCAATACAGAGGGAACAAAGCTGGAGCCGCTTTTCCTCAGTAATGATAATGTTTGGGGTATCAGCGCACGTAACGCACAACAACGCATGGCACTGGAACTGCTTTTGAATGATGACATCCCGCTTGTTACCATCACTGGCAAAGCTGGAACAGGGAAAACCTTGCTGGCACTGGCAGCAGGACTGCTTAAGGTAGAGGATGATCATAAATACAAAAAACTGTTGATTGCTCGTCCTGTCGTTCCGATGGGGAAAGATATCGGTTACTTGCCCGGTGAGAAGGAAGAAAAACTCCGTCCATGGATGCAGCCGATTTATGATAATCTCGAGTTTTTGTTTGACACCAAAAAAGCCGGAGATATCGATAAAATTCTAATGGGGCTTGGCAGTATTCAGGTGGAGGCCTTAACGTATATTCGTGGAAGATCGATACCTGGACAGTTTATCATTATTGATGAAGCCCAGAACCTGTCGCGCCACGAAGTGAAGACCATTGTATCAAGGGTCGGTGAAGGCAGTAAGATTATTTTGATGGGAGACCCCGAACAGATAGACCATCCGTATCTTGATTCTGCCAGTAACGGTCTGACGTATATCGTGGAACGGTTCAAACAAGAGGGAATCAGCGGACACATCATGCTCGAAAAAGGAGAACGGTCCAAGCTGGCACAGCTTGCAGCTGATTTATTGTAATATTTAGGGGATTTATTTCCCGGAAAATGTTGTTATTAAAGCCGGCTCCTGAAGCCGGCTTTTTGCTGAAAAAATAAGTAAGCGTTATTACACAGAACTCGATATGCTCGTATTATGCAAAAATCCGAAAAAGTGTTTTTCGGCAGGGTAGGACAAGAGTACTACTTATTTGTTACAATAACTGCTGCAGGAAAAAACTAGGTGAACAGGGAGGGAAGTTAATGAAGCGTAGACATCAGGTTGTTTTATTCGCGGTATTGCTGCTTTCGTTAACGATCTTGTCACCGAGTTTTGACTTTAGAGGTTCGCAGCTCAATCAGGAACGCGATCAGGAGAAGGATGCTTTTCCTGGGTCTTCGTCCCGTAATGAAGATGCTCAAGCTCCGCTGGAGATTGTAGTGGCCATGTCGGATGAAGAGTTTCAAGCCTTTCAAAAAATAGCTAAAGAAGTTGCTGCTTCCCAGCTGGTAGAGATTAATCTTCGGAATGAGAAGCCGGATACATATAAGCATGTTTTGGATCTTGAATTTTCACTAGGGGAGAACGGTGATGTTGTTCTGCTTGATAGTGAGGAAGTGCAATACTATGCCCAAAAAGGGTACCTGTATCCATTAAACGGAACAACATTATCGAAGTCGCTAGGAGATACGATGGTTGGGTTACGGGGAATGACAGAGTGGAATGGTTATCAGTGGGGAATGCCTTTTGATTTTGATCCGTACATTCTGGCTGCACAATCTTCATTTCTGAAGAGAGCTGGTCTGGAGTCATTACCTCGCAATAAAGATCAGTGGGTCAAACTTACTCAACAAGCCGTTGCGGAAGGCATCCCTTTGATTACAATGAACATCAATGATATGTACGGGACGAATGCGTGGCTGAATCATTTGGAACCGAGAATGGCACCAGATCAAGTTAAACGAACACAATTAGATTCGCAAACAAGGGATCTTCAGCAAGGTATTCAGTTGATGAATCAGATTCAGACTCTTATTAGGCTTGAGTCTACCAATTCGGAATTCTCTCCAACTGCTGACCAGAACGGCACACCGATGGTTGTATCATTGTTATCTCAATTATTAAGTGCGGATCAAGCGAGTACAGTGGATAAAGATTCTTTGGAGCGGATTTCTTTCGAAACCTTGGAAACTGTAAACTCCAGAAGCCTTGTCATTACTGCGGGTTCGGTTGAGGCTGAGGAGGCCAGTAGATGGATTGAAGGAATGACGTCCGCTACGACACAGCTGAAATGGTACCAACAGGTTAACCGGTTGCCCGCAAAGCAACAGGAACTGGATATGGAGTCTGAGAAAATCGTTGAACGTTATGACATGACAAAGGGACAATCCTGGTTCCCGACCACCCCAGATGTCCCTGCTGCAACGACCGAAAGTCATGCTCTAATAACTCGTTTTCATAAAAAAGTACAACAATTCTTAAAGGGAGAAATTACAGCGAATCAATACGTAGACAGTATTAGAACGACGAATTAACTTTAAAAAGATATAGCCAGCGTTACTTCCAGTACACCCTCACTTGTTGAAACATCGGTTGCTTTGACAAACGACAGGATTTTCTGTGGATAGAACCCAAGGTCAAATTCTCTTTCCAGCATTCGGCGAGTGGTGTCTGGTAATTCAAGCTGGTTGAATACAAGTTTGTCCACATGAAAACGAATGGAGTTTTGAGGTTCATTTTCTACCGTATAATGTCCTTCGATGCTTAATTGCAACTCATCCCGCTGACCGGAAGCTATAATCTTATCCTGATTAAACTGAAAGGCAAAGTCTTCAAAGATGGGATTTTGGGAACGTAGAAATGCATTAAGCTCATCCTGACCAATTCGAATCGTATACGTTGTTCCAGTTGTGGATATGCCTCCGTTTTGTTTTTGGATAAAATCGGGCAGGTTCTGCATGGCAGATGCCAATGCTTTGAAATATCGTTTCACCTCATAGATGCCGATATTTTCCCAATAAAGGGTCAATTCATCCATCAGTTTCTGAATCGCTGCCGCATCTCCGCTGGTGGCTATTTGGGCGTCCACTTCTTTTTGCAAGGCGACTACACGTTCCCGCTGGTTTTGAAGACTAGTCTTCATTTCGGATAATTCTGCTGTAGTCTGATGAATCTGAGTGGAAGTCTGTTGCAGGTTGCGATAACGGTCCTGATATTTGTCCAGCACAGCCTGATCCCGTCCGATAATAATCTGGTAATAATCATACAGTACAAACAGGTCTTTGAATGACCTTGCTCCCAGGACCGTCATGAGAAGACTGTCGCGTTCTCCTGTATAGTAGGACCTCACTACAGCTCCGGCCCGATCTTGCTGAATATGTATCTGCTCTTCCTGTTCCTGAAGCTGGACGGATAATGTCTCGTATTGTTGAGCCAGCTGTTTCTGCCTTTCGGTGATGCGTTCGATTTCGTGATCGATTTCAACGATGGATAGACTTTTTTGCAATATTTCACGTGTATCCTCAGGTGAAGACTCTCCATAGGCATGAGCTAATGGTAGCTGGAGGAATAAAATGATGCATAATATAAATGCGGCAATGCCGTTATGACGTCTCACCGATCATTCTCCTTCCACTTCTTAAATGACAATAGTACAGGCTTGTTGTCTTCCAGACAATATATGAAACAAATACGTGAATTATCCTTAGTGGTTACATATCACCATGAACATTCATTTAATCTGAACACAACAAAAAAGCAACCCGACAGATATCGGATCACTTTGATGCTGCAGGTGGATTAGAGCGGCAAACCCATTTCGAATACGGTCCAGTAGCTGAACCCCGTGAATGTTACGATCATATAACCCCAGAAGAGCAATATGTACGTTCGCTCGGTAAATTTCAAGTATCCCAAAATGACAAAAAACGCAGTCTGCAGGAAAAAAAGCAAAGCCATTTCCACCAGATCTCCCGCAAAAGCCATCAGGCCAATTGCAAGCGTAAAGAACCCGAGTACCCGAAACATGCGTGCCACGGTAAATCCTCCTCTCCTAAGTACGATCATAGATTGTCTACACAACATTATACCGGGAAAGGAAAAACGTGTAAACAAATTTGGATATGAAAGCGAATTCTTTTTTGCTCAAAGTAAGTATAGAGGGATATGTTTTACGTATGTCACGTATGAGCAAGCCTGAATGTGGAAATACATTTTAGTATGAAATCAATTCTATGAACTCTATGAGAGGCATAAGAATGAATGAAGCAGCTTTTATACCTAATTCACATACCGGGCTTCCGGTAATGCGGACGGTTATTTTAGGATGTTGTTAGGAGGGTATTATAGCATGACTGCAGTGAGACAGGATGCTTGGAGTACAGAGGACGATTTGATATTGGCTGAGGTTACTTTGCGTCATATTCGGGAAGGCAGTACACAATTGGCCGCTTTTGAAGAGGTGGGCGAAAAAATAGGCAGAACATCTGCCGCATGTGGTTTTCGCTGGAACAGTTGCGTACGTAAGAAGTATGAGTCTGCCATCAGTAACGCCAAGGCACAACGACAAAAACGAAGTTATCTCAGAAAGCAGCCAGCTATGCTCGGACCGCAGGTTGCGGCATTGTCTACACTGGACACGGAAGAACATCTGTACAAATCAGATGGGATTTCAGACGATTCATTATCCATGGATGCAGTAATCCGCTTCCTGCGACAATGGAAAGGAACAGTGCAGGAGAGTAGTCGTCAACTCAAGATGCTGGAGAAGGAGCTTCGGGAGAAAGAAGATGAATTGCTTGAACTGCGTTGTGAGAATGACCGTCTCTCCAAGGAAGTGAATGAAGTACAGACGGATTACCGTGTGGTGAATGACGACTACAAAGCTTTGATTCAGATTATGGATCGGGCTCGCAGACTCGCATTTTTGTCCGAAGAAGAAGAGGAACTTAAAACACGTTTCAAGATGGATGCCAACGGGAATCTGGAACGAATTGAGTAACAAATTCAGACGCTTGATTTGTGAAAGTCAGGTATGAACCCGCCACACCTCCGTTACATAACGGCAGGTATGACGGGTTTTTAGTTTGGTGTTTTTGTTCTATTATAGATAATAGAAGAGCAACTACTGAAGCGGAGAGGAGTGCATCATATGATCATTGACATCGTAGGAGCGGGGGCAATTGGTCTTTTGTATGGCGGGAAACTGCTGGCGTCAGGTAACCAGGTCAGATTTTGGACCAGAACAACTGCTCAGGCAGACCTCCTCAGCCATGATGGAGTAACTATTGTGGAACAAGACGAGCAGATACATATTCTACCGGATCAAATACAGGCGAAACCAATAAGTAAACTGACTGACATATGGAAGAACACACCAGGAGAATGGTTACTGCTCATGGTTAAGCAGACAAGCATCGATGATTTCATTCATGAGATTAGTCCATTGCATGATCATGTGCTGAATATCGCTTGTTTTCAGAATGGGATGGGCCATCTGGCCAAACTTCAAGCAGCTTTGCCAAAGTCGCTTCTGTGTAGTGCGGTTACAACAGAAGGTGCGAAGCGTACACAGAGTCAGGTGACTCGTGCAGGTACAGGTGAAACCAGGCTGGGCAGGTACAACATACATATAGTAGCTTCTACCTCTATAGAGGAGAAGAGAACATTTACTTTGTCGGGATCATTGCAGCAGGCAGGATTTGACTGTACAGTGTCGAATGAAATCGATAAGCTGATATACAGGAAACTATTGATTAATGCAGTCATTAACCCGCTTACAGCACTATGGCGAATCCCTAATGGAGAATTGATCGTCAAGGAAGAACGAAAGAGGTTAATGCGCCAGTTATATGATGAAGTAATGTTAATCTACTCTGCAAGTGGAATATGTTTGGATCAGGATATGTGGGATCAACTAATATCGGTCTGTCGTTCTACTGCCACGAATACTTCCTCCATGCTTGCAGATGTTCTCGCTGGACGCGGTACAGAAGTGAGGTCAATTAATGGTTATATTGTAAGGATGGCTCAGAAGTTGGACCTTGTTGCACCTACACATGAAATACTGCTTGATCTGATTGAAGGAATGCAACCGGAAGGAGTGAATTAATGGGACTTTTTATTGTGTTAAGCATATTGCCCTTTTTTCCGTTCTTTCTTGTCTACTGGGGCATGTACCTATGGAAAAGAGACAAACGGAACGCCATGCGGATGGCAATGGATGTAACCACTTTTTTTCTTGTCTTTTCAGTATCGGCGTTATTCAACTTAACATTTGATTTGAATTTTGGTTTTTATCTGACACTATTACTCATACTACTAGCACTTGGATTCATCGGAGGTGCGCAAAATCGACTAAAGGGGAAGGTCGATGGGGGTAGAATGTTCCGGGCCGTATGGCGCATGACCTTCATCATTATGAGTTTCGGGTATGTTTTGTTTACTTTATTTGGATTATTTAGATACTTCATGAAACAGATGTGAGGTTACATAACGCAAAAGAGGCAAAAAATGTGTCGATTTTGTCGAAAACTGAAAAAAACATTACTTTCTGAAAAAGTAATGTAGATTTTTTTGACCGGTGGTTGTATAATCTATAAACATATAAACCATATCAATTTAGGGGGAACGTGTTAGATGAAAAGGAAAAGTCTATTAGTCCTTTTGACGCTGATTTTGGCGTTCGGTACCGTACTTGCAGCGTGCGGATCGAAAAACGAAGGCACAGGTAACACCGATACTGGTTCTGCAAGCGAAGGAAATGGTCTTGCTAAAGATCAAATCCTGAAAATCAACTTATCAGCTGAGCCTCCTACGTTTGACCCGGCTCAAGCAAAAGACAGCCAAACTAACACAGTTCTGAAATTCTTGTATGAAGGTCTTGTACGTATCGATGCTGATGGTAAAGAAGCTCCAGGTGTTGCTAAAGACTGGACTATCTCCGAAGATGGGTTGAAATATGTTTTCAACCTGAACCCGGAAGCAAAATGGAGCAACGGTGATGCACTTACTGCCGAAGACTTTGTACGTTCTTGGGAACGTGCTTTGAAACCGGAAACAGCTTCTCCTTATGCTTACCAACTTTATTACATTAAAGGTGCAGAAGGATTTAACCGCAGTGTTGACGAAACATATAAAGGTACTAAAATCACTGATTTCTCTCAAGTAGGTGTTAAAGCTACTGATGAGCACACGCTTGAAGTAACGTTGGAAAACCCAACACCTTACTTCTTGGGTCTGACAGCATTCTACACGTACTACCCAGTACATGCATCTGCTGATACAAATGACAAATTCTTCACAGACTACAAAAACATGATCGTTAACGGACCATTTGTAATGGATCAATACGCTAAAGGTCAAAAAATTGTTGTGAAGAAAAACGAAGGCTATCATGCAGCTGCTGACATCAAATTGGCTGAAATTAATATGTCCCTGACAAATAGTAGTGCTTCCGAACTGCAAGCTTACAAATCAGGACAATTGGACTACACTGGTGCACCTAACGGTGAAATTCCATCCGACCAAATTCCTTCTGTAAAAGCGGAATTGCCGGACGAGTTCAAAGCTACTGGTATTGCAAGTACGTACTACTACCAGTTCAACGTAAACGAAGCACCATTTAATAATGCTAAAATCCGTAAAGCATTTGCAATGTCCATTAACCGTCAGCTGATTGTTGACAAAGTAACACAAGGTGGACAAATTCCAGCATTCGGCTTTGTACCTCCAGGTATCCGTGGTGAAAACGGTGAATTCCGTGATGAGCACAAAGACGATTACTTCACTGAAAATGTGGACGAAGCTAAAAAATTGCTTGCTGAAGGTATGAAGGAAGAAGGCTACACAACACTGCCAGCAGTGACTTTGATCTACAACACAAGTGACGGTCACGCGAAAATCGCTTTGGCGGTTGCTGACATGTGGAAACAAAATCTTGGTGTTGATGTGAAAACAGAAAACCAAGAGTGGAAGGTCTTCCTAGATAACCGTCAAAAACAAAACTTCCAAGTTGCTCGTGCGGGCTGGTCTGCTGATTACAACGATCCGTTCAACTTCTTGGAAATGTGGAAAACTGGAAATACAAACAATGACTCCAAGTTTAGCAACGCACAGTATGATAAAGACCTCGAAGATACTGTAAAAACAACTGATGTTGCTGCACGTATGAGTGCTTTTGCTGACGCAGAGAAAGTTCTGATTCAAGATGAAATGGGCGTTATGCCAATCTATTACTACACTAACGTATCTTTGACTAAGCCTTACCTGAAAGGTGTACAACTTGATTTCAGTGGAGCTATTGACTACACTCGTGCATATCTGGAAGAGAAATAAGTTGTTCTGAAGTCTAATATGATTACTTCGGGATATATATGTGGAATTCCATATATATCCCGATTTTTTTTGTATGTGCACCGATTTTCCTTATAATTCTTGAAATTTCCGATAAATGGATTGGACTTTATTTTGGTCTAATTCTACAATCGATTTGTATACAAAATATTGTTTGTGGAGGTGTGCAAGGGTTGGTTAAGTACGTATTGAAAAAACTACTATTTATGCTGCTATCTCTTTTCATACTCGCATCAGCTACATTTTTCCTGATGAAGGCCATTCCGGGTGATCCTTTTACATCCGAAAAAAGAGTATCACCTGAAATTCGGGCCCTTCTTGAGGTGAAATATGGTCTGGACAAGCCGATGTATGAACAATACCTGAAGTATATGGGTGGTATTTTAAAGGGAGACTTCGGGGTTTCAATGAACTACCTTAATCAAAGCGTGTCTGACATGATTGTCCAGACTTTCACCGCTTCGCTGAAGCTTGGAATCTTTGCGATCATTATCTCCATTATTGTTGGTGTGTTGCTGGGTCTTCTGGCAGCGGTTTACCATCGCAAATTGCTTGATGATGTCACGATGGTCTTTGCCGTTATAGGTATTGCTGTTCCGAGCTTCTTGCTTGCGTCACTATTGCAGTATCTCTTTGCTACTAAATTAGGCTGGTTTAACGTTATGGGCTTTGATGGTCCTTTGGATTACGTTCTTCCGGTTGCAGCGTTATCTGCATCTCCGATTGCTTTTATCGCTCGTTTGACGCGTTCGAGCATGCTTGAAGTCTTACATGCAGATTATATCAAAACAGCTAAAGCCAAAGGTTTGAAATGGCCTGCAATTATGTTTAAACACGTTGTAAGAAACGGTATTCTACCAGTAGTAACTTATGTTGGTCCAATGACAGCGAATATCATCACAGGTTCCGTTGTAATTGAACAGATCTTTAACATCGGTGGAATTGGTAAAGTATTCGTAGAGAGTATCACAAACCGTGATTACACTATGATCATGGGGATTACGATTTTCTATGGTATCATCCTGATGTTGGCTCGTTTCTTTACGGATATCGCTTACGTGCTGATTGATCCTAGAATTAAGCTGGAAAGCCGGAAGGGGGCATAACGTTGTCTGGCACGAATAATAAAAAGAATGAAACGGCGAACACGAACCTGACTAGTCAGGCAGCGGTTAAACCGCAAGAAAGTGTATCCCTTTTTAAAGATGCCATGTACAGACTAGCAACCAATAAGGCTGCAATGATCAGTCTGAGTGTGTTGGTTCTTGTCGTGATTTTCTCTTTGATTGGTCCAACTTCTTTGTTTACAAGTTATAATTATTATTCCAATGATTTGTTGAATGCCAATGCAGCACCGAGTGCGGAGCACTGGTTCGGTACGGACGAGCTTGGTCGTGACGTGTGGGTAAGAACTTGGGTAGGAGCACGTGTATCCCTTACTGTAGGTTTGGCCGCAGCCTTGATTGACCTTGTTATCGGGGTTATTTATGGAGCGATCATGGGTTTCTACGGTGGACGTGTAGATGGAATTATGAACAAGTTTTCCGAAATCCTCTACTCCTTGCCGTACATGCTTGTTGTAATTTTGTTGCTGGTTGTACTGGAACCAAGTCTGACAACGATTATCATTGCCCTCACCATCACAGGCTGGATCAGCATGTCATGGATTGTGCGTGGTGAAATTATGCAACTCAAAAACAGAGACTTTATTCTTGCCGCAAGGTCCATGGGAGCAAGCACAGGGCGTCAATTGTTCCGTCATTTGTTGCCCAATGCAATAGGACCGATTCTTGTAACATTGACGTTGTCCATTCCAAATGCAATCTTTGCCGAAGCGTTCCTGAGCTTCCTTGGATTAGGTGTATCTGCACCAAGATCTTCACTTGGTTCTATGATCAATGATGCACTTACCGGTTGGACGCTATTCCCGTGGCGGATGTGGTTCCCAGCAGGTTTGATGGTTCTTACAATGCTTGCATTTAACTTGCTCGGAGACGGTCTGCGTGACGCACTCGATCCGAAATTACGTAAATAGAAATAGGAGGTGGGATTATGGAGCCGATTTTAACAGTCAAAGACCTGAGTGTGTCGTTCTCAACACGTTCTGGTGAATTTGATGCCGTTAAAAATGTGAGTTTTGAAATTGGCAAAGGAGAGACGCTGGGGATCGTAGGTGAATCGGGTAGTGGTAAGAGTGTTACCGCCCAAACCATCATGAAATTGATTCCCTCCCCGCCTTCGAAGGTCAAAAGCGGAGAAATTACTTTTCACGGGCAAGACCTGCTGAATAAGACAGACAAACAAATGGAAGCGATTCGTGGTAAAGATATCGGCATGATCTTCCAAGATCCAATGACTTCATTGAATCCTACCATTAAAATTGGTAAACAAATTACTGAAGTATTGCGCAAGCATCAGAACATGTCCAAACAAGCGGCGAATAAAGCGGCTTTGGAGATGCTGGAACTTGTAGGTATTAAAAATGCGGCTATTCGCATGAATCATTATCCTCACCAATTCTCTGGTGGTATGCGTCAGCGTGCCATGATTGCGATCGCGCTTGCATGTCGTCCATCCCTTCTGATTGCGGATGAGCCGACAACTGCACTTGACGTTACAATTCAGGCTCAAATTCTGGATGTCATGAAAGACATGCAGCAAAAACTTGGAACATCGATCATGCTGATTACGCATGACCTTGGTGTCGTAGCGGGTATGTGTGACCGTGTTGTTGTTATGAAGGAAGGCGAAGTTGTTGAAACAGGAACAACTGCAGAAATATTTAGTAACCCTCAACATCCATACACGATTAAATTGCTGAATGCCTTGCCTCGTCTGGACGAGCCCAAAAAGGAAAAACCAGCTCCAGCTGGGATTATCAAAGGCAGCAATAAGCCTCTGGTACAAGTGAAAAACTTGAAACAGTACTTTAATTTGGGTAAAGGTAACATTCTCAAAGCGGTCAATGACGTAAGCTTTGATATCTTTGAAGGTGAAACACTTGGCGTTGTAGGCGAGTCTGGCTGTGGTAAATCCACAACAGGTCGTACCATTCTGCGTCTTTATGAGCCAACTGGCGGAAATGTTAACTTCAACGGAACGGATATCTACAAGTTGTCCCCGCGTAAAATGAAAGAAATGCGTAAAGATATGCAGATGATTTTCCAAGATCCATATGCATCTCTTAACCCGCGTTTCAATGTTATGGATATTATCGGGGAGTCCCTCGATATTCATGGTCTGGCTTCCAGCTCTAAAGAGCGCAAGAGACGAGTGGAGGAATTGCTTGATCTGGTAGGTTTGAATCCAAGTCATGCTCTTCGTTATCCACATGAATTCTCCGGTGGTCAAAGACAACGGATCGGAATTGCGCGTGCACTTGCTGTAGACCCTAAATTCATCATCTGTGATGAGCCATTGTCTGCACTGGATGTATCTATTCAGGCGCAGGTCGTAAAATTGCTTGAAGAACTTCAGCAACGTCTCGGCTTGACATACCTGTTTATTGCGCATGACTTGTCAATGGTTAAACATATCAGTGACCGTGTAGCTGTAATGTACATGGGTAAAGTGGTTGAGCTCGCAGAAAGTGAAGAACTATATGCGAACCCTGTCCACCCTTACACCAAAACATTGCTTTCCGCGATCCCTGTACCTGATCCGGAAGTGGAAGCGAACAAACGTCGCATCTTGCTGCCAGAAGAGCATATGAGCCCGATTCAGAATGGATCTGGCGGTCCTGCAAATGATCCGTACAACCTGGAAAATTCTCAATTGATTGAGGTTTCCAAAGGTCACTGGGTTGCAGAACCTTACGTATAATAGGAATATTAAAGCGATATGCTATTATTGATGTATTAAATGCCGCCGACTCTTCGGCGGTTTTTTTCGTATTTTAATCACTTTCTTTTGACGAAGCGGCCTTGAATTCGGTACAATCAAGAAAGGCTCTTTGAAGCAGAATAGGAGGCAGACCTCATGAACGGTATTACCGAGGCACTCCGCAGCGGATCAAAACTTGCAGAAGATTATATCTGTTCAAGAGATGCTGCGCGTGGCCTTTACGAGTATGACATTCGCTGGGAATCAGGACTTCAGGCGCGTGCCGAGTGGCTGGACCAATCGGAAAACACACGTATTGATCGTCGTGATCTGGCAGAGTATTTACGTATATATAATAAGCGGGTGAACGACCATGGAGAGGTTCATGCGTCCATCACACGTATTGCAGAACAAGATGCACTAGTGGTTATAGGAGGACAGCAGAGCGGTCTGCTCACCGGACCACTGTTCGTCATATACAAAGCCGCCAGCGTAGTGGCAGCTGCGCGTGAAGCGGAAGAAAGACTTCAACGCCCGGTAGTCCCAGTATTTTGGATTGCCGGTGAAGACCATGACTGGGATGAGGTTAACCACACCTATCTACCTGATCATCAGGGAGACGTGAAGAAGGTTAAGTTACAAGGACGATTCGCAGGAAGGGATTCTGTGAGTAATGTTCATGTGGACTCGCAGCAGTGGATGAATGTACTCGAACAGGTGGAACATCTTTTACCTGATACGATACATAAACCAGGACTGATGAAATGCATCACAGAGATCCATCAATCCAGTTCAAATCTGAGTGATGCATTTGCCCGCATGATATCTGCTTTGTTTGCCAGCAGTGGACTTGTTCTAATGGATGCATCGGATCCAGATTTACGCAGGTTGGAACAGCCCGTGTTTGAGCGGTTGATACGAAAAAATGAAGTGCTGCGCAGCGCATACACACAAGGTGCTTCGCTGGTACAACAAGCTGGGTATGCTATGCCTGCCGAAGTAGCGGAGGATGGAGCCAATCTGTTCTACATTCATGAAGGTACGCGTCTGCTCTTGTTATTGAAGGATGGCTTATATGGTGACCGCAAAGGCTTGGTTTCTTTCACAGAGGAGCGTCTGCTGCAGGAACTGGAGGAACATCCGGAGCGTTTCAGTAACAACGTATTGACTAGGCCATTAATGCAGGATTCTGTTCTGCCTGTAGCCGCTGTTATTTTGGGGCAAGGTGAAATTGCATATTGGGGACTGACTCGGGAAGCATTCCGTCAGTTCGGACTGCAAATGCCCATTTTGTTGCCGCGGTTGTCCTTCACTATTATGGAAGATATTCATCACAAACATATGAAACAATATGGACTTTCTTTTCAGGATGTTCAATATCATATGGAAGACAAGAAGGAAAGGTGGCTCGCACAGCAGGAGACGTTCCAGGTAGATGAACAGTTTGACAAGGTTCAGGAAGCGTTTCTTGATCTGTACGGACCGTTGTTAGATGAGATCGCGGAGATTCATCCGGGGCTGGAACGAATTGGCGATACCAATTTGAGTAAAATTAACGAGCAAATGCAGTATCTGAAACAGCAGACTCACAAAGCTATCGAAGATAAACATAATGTGAGTCTAAGGCACTGGAACGGCATTCAGAACTCCTTATTCCCAACGGGCAAACCACAGGAACGAGTACATAATGCACTCTTTTACCTGAATCGTTATGGCACCGTGTGGATCGATGAACTGATTAAGGCCTCAAGTGAATTCCTTGGAGAGCACAAGGTTATTGCACTATAGAGCTCTTTATATATAAAAGAAACACAAAAACGAGGAGGATATGAAATGACTACACCTGCATTGCAAAACAGTATTGTTAAAGATATGGGACTCGCTTCAGAGGGTCACCTGAAAATTGATTGGGTAGAAGCGCATATGCCGGTATTAAACCGCATTCGTCGCCAGTTCGAACAGGATCTGCCCTTCAAAGGTTTGAAGGTTGCCATTTGTCTTCATCTGGAGGCGAAAACAGCTTACTTGGCAAAAGTGATCAAAGCGGGTGGGGCAGAAGTAACAATTACGCATAGCAATCCATTGTCTACACAAGATGATGTTTGCGCAGCATTGGTGGAAGACGGCGTTACGGTGTATGCGAAGTACAATCCGGAGCCTGCGGAATTCAAATCACTGCAACTGCGTGCGCTTGAGGTGAAGCCTGATCTCATTATTGATGATGGTGGAGACTTTGCAACCATTATTGCATCCGAGCGCCCTGACCTCGCAGCAACAATTCGCGGAGGAGCAGAAGAAACGACAACGGGTATTATTCGTTTGAAAGCATTGGCGAAAGAAGGCCAATTGAAGTTTCCGATGGTTGCGGTTAATGACGCATACTGCAAGTATCTGTTTGACAATCGCTACGGTACTGGACAATCTGCATTCGACGGGATTATTCGTACAACTAACTTGGTTATCGCTGGTAAAAACGTAGTGGTAGCAGGTTATGGCTGGTGTGGTAAGGGTGTAGCGATGCGCGCCAAAGGTCTTGGTGCGAATGTGATCGTAACCGAGATTGATCCAATCAAAGCGGTAGAAGCGCACATGGATGGGTTCCGGGTCATGACGATGGTGGAAGCCGCCAAATTGGGCGATTTCTTTATCGCAGTTACAGGCAATAAGGATGTTATCACAGGGGAGCATTACGATGTGATGAAGAATGGAGCGATCCTGAGTAATGCGGGTCACTTTGATGTTGAAGTGAATAAACCTGAACTGGCTAAACGTTCAGAATCGATTCGCACAGTTCGCCGTAACATTGAGGAATATCGTTTCAAAGATGGTCGTAAAATGTACCTTCTTGCAGAAGGTCGTCTTGTGAACCTGGGTGCAGCAGATGGTCACCCTGCCGAAATTATGGATACGACGTTTGCTCTGCAGGCGCTTGGTCTACGTTATGTGAGTGAGAATTATGAAAACTTGGGTAAAAACGTTGTTAATGTACCTTATGATATTGACCAGCAGGTTGCCAGCTATAAACTTGAAAGCCTGAATATTGGCATCGACTCCTTGTCAGCTGAGCAAGAGAAATACCTGGATAGCTGGAAATTTTAAGCACTATCCAATAATTACAAGCTGATGAAATGGTTCAATAGGTATAGAATGGTTTATTGATGATATGGCTCATGTGCGGGTAGACATACGATTGCCCGTTTAAGGGAAGCGTCTTTGATCCTGAGTGACAGGATCAAGGACGTTTTTTTATGCTGAAAAATTAAAAAATCAAGTCATGCAAGAAGGGTTTTGATTTTTTTGTGCGAATCTATTATGCTTAGGTGGTGGAAAGTGGGGCAAAGTGGGAGAAACGGGTGAGGAGTGAGTGGGCCAATGTTTATGGGGGAGTTCCAACATAGCATTGATGATAAGGGTCGGGTTATCATTCCGGCTAAATTCCGCGAATCTCTGGGACCGTCTTTCGTTGTCACACGGGGTTTGGACCAGTGTCTTTTCGTGTACCCCATGGAGGAGTGGGGGGTCATGGAACAGAAGCTCAAAGCACTGCCATTGATGAAATCTGATGCACGTGCGTTTACCCGGTTTTTTTTCTCGGGTGCAACCGAATGTGAACTGGACAAACAGGGCAGGGTAAATCTGCCGGGCAATTTAAGAGAGTATGCCAAGCTGGACAAGGATTGTGTTGTTCTTGGCGTGTCGAACCGGGTGGAGATTTGGAGCAAAGGCATATGGGAGAGTTATTTCAATCAATCCGAAGAAGCATTCAACGACATTGCCGAAAAGCTGGTCGATTTTAATTTTGATTTATAAAGTCAGGAGGGGTGCAGGTTGTTTCACCACATAACCGTACTCAAAGAAGAGGCAACAGAGGGATTAAACATCAAGCAGGACGGTATATACGTGGACTGCACTTTAGGCGGTGGCGGACATAGCTCCGTGATTGCTTCCAAGCTCGGTCCAGGGGGACGTCTGATCGCACTTGATCAGGATGATTGGGCTTTGGATAATGCTCGCGAGAAGCTCGCAGCTTATGGAGAACGTGTAACATTGGTGAAAACCAATTTTCGAGATCTGGAACAGGTACTCAAGGATCTGGATGTACCAATGAAGGATGGTGCACCACAGGTCGACGGTATTTTGTACGACTTGGGTGTGTCATCTCCGCAATTTGATGAAGGAGAACGTGGATTCAGCTACAATCACGATGCTCCGCTCGATATGCGAATGGACCAGGATGCAATGCTGACGGCCAAAGAGATTGTGAATGAATGGCCAGAAGAAGAGATTGCTCGAATTTTGTATCGCTATGGTGAAGAGAAGTTTTCGAGAAGAATTGCCCGTGTTATCGTCGGAAAACGAGCGCAGTCTACCATTGAGACGACAGGTGAACTCGTGGAACTGATCAAGGAAGGCATCCCGGCGGCAGCTCGCCGTACTGGTGGACATCCTGCCAAACGCAGCTTCCAGGCATTACGGATTGCCGTCAACGATGAGTTGGGTGCGTTTGAAGAAGGTTTGCATCAGGCTGTTCGTTGTCTGGCACCAGGAGGACGTGTATCTGTTATTACCTTCCACTCCCTTGAGGATCGGATATGTAAACAGATTTTAAGCAGTTATCTGGAAAAATGCACATGTCCACCCGACTTTCCGTTGTGTGTATGCGGGGGCAAGGGGTCCCTGCGTTTAATTAACAGAAAACCGCTGATTCCAACGGAAACGGAATTGTCCGAAAATTCACGTGCACGTTCAGCCAAGCTGCGCGTAGCCGAGAAATTGTAGATCAAGAGTGGAGGAGAGAATCGGAGTATGGCATATACACGTGGTAATCTCGCTGTAAAAGAAAAAGCGTCCCAGGAACGTGTGACCCAGCAACGATACAAAGAAACCACCAAAGTGGTGACCCGTCGTACGGGTCTTCCGGCACGCGAGAAGATTTTGTATCTGATTACCCTGGTTGCAGTGATCCTTGTTGGAGGAGCCTTGATGTCTCGTTATGCTCATATCTATGATCTGAACAAGCAGGCACAGTCCACTATTTCGGAAGTCAAGGGGTTTGAGAAGACGATTGCAGACCTGCAAGTGGAAAAAGAAACATTGAACAACCAAGTCATCGCAAATGCAAAACAACTTGGGTACGTTGAAGCTTCCGGTAAGGATGTCATTTTTGTACCTCGCTCAACAAGTACGAAATCAACAGGTACTGAATCCTCCTCGAATACAGCAAGCAGTAAGTAAAGAGGTGTTCCGATGATAAAAAGAATAAAGATGCGCACGTTGCTCATAGGGGGATGTATCACCCTCTTTTTTCTTGTACTCGTAACCCGAATCTTTTTCATTCAAGTAGTGAATGGCGGTGTATGGCAGGAACGGGCAGCCGGTTTGGTAGAGCGGGAACAGACGATTAAGGCTGCACGTGGAACGATTACGGACCGAAATGGTAACATTTTGGCTACCGATGCGCCTGCGTATACGGTTTCCGTTAATCCGTTATTAATTAATGAACTCGGAATTCAGGATGTTGTTACGGAGAAGCTCTCTACCCTTCTTGGGAAAAATGAGAGTGAGATGCGTGCTCTGGTCACAGCCAAAAATGCAAAGGGCAAGTTTTTTCAGCAGCGTGAAGTACGCAGTGAAGGATATAAGATAAGTCCTGAGCTTGCGGAAAAAGTCAACGAACTGCGTGAGGAATTACAAGAAGAGTACAAGGCTCGTAATGCCATTGTCATGGCTCAAGAATCGAAGCGGTTTTACCCTGAAGAAACACTTGCTTCTCATCTCTTGGGATATATGAGCCGTGATGGGAAAGCTGTCAATGGACTTGAAGTCTCATATGATGAAGCACTGACAGGTACAGATGGATATCTGAATTATCAGAAGGATGCCAAAGGCATTAAACTTCCGGATTCACAGGATAACTATCTACCACCTCAGAACGGTAAGAACCTTACGCTGACCATCGATGATACGATCCAGTTCTACATTGAGGATGCAATGAAAGAAGCCGTTGCCAAGTATAATCCACTGAGCATGACGGTCATTGCTGCAGACCCAAACACGATGGAGATTCTAGGGATGGCGAACTGGCCAACCTTTAACCCGAATACGTATGGGAGTACACCTGATCAAAAGAATTTTATCAACCATGCTACGCAATCCATCTATGAGCCAGGTAGTACATTCAAAATAGTTACGCTAGCAGGGGCTGTTGAAGAAAAACTCTTTGATCCCAATGCAAGTTTTGAATCCAAACGCATGTATATCGGTGGTTTCCCGATTAGTGATAATGGTCATTCCTATGGTTGGATCTCGTATCTCGAAGGTGTCAAGCGGTCAAGTAACATTGCTTTTGTTAACTTGGGTTACAACATGCTTGGCGGCGAACGTCTGCGTCATTACATAGACGAATTCGGCTTCGGCAAAAAGACGGGTATTGATCTGCCAAATGAGGCAGCGTCCCCGATCAAGCCACTGGTTTACAAATCCGAGATTGCTACCGCAGCCTACGGTCACGGTCTTGTACAGGTAACACCAATTCAACAGGTCGCAGCGATCTCAGCGATTGCCAATGGTGGCAAGTTGCTTGAGCCGCATCTGGTGAAGGAGATCAAGAACCCGAATGACGGGACAACGGAAGTGATCAAACCCAAAGTTGTTCGTCAGGTGATTTCCAAGGAATCTTCCAAACTGGTGAGCGGTTATCTGGAACAAGTGGTTGCAGACCAAACGATTGGTACCGGTCGTAATGCTTATATCGAGGGTTACCGTGTAGCTGGTAAGACAGGTACGGCAAGAAAGGTTGTTAACGGAGCATACAGCAAGTCCAAAGACGTTGTATCGTTTATTGGATTCGCACCCGTGAATAATCCGAAGATTGCTATACTTGTTGTCATTGACCAACCGGATGGAACCAACATTGGGGGAGGAACCGCAGCTGCCCCGGTGTTCAAAAAGATTGTCAGCCAGACTCTTCAATACATGGGAATACCCAAAGATACAGCCAAAACTACTGACAAAAAGTCAAAAG
Organism: Paenibacillus sp. PAMC 26794; assembly: GCF_000316035.1. Lineage (GTDB taxonomy): Bacteria > Bacillota > Bacilli > Paenibacillales > Paenibacillaceae > Paenibacillus. The sequence continues at coordinate 225,781 of NZ_ANHX01000004.1, forward strand.
AAGTCTCTGTCGTGCAAGCCAAGGCGCCTGACTTGAGTGGCAAGACAGCCAAACAGGCCAGAAGCCAGCTTCTAAGCGCAGGTATTGCTTATGTGACTCTTGGTCAAGGTGATAATGTAATTCGGCAGTATCCGGTTGCTGGCGCTTCTATGAATCCTGGCCAACGAATCTATCTGCTAACGGAAGAAAGCAGCAAGATGAAGATTCCCGATCTAACAGGTGAATCTCTCCGGGATGCCCTTGAAGTACTCTCTCTCATGAAAGTGGGGGTTACGGTCAAGGGCGAGGGTTATGTCGTGAAGCAAACCGAGCAGGTTGCAGGTGAGCAGAGAACCGTACAGTTGAACTTGCAAACTGCCAAAGCTGCAGTGACAGGTATAGCCGATGAGGCTCCAATCTCTTCTGATCCGTCGTCAGAAGCTGAGGTGAAGGAACAAGAGGCTTCGGGCGGAGAAGGTAAAACCGAAGGAACAGACGAAACAGATAACAATAAGGCTCCTTCCAATGAATCCCAATCCTCTGATAATCCAGCAACAAACGGGGCTTCTCTTCCATAGGGAGCTCTGACAGCTTGTTCTAACCCCCGGTTGTCCTGAATATTCATGAATGGAACGAATGTCATGATTTTGGGACGAGTGGGGGGATCTTTTCGTGAAGGGATCAAGCGTAAATCTGCGGCGCAGGCTGCTATGGAGTTTAATGATTTTAGTTTTGTTATTTTCGGCCCTGATGATCAGGCTTGCTTATGTACAGCTCGGGGAAGGCCCTGAATTGTCAGCAAAAGCAGAAGAATCCTGGCGGCGTAATATTCCTTACTCAGCCAAGAGAGGGGAGATCCTGGATCGAAATGGAACCTCTCTGGCCTATAATGTGACAACACCAACCATTATGGCCATTCCGGCTCAGGTTAAAGAAGCTGAAACGACGGCTAAAGCGCTGGCCCCATTGCTTGGGATGACGGAAGAAAAAGTGCTCGCAACCATCAAGAAACGAGAACTCATTGTACGACTACAACCCGGTGGCCGCAAAATTACGATGGAGAAAGCTCAGCGCATCCGTGATTTGAAGCTTCCGGGTATCGTTGTTGCTGAGGACAATAAACGTTTTTATCCTTATGATGATTTGGCTGCCCATATTCTTGGTTTTACGGGCATTGATAATCAGGGCTTAACGGGTGTTGAGAAGAAATATGATGATAAGCTGAATGGTTTGAATGGCAGTGTGTCCTACTTGTCCGATGCGGCCGGAAGGCTAATGCCGGGCTCATCCGAGAAGTATGTGGAACCGAAGGACGGCCTTAACCTCAGACTGACCATTGATAAATCCATTCAGTCCATCATGGAGAGAGAACTGGATCAGGCCATGGTGAAGTTCCAGGCGAACTCTGCATTGGCCATAGCGATGAATCCCAAAACGGGTGAAATTTTGGGGATGTCCAGCAGGCCGGGATACGAACCTGCTGATTATCAGCAATATCCCGCGGAGATATACAATCGGAATTTACCGATCTGGATGACCTACGAGCCGGGCTCCACATTTAAGATCATTACTTTGGCAGCAGCGCTTGAAGAGAAAAAGGTCAATCTGCAACAGGATCAATTTTTTGATCCCGGATATGTTGAGGTGGGTGGAGCCCGTCTGCGTTGCTGGAAAAAGGGTGGCCATGGAAGTCAGACCTTCTTACAAGTTGTGGAGAACTCATGTAACCCGGGCTTTGTGGCTTTGGGGCAGAGGCTGGGCAAAGAATCGCTCTTCTCCTATATTAAAGACTTTGGTTTCGGTACCAAGACAGGGATCGACCTCAGCGGAGAAGCGAGTGGAATTCTGTTCAAACTGTCCAGAGTGGGACCTGTTGAGCTTGCAACGACTGCTTTTGGTCAAGGTGTATCCGTAACGCCCATTCAGCAAGTAGCTGCTGTGTCAGCGGCCATCAATGGGGGGAAACTTTACAAGCCTTATGTTACGAAAGCGTGGGTCCATCCGGTCACCGGAGAAGTCATGGAAGAAGCCAAGCCGGAACTGGTTCGTCAGGTGATCTCGGAGAATACATCCAAACAAGTACGTGAAGCACTCGAGAGTGTTGTCGCAAAAGGTACCGGGCGTCCGGCATTCATTGATGGATACCGGGTCGGTGGCAAAACAGGTACAGCCCAGAAGGTTATCAACGGACGTTATTCCTCGACCGAGCATATCGTATCCTTTATCGGATTTGCACCGGCAGATGACCCTCAGATTGTGGTCTATACCGCAGTTGATAATCCCAAAGGAATTCAGTTCGGAGGTGTGGTTGCCGCCCCGATTGTGCAGAACATCCTTGAAGATGCTTTGCATTATATGAATGTCCCTGTTCGGAAGGATCAGGTCGCCAAAGAATACAAGTATGGTGAGACCAAAATCGTGACCGTTCCAGATCTGACAGGCGCTACAGTTGCTGATTTATACGAAGACCTGAACATGAATTTTATGCTGGCGAAGTCCGGTAGTGGAAAATATGTGATTAACCAGGCGCCTAAGCCTGGCGCAAGGGTAGATCAGGGCTCAACCATCCGCATTTATATGGGGAATGTACTGAACGATGCACATGATCACACAAAGGATGAATAAAGGGACTTAGGGGTAGTTTGAGGCTTCTAGCGCAACAAAATTCATCCAAGTGCGTTTCAATATTTGGTTGTATTGACGATATTAATAAATACAGACATATGTTAAAACAGAAGTATAATTGGAAAAGTGAGGTTATTCATGTGCTTTTAAAACAATTTGCATCGATGCTGACCACCGCCCGCCTCGTGGGCGAATCAAATACAGAATGCCAAAACCTTCAGACAGATTCCCGGCAGGTAAAACCGGGTGATCTGTTTATCTGTCTTCCGGGGCATACGGTAGATGGTCATGATTATGCAGAAAAAGCTGTAAATGCCGGTGCAGTTGCATTGGTGGTTGAACGGCAGCTGGATCTGCCTGTACCACAATTGCTGGTGAAGGACAGCCGATTTGCGATGGCTGTTCTAGCAGATTTCTTTTTTGACTCTCCAAGCCAGAAGATGAATATGATTGGTGTAACGGGAACGAACGGAAAAACAACGACCACCTATTTGATTGAAAAAATCATGAGTGATTACGGACGCAAGACGGGATTGATCGGTACTATTCAAATGCGGTATGACGGTCGCACCTACCCGATGTCAGGAACAACACCAGAGGCGCTTGATCTGCAGCGTAGTCTGCATGATATGGTTCAGAAAGGTACAGACTGCTGTGTTATGGAAGTTTCTTCTCACGCATTGGAACAAGGGCGAGTAAAGGGAACAAATTTCCGTACTGCAGTGTTCACTAACTTGACGCAAGATCATTTGGACTACCACCATTCCATGGAGGAATATCGCGGGGCCAAAGGATTGTTCTTCGCACGACTGGGTAACGGTTATACGGAAGATGTCTCACAGCGTAAATTCGCTGTTATCAATGCAGATGATCCGGCTGCAGCTTATTTCATCTCTGTGACTGCGGCTGAAGTGATTACATATGGCATGGGTGAAAAGGCGGATGTACGCGCATCCCAAATCTCAATCACGTCTCAGGGAACTTCTTTCCACGTGGATACATTTGCAGGCAGCACGGATATTCGCTTGCGCATGGTAGGCAAATTCAATGTGTACAATGCAATGGCAGCAATCTCCGCAGCGCTGGTTGAAGGCATTCCGCTGGAAGAGATCAAGCGCAGTCTGGAGACGGTTCCGGGCGTGGATGGACGTGTTGAAGGAGTGGACGAAGGACAGCCATTTGCTGTTATTGTCGATTATGCCCATACACCGGATGGACTGGAGAATGTGTTGCGTACGGTGAAAGAATTTGCCGAAGGACGTGTAATCTGCGTGTTTGGCTGTGGTGGTGACAGGGACCGTACCAAACGCCCTCTCATGGGGAAAATTGCTGCGAATTATAGTGATTTTGTACTGGTTACTTCCGATAATCCACGGACAGAAGATCCGGATCTGATTCTCAAAGACATTGAACAGGGCCTGATTGAAGAATCCGTTCCTGCTGAACGTTATACGATGATTGTGGATCGGCGCCAGGCGATTCATGAAGCTATTGAAATGGCAAGCCCAGCCGATGTAGTATTGATTGCGGGCAAGGGTCACGAGACCTATCAAATTATCGGCACAACCAAAACCGATTTTGATGACCGAATCATAGCCAAAGAAGCGATAAGGGGCAAATCCAATTGATAAAAAGAACATTGGCACAATTGGCCGAGATGTGTGGAGGAACATTAAGTGACGTTGCTGCTCATGGCAATGTAATGGTTGAAGGGGTATTTACCGATTCGCGTAAACCCCTGGAAGGCAGTTTGTTTATCCCGCTAGTGGGTGAAAGGTTTGACGGACACGAATTTGTGCAAGCCTGTCTAGAGAAAGGGGCTGCAGGGGCGATCTGGCAAAAGGATCATGGTATTCCGCCACAAGGAGCTGTCATTGTTGTTGACGACACACTTGTCGCACTGCAAGCACTCGCATCTGCTTATCTAACGGAGAATAAAGCGGCTGTAGTCGGCATTACAGGCAGCAACGGCAAGACAACAACAAAGGACATCGTGGATGCCATTCTCTCGACGACGTTCAAAGTGCATAAGACGCAAGGCAACTTCAATAATCACATTGGTTTACCACTGACTGTACTAAGCATGGACCCGGATACCGAGATTATCATTTTGGAGATGGGTATGAGTGGTCGCGGGGAAATTAACGATCTGTCGGTTATTGCGCAGCCTGATGTAGCGATCATTACCAATATTGGTGAATCACATCTGCTTCAGCTGGGGTCCAGATTGGAGATTGCCAGAGCCAAAGCCGAGATTGCCGCGGGATTGAAGCCTGGCGGGTTACTGATCTACAACGGAGACGAGCCTTTAATTGCACAAGTCCTTGAAGAGCCCGCAACGAAACAACCCGATGGATTGCAGCGGTTTACATTTGGTCTGCAAACCGATAATGATGACTATCCTACCGGACTTATGAATGCGCAGAACGGGGTAGTTTTCACCACCAAACAGTCTGGAGAACATGCATTTACGCTACCTCTGCTAGGAACGCATAATGTTGTTAACTGTCTGGCTGCTTTGGCTGTAGCCCGTCATTTCAAAGTGACGACGGAGCAGATTGCCGCGGGATTGTCTCGCTTGAAACTAACAGGCATGCGTATTGAAGTTACTCAAGGCGTTAGTGGTCTAACCCTGCTGAATGATGCATACAATGCAAGTCCAACCTCCATGAAGGTCGCAATCGATGTACTAGAAGGTCTGAAAGGATACCGCATGAAAGTGGCTGTGCTTGGTGATATGCTTGAACTCGGTCCCCAAGAGCAGGATCTGCATTACGGAATCGGAGAGTATATCACATCGGCCAAAATGGACATGGTGCTGGTATATGGTCCGCTATCAGCCAAGATTGCTGAAGGAGCAAGCAAGCATATGCCTACAGAGGCTGTGCATGCTTTTATAGATAAAGAAGAAATGACCCGTTATCTACTGGAGAAACTACATCCCAGAGACGTTGTCTTGTTCAAAGCCTCAAGAGGCATGAAGCTGGAGGACGTGGTCGAAGCACTACAAATAGCACCATTACAGAATCGAGTAGACTAGAGGGGTGAACCCATGGATTTTCAGGTATTACTGTTAACAATCGGCGTTTCATTTATTCTGGCGGTGATTGCCGCACCGCTCCTGATTCCGCTGTTACGTCGAATGAAATTCGGACAGCAAGTTAGGGAAGATGGGCCTCAGAGCCATTTGAAAAAAAGCGGGACACCTACAATGGGTGGAGTCGTCATTTTAGTTGCGTTCACATTGGCCTTTTTGAAATTTTCAGCAGTCAAGAATACAGACTTTTATGTCTTGCTCGTGGCTACGCTGGGATTCGGGCTGATTGGCTTCCTGGATGATTACATCAAAATTGTGTTCAAACGTTCGCTGGGACTGACGGCCAGACAAAAAATGCTGGGCCAATTGTTCTTCAGTGCAGTGATGTGTGTCTTGCTGATCCAGAATGGACACAGCACAGCCATCTCTATTCCGGGTACGTCATTCTCGTTTGACTGGACTGGATGGTTCTATTATCCGTTTGTCGTATTCATGATGCTTGCCATTACCAATGCGGTTAACTTTACCGACGGTCTGGATGGTTTGCTGTCAGGGGTAAGTGCGATTGCCTTTGGCGCGTTTGCCATTGTGGCGATGCAAGCCACGTCGATGCCGGCAGCAGTGTGTGCAGCAGCGATGATCGGAGCCGTACTCGGTTTTCTGGTATACAATGCACATCCGGCCAAAGTGTTTATGGGAGACACCGGTTCTCTGGGGATTGGCGGTGCGATTGGTGCGGTAGCGATTGTAACCAAAACAGAGCTTCTATTTGTCATCATTGGCGGTATTTTTGTTATCGAGATCCTGTCTGTCATCATTCAAGTGGTATCTTTCAAGACTCGTGGCAAGCGTGTATTCAAAATGAGCCCTATTCACCATCACTTTGAATTAAGTGGTTGGTCAGAATGGCGGGTTGTTATTACCTTTTGGGCGGTAGGCGCAATTTTGGCCGCTCTTGGACTTTATCTCAACAAGGGGTTGTAGATCATGAACCATCCTGAATCATATCGCGGACAACAAGTAGTTGTGCTCGGATTGGCCAAAAGCGGCGTACAGGTCGCCAAAGTCCTGGATCGCGCCGGAGCGAAGGTTACAGTAAATGATAAAAAAGAGAGAGATCAATGTCCCGAAGCTTCCGAATTGGAGGCTTTGGGAATTTCTGTTGTATGCGGAGGGCATCCGGATGATCTGATTCACAGTGGTGTGAAGCTGGTTGTCAAAAACCCGGGTATCCCATACCATGCAGCTCCTGTGCAGCAAGCTTTGGCATTGGGCATTGAAGTGGTGACCGAAGTAGAGGTTGCTTATCATCTATGTGCTGCACCCATGATTGGGATTACGGGCTCCAACGGCAAAACAACAACGACCACTTGGGTGGGAGAAATGTTGGAGCATGCCGGCCTCAAACCGATTGTTGCCGGTAATATCGGAACACCTCTCTGTGAAGCGGCAGAGCAAGCTTCTCCAGATAACTGGATGGTTGTGGAGCTTAGCAGTTTCCAGCTCAAAGGAACGGTTGATTTCCGTCCTCGGATTGCCAGCTTACTTAACGTTGCAGAGACACATCTGGACTATCATGGGGATCTGGATGATTATGTGGCTTCCAAAGCCAAACTGTTCGCCAATCAGCAGCCTGACGACGTAGCCATCCTGAATTGGGATGATGCGGTATGTCGTGGTCTGGTTCCTTACATCAAAGGCAGATTGCTTCCCTTCTCAATGATTGAGAAATTGAATACAGGTGTGTATGCAGATCCTCCTTATGTGGATGGAGAAGAGGATGATGTGAAGCGTCAGCTTATCTACGCGGATGAAAACGGAGATCACCACATCATTATTGACATCGAGAACATTGGCATCGCTGGACTCTTCAATGTGGAAAATGCAATGGCTGCTGTGGCCATTGCCGTAGCTGCAGGAGCTGATCCAGCAGTGCTGGCTGCTCCACTTGCAGACTTCAAGGCGGTTGAACACCGACTTGAATATGTTCTGGAGCATAATGGCTCTGCATACTACAACAACTCCAAAGCGACCAATTCCAAAGCTACGGTTATGGCCCTGAATTCGTTCAAGGAACCGGTCGTATTAATTGCCGGAGGGCTGGATCGTGGATCAGACATGATGGAGTTGTTACCCTTGTTCCAGGAACGGGTAAAAGCTGTCGTTGCAATTGGAGAGACACGGACAAAAATTGCCAAGGTCGCGGAACTTGCCGGATTAAAGCAAATTAAGGTCGTCGATAATGAGGAGGACGCTGCCCGTACGTTAACCGTTGCTGTGCAGGAAGCATCGAAGCTTGCCACTGCTGGAGATGTCGTTTTGTTATCCCCGGCATGCGCAAGTTGGGACATGTTTGCTTCCTATGAAGAGCGGGGACGCATTTTTAAAGAGGCGGCGCATAACTTGTAAGTAGGGGGGTGGAAAAGCCCCTACTTCCATGCAAGGGGTGGCCTCCTGATGAAACAGACGCGACCGGCACCAGATATTTGGTTGCTGATTTGTATTTTGGCATTGCTTGCCATCGGCATTATTATGGTATATAGTGCGGGCTCGGTGCTTGCCTTTCATGACTATGGCGATTCATTTTATTTTGTAAAAAGACAGGCCCTGTTTGCGGTGCTTGGGCTTGTAGCCATGTTCGTAACTGCTAATGTAGACTACCGGGTGTGGAGGAAATATGCCAAGCCTATATTGATTGCCTGTTTTATTATGCTCATTGCGGTGCTCATTCCTGGCATCGGTGTGGTTCGCGGTGGTGCACGAAGTTGGCTGGGCATTGGTTCGTTCGGTATTCAGCCCTCAGAATTTATGAAGCTGGGCATGATTCTGTTTCTCGCTCACTGGCTGAGCAAGGAACCGGGCAAAATAAAAACCTTCACAACGGGGCTTCTGCCACCGCTGGGACTGATCGGTTTGGCTTTTGGGATTATTATGCTGCAACCTGATTTGGGGACTGGCACCGTGATGATGGGCGCATCGATGCTTATTATTTTTACAGCCGGAGCGCGAATGAAACATCTAAGCCTGCTTGCTCTTGGTGGCATAGCGGGGTTTGCAGCTTTGATTGCAGCAGCACCCTATCGGTTGCAGCGTATCACAGCGTTTTTGGACCCGTGGTCCGATCCGCTGGGTGCCGGATATCAGATCATTCAATCCTTATACGCGATTGGTCCGGGTGGACTGGCGGGATTGGGGCTGGGTATGAGCCGGCAGAAGTACAGTTATGTACCTGAACCGCAAACGGACTTTATTTTTAGTATTTTGGCCGAAGAACTCGGCTTTATAGGTGGAATGATTGTATTATTGTTGTTTCTGGTGCTGGTGTGGAGAGGGATGCGTGTAGCCATGACCGTTCCGGATGCCTTCGGCAGTCTGCTTGGTGTTGGTATCGTAGGTATGGTCGCCGTACAGGTCATTATTAACATTGGTGTTGTCATTGGCATGATGCCTGTTACAGGTATTACATTGCCTCTGATCAGTTACGGCGGATCATCATTGACCCTCATGCTCACAGCACTGGGCATTTTAGTGAATTTATCCCGTTATGCGAGGTGACTATGCGATGCGAGTCGTTCTAAGCGGTGGCGGTACGGGTGGACATATCTATCCGGCCGTTGCCATAGCAAGACAATGCGAGGCGGAGAACCCGGACTCGACATTTCTATACATCGGAGGAACCAGAGGGCTGGAAAGCAAGCTGGTTCCCCAAGAAAATATTCCTTTTAAATCCATTGATATTACGGGCTTTCGGCGGAAATTGTCCATCGACAACCTGAAAACGGTCATGCGTTTCATTCAAGGTGTACGCAAGTCCAAAAAAATGCTGAAGGAATTCAAACCGGATGTTGTGATTGGTACAGGTGGATATGTGTGTGGACCTGTGGTATATGCAGCAACAAAACTGGGAATTCCGAGTATAATTCATGAACAGAACGCCATCCCTGGTCTGACGAACAAATTTTTGATGCGTTATGTGGACACGGTTGCCGTTAGCTTTGAAGGTTCTGAAAAATCGTTTTCCGGCGCAAAAAAGGTGATCTACACCGGTAATCCGCGAGCGACTACGGTAGCCCAGGCTAGCCGTGATCGTGGTTTTGCCACATTAGGTGTACCGATGAACAGCCGCGTTGTTCTTGTGGTTGGTGGCAGTCGCGGGGCAAAAGCAATCAATCAGGCCATGGTGGACATGTCTCCAATGCTGGAACAATTGGACGATGTACATGTAGTTTACGTGACAGGGGATACCTATTTTGATGGAACGCGTGAAGCCATTCGCAGCTCATTGGGGACGATGCCAAACCATCTGCATGTCCTGCCTTACGTGCACAATATGCCTGAGGTGCTTGCCTGCACATCCTTGATTGTAAACCGCGCAGGTGCATCATTCCTTGCGGAGATTACATCACTGGGTATTCCTTCGATTCTGATTCCGTCACCTAACGTGACTAATAATCATCAGGAAGCCAATGCACGCACGCTTGAAGGTGGAGGCGCATCACTCACGATGCTGGAGAAGGATCTTACAGGAAAAGTCCTGTATGAAGCCATCGCCAAGATTATGAATGATGAATCGGGACGCAAACGAATGGCTGAAGCCTCCAGGAAACTGGGGAAACCCGATGCAGCTGAAGTGCTTGTTCATGAAATTCAGCGTCTTGCTGCACGCCGATAAAGTGTGATTGTGGGCGATTGTCACACACAAGACGGGGCTGACATAAGATACCGTATAAATCGTGACCATCGTTCCATGGCGCCAGAACACGGTCTGTAGCAACAGAACATACCGTGCTCATCGGTTTTGAAGCAAAGGAGGAAGCAAACATGCATCAGTGGATATCGTTACTATCCCAGAATAATGTTGGCAGAGTTCTTGAAAACGAATCGCTAGCCAAATACACCACATGGAAGATCGGCGGTCCTGCGGATGCACTGGTCATTCCCGAGAATAAAGAGCAGATAATGAATCTCGTTCAATTGCTTCACACGTATCAGATTCCGTGGATGCAACTTGGACGGGGCTCAAACATGCTGGTGTCAGACAAAGGAATACGTGGTGTTGTGGTGAAACTAGGCGAGGGCTTTGATTATGCCGAATTTCACGAAGGCGGTGTAACCGCCGGAGCGGCGCATTCTTTTGTTAAACTCAGTGTGGTTGCTGCCAAAAAGGAATGGGCCGGTCTGGAATTCGGCAGCGGTATCCCCGGCACTGTCGGTGGAGCTGTGTACATGAATGCAGGCGCGCATGGATCGGATGTGTCACGGATATTCAAATTCGCTGAGATTGTACTGGAGACAGGGGAATTGGTACGTTACAGCAAGGAGGACATGGATTTTGCCTACCGCCACTCTGTTCTGCATGATCGGAGAGGCATCGTGCTGGAAGCTGCATTTGAACTCCAGCATGGAGAGCGCAACGTCATTTCGGAAACGATGGCGGCTTACAAAGATCGCCGGCGCCGCACACAGCCACTGCAGATGGCATGTGCAGGTAGTGTATTCCGAAATCCACCGGGTGATCATGCAGCCCGCCTGATTGAAGCAGCAGGGCTGAAAGGAATGACCCAGGGAGGCGCACAGGTATCCACCATGCATGCCAATTTCATTGTTAATACAGGCCAAGCAACAGCAGAGGACGTTATCACCCTAATGCAGCAGATACAGAGCACTATATCATCTCAAAACGGTATTAACCTGGTACCGGAAGTCTTCGTAGTGGGTGAGCGGTAAACCCCGGAGGTGATACATTGGACAAATTGGTGATTGAAGGCGGGAAACCCCTCTCAGGATCCATACGCATCCATGGAGCAAAAAATGCCGCTTTACCGATTATGGCCGCAAGTTTGTTGGCAGATGGAGAAGTTACACTGCATAACGTTCCATACTTGCTGGACATTGAAGTGATGCTGTATATCCTGGAACGGCTTGGATGCACGTGTCGGCATGAACAGGGAACAGTGACGATTAATACCTCGTCTATCCGGTCATATGATGTGCCAGAAGATCTAATGAAGCAGATGCGCTCTTCCATTTTTTTGATGGGACCATTGCTGGCTAAGTTTGGGCAAGTGTCAGTGTATCAGCCAGGAGGCTGTGCCATTGGAGAACGCAAAATTGATCTTCACCTCCGGGGCCTGGAAGCGCTCGGAGCTTTGATTGAAGAGCAGGACCAACAGATTATCTGTCATGGACACAATCTGGTGGGTACAGATATTCATTTGGATTTCCCGAGTGTGGGAGCGACCGAGAATATCATGATGGCAGCCGTTATGGCTAAAGGGACGACAACCATTTGCAACGCGGCAAGAGAACCTGAAATACAGGACCTGCAACACTTCCTGAATGCTATGGGTGCAAGCATCATTGGTGCAGGAACGGATACGATTACGATCAATGGCGTTGAGAAACTGAAGCCATGTTCCTATGAGATTATACCGGATCGAATCGTTGCCGGAACCGTGATGATTGCAGCAGCAGCAACGCGAGGCAATGTTACGCTTACACACTGCAATCCTGCTCATCTTACTTCACTTATACATGTATTGAAGCGCACTGGTGTTCAAATCACAGTCTGCAATGATATAATGACGGTGAGCTGTATGAGCCGTCCCAAATCAGTAGACCGTATTGTGACTTCTCCGTATCCTTCGTTTCCGACAGATTTGCAATCGCAAATCATGGTGCTGCTCAGTCTGGCAGACGGAGTCAGTGTGATGAAGGAAACGGTATTCGAAGGCCGGTTCAAACATGTGGATGAACTGAATGTGATGGGGGCTGATATTTCAGTCGACCTAAACGCAGCATTTATCCGTGGTGTTCCCCGTCTGTACGGGGCTACAGTAGAAGCAACCGATCTTCGTGCAGGTGCAGCTCTGGTCATTGCTGGTCTGGCTGCTCAAGGCAAAACGGTTGTGGAGCAAGTGCATCATATTGACCGGGGCTACGATCAGATCGAGAAGTTATTCCAAAGTCTTGGAGCATCGGTTGAGCGACAGTCGCCCGTTTCGAAACAGTTGGATTTTGCCAATTAACGTCCTTGGAGTCCCCTTCTTGAAGGGAGGGGACCTGAGGCTTTGTGGAGCGCTACTTATGCCTAAAAGTCAAATTCCGGTTCTGAAGAAGAATCGGCCAAAAGGAAACACAAGCCGCAAAATTGTAATTATTCTCTTATTATTATTTATTGTATTGCTGGCTGTATTATTCTTTCGTTCTTCCATGAGTCGGATTTCGGCAATTGAAATTACGGGTAATGTATATACAGCGACTTCAGAACTGCTGGAGAAAAGTGGTCTGAAAGAAGGCGAACAATTTTTTGGGACAAGTACTGCCGAGGTTATTGAGCGTCTCAAGACTATCAAGGCGATTTCCACCGTTACCGTGGACAAGCAATTTCCGGGGATTATCCATATCAAGGTTCAGGAATATGCTACGGTTGCTTATGAGCTTGGTTCTGACGGTACGTTAAAAGCGATATTAGCCAGTGGGACAAGCTTGACGGTTCCGGCAACAATTGGTGTTGCTGTGGAGAAGCCTATATTGACCCAATGGAAGGCTGATGATCCACTCAAAGCCAAACTGAGCCAGACACTGGCTAAAATTCCGAATGAATTGACGACGGATATTTCGGAAATTATTCCGAATCCAACGCCTTCATTTCCGGATCAGATTCGGATGTATACCAAATCGCAGTTTGAAGTGATTACAACCGTCTCTCTTTTATCGGATAAAGTGGAGTATCTGAATCAGGTGATTGAGACCGAACGGCCTGGGAAAATCACCATGCTTGAGGCAGATACCTATGTCCCTTTCATCCCGGATGACCCGGAAGATGATGCTGAACCAGGAGCAAGCCCCTGATCTTTGCCATTATGAGGCTGGACTGAATATGAAAGCCTAGGCAGGTCGGGGTTTGACCCCGTCAGAGCAATGAAACTTGTTCTTTCTGAGATGAAGAAAAAATGATACACTTGAACTTATGGCACATGAGTTGCCTCCTTCTTTTTTCTTCAATGTTTTATGTCTGGCAACCAGATTTTGACACCCAAAAACATTGTAGAAAAAAGAGGGAAAGCCTGAAGTGTGTTGAATATGTTTTAAGAGTGTTTAAATTCGAACGTAATTTACTATTGGAGTCAGGAGGTGCCACAGACTTGAGCAACAATGACATCATTGTTAGTTTGGACATCGGTACATCCAAAATTCGCGCTATTATTGGGGAAATGAATAATGGAACCTTTAATATTATAGGAGTTGGATCTGCCGACTCGGAGGGAATTCGCAAAGGTGTAATCGTAGATATCGATCAGACGGTGCAGTCGATTCGCAACGCAGTGGATCATGCAGAACGTATGGTAGGTATTCAAATATCCGAAGTGTATGTTGGAATCTCGGGAAATCATATCGGACTGATGAGCAGTCACGGCGTCGTGGCTGTGTCTAACGAGGATCGTGAAATCGGAGAAGAAGACATGGAACGGGTGTTGAAAGCAGCCGAAGTCATTGCAGTTCCGCCGGAACGGGAAATTATTGATGTTGTCGCCAAGCAATATGTTGTGGATGGCTTGGAGGGCATACAGGACCCCCGTGGTATGATTGGTGTTCGTCTGGAAGTTGAAGCAACGATCATAACGGGTGCAAAAACCGCGATACATAATCTTTTGCGCTGCGTGGAAAAAGCGGGTCTGAAAGTAAGCGATCTGGTTCTCATGTCGCTTGGAGCGGGTCAACTGGCTTTGTCCAAAGATGAAAAAACGATGGGTTCAGTGCTTGTTGATATTGGAGCAGGTGCAACAACCATCGCCATTTTTGAAGAAGACAGTCTTGTTGCAACATCAACGTTGCCTATAGGTGGGGAATTCGTAACAAATGATATCGCCTATGGCTTACGCACGTTAACGGATCAGGCAGAGAAAGTGAAACTGAAATATGGCTGCGCCTGGTTGGATGATGCTGCTGCGGATGTGATGTTCAAAGTCACCCGAATTGGCAGTAATGTAGACAAGGAGTTTTCACAGGAGGATCTGGCAGCAATTATTGAACCTAGGGTTCAGGAAATATTCCAGATGATATCCCAAGAAGTGAAGCGTCTTGGTTACAACGAGCTTCCTGGAGGTTATATACTAACGGGAGGTACGGTCTCTATGCCGGGGGTTCTGCAGGTCGCTCAGCATGAGCTTGCTGCTTCGGTACGAGTTGCAGTTCCGGATTATATTGGTGTGCGTGACCCTGGGTTTACAAGCGGAGTCGGCATATTGCACAGTGTAATTCGCAGTTTGCGCATTCGTCCCTCGATCAATAACAGCGGTGGAAACAACAACAATAATAACAACAAGAAACCGACCAACCGTCCGAAGCCAAATACGGCACAGGAATCGGAGCAAAAACCCGGTCTGTTCGAGCGGCTGAAGAATATGTTCAGCGAATTTATATAACAGGTTGGATCCATTTCATACATTCTTGAAGCCGTCTGAATGCGCCGGTACTAAAATAAACGCTTTCGTTCGTCGATATATGAAATTGATTCGGTTCAAATCAAAAATTGGACGGGCCATCCATGCACATTGAGGGGGAGATGGAATAATATGTTGGAATTTGATTTCGAGATGGAGAGCTTGGCTCAAATTAAAGTCATCGGTGTAGGCGGCGGCGGAAGCAATGCAGTCAACCGTATGATTGAAAATGGTGTACAAGGTGTTGAATTTATTACGGTGAATACGGATGCTCAGGCGTTACACCTGGCGAAATCCGAGCATAAATTGCAAATCGGTGATAAATTGACTCGTGGTCTTGGTGCTGGCGCCAACCCGGATGTAGGTAAAAAAGCAGCGGAAGAGTCCCGCGATCTGATCATGAACACGTTGAAAGGTGCAGACATGGTATTTGTTACAGCCGGTATGGGCGGCGGTACAGGTACAGGTGCGGCTCCGGTTATTGCCGAAATCGCTAAAGAGTGTGGTGCACTTACCGTTGGTGTCGTAACTCGTCCATTTACATTTGAAGGACGCAAGCGTTCCAGCCATGCAGAGCAAGGTATTGAAGCTCTCAAAGAAAAAGTCGACACACTGATCGTGATTCCTAATGATCGTTTGCTCGAAATCGTAGACAAAAAGACTCCTATGCTTGAAGCATTCCGTCAAGCGGATAATGTACTTCGTCAAGCTGTACAAGGTATCTCTGATTTGATCGCTGTACCGGGTCTGATCAACCTTGACTTTGCTGACGTCAAAACGATTATGCATGAACGTGGTTCAGCCCTTATGGGAATTGGTGAATCAACTGGTGAGAATCGTGCCGCAGAAGCAGCACGGAAAGCCATTATGAGTCCTTTGCTTGAAACTTCTATTGAAGGTGCTCGCGGGGTAATCATGAACATTACGGGTGGCGTTAATCTGTCCCTGTATGAAGTGAACGAAGCGGCAGAGATCGTAACGTCTGCTTCCGACCCGGAAGTAAACATGATCTTTGGTGCCATCATTGACGAAGACCTGAAAGAGGAGATTAAGGTTACAGTTATTGCAACTGGTTTTGAAGATAAGCCTGCTCCACCACCACCAGGACGTAAGCCAGCTCCAGCAACAGCGGAGACGACAGATACGCGTTCGCCGAACCTGCGTCCTTTCGGAAATCAGCCGAGCAATGATCAGCTGGACATTCCGACATTTTTACGCAATCGTTCACGCAATAATAACAACGATTAATACGCAAATCAATTTATTGGAAACCCGGTACTCCTTATGGAGCGACCGGGTTTTTTCTGTTTATTTAGATATCATAGCATACAGCAATGAACAAATTCTGAACAAAGGGCCTGAGCAATTCCGACAAAAAAAGTTGGAACCACACCCCCATGATTAGACAGACTTTGAACAGGGGGCTCCGTATACTTGTGAATATGCTCATGAATATCAGGATATCGGGTACCGGTATTTCGATATGCTGCGCGCAGGCAGGTGAAGACTTTGGTTGTTTATGTGGATCTAATTTTTTTGACAAACCTGTGTATTGACGGTGCACTCATCGGAATGACCGCCTGGATGCGCAAGACAAAGCTGGTTTGGTGGCGATGGTTGCTGTCAGCCATTGTGGGCGCATTATATGTGGTCATGATGTTTGTACCGGAGTTTGATTTTATGTTCACCTTTTTGATCAAGTTCGGGTTCTCACTGGTCATGCTTACGATTGCTTTTGGTTTTAAAGGTCTGCAGGCTTTTGCGAGGACGCTGGGTACCTTCTATGTGATTAATTTTGTCGCTGCCGGAGGTATTCTGGGTGTGCATTACATGCTTCAGAGCTCCGGTGAGCTGTTTAACGGCATTTGGTTTACAGCCTCTGGCGGTATGTCATTTGATCTGAAAATTGCTTTCTGGTTCACGTTTATCGTATTTTTTGCTGTCCTGTTTTTATTCAAAACTGTGCAGAGCTCAAAACGGAAAACGGATCGCATGACGACCTATTTGGGTAAAGTTGAGGTCTGCATCGATGAGGTAGTCATTTCTTGTACAGGCCTTCTGGATACGGGCAATCAACTTACAGATCCCTTATCGCGTATGCCGGTCATGGTGATGGAGGTTTCGTTATGGCAAGACATGTTACCTGCTTCATGGAAGGGTAGACTCAAGGACGAGGCGCCGGACAACCTTATTCTGGAGCTTGATCAGGAAAGTTTTCAGTGGCAGGATCGACTGCGGCTGGTGCCTTATCGGGGCATTAACAAAGGGACTGCGTTTATGCTGGCAATGAAGCCGGACCGGGTGAAGGTGACGATGGAGGAAACATGTTATGAGACGACAAGAGTACTCATTGGGCTGGATGGAGGTGTTTTGTCGTCGGATGGGAAATACCAGGCCGTGATTCATCCTGAACTTGTGCAAGACGCTGCTTCTGCGCAGTCTACGGCTCTCTCTGCGGGAGCAACAGAAAAGCCGCTGAATGTGGTATAGGAGGAACGTACATGCTTGTGAAATGGAAACTGGTGGCGCAGCTGCAATATTACCGTCTGTTATTTTTATTGGGACTCAAAAGTGAAGAGATCTATTATATTGGGGGAAGTGAGGCACTTCCGCCGCCTTTGACAAGGGAAGAGGAAGAATTTTTGCTGCAAAAATTATCCTCGGGAGACTCAGCCATTCGCGCGATGCTCATTGAGCGTAATCTGCGTCTGGTGGTATACATCGCACGAAAGTTTGAAAACACAGGAATCAATATTGAGGATTTGGTCTCCATTGGAGCCATCGGATTGATCAAGGCAGTTAATACATTTGACCCGGAAAAGAAAATCAAATTGGCAACCTATGCTTCACGTTGTATCGAAAATGAAATTTTAATGTACCTGAGACGTAATAGTAAGATCCGAACTGAAGTTTCTTTTGATGAACCGCTAAACATTGATTGGGATGGAAATGAACTATTATTATCCGATGTATTGGGTACAGAAAACGATACAATCTATCGGAATATTGAAGAGCAGGTAGACCGGAAACTTTTGCACAAGGCACTGGAAAAATTAACGGAGCGCGAGCGAATGATTATGGAGCTTCGTTTTGGCTTGACGGATGGGGAAGAAAAGACACAAAAAGATGTAGCGGATCTCCTAGGAATCTCCCAATCCTACATCTCTCGTCTCGAAAAAAGAATCATTAAAAGACTTCGCAAGGAGTTCAATAAAATGGTCTGAAATACATCATTGGTCAGAATGGGTATTACTGGCAAGGGTGCCAAGTACGAATAAAAAAGCCTGCCCCGGAGATAATGTACATTAATGTTTCTCCTTGGGAGGTAAATCACGATGACCCGAAACAAAGTCGAGATTTGTGGCGTGGACACCGCAAAATTGCCTGTCCTCACCAACACTGAAATGCGGGAATTGTTTCATTCCCTTCAGCAACACCATGATCGCTCAGCAAGAGAGAAATTAGTGAATGGCAACCTGCGTCTGGTACTCAGTGTCATTCAGCGTTTTAACAATCGGGGGGAGTTTGTCGATGATCTGTTCCAGGTTGGTTGCATCGGCCTGATGAAAGCCATTGATAATTTTGATTTATCCCAGAATGTCAAATTTTCAACCTACGCGGTGCCGATGATTATCGGTGAAATCCGTCGATACCTGCGTGATAATAACCCGATTCGGGTATCTCGCTCCTTGAGGGACATTGCTTACAAAGCACTTCAGGTCCGTGACAGCCTGACGAATAAAAATTCCCGGGAACCGACGATATTCGAAATTGCGGAAGTACTGAATGTGCCGAAGGAAGATGTTGTTTTTGCATTGGACGCCATTCAGGACCCGGTCTCGCTCTTCGAACCGATTTATCATGATGGTGGAGATCCGATCTATGTCATGGATCAGATCAGCGATGACAGAAACAAAGATGTGTCATGGATCGAGGAAATTGCACTCCGTGAAGCGATGCATCGTCTTGGTCAGCGGGAAAAAATGATTCTGTCGATGCGGTTTTTCGAAGGGAAAACCCAGATGGAAGTGGCTGATGAAATTGGCATTTCCCAGGCTCAGGTATCACGTCTGGAGAAATCAGCGATACAACAGATGCAAAAACATGTGAAGTCGTAACACGATGCAAGGGCAGGAGGACGATCAATCGGGGAAGTGTATTCCGTTGGTCGTCTTTTTGTTTTGGGTAGATTCAATATTCGATGAAAAACAGGACATTTTTCGCCCCTGAAACATATATTGTATAGAAGCGTCAGGAACGGGCAGAAGAGGAATAACAGGGGGCGGAAATGAATGAAAGTGAATACGAGCGAAGTAGCGGCACGAGGCATGAAAATCTCGGACTTTCAGACAAAGGATGTCATTAACATTACGGATGGTAAACGCCTCGGTCAGATCAGTGATTTGGAGCTGGATCTGAAACAGGGACGAATTGAAGCGATTGTTGTGCCAGGGTACAGCCGTTTTATGGGTCTTTTTGGCGGGGGAACGGATCTGGTGATTCCCTGGAGAAACATTGTGAAGATTGGTTCAGATGTGATACTGGTGAAGATGGATGAGGTGAAGGAAAATACGTATGACGAGCGTGATCGCGAAGCGCGCCTGTATGATGAACAGCAGCATAACCGCACAGAGCGAGTGGAACGCATTGAACGGTCGGAACGTAATCAGCGTCGAACGATATAAATGAGACAGAATGTGGCTCATTTGGTACACTGGAAGTGGTGAGGTGAGATAATGGAACCCTTTGTATTGGATAAAGAATTACTTGAACAGACCAAGAACCCAAATTCAGATTTCGGTCCTGATCCGTTATTATTATATGTTGAGCCTTGGACACAGCAATTTGAACAGCTGTCAGTCGGGTTTACGACGAGACATGGTGGAGTTGGAAAAGTTCCGTATGCTACGCTTAATTGTGCTTATCATGTGGGGGATGACCCTGAAGTTGTACTTAACAACCGCAGGCTTGTAACCGAGGAGCTTGGTTTTGCAGCAGAAGCATGGACCTGTGGAGAGCAGGTGCATGGCAAACACGTAGCTGTAATTACCGCTGAAGATCGGAGCAGAGGATTACTTGATCGTCAATCTGCGTTGCAGGATACGGATGGATTGGTCACGAATGTGCCTGGTGTGCTGTTGACTTCTTTCTACGCAGACTGTGTTCCGCTTTATTTCTATGACCCTGTGCAGCAGGCTGTAGGTCTTGCTCATGCCGGATGGAAAGGTACAGTCGCGGGTATCGCTGTATCCATGGTGGAGACGATGGAACGGGAGTATGGCAGCCGTAGGCAGGACATTCGAGCTGCAATTGGTCCGTCGATTGGGGATTGCTGTTATGAAGTGGATGAGGCGGTCATGCAGCATGTACGGGTTTGGTTTGATGATTCCCCGGTTAATGATGAATACAAGGATTCTGCTTCTAAACAAGCATATCGAGCCGTGAATAACGGTAAAACGATGTTAAACTTGAAAGAATGTAATCGACACATTATGATGAAAGCAGGAATAATGCCGGATCATATCGAATGTACAACATGGTGTACAAGTTGTCATCCCGAACTATTTTTCTCCTATCGGAAGGAAAATGGTGTTACAGGGCGGATGGCGAGCTGGATTGGGCTGGAAGAGAGGTGACCCTCTGTGTCATTGGAGGAGCGTATACAACAGGTAAATCAGAAGATCGAGGATGCATGTCGGCGCAGTAACCGTCATCGTGATGATGTGAATGTGATTGCGGTCACGAAATATGTCTCACTTGAAACAACGGGATCGGTGCTGAATCATGGTCTTGAGCATATTGGAGAAAACCGGTGGCAGGATGCACAGGCCAAATGGGAAGCTTTTGGTCAGCAGGGTACCTGGCATTTTATCGGTCATTTGCAGACGAATAAGGTCAAAGACGTGATTGGCAAGTTTCGTTACATACATTCACTGGATCGTTTGTCATTGGCGAAGGAGTTGGATAAGAAAGCAGCTTCACTTGGCATCCAAGTGGAAACGTTTTTGCAGGTGAATATTTCGGGTGAAGAGAGCAAGTATGGCTTACAGCCTGAACAGGCAAGTTCTTTTTTGCGTGATATTCGTTCGTTCAACAATCTCAAGGTCGTCGGCCTGATGACCATGGCACCTCATGAGGAAGATCCGGAGCTGACGCGTCCCGTATTTCGTGGATTGCGTGAGCTGAGAGATCAATTGAATGGACAAGCCCTTACAGCAGAGCCATTGACTGAGCTGTCAATGGGGATGTCCAATGATTTTGAAGTGGCCATTGAAGAAGGTGCAACCTGGGTACGGCTAGGATCGATTCTCGTAGGAAAAGAGGAGGGTTCACGATGGGCGTAATGAATAAATTTATGAATTTCCTCGGACTTCAGGAAGAGGAAGAGATTGTAGAACGTGAACGAATGGCTGCGCAGGAGGAAAATGAGTCTGAACATCAGGAAGCTGAAACCTCCAGTCTCGATAAACGTAGAAACCAAAGGGGGAATAATGTGGTGAGCATTCATTCCCAGAAAAATGTTAAAGTTGTCCTGTATGAACCGCGTTCTTATGACGAGGCTCAGGAAATTGCCGACCATCTGCGTTCGCATCGTACCGTTGTGGTGAACTTGCAACGAATTCGCCAGGACCAAGCGCTGCGTGTTATTGATTTTTTGAGTGGCACGGTATATGCATTGGGTGGCGGTATTTCCAAAATCGGCGGAAACATTTTTCTCTGTACGCCAGATACGGTTGAAATTCAGGGATCAATTACGGAAATACTGGCTGACAGCGAGCAAGATTATAACAGAATGAGGTGAGCCGTTTTTGGAGTCGTTAGTTAATATTTTGGGTTTTGCATATCAAATTTACTTTTACATGGTCATCGTCTACATATTGATGTCATGGCTTCCCAATGCACGGGAAAGCTTTATCGGTGAATGGTTGGGCAAATTAGTGGAACCATATCTAAGTCCGTTTCGCCGATTTATACCGCCTTTGTTCGGTGTGCTGGATATTTCCCCGATTGTGGCGCTGATCGTTCTGCAACTTGCGCTTAATGGGCTAATCTCCATACTCCGGTATTTTGCATATTAGGGTAGGGTGACATAGATGAGCGGTGAAATTTACGAACATTTTAGCCATGATGAGCGGGATTTTGTAGACAAAGCTTCGGATTGGGTTGAGCAGGCAGGTAAGTATCATGACATGAAGCTAACTGACTTCCTTGATCCTAGACAGGTTTTTATCTTACAGACTCTTGCCAATCGCCGTAACGACGTTCAGATTCGTCTGGATGGTGGTTACGAGGCTGCTGAACGCAAGCGTGCGCTGGTTGCACCTGATTATATGTATCTGGATGATGAGGATATGGGAATGCAGGTGCTCAGTATCACGTCTGATGATCAGAAAATCTCGGAGCTGGAGCATGGGGACTATATGGGTTCCCTGCTCGGGCTTGGGATGAAACGTGGAAAGATCGGAGATATCCAAGTGCTGGAGGACGGTTGCCATACAGTGGTGGCGGCGGAAACCGGCGCTTTTTTATCGCTTCAACTGAATCAGGTGCATCGGTTACATGTGTTCACAGAGTTACTTCCTTTGGATCAGATGCGATGGTCAGAGAGTAAACTGGAGACGATGGACATTACGGTCGCTTCTCTTCGTTTGGATGGAATCTGCGCAGATGTGTATCGGCTTAGTCGCAGTAAAGTGCTGGTGCCGATCAAAGCTGGTCGCTGCCGTGTGAACTGGAAGGTTGAGGAAGATCCCTCCAAATCGCTAAAAGACGGTGATGTCGTATCCATTCAGGGATTTGGCCGTTTCAAGGTTATGGAACAGGATGGGATGACCAAAAAAGGGCGCTGCCGAGTGAAAATCGGCAAATTTGCCTGAGTCTGTTGCAGGAAAATCCGCTTTCTTGTCGAAATGTTTATCATAAAGGTGTAGAAAATACGCGGTGTATCCGATAAACATTAAGTCAAAGCTTTACATGAACGTTGGAGGATGCAATTCTAATCCTGCATTCCGTATACGTTGCCAAGGTTAGGCATCAACGATACGGCCCCTTGGGTGGTACCCATATGCTACAAACCTTCTCTGGACGGGAAGGAACTTTAACAGGAGGTGGACAGCATGCCATTAACGCCGCTGGACATACACAACAAGGAATTTTCCCGACGTTTGCGCGGGTATGACGAGGATGAAGTCAATGAATTCCTGGATCAAGTCATCAAAGATTACGAAGGCGTCATTCGCGAGAACAAAGAGCTGAGCAATCAGTTGCTGTCCGTTCAGGAAAAGCTGGATCATTTTTCTACAATTGAAGAAACGCTTAGCAAAACGATCATCATTGCGCAGGAAGCTGCTGATGATGTGAAGGGTAATGCGAAGAAAGAAGCGCAGTTGATCGTGAAGGAAGCAGAGAAAAACGCAGACCGGATCGTGAACGAATCGTTGGGCAAATCTCGCAAAATTGCTTTGGAAGTGGAAGAACTGAAAAAGCAGGCCTCGATTTATCGTGCCCGTTTCCGCACGCTTGTTGAAGCGCAGCTTGAACTGTTGACTCAGGATGGTTGGGAAGTGCTGGAGAGCCGGGAGCAGGAAGTGCGTGACCGTGAGCGGGAGATGAAAGAAATTTATTAGTCTGTCGCCTGGTTGACTTTTGTCTGCAAAGAGGCTATAACTATATTCATAATGAATAGTGATTCCATGACGGGTTCAGTACGTTATGATCTCATCCCTCAGAGAGTTGGTGGTTGGTGCAAACCAATGGATGAGTTATAGCCGAATATCTCCCCGGAGAAGTGACGCTGAAGCGGTGATCTTGATTGCCGTGTGTAAGCCGAACCGTAAGCCGTACGTTATAACGGCACCCTGCCGTAGTTTAGCGGGGCATAAGCGCTGTTGATGACAGAGCATACTCAGGCTTTGCCTGGATGTGGTTTGTGATGAACAGAATTAGGGTGGTAACGCGAGTATAGCCTCGTCCCTTTCCAGGGACGGGGTTTTTTTGTGTCCAAAAAAGGCGAACGCCCATGAGGCCCGAAGGGACCTCAAGGAGAGAGCCGATCCGCCGCGGGAGCGAAGCACCCGGCACACGGGTTCGCCAAGGCGAACGCCCATGAGTCCCGAAGGGATCTCAAGGAGAGAGCCACCCGCCGGGGGAGCGAAGCACCCGGCAACACCCGCCTCGCGGTAAGGCCATGCGGCGTTCACGCAGGGAACAGCCGCAAAATGGCCGCCACTACGCACATCCACCCCTCGCCCATAAGCGCCACCGATCCTCCAACGACAACCCATCCCGGGTGTCCAGAGGGCGGAGCGCCTATGGGGTCCCCCTTGGCAAGGGGGATTTAGGGGGATTGAAACGCTTTTTGTGGACGGTCCACAATCCAACCAAAGAAAGGGAAGATAATCATCATGCAACGAGTTGACGTCAAAGAGAAGGCACGTGCCAGAGAATTACGCGTGTTAGATAAATGGAAAACGGAGAATACATTCAAAAGATCCATCGAAAACCGGGAGGGCAAGCCAAACTTCGTATTTTATGAAGGGCCGCCTACAGCAAACGGTAAACCGCATATCGGTCACGTACTGGGACGGGTAATCAAGGATTTCGTTGGACGGTATAACACGATGAAGGGTTACCGTGTCGTTCGTAAAGCAGGTTGGGATACACATGGTCTGCCTGTAGAACTGGGTGTACAGAAGAAGCTTGGTATCTCCCACAAGTGGGAAATCGAAGATTACGGCGTGGAGAAATTCATTAACGAATGTAAAGCGAGCGTATTCGAATACGAGCAACAATGGCGTGATTTGACAGAAGGCATCGGATATTGGACGGATATGAATAACCCGTATATCACCCTTGATAACAACTACATCGAGAGTGTATGGAACATCCTGGCGACGATCCATGAGAAAGGCCTGTTGTATCGGGGTCATCGTGTGAGTCCGTATTGCCCATCTTGCCAGACAACACTGAGTTCCCATGAAGTTGCACAAGGGTACAAAGACGTTAAAGATCTGAGTGCTACAGCGAAATTCAAACTGAATGACAGCGGAGAATTTGTACTGGCTTGGACGACAACACCTTGGACACTGCCTTCACACGTTGCACTTGCCGTGAATCCGGATATGGACTACTCCCGTGTTCGTCAAGGTGATGAAGTGTACATTATGGCAACCAATCTGGTTGAGAAAGTGATGAAAGATGCCAAGGGCGAGTATGAGATCATCGGTGCACTGAAAGGTGCCGACCTCGTTGGCAAAACATATGATCCTCCTTTCAACTACGTACAGGCTGAGAAGGCCAACATCATTCTGGGCGCAAGTTTTGTAACGGATGCAAGTGGTACGGGTATCGTACACATGGCTCCTGCCCATGGTGAAGATGACTACCGTGTGTGTCGTGAGAATGGTATCAGCTTTGTGAACATGGTGGACTTGGAAGGTAAATTTGTCGCTGAGGTTACTGACTTTGCCGGACGTTTCGTGAAGGACTGTGATATTGATATCGTGCGATATCTGTCTGAGCATGGACGTTTGTTCAGCAAAGAAAAATATGAGCACAGCTATCCATTCTGCTGGCGTTGTGATACACCACTTCTGTACTATGCAATGGACAGCTGGTTTATCCAAACAACAGCCATCAAGGACCAATTGATTGCCAACAACAGTGAAGTGGATTGGTACCCGGGTCACGTTCGTGAAGGTCGCTTCGGGAAATTCCTTGAGGATCTGGTGGATTGGAACATCAGCCGTGATCGCTATTGGGGAACTCCACTGAACATCTGGGTATGTGAGGAGACTGGCGAACAATTTGCTCCACACAGCATTGCAGAGTTGCGTGCCCGTGCGGTAGGAGACGTTCCTGAAAATCTTGAATTGCATAAACCGTATGTGGATGACGTTAAAGTCATAAGCTCTTGTGGCAAATATGAAATGAAACGTACACCGGAAGTGATCGATGTCTGGTTCGACAGCGGCTCCATGCCGTTTGCCCAGCAGCACTATCCATTTGAAAATAAAGAAGTATTCGAACAGCAGTATCCTGCGGATATGATCTGTGAGGGAATTGACCAGACACGTGGCTGGTTCTACAGCTTGCTGGCGGTTTCCACCCTTTTGACAGGCAAAGCGCCTTACAAAGCGGTTATGGCTACAGGACACGTTCTTGATGAGAACGGACAGAAGATGTCCAAATCCAAAGGTAACGTTATCGATCCTTGGGAAGTGATTGAAGAATACGGTACAGATGCATTCCGCTGGGCTTTGTTGTCTGACAGTGCACCGTGGAACAGCAAACGTTTCTCCAAAGGTATCGTAGGCGAAGCAAAATCCAAAATGGTGGATACGCTGGTCAACACCCATGCATTCCTGACGCTTTATGCTACCATTGATGGATTTGATCCACAGGAGCACCCGTTCCAACTGTCCGCACACAAGCTGGATCGCTGGATTCTGTCGAGACTGAACAGCCTGATCCTGGTTGTAGAAAAAGCGTTGCTGGTTAACGACTATCTGAACTCTTCCAAAGCGATTGAAGCATTTGTCGATGAGTTGAGTAACTGGTATATCCGTCGTTCCCGTGACCGTTTCTGGGGAAGTGGCCTGACAGACGATAAACTGGACGCTTACCGTACATTGACTGAAGTACTGGTGACTACTGCGAAGTTGGTTGCTCCGTTCACACCGATGCTGGCAGAAGATATCTATCTGAACCTTGCAACAGGTGAGAGTGTGCACATGGAAGACTATCCGGTAGCTAATGAATCGCTGATTGATGCAGCTCTGGAACAAGATATGGAGACGGCTCGCCGCGTGGTTGAACTTGCCCGTAACGTTCGTAACGAAACAGGCATCAAGACACGTCAGCCACTGTCGGAATTGATTGTTTCCCTGGATAAAGGGTTTGACCTGGCAAGTTATGAAGAGATCATCAAGGAAGAGATCAATGTAAAAGGAATCCGTACGGAGCATAATGATGCGGAATTCGTTGACTTTACATTGAAGCTGAACCTGAAAGTTGCAGGTAAGAAATACGGTAAAAACGTAGGATTATTGCAAAACTTCTTCAAGGGAATGTCGGCTGATGAGACGCGTAAAGTGGTTTCGGAGGGTGTGCTGAACATCGTTTCTCCGGAAGGCGAAGAGCTGCAAGTGACGAGCGAAGAATTATTGGTTGATAGAAAGGCCAAATCAGGTTTTGCTTCAGCATCAGGTTACGGTCTGACGGTTGCGCTCAATACCGAAATCACGCCAGCATTGGAACAGGAAGGCTGGGTCCGTGAAGTGGTTCGTGCTGTGCAGGATACCCGGAAACGACTGGACCTGCCAATTGAGAAAAGAGTACGTTTGACACTGGATGTGGATGCTTCCCTTCAGGAAGCTATTCAGGCGTTTGATGATGTATTGCGTGAAAATGTTCTCGTAACCGAAGTGACATTTGGCACAAATGAGGCGATGGAACGCGTTGAAGCCGGAGGCAAATCGATCGGTATTTACATCGAAGCGTAATTCGGAGCATGTCCCATTCAACTAGGACAGAATATAGAGTATAAACCAACGAGCCGCAGAGGCAGGGACATATTCCCTGTATCTGGGCTCGTTTGTTTTTTAGGCAATAAGGCAATGATTCTATAGTGCAGTCAATCTATATTGATCAAAGGAACTGACCAAAACATGAGCGAACATGACAAGCAAACCGCATCCACTTCACAACAATCAACATCAGATAATCTGAATTCCCATGACAAAATTGAAGAGTTACATACCCTGACGAACCGTCTGGCTAATGAACTGGAACGTTCACGAATTGCGCAATACACAGAATTGCTGAACAGGCCATGGAAATTGATTGGACTTAACCTGTTGTCTGGAGCCGCACGGGGTGTGGGGATTGCGATTGGGTTTACCTTTTTCGCAGCAACGATCATTTACGTTTTGCAGCTACTTGGGGCGCTCAATCTTCCCATTGTTGGAGACTACATCGCTGATATTGTGCGCATTGTCCAGCGTCAGCTTGATATGAACACGTACTAAGCGATTAAAGGTGAATGATATAAGAGTGCATTTAGTACATGTCATCCGTCTCTATATCCGGTTCTAACAGACCCTCGCCCTCACGGTTCTCCAGATACTGGCGATATTGCCGATTCCGCACGATGGAGACGTCATGACCATAGATGTCCGTTGCAACAAAGCTTTCGTACGCTTCAACGCAGCCTTCCACTTCATCGGTGGCTTCAATGGCCATAACATCATAGCTGTCGATATCGCGTCCTTCAGCCATGGCTGGTGAGTTCGATGTGCCCCAGCTCTCAACAATCTGCCAGGTGTCTTCACCATCGAAGCCATTTTGATCATCACGCTCGTCCAGACTGGTTCGACCAAATGCCGGGGCAAGGAATTCTTCCTCTATAGGACGGTTCTCAGAGACAACGGTTTCGGGTTGATGTTTTTTGCAATATTTCGTGTAGGGAACAGCTTCCATACGTTCATAAGGGATGGGTTGCTGGCAGACCGCACATGTACCGTAATGTCCTTCTTCGATGGAGTGCAGTGCAGAATCGATTCGCTCCAATTGGAATTCATCATGTTCCAGCAGGGCAATATCTTTCTCGCGTTCATACACCTCCGTGGCTAAGTCGCCAGGATGGTTATCAATCGGTGATAATTCACCTGTCTGTAGTTTAAGGGAGTCTCCAAGGCCATAATGCTCGTTTTCCGAAAGTCTATGTTCAATATCGCGCTTATCGGACATCAGTTGGGAACGTAAAAATTGCAGTTGTTCGTTAGTAAAATGTGACATGATTTTCCCCTTTCTGCTTTCATGCTGGAATCCGGATTTTGACTCTATTGTAGGATGTGCCATTGAGGGCAAGATTACAGAAGGGAAATGTTATCGTTTTTGCCATAAGCATTGCGATGTAGCGCGTCGTGGACGATTTCCAAACAGCTGTGCTACAATAAACAAGTCTGGCGTAAGCCTGGTATCGTTTGGAAAAGACAAGAACGGAGTGACAAACAAACGTGGTGTATTATATCCTCGCTTTTATCGTATTTTTATTGGATCAGGGAACCAAGTATCTGATTGCAACCCGGATGGAACTCAGAGAAGAAATTCCGGTCATCGGCAATTTCTTTGTCATCACATCACATCGTAACTCAGGAGCAGCATTTGGCATTCTGCAAGACCAGCGTTGGTTCTTTATCGTGGTTACGTTGATTGTGGTCGTTGCCTTGATTTGGTATTTGCAAAAGGTAAAAGATACCCCGCACAAATTGCTGCCTGTGGCGCTTAGTTTGGTGCTTGGTGGAGCAATTGGCAACTTCCTTGACCGGGCATTGACTGGAGAAGTTGTAGATTTTGTACAACTTAATTTTGGAAGTTATACGTTTCCCATTTTTAACATCGCCGATTCGGCAATCTGCATCGGTGTAGGGTTGATCATAGTGGAGACATTGCTTGAAGGACGGCGCGAAAAAGCAGCCGCGAAGATTGAAGGGAATGAACATCATGAGTAATCCGAATAAGGAACAGATTAACGACGAAGAACTAATGAATGGCAATGAACGTATGGAATGGACCGTTGCCGCTGAACATAAAAAAGAACGAATTGACAAATATATTACGGAAGCCGTGGATAACGTATCTCGCTCCCAAGTTCAATTGTGGATCGGAGACGGAATGGTTACGGTAAATGGTGCTGTCGTCAAAGCCAATGCCAAGTTATCCGAAGGGGATCTGATTGAGCTACAGATTCCAGAACCGACTGCTGTGGAGATCGTCGCCGAAGATATTCCGCTGGAAGTGGTATATGAAGACAGCGACCTGATCGTGATTAACAAACAGCGTGGTCTTGTGGTGCATCCAGCACCAGGACATACGTCTGGCACACTCGTCAATGCACTCATGCACCACTGTAAAGACCTTTCCGGGATAAATGGAGAGTTGCGCCCGGGTATTGTGCATCGTATCGATAAGGATACATCAGGCTTGATCATGGCTGCCAAGAACGATCGTGCCCATGCATCACTGGCTGCTCAGTTGAAGGACCATACGGTGAACAGACGGTATATTGCGCTCGTTCATGGTCATCTTAATCATGATCAAGGGACCGTTGATGCACCGATTGGACGCGATACCAATGACCGCAAAATGTATACAGTCACGGAACGTAACAGTAAACATGCCGTTACGCATTTTACCGTTACAGAGCGGATTAATGATTACACCTTGCTGGAATTGAAACTGGAGACCGGACGTACCCACCAGATCCGGGTTCACATGAAATTTATCGGTCACCCGCTTGTAGGAGATCCAACTTATGGACGGAATAAAGGCATCAAAATGCAAGGACAGGCTCTTCATGCGGCCATTCTTGGATTTGTGCATCCAACAACGGGAGAATACCTTGAATTTTCAGCTCCGATTCCGCAAGATATGGAAGACGTGCTTGCCTCGCTACGCAGT
This sequence comes from Paenibacillus sp. PAMC 26794, assembly GCF_000316035.1. Taxonomy (GTDB): domain Bacteria; phylum Bacillota; class Bacilli; order Paenibacillales; family Paenibacillaceae; genus Paenibacillus. Next base: position 256,330 of record NZ_ANHX01000004.1, read on the forward strand.
CGTTAACAGCTCCAAAAAAGTACAAATGTTCGGATACTTTGTCCATGGCTTTGATCACGCAAATGCTTCATATTAAAGTGTAGAAATTTGCGTCAAATGAGGAGATGAACAACGTTATGAGTATCGATAAATATCAAGAAACTTACATTCAGACTAATTTTGCCGACCGTATCGGTGGCTCCAACTATGGTAAAGACACGAACATTTATAAATTCGAGAAAATCAAACGTGCCAAAGCTTCGGCCAAAAAAGATTTTCCCGATGTGGAACTGATTGACCTTGGTGTAGGTGAACCGGACGAAATGGCTGATGCAGGCATTGTAGCTGCACTTGCAGAAGAAGCTTCCAGACCTGAGAACCGTGGTTATGCCGACAATGGTATTCCTGAATTCAAAGCTGCTGCTGCTTCTTACCTGAAAAACGTATTCAACGTAGAAGGTATCGATGCAGATACTGAGATCGTGCACTCCATTGGTTCCAAACCGGCTTTGGCGATGATGCCTTCATGCTTCATCAATCCGGGTGATGTGACCATCATGACCGTTCCAGGTTACCCGGTTATGGGTACACATACGAAGTATCTGGGTGGAGAAGTGTTCAACATCCAATTGACGAAAGAGAACAACTTCCTGCCTGATCTGACGGCGATTCCGGAAGACATCGCAAAACGTACGAAGTTGCTCTACCTGAACTACCCGAACAACCCAACAGGCGCAAGCGCGACGGTAGAGTTCTTCACTGAAGTCGTTGAGTGGGCTAAGAAATACAATGTTGTGGTTGTACATGATGCTCCATATGCAGCATTGACGTATGATGGCAAAAAACCGTTCAGCTTCCTGTCGGTACCTGGAGCGAAGGATGTCGGCGTAGAGCTGCACTCTCTATCCAAGTCCTACAACATGACGGGTTGGAGAATCGGATTCGTAGCGGGTAACCCGCTTGTAGTCAAAGCATTCAGCGACGTGAAAGACAACAATGACTCCGGTCAGTTCATCGCGATTCAAAAGGCTGCTGCTTATGGATTGAATCACCCTGAAATTACGGAAAAAATTGCAGAGAAATATTCCCGCCGTCACGACATGCTCGTTGCCGCATTGAACGAACTGGGCTTCCAAGCTGAAAAACCTAAAGGTTCCTTCTTCCTGTATGTTGAAGCACCAAAAGGTGTGGTTGGTGGACGTCGCTTCGAATCCGGCGAAGATTTCTCCCAATTCCTGATCCGTGAGAAATTGATCTCATCCGTACCTTGGGATGATGCGGGTAACTTTGTTCGTTTCTCCGTAACCTTTGAAGCGAAGGGTGAAGAGGAAGAAAAACGTGTTATTGCTGAGATCAAACGTCGTCTGAGCGACGTGCAATTTGAATTTTAATCGCAGTACCCAATAGTTCAATCATGTACTAACGAAGAGACCGGATACGGTCTCTTTTTTTATGCCCATATTAGATTTTTTTCATTTACTCCCTTTACAAAATTATACAAGCAACATATGATTAGATCTTTACGTTATTTGTTATATACAGAAGTTGTTGTTGAAGGGAGTTATTACAATTGTTATCATCACGAACAAGTACGGTGTCCTCACGGGCTACAGGAACAGGCAGTACAGTGTCAGGATTAATCAGATTGTTAAGACCCAAACAGTGGACTAAAAATCTGCTGTTATTTGCTGCGTTACTATTCTCTTTTGAGGAGATTCGGACTGAAACCATTCTTGCGACGTTGCTTGGTTTTATTCTATTTAGCCTTGTTGCAGGCTGTGTTTATATTTTAAATGACTTTGTAGACCGGGACAGGGATCGGCAGCATCCGGTGAAAAAGTATCGTCCTATGGCTTCTGGGCAGGTGAATCCGAGTCATGCTTTGTTGTTTGGCATTATTCTATTAATCCTTTCCGTAGGAACGGCCTTCATGATGAACCCTCTATTTGGGGTGTTATGTATCGTCTATTTCCTGTTGAATGTATCGTATTCATTTGTGCTGAAACATCTCGTTATCCTGGATATGATGACCATTGCAGCCGGCTTTGTACTTCGTGCCATTGCAGGTGGTGTGCTGATCCATGTGCCATTCACACCGTGGTTTTTGATTTGTACCATGCTGTTGTCGTTGTTTTTGGCCATTGGCAAACGCAGAAATGAACTTACGTTGCTTGAGGGAAATACGGGATCACACCGTAAAGTTTTGGATAACTACTCTATTACTTTACTGGATCAATTCAATACGATTGTGACGACAGCTACGATTATCAGTTATTCCCTGTTCACATTCACTTCAGATCGAACGATTCATCTCATGTGGACGATTCCATTGGTCATTTACGGCATGTTCCGTTACCTGTATCTGATCCACATGAAGAACCAGGGAGGTTCGCCCGATCGTGTGCTGTTTGAGGACAAACCCATATTAATTACGGTTACGTTGTATGTGATAAGTGTTATTACAATCTTTGCAATCTTTGAATAAAGGCTGAGGGGGATCAGGGTGAAAAGCACGAAAGTCGCAATTTTTGATATTGATAAAACGATCATACGCAGTGATTCCATGTTTCAATTTGTGCATTACGGTGTTCGCCGTTACCCGTGGCAGGTATGGAGATTACCTGTCATCGCATTACATACCGTGTTATTCAAGGCAGGCTTCATGACGGTTGAACAAGTCAAACGATCCTACTTTCAAGAAATTGAGCGTATGTCTGAAAAAGATCTCGAACATTTCTTTGATACCCGCTTGCGTACGTCCATTTTTGCCGAGGCCAGTGTAGAGATGCAACATCGCAAAGAAGCAGGTTATCATGTCTTGCTGGTAACTGCATCTCCGCATGCCTATATGAAATACTTTAAAAATTTTCCCTGGGTGGATCATGTAATTGGAACTGAACTTGTCCGTCATGAGAATGGTTACACATGCAGAGTTGATGGCAGCAACTGCAAAGGGGAAGAGAAGGTACGCCGAATTCAGGCTTATCTGAGTGAGAAGAATATGGTCATTGATTATGACCAGTCATGTTCCTACTCGGACTCCTTATCCGACCTTCCAGTCATGCAGCTTGTAAGTCAACGATACTTTATTAACAAGCGTGTTCCGGACATGGAGGCATTAACGTGGGGGAAATAAAATCGCGTCATACTGGTAAATGGTTGATGCTCGTTTCCGCTTTTCTGACAGCAACGGGTCAATTGTTCTGGAAATGGGGACTAACCGAGTGGATCTACCTGGGTGTTGGTTTTCTGTGTTATGGACTTGGAGCGATTTTGATGATTAAAGCTTTTGCTCTGGAAAAACTCTCTGTTGCTTATCCTCTGATGTGTGCCAGCTACGTATTTGCCTTAATCTATGGATATTTTTTGCTTGGGGAAGAAATTACGGTGCAGAAGCTGGCAGCAGTTGTGTTGCTTGGAATCGGGGTGACATTAACCAGTGTTGATCGATAGCTGGATGGTTGCCGTATTAATTGTCATGACGTTGTGTGGTGCACTGGGCGGGGCTGGACTGAAAGCTTATGCATCCAGTCGTAATCGTCTGCATGTACTCATGGGGCTTGGATTCTACGGAACGGGTGCGTTGCTGAATATTGTATTGCTGAAGTTTCTTCCATTAACCGTAGTGTTGCCTGCGAACGCATTAACATATGTCTGGACTCTCATCATAGCGCGGCTGGTATTTAAAGAGACAGTGGGCCCTTTACGCTGGATAGGTGTGGCATGTATTATGGGTGGCTTACTATTACTGGTATTTTAGAACTTAATTAATCAGGATGTGAAATGAAAGCATGAACTTTTTAGATTACTTATTTTATAATCGCAGAGCCAACTGGACAGCCTTTTACCTGTTTGCGGGATTTGCTCTGTTCTATGGTTTGATGAACGGCTTGTATGTTCTGTACATTGAAAATAATGCAGAGATGCTTGGGGCGTATAGCCCATTTAATACGACGCTGTTTCCGATCAATTTATTCAACTTTGATCCTTCCATGTATTATGGGGACAACAGTTCTTCCGTGATCCATCCGCTGATTTCCTTTCTCGCAGTCACCCTTGCGGCTGTAGCGAAACTTCTGGGCGGCAACTGGTTCTTTCTAGTCCTACAATCGCTGGTGAATGCGGGTTCGGTGGTGCTGGCGTATCTGTTCCTGAGTCAAAAAGAAGATAAACCGACCATCGTACCGCTGCTGTTCGCCTTACTGTTTGGTTTCAGTTCCTACTTAATGTTTACTGCATTGATTCCAGACTCGTATCCTTATGTACAGTTCGTTATTCTGTTCTCAGTGGTTTACATGCAGTATACTCGTGAGCGTCAGGACGTACGTTATGTACCCAATGCATTGCTTGCATCGATTAACTTTGGACTAACCTCGACCAATATCGTACCATTTGCTGCTGCCATATTCTTCAATATGCATGTATGGCGCAATAAGACGAATTTGAAAAAATACATCGGCATCATGGCAATGGCGGTTCTGATTATTGTTGTGTTTACCGGCATTCAGTATGTTGCGTTTGGAGGCCGGAGCTGGGTTAGTAACTGGCTGTTGGGCATTCAAAATGGTGGAACCAGCTATGCAACGCCATTCCAGTTCGCTGTTCACTGGAAAGCATTGAACATGTTAACGATTAATCCGATGCTGACACCGGATATGCATTTACTGGACCCGGGCATGGCAGCCTTTGTTACGGATCTATCCCGTTCCAATCCAATCTATGTGCAGATGACAGGTATCTTTATTTTACTACTGGCATTCATGGGCTTCATTAAGGGCATTCGTGAACGTGAAGTGTGGACCCTTGTGCCATATATTTTGTTTGCCTTTTTGCTTCATGTCGTCGTGGGCTTCGGTCTAGCTGTGTTTCAATACGATATGTACCTGTATGCGGGGCACTATCTGTTTGCGTTCTTCCTGTTGGGTGGAGGTTTTGTGATCAGCCTTCGTCCGGGATTGGGGAAAAAAGTGGTTATAGGCTTGATCATGTTATGTGTTATCGTCACGGCAAGTAACAACATCTATCGCCATGTAGAAACATTAACAACAATTAAACAATCCTATAATCAGCTGGAACAGGAACGCTCAGTCAAATAGTCAAATGTATCGATTCACATTATGAAACGAGAAAAGGCCATTGGATGGAAAGTCCAATGGCCTTTTCTTATTTAGTGTTGAGCAAATGAGTTAAGCAATAATTTTGGTCTTCTTGGCATTCTCGGCTGAACGTTTGGTGAGACTGCTGAGTGGACGTTTCAAAGCGAGAGCAACAATGAGACTCAGCGCGATGAACATACACAACCACAGAATATCCTTGATGGCAGTAGACCACAATATGCCGCCGACCGACTCACGCAGCAGACTGATCGCATACGTGAAGGGCATGAACGGATTCAATGCTTGGAAAAAGGGGGATGTCATGCTGATCGGGAACGTACCACCCGAGCTGGAGAACTGGAACACCATGAAGATGATCGCAATCCCTTTTCCGATATTCCCAAATACGGATAGCAGAGTGTACGTTATGGTGACAAATACGGCACTCACCAGCATGGCAAACAGGACAAACCACAGTTTATCTGCGACATAAGTACCCAGGATTAATATATCTCCCAAGGTGACGCATACCGCTTGGAGCAATCCAATCGTTAGAAAAGTAGCAAGACGTCCGAGATACAACTCGTATCCCCGGAACTTGCCATCCGGATTCTCGGCTTCAGCACGAAGCAGGGATATCAGCAGCGTTGAACCGACCCACAAGGACAAGACGCCGTAAAATGGCGACATGGCCGATCCATAATTCGGAATTGGGTAAAGCTGCTGTTCCTTGATTTGTACCGGACTCGAGAGGAAAGCACTCTCTTCCTCAATATCGCCGCGCAGTAGCTTGGCAAGTTCCGCAAACTGGTTATTACCTTCGACTTCCCTAAGCTTGTCTGCAGCCTTGGTGATGGCACTTTCCAATGCTGGCAGATCATCACGTACCAGCGTGGCAACACGATGTACTCCTTTTTCGACCTCCGGAAGCTGGTTCTGGACAAAATCGGATGCCTTGCCTATCTGTTTCTCGGCATTAGGCAGATCATTACGAACAAAATTAGCTGCTTCGTTCAGTTTGTTTCCCAGCTTGGGCAGATCGTTTCGAATTAATGAAGACACTGTGTTCAAAGCTTGGATAAAACCTTCACTTTTGTTCGCGAGTGTTTCTGATATCTCATGGATCTTAGATTGTATTTGAGGCAGTTCGCTCTGGATTTTTGTCAACTCGGCCTGCCCAAACGTAATTCCTTCTTTGGCAGATGCAAGAATGTCCGCAATATCCGGAATACGATCTTTTGCTCCTTGTAGAGTTTCTGCTGAAGTGGAGAGGATGGACCTGAGCTTGTCCGCACCAGCTGCAAGTGCAGGCGATATTTCACTTTCGTAAGTGTTCAAGAAATTGCCAATGCCGCTGCTAATGTCCTTGGAGAGCGTATTTAACTGAGCGATGACGTCTGCGGGCAGAGTTGTATTACGACGCATGGCATCACTGATGATACCAGCCAAGCGGATCTGCAACTGAAGTTTATCTGAAATGGAGTTCAGTTGTGTGATTTTATCGGCAAGTGGTTGGCTTGGAAGCAAGTTATTGATGTTGCCCAGTAGTTCTGCCATACTGTCCACGAGTTTTACCGCAACCCCTAAACGTGAAGCAATCCGGTCGAGATCTTCTACTGTAGGAAGGTTATTAAGATCCGAATTTTGCAATTGTGCAAATACGTCTCCTGTAGCGTTAGTAATCTGCTGCACCAGCAGCAGATTTTGGCGGATCGTCGGGCCAATTGTCTGAAAAGCTTCTTCACTGGAATCCACAAACTGATTTAATCCCTCTGCAAGCTCAATCCCGTTGCCAGCGATTTGTGATACTTTGTCCAGATCTTGTTCTGCTGCCGTTACGATAGACAGAGCTTTGTTGGTTTTATCCAGCGCCGTTTGGATGACATCTGATACCTGGCCAAATTTTTCATCCACTTCTCGAATGCGTTCTACCGCTTTTTGTATATCCGGTATCCGCCCTTGAATAGCCAGCACTTCGGAAGCCGCATCATTAATTTGTGGCCAATACTCCTGCACCTTGAGCACATACTGTGCTGCTTCATTGATTTCAGGCAGTTTTTTCTCGATTTCAACGATCTTTTGAGCATCTTTTACAATCTCGGGCATGGCTTTTTCTACTTCCAGAACCTTTTGACCTGCGGCTTGAATAGCCGGAAGATTTTTCTCCAGCGTAAAAATGCCATTCTCCATTTTGCGTAATGTTGGAAGCTGGGCGTTAATTTCAACCCCGGCTTCTTTCAACTTTGTTAGAACGGCCTCACTGACGGCTTCGGTGAAATTCTCATTGATTTGTGTTGTTATGGCAGATACACCAGAGCCTGTGATTTTAGGAGCAATGGCATTCACCTTCTCATTAACGGTATAGATTACCTCTGGGCGCTCCAGCTTTCCGTTAACGATACCTGTAATTTTGGACGAAAAGTCTCCGGGAATGAGCAGGTTTGCATAATAATCTCCTGTTTGTACACCCCGACTAGCCTCGGTCCGATCTACAAAAGTCCAGCCCAGCTTTTCATTGTGTTTGAGGCTGGATACCAGTTCATCTCCAATATTGACGTTGGTTCCTGCAACAGTCGCACCCTTGTCCTCGGTTGTCACCGCAATTTTGATCCCTTGGGTATTACTGTACGGGTCCCAGACGGATTTCACATTGACCCAGTCATACACCCCGGGGAGTAAAATAATAGCGATAATTAGAAATATACCTGTGGGAACCTTCAGAATATGCAACCAGTCTGTTTTGTAAACGTGCCATATGTGACGCATGACTTCCTCCTAAATGTTAATAAATGTAGGGCTTTTCTTATTTCTATGACTCATATTTGTGAATCGTATGTATATCGGCTTTATTGCAGCATCTATGAATGAGTTCATGTTTATAAACTGTACCCATTTCACTTGGACCTAATTCAGAGCCTTCATATATTCCGTAAGAGGAAACTCACCGCTCGTTCTAAAAAGAAGGGATTTATCTCAACATTGAATATAGTCAGAGGGTTATTTTGGTTATATCGGATTTCTCATTTGCCTATGGATAAATATACAGAAATGTTGTATAATTATGAATAACCAATGAGATGTATTGTGCATGGATGTTTTTCGGCCTAACTGCTGATTCTAAGAAGAACGTAGCAGAGGATTTTCACCTGCGATGGTGAGGTGTTGACAGGGGGTTGTCTTTCTGTCATAATTCATGAAGACAAACGGACATATTGATTACGGAACCCTGTGAGGTCCTGCAATATGAACGACATGAATAGCACCTTTAAATCAGTCCCGTGAGACTGGCAAGGTAACGTGAACGATACATCGTTTTTTGCTGCGGCAAATGAAGCGATGCATCCCGAGAGTAAACTTTCTTCAGAGCGGTCTGAAGTTCGGAGACTCCTTGCCAATAAACACGGCAAGGAGTCTTTTTTGTTCTCCTCGTCACGGGGCCATGATCTGAAGGGAAATCCTGAGGAGGCTGAACGCATGAGCACAGAGACACATGTCATTATGGATGAGACGGCGATCCGCCGCGCATTAACACGGATTGCCCATGAGATATTGGAGAAAAACAAAGGAATCGACGATTGTGTGCTGGTCGGTATCCGTACACGTGGGGTTTACCTCGCAGAACGGATTGCCGCGAAGATTGAAGAAATCGAAGGCGCCAAAGTCCCCTGGGGAGAACTGGATGTGACTCCTTACCGCGATGACCGCTTGGACGAAAATAAAGCGAATCGCAAGGAAATGTTGATTATGACACCCGAATCACTTTCGATCCATAACAAAAAAGTGATTTTGTTCGATGATGTGCTCTATACCGGACGGACGATTCGCGCAGCGATGGATGCCCTGATGGACTGTGGAAGACCGCAGAACATCCAGTTGGCTGTACTCGCAGACCGCGGACACCGGGAACTTCCGATTCGACCTGATTTTATCGGCAAGAATGTACCGACTTCCAAATCAGAGGAGATTGAAGTTGCACTCATGGAAACGGACGGACAGGATGAAGTCAAAATCACTCAGAACCGGGGGGAGCAAGCATAATGATTACACAGACAGCATTGAGAGACCGAAGCTTGCTTGGACTGAAGGAACTTAGTCGAGGAGAAATCGAATCCATTCTGAACAGAGCGGCTCACTGGGAAGCGCAGAAAGATAAACTGGTTCCTGTACTGGAATCACGCTTCGTTGCGAACATGTTCTTCGAGAACAGCACACGTACCCGGTTTTCCTTCGAAATGGCAGAGAAACGCCTGGGCGCACAAGTGCTGAACTTTACGGCAGCTGCATCCAGTGTGGAAAAAGGAGAGTCCATCTACGATACGGTACGAACACTTGAGTCGATGGGCATTGATGCAGGCGTGATCCGGCTGAAACCGGCAGGCGTTCTGCAACAACTGGCTCAAAAAGTGAACGTACCACTCGTGAACGCCGGAGACGGCAACAATGAGCATCCCACACAGGCGTTGCTGGATCTCTACACGATGAGGAAAGCATTTGGCGAACTGAAGGGCTTGCGTGTCTCCATCATAGGTGACATTCTGCATAGCCGCGTAGCTCGTTCCAACCTGTGGGCACTGCAAAAGTTTGGTGCAGATGTACGCTTCTGTGCACCGCAAACGATGCAGGCACCGGAACTCGCAGAGCATGCTCCTTATGTCGGTCTTGAAGAAGCGCTGGATGCAGATGTGGTCATGATGCTCCGTGTTCAACTGGAACGTCATCAACATGGCTTAATTACTTCAGCTGAGGATTATCGCGAACACTACGGATTGACGGAAGAACGGGCATCACGCCTAAAACCAAGCACCATTATCATGCACCCTGCTCCTGTGAATCGCAACGTCGAGGTAGATGACGCGGTTGTGGAGAGTGAAGCATCGCGGATCTTCCCGCAGATGGCAAACGGCGTTCCAATCCGCATGGCGGTTATGGAACGTGCGATGAAACTGTAACAGGGTCTGGCTGTGGGTCATAGGCTGACGAAGATGGAAGTTCTTATAGAGCAATAAGAGAGTACACGATATAGAAAATCATCCGGCTTGCCTGGTAAGCCGGACAGAACCGAAGCGGAGGGCAATTATGCTACAGATTATAAAAAACGCGAACGTCTTGAACCAACAAGGGGAACTTGAACGGAAAACCATCATTATAGATGAAGGTAAAATTAAAAAGATCGCTGGTCTGGAAGACCAAGCCGTTCTGGATGCCGAAAAGTCAGCGCAAAGTGTGACAGACGCATCAGGCAAACTGGTCATTCCGGGATTGATCGATATGCACGTGCATCTGCGTGAACCTGGATTCGAACACAAAGAGACGATCGAGACAGGTGCCCGTTCAGCAGCACAAGGTGGTTTTACAACAATCGCTTGCATGCCGAACACAAGACCAGTAACAGATACAGCGGAAGTTGTGAAGCTGGTATTGGATAAAGCCAAAGAAGCTGATCTGGTTAAAGTGTTGCCTTATGCAGCCATTACAAAAAACGAACTGGGTCGTGAACTTACCGATTTTGCCGCATTAAAAGAAGCAGGTGCTATTGGATTCACAGATGACGGTGTAGGCGTACAAAACGCTCAAATGATGAAGGATGCCATGAGCCTCGCGGCAAGCATGGATATGCCCGTGATCGCTCACTGTGAAGATGACTCACTGGTTGTTGGTGGATATGTGACGGAAGGTGAGTTTTCGAAGCGTCACGGCATCAAAGGGATTCCAAATGAATCCGAAGCTATCCACGTTGGCCGTGATATCTTGCTCGCAGAAGCAACAGGAGTTCATTACCATGTCTGCCACGTAAGTACAGAGCAGTCGGTTCGTCTGATCCGTCTGGCGAAGTCCATCGGCATTAAAGTAACTGCTGAGGTATGTCCGCACCATCTGGTGCTGTCGGATGAAGATATCCCGGGCATGGACGCCAATTGGAAAATGAACCCGCCGCTGCGCTCACCACGTGATGTGCAGGCTTGTATCGAAGGTTTGCTAGACGGCACGCTGGATATGATCGTAACTGATCACGCGCCACATAGTGAAGAAGAGAAAGCCAAAGGCATGGTGCTGGCACCTTTTGGAATCGTAGGATTCGAAACAGCCTTCCCGCTGCTGTACACGAAGTTTGTGGAAACAGGACTGTGGAGCTTGGACTTCCTGGTGAAACGCATGACAGCTGATCCTGCACGTGTATTCCGACTGGATACAGGTAAACTGGAAGAGGGAGCACCAGCCGATATCACGATGATTGACCTGAACGAGGAAAAAGCGGTTGATCCTGCAACGTTTGCAACCAAAGGAAGAAACACACCATTCACAGGTTGGAAGCTGAAAGGCTGGGCCACACAAACATGGGTGGATGGCAAATGCGTATGGCATAACACGGTACAACAGTAAAACGGTAATTTAGTAAATTAATAAATCAGTAACTCTAAAACTTAATCTACAACTTTTACACCAGTAACATTTTTTCAACTAACTCGAGGCAAATCATGCCGAGAGTCTAACATACGAAACAAGCAAAGTTGAATGTCATGATTTTGAACTTGGACACCAACGTAACTGCGGAGCGGACAGAAAAGACCCGAAGAAGCAAAGCGTTCGCCTTTATCACCGGATTACATCATTTGAAAAATGATAAAAAGTAATCCGGGGATAACAGCGATCAAAGGGTTTTCTGTACGCGGAGCCGCACAATCGTAACGTCCCCCATGTTCAACCCAAATGCCATTCAACGTTGATAAACACAGAGGAGTGAAATGGGATGCAGGCACAGGCAAGATTATTGTTGGAAGACGGCACACTGTTCACCGGGAAAGCATTTGGTGCTGAAGGTGAAACGACAGGTGAGGTCGTTTTTAATACGGGAATTACAGGCTATCAAGAGGTGCTTTCGGATCCTTCCTATTGCGGTCAAATCGTAACCATGACGTATCCGCTGATCGGAAACTACGGCATTACGCGTGATGACTTTGAGTCGATCCGTCCATACGTACACGGTTTCGTTGTGCGTCGTCATGAGCCAACGCCGAGCAACTGGCGTGCGGAATACAGCGTAGACAATCTGCTCAAAGAATACGGCATCGTAGGAATCAGCGAAATTGATACACGCATGTTGACTCGCCGGATTCGTCACCACGGCACAATGAAGGGAATTCTCACAACAGGATCGAAGCCTGTGGAAGAACTGCTGGAGATGATGGGAGACACCACCATTGCTGAACTGCGTAACCAGGTGCCAATGACTTCTACAGAGCATGTCTACAACAGCCCGGGAACGGCTGAGCGTATTGTGCTCGTGGATTACGGTGCAAAAACAGGGATTTTGCGCGAACTCAGCAAACGTGACTGTGACGTAGTTGTTGTTCCACACGATGTAACAGCAGACGAGATTCGTCGCCTGAACCCGGACGGAATTCAACTGTCCAACGGCCCTGGGGACCCGAAAGACGTACCTCACGCGGTTAACATGATCAGTGAACTGCTTGGCGAATACCCGATCTTCGGCATCTGTCTGGGTCACCAGTTGTTCGCACTTGCGGCAGGAGCAGACACCGAAAAACTCAAGTTTGGACACCGCGGCGGAAACCATCCGGTAAAAGAACTGGAGAGCGGACGTTGCTTCATCACATCCCAGAACCATGGATTTACCGTAAACGAAGAGTCCGTGAAGAGCACGGACCTGGAAGTTACACATATCAACAATAACGATAAAACCATTGAAGGTCTGAAACATAAATCATTCCCGGCATTCTCGGTTCAATATCACCCTGAAGCAGCCCCGGGTCCTTACGACAACAGCTACCTGTTCGACCGCTTCATCGAGATGATTCGCGAGCACAAGATCACTAACCCGCAAAAGCCGCGTCAAGCTGTATTGGCAGCCGCAGTGAAAGGAGCACAATAACATGCCGATTAACAAAGATCTCAAAAAAATCCTGGTGATTGGTTCCGGTCCAATCGTCATCGGTCAAGCGGCCGAGTTCGACTACGCCGGTACACAAGCTTGCCAGGCACTGAAAGAAGAAGGCGTGGAAGTTGTACTCATCAACAGCAACCCGGCGACCATTATGACGGATACAAACATGGCTGACAAAGTCTATATTGAGCCAATCACACTGGATTTTGTGACCCAAATCATTCGTCAGGAGCGTCCAGACGGTTTGTTGCCAACACTGGGTGGTCAGACAGGTCTGAACATGGCTGTGGAACTGGCACGTGCCGGAGTTTTGGAACGTGAAAATGTGAAATTGCTCGGAACACAGTTAACATCCATCGAGAAAGCGGAGGATCGTGATCTGTTCCGTGATCTGATGCGCGAACTGGAACAACCTGTACCTGATAGTGTAATCGTCACGACACTTGAGGAATCACTTGTTTTTGCAAATGAGATTGGTTATCCAATCATCGTGCGTCCTGCTTATACCCTTGGCGGAACTGGCGGCGGAATCTGTGCGAACGAAGAAGAACTGCGCGAGACAGTGGCAGCCGGAATTCGTTACAGTCCGATTGGTCAGTGTCTGGTCGAGAAGAGCATTGCGGGCATGAAAGAAGTCGAGTATGAAGTTATGCGGGATAAAAACGATAACTGTATCGTGGTCTGCAACATGGAAAACTTTGACCCGGTAGGTATTCACACAGGTGACAGTATTGTCGTGGCACCAAGCCAAACGCTGTCTGACCGTGAATATCAAATGCTGCGTTCAGCTTCCCTGAAAATCATCCGTGCCCTCAACATCGAAGGTGGATGTAACGTACAGTTTGCACTGGACCCACACAGCTTCCAATACTATGTTATCGAAGTAAATCCACGGGTAAGCCGTTCATCGGCCCTGGCTTCCAAAGCAACGGGTTATCCGATTGCAAAAATGGCTGCCAAAATTGCCATGGGTTACACGTTGGATGAAATCGTAAACCCGGTAACAGGCCAAACGTATGCTTGCTTTGAGCCTACACTGGACTATATCGTGAGCAAAATTCCTCGCTGGCCGTTCGACAAGTTCATCTCGGCGAACCGTAAACTGGGAACTCAGATGAAAGCAACAGGCGAAGTAATGGCTATTGGCCGGACATTCGAAGAGTCGATCCACAAAGCAGTTCGTTCCCTGGAAATTGGCGTACATCGTCTCTACCTGAAGGATGCCGAAACGCTGGACGAAGCTACCCTGAATGAGCGTCTGATCAAAGCAGATGATGAGCGTATCTTCCTGATTGCCGAAGCATTCCGCAGAGGATATACGTTGCAACAGCTGCAGGATCTGACCAAGATCGACTGGTGGTTCCTAGACAAAATTGAAGGTCTGATCGCATTCGAAGATCGCATTCGCGAAGAATCCGAATTGTCTTCCGACATTCTGTATCAAGCGAAACGTCTCGGCTTCACGGACCGTGCCATTGCCGAGCTGCGTGCGCAAGGTCAACCTGGCGGCACATTGACGACAGAAGCGGAAATTAGAACTCGTCGGGAACAGGAAAATCTTCGTCCAGTCTACAAAATGGTAGATACATGTGCAGCCGAGTTTGAAGCAACAACGCCATATTACTACTCAACTTACGAGACAGAGAATGAAGTTATCCCTTCAGACAAGAAAAAAGTTGTGGTGCTGGGTTCAGGACCAATCCGGATCGGTCAAGGGATTGAATTTGACTACTCTACTGTACACGCGGTATGGGCATTGCAAAAGGCAGGCTACGAAGCAGTTATTATCAATAACAACCCGGAGACGGTGTCTACCGATTTTAATACATCAGATCGCCTGTACTTTGAACCGCTCTTCTTCGAAGATGTCATGAACGTGATTGAACAGGAGAAACCAGTAGGGGTTATCGTACAGTTCGGTGGTCAAACGGCCATCAACCTGGCAGCACCACTGCGTAATGCAGGTGTAACCATTCTCGGAACGGATCTGGAAAGCATCGATGAGGCGGAGGATCGCAAGAAGTTCGAGCGTCTGCTCTCCCGTCTGGAGATTGCACAGCCAAAAGGTAAAACGGTCATTTCCGTTGATGATGCGGTAGAAACAGCTCAAAGTCTGGGCTATCCGGTACTGGTCCGTCCTTCCTATGTACTCGGCGGTCGTGCGATGGAGATTGTATACTCCGATGCTGAATTGCTGACATACATGGAACAGGCGGTTAAAATCAATCCGGAGCATCCGGTCCTGATCGACCGTTACATGATGGGTAAAGAAGTTGAGGTTGACGCCATCTGTGATGGTGAAACGGTATTGATTCCAGGAATCATGGAACATATCGAGCGTGCAGGGGTTCACTCTGGTGACTCCATCGCGGTATATCCTCCTCAACATCTGTCCCAGGATTTGAAAGAGAAAATTGTAGAGATTACAATCAAAATTGCGAAAGAACTGAAAACGGTAGGTTTGGTCAACATCCAGTTTGTTATCCATGATGGCCAAGTGTACATTATCGAGGTGAACCCGCGTTCATCCCGTACCGTACCATTCCTGAGCAAAGTAACCAACATTCCGATGGCGAACTTGGCAACACAAGCCATTCTGGGTGTGAAACTAAAAGATCTTGGTTATGTTGACGGGTTGTGGCCTGAATCGGATCATGTATCTGTTAAAGTTCCGGTCTTCTCCTTCGCGAAGCTGCGTCGTGTAGAACCAACCCTCGGACCTGAGATGAAGTCTACAGGTGAGGTTATGGGCCGTGACCCGAATTACGCTAAAGCGTTGTTCAAAGGTCTCATCGGTGCAGGAATGAAAATTCCGGCAACCGGAGCGATTGTTGTGACTGTAGCAGACAAAGACAAGGACGAAGCTGTTCCTTTGCTCGAAGGTTTCTACAGACTGGGTTACAAAATAATGGCTACCGGCGGAACAGCAGCTGCGCTTGAAGCAGCGAACATTCCGGTAACGACTGTGAACAAATTAAGTGAAGGTTCGCCGAACATTCTGGATATGATTCGTAGCGGCGAAGCAAACTTTGTCTTCAACACACTCACCAAAGGCAAAACACCGCAACGTGACGGATTCAGAATTCGTCGTGAAGCGGTAGAGAACGGCATTGTATGTATGACTTCACTGGATACGATTCGTGCGCTGCTGATCATGCTGCAAACGATCAACTTCTCTTCAGAAGCAATGCCTGTCTCTGTAAAATAAATAGTTAATGATGAAGGACATCAGTCAGCCTGCGGGCTGGCGGGATGTCCTTTATATCGGGCAAAAACGGAAAAAATGAGCAAGTTGAAGGGAGCGCTGGTGATGAATCACACGAATTTCAATGAAATGGCTGGCCGTCTGATGGTGGCACTGGATTACCCTGGAGCGGAAGAAGCGAAAGCATTGGTACAAGCTCTTGAAGGCATTCCCTGTTATCTCAAGGTGGGCATGCAGCTGTTCTACGCCGCAGGACCGGACTTTATTCGGGAGCTGAAATCCAAAGGCTACTCCGTTTTTCTGGATGTGAAAATGCATGACATTCCCAACACCGTTCGTGGTGGAGCTGAGAGTATCACACGTCTGGGTGTAGACATGTTCAATGTGCATGCAGCGGGCGGAACCATCATGATGCGTGCTGCACGTGAAGGGGCTGAGGCAGCTATAGCCGCTGATCCTTCTCTACAGAGACCTGAGATCATTGCAGTCACCCAACTGACCAGTACAAGTCTGGAAACGATGAATAACGAGATTGGCATCCCGGGAAGCGTGGAAGCTGCTGTGGTCCGTTATGCAGGACTGGCCCAAGAGGCCGGACTGGATGGGGTTGTTGCTTCTCCACTTGAAGTGCCCGCAATTCGGGCAGCGTGTGGCAGTGCTTTTCACACCGTTACACCAGGAATTCGTCCAGCGGGTAGTGGTCTGGGAGATCAGACACGCGTCTTGACGCCGGGTGAAGCCATCGCCAGAGGCAGTCATTACATTGTTGTAGGCAGACCCATTACAGGCGCTCCCAATCCGCGTGAAGCGGCAGAAACCATTTTGAAGGAGATGTTGAACGCATGATCGAACTGAATGAGATTCCTAATCATATTGCTTCCCAACTGTTGAAAATTAAAGCCGTGGCGTTACGTCCGCAACAGCCATTTACATGGACATCCGGCATCAAATCACCAATATACTGCGACAACCGCTTAACGATGTCCTATCCGGAGATTCGCAACGATATCGCTGAAGCCTTTGCAACGATCATTCGTAACCAATACCCGGATACAGAAGTTATTGCAGGTACGGCAACCGCAGGTATTCCGCATGCTGCCTGGGTAGCTCAGAAGCTGAATCTGCCGATGGCCTACATTCGTGATAAAGCGAAAGGACACGGCAAGGAGAACTTGATCGAAGGTCTGATTGCCGAAGGACAGAAAGTGGTTGTCATTGAAGATCTGATCTCTACAGGTGGCAGTTCGATCAAAGCAGCCGAAGCTGTACGTGTAGCAGGTGCAACACCGCTCGCCGTACTTGCCATTTTCAGCTACCAGCTGGATAAAGGTGTTAAAGCATTTGAAGATGCTGGAATTCCACTTCAGACGCTGTCCAATTACACGGCGCTGATGGATGTGGCTTTGGCTCAGGGAACGATTCAGGAGAGTGATTTTGAATTGCTCAAATCCTGGCGTGAAGATCCTTCTTCATTTGGTAAATAATATCATTGATACCTCGAAAAAATGTTCAGGAATGAACGGTATCAAAATTGTAATGATTGCCGGCATAGCGGCAAAACCATCGAATATGCAAGAGGCATCCCGCACTTTGGGGTGCTTTTTTCGTTTGTTCATCAAAATATTAACTTTTTCCCACTACCGTTGTAAAAAGCTTGTAACTTTTAGTTGGGATCGGTCGTTTATAATTCAGTGTAGGATGGAACAGATTTCTAATTTTAGGTTTTTTGAAGAAATGAACGGGATTTCAAGAAAGGATGAGCGTGATTGCTGGCATGAAGAATTTATTTCTCAGAAAAAGACCTGCCAAGAGCCAGTCAGGCGATGAACATCAACAGGGGGAAACACCGTTGGAGGCAATTACGGAGTCGGGGGAAAATACATACAACAATGAACACGATTACCCGACGAGTGAAACTCCGTTACCTGAAAGTGAAATCGCTTCGGATGAAGTGGCTGCAGCTGCTGTCACTACCGTTGATGAACCCCAGAAGAAGATCAAACCAAAGAAGGATATATTGCCTCCATATGATGGACCTGTACTGGAGGTGCGTAACGTGCATCGCAGTTTCCAGACAGGCAGTCGCATTATCCATGTGCTCAAAGGCATTGATATGGAAGTGAATCCGCAACAACTGGTCATGCTGAAGGGGCGATCAGGCTCAGGCAAAACAACGCTGCTGAATATGCTCGGTGGACTGGATCAGCCTTCAAGTGGAGACATTCTGTTCTCTGGCCAGCCTCTTCAGGATTGGGGAGACCGGCGGCGGACCGCTTTGCGGCGCAAAGAGATCGGTTTTATTTTCCAGGCATATGCACTCATGCCCTTATTATCTGCTTGGGAAAATGTAGAGCTGTCGCTGCGCATGGCGGATGTGCCACGAGCAGAGTGGAAGGACAGGGTTGGTCATTGTCTGGATCTGGTTGGACTATCCAAACGCGTGAAGCACCGTCCTTTTGAGATGTCTGGGGGAGAGCAACAGCGTGTGGCTATAGCCAAGGCCATTGCCCACAGACCCCGATTGTTGCTTGCGGATGAACCTACGGCAGAACTGGATTCCAAGATGGGCGCTCAGGTCATGGCCGTATTCCGCAATATTATTGAAGTAGAACAAGTAACGATATGTATGACTACACACGATCCTACAATTTTGGAGGTTGCGGACCATGTTTATGAAATGGCGGACGGCAGATTTATCAAGTAAAGGGGCCGCTCCGAAGAGGGGGAAACGCGCAGCACTTATTGTACTTGGTGCGATAATGGTTGCAACGATGTCCGGCTGCTCATTGCTGCCGTCAGAAACAGAGGAAGAAGTGCTTCCGCCTATTACACCACCAACAATCTCCAAGAAACCGGAATATGAAGTCCGGACGGAAACGTTGGAGAAAAAAGTAAGTGGTAGTGGCAAGATGATGAGTCAGCGGGAAGAGAAGGTGTACTTCACGCTCGATGGCATGCATGTCAAAGAGTTAAATGTTAAACCAGGGGATAAAGTGAAAAAGGGTCAACTTCTCGCGGTGCTCGATGTGGAGAGTGTAGAGAAGGAGATCCGTGGCAAGAAACTTGCTATTCGCAAGTCCGAAGTTCAAATGAAGGAAACACTCCGCAAGAAGGATGAGATGGACCCGGTGGAGTTCGAAGAAGCAACGATTGCGTTTGAAGAACTGCGCCAGGAACTCGCTGATCTGGAAGAACAACTGGGCAAAGCCACGTTGACCGCTCCGTTTGGCGGCACCGTTATTGCTGTGCAGGTAGAGAAGGGTGCAGCTGTGAAAGCGTATGATCCGATTGCTACGATTGCGGATACATCGAATCTGGTTGTGGCTGCAACCTTTGCCAAGGAAGATCTGGAGAAGTTCTCAGCGGGTATGAAGGCAGAAGTAGATATTAATGGAGCTGGTAAAGTCGCTGGCAAAATTAAAGTTATGCCTATCGCGGAAGCATCGGGAAGCGGCAGTGGCGAAGGAACGGGGGAAGGCGGTACGCCTCCAACCAAGGAAACGCTGGATAAGTATGTTATCGTTACACTTGCAAAAATGCCAAAAGGCGTGGAACGTGGCACACCACTATCAGTCTCGATTGTAACGCAGCGTACCGAGAACGCGATTGTGATTCCTGTATCCGCTTTACGCTCCATCGGTTCAAGAACGTACGTACAAGTCGTGGAGAGTGATGGCAGCAAGCGTGAAGTGGACGTTGAAGTTGGACAGCAGACGTCGACAGATGTCGAGATTCTGAAAGGTCTGACCGTAGGCCAGAAAGTAGTGGGACGCTAATGGGGCTGCCATTGCTTCGGCTGCTGTTCCGCAAAATGTGGAACACGCGCTGGATGACCTTCAGCACACTGATCGGATTGATTGTGGCGGTAGCGTTCACCGTCAGTATTCCAATGTATGCCGATGGTGCGTTGAAACGGGTCGTTGCGCAAACGCTGCAGGATAACAGTGAAGGGTTGCCAGCCGGTTCGTTGCTTATGAGTTATCAGGCACCTGGTGGCGTGAAGACAGATACACGGGGTCTGGACGAAGTAGATCGTTATATTCGTGAGGATGTTCCTCGCGATATTGGTTTTCCTTTTCATACGTATGTGAATTCGAGATCCATTCGCAGCACAGAGGTGAGCCCGGAGGATCCAACCAAAGTGGATGCCAGCAGGGCGCGCAGTATGAGTCTGGGTACGATGAGTGGGCTGGATGCACAGGTGAATTACTCTGCCGGGGTGAAACCTGGAAACCAGGTCAAAGATGACATGATCGAGGCAGTCATGTTGGAAGAGGGTATGTACCGTAACGACCTGCATATCGGTGACATTCTGGAATATCCGGTGTATAGCGGTCTTGATATCACGTTACGTGTGAAGATCACGGGTTCCTTCAAGGCGGATGATCCAAACAGCCCTTACTGGGTACAAGGATTTGACGGCATGATGAATGGACTTTACGTGGATGAATCGGTTTTTAATGATGTTTTACTGAAGGAAAAAGGGATTCCACTTCAGAGTTCACGTTGGTATTATGCCTTTGATCTCAAAGAAATTCAAACCAGCCAGTTATCAGGTCTGACTTCCATGCTGGAAAGGCTGGATATCGATCTGTATCAGCGACTGAAAGATACAAAAGTGGACATCACCTTTGGTGATCTGCTCAAGCAGTTCCGCAGTCAGAGTCTGCAATTGCAGACCACGCTGTTTACCTTGGCAGCACCGATGATTGCGATGGTCTTTTATTTTATTGCAATGAACGCCAGACAGTCATTACAGAAGCAAGAGAGTGATATTGCGGTATTGCGCAGTCGTGGAGCTTCAGCTCGGCAGATCTTCTCTCTCTACCTGCTTGAAGGCATATTTCTGGGCGCTATTGCGCTGGTTATTGGGCCGTTTCTCGGTTGGTTCATGGCCAAGAGTATCGGTTCAGCAAGTGGCTTTCTCTCGTTCGTAGATCGGAAGTCCATTCCGATCGGTGTATCCAAAGAAGCTATTCTCCTGGGCGTAGCAGCGGTCCTTGTTGCGATCATCGCATCACTTATCCCTGCGATAACCTATGCAAGGGCAACCATTGTATCTGCCAAACGGCGGCAAGCACGTACAGACCGCGCTCCAGTATGGCAACGCTGGTTCCTGGATGTTGTGTTGCTGGGTCTGGCTGGATATGGATACTACCTGTTCTATGAACGTCAGATGTTGACCTTCCAGACAGGAATGACAACCGATCAGTTGCAGGTACAGCCGTTTTTATTCTTTGTACCCGCACTCGCGATCTTTGCGCTCGGACTATTCTTCCTGCGTTTGTTCCCGTGGATATTAAAGCTTATTCAGCTGCTCGGTCGCAAATTTCTCCCGGTCCCGCTGTATCTGACATTAACACAGCTATCGCGTTCATCTTCTTCATATTATCCGCTGATGATCCTCCTTGTACTGACACTGGGACTTGGAGTGTACAACTCAGCTGCGGCTCGGACGATTGATCTGAATTCCACTGAGCGTACCTTGTACCGTTATGGTTCTGATGTGATTATGCAGACTGTGTGGGAAGGAACACCTGAGGTTAAACCCGGTGGTTCCGGACAGAACGGCGGTACGGGTGGAGGTCAACAAGGTGGTGGCAATGGAGGAGGAGGTTCTGCTGGTGGTGGTTCCGGCGGAGGCAACGGCGGTGGAGGTGCTCCAGGTGGTGGCGGCGGTTCTTCGCAGCCATCCAAAGTCATTTACTCTGAACCTCCATTCGAAGTATTCCGCAGATTAGACGGGGTTGAACATGCAGCACGCGTGCTGCAGACCAAAGGCAATATTATCGTCTCTGGTAAATCGGGCGGACAGGGGATGCTGGTCGGAATTGATAATGTGGACTTTGCTCAAGTGGCATGGTTCCGCAACGATCTGTTCCCGGCACATCCCTACAAGTACCTTGACTTGCTTGGTAAATATGAAGGGGCTGTATTGATCTCTTCCAAATTTGCTGACAAGTTCAAACTCAAAACTGGAGATCTCGTCTCCATGGGTGTACAGGGACAGGCGATTGAATTCGTCGTGTTTGGGATCATTCCTTACTGGCCCGCCCAGTATCCGGATCAGATGCCATTTTTCGTGGCGAATCTGGATTATATCTATGATCAGGTACCTTTGATTCCTTATGAGGTGTGGCTGAAAATGGAACCGGATGCCAAAGTGGCTCCACTAATGGAGAAACTCGCAGCAGAAGGCATTGAGTTATCATCTGTACGTGACGTACGCACCGAATTGGTATCTCAGGCTAAACATCCGTCACGAGGTGGCGTATTCGGGATTCTAAGCCTTGGGTTCCTGGTATCCGTTATTATCTCGTTGATCGGATACGTGCTGTACTGGTTCTTCAACCTGTCCGGACGTGTTGTGCAATTTGGTGTATTACGGGCCATGGGGTTATCCCGGGCACAACTGAGTGGCATGCTGCTGCTTGAACAGGTGTTCACAGCGGGACTGTCGATCCTGCTAGGTATTGGGATTGGTCAGGTATCCAGTCGTTTATTCCTGCCATTCCTGCAAACGACGGATAATGTATCTGCTCAGGTACCTCCGTTCCGGATTGTGTTTGAACAGCAAGATATGTTGCAACTGTATGGGGTCACTGTAGTGATGCTGGTCATTGGTGCAACGATGTTACTCTGGCAGATTCGCAGATTGCGGGTTCACCAGGCAGTCAAAATGGGAGAGGAGAGGTAAACGTGATCCAATGCGAAGGACTTGTCAAAATTTTTAAATCCAGCGATGTGGAAGTCGTTGCCCTTCAGGGTCTCAACCTGACTGTCAATCAAGGTGAAATGATGGCCATCATCGGGAACAGCGGTAGCGGTAAATCCACGCTGCTGAATATTCTGGGCGGACTTGATCGT
Organism: Paenibacillus sp. PAMC 26794; assembly: GCF_000316035.1. Taxonomy (GTDB): domain Bacteria; phylum Bacillota; class Bacilli; order Paenibacillales; family Paenibacillaceae; genus Paenibacillus. The sequence goes on from NZ_ANHX01000004.1 coordinate 279,380, forward strand.
CCTACAGCTGGTACGGCTGTTGTGGGAGACTGGGATTTGCTGAAAATGACAGATGCCCAATTGGTCGAATACAAACGTCATACGGTAGGTTTTATCTGGCAAAATAACGGTCGTAACTTGCTGCCTTATCTCACTGCACTGGAAAATGTGGAGACTCCCATGATTCTGGGAGGCAAGCGTGATCGTGCTTACGCGAAACAGTTGCTCGAATGGGTAGGCCTTAAGGATCGGATGCATAACAAATTGCATCAATTGTCAGGAGGAGAGCAGCAACGGGTAGCGATTGCGATCTCATTATCCAATCGTCCCAAAATTCTGCTTGCAGATGAACCAACCGGTTCGGTCGATTCCGAGACATGTGATACAATCATGGGCATTTTCCGAAGAATGAACAAGGAACTCGGCGTTACGATTGTCATCGTTACCCATGACTTGACGCTAGCTGGCAAGGTAGACCGGATCGTAGCGATCCGGGACGGCTTGACCAGTACTGAGTTTGTGAAGCGCAACCCGAATCTGGATGATGAACACAACTTGTCCGAGGCGGGTATGCCAGACATCCATGAAGCATTTGTCATTATAGACCGTGCAGGGCGACTTCAGGTGCCAAAAGAGTATCTGGAGGCCTTATCTATTGATAACCGGGCTACATTGGAATTTGACGGTGAACGCATTGTTATTACACCGCCAAGATTATAATTAAGAGGGGGAACTGGGATATGAAGAACAGTATGTGGGGAAAACGTGTTTTGGCCGTCATGGCTACAGCAACGCTGGCAATGCCGCTGATTGCCGGTTGTACGGCAAGTGAGGCCAAGGATACGGAGCAGCGCGTATTGCGTGTGGCTACGATGTGGGGCGGACAGGATGACAGTTACTTCCGTCAGCAATTTACCGATGCTTTTGAACTGACACACCCCAATGTAACGATCGAGATTGTAGCTGCCGTTGATCAGAGTAGCATGTATGGGTATGGCAACACCGAAGAACAGCAGGAAGTTCCGGATACGATGGAAAGTCTGAAGAAGATTATGACTGGCGATAATCCGGTTGACGTCATCGTGGCGGATACCTCTACAGTGAAATCATTAATTCAGGAGAATCTGGTGAAACAGCTGGACCCACTGATGCAGGAAGACAAGTTTGACACCAGTGATATCGTGCCTAGTGTGCTGGAGGGAATTAAGGACCTTGGGGACCAGAGCATCTATGCATTGACACCAACGTTTTCCTCCTCCGCTTTGTTCTATAACAAGGGTATGTTTGAAAAAGCAGGTGTGGAACCGCCAACGGACAATATGACTTGGGACGATATCTTCAATTTGGGTACCCGACTTACAAAAGGCGAGGGTAAAGATCACGTATTTGGTTTCACCTTCACGACATATCAGGGTGGTTCGCCGTACTACTCCATGCAGCAGTACTACAGCTCGTTGCAGCTGAAGACGTTTGATGACAAAGCAGAGAAGATGACAGTAGATTCTCCTCAATGGGAGAAAGTGTGGAGCACTATCAGCAAACTTGCGATTGACAAAGTTATCCCTAAAGGAGACGAACCGCAGGATCAGAATCCGAGTGGACGTTATGATCCAATACAGGGTGACCTGTTCCTGAGCGGCAAGGCAGCCATGGCTATTGGTGATTACAGCTATATTAATCAATTAATTGATGCCAATAAAAATGCGGATAAAATGAAAGACTTTACGAAAGTGGATTGGGATGTGGTAACACCTCCAGTTCACCCGGAAGCTCCTGAAATTGGAGGTAGCATCTACCTGAGCAATCTCATGGCAATCAATAGTGCGGCTCAGAACCCGGATGATGCGTGGGAACTGATCAAGTACATGAACAGTGAAGATTGGGCTAAAATCAAGGCGCGTAGCAGCTATGAGATGGTATCCCGGAAGAGCTTCATCAAGCCAAAAGATGGCCTGGATTACAACATTCAAGCATTCTATTCTTTGAAGCCGATTCCGCCAACCAATACCAATCTGGATAAAATGTATCAAAAATCCCCAGGCTTATGGCAAGTCAATGAAAAAGGTATGGAATATTTCAACCAGGTACTAGAGAACAAAAAGACACCAAAAGAAGCGCTTGGTGAGTGGGCAGCTAAAGGAAACGAGATGCTGGAGAAATTGAAAAAGGATCCTAAAGCTACGTTTCAATGAGATTTGATGAAGTAGTCATATCATAAGTTAAGGATAGCCGCTGAAGATTTTAATCTTTGGCGGCTATTTTTATGAAAATGGGGTATTCTACAAAAAGCAGGAATAAATGACGACTCCGGAAAGGACGAGCGGTATGCACTGGGTATATTTCAGCAAGTTGTATGCAACCAAATTTCAGGCAGGATGTCTGGCCAAACGTATGGAGCAGGATGGATGGATTTACGGTCATAATGAACCAGCAGAAGTGGAAGTTTATCGATCACGCAAAGGACGTTATGGTGTACGTTTTATTCCCTGACATTACCCCTTGACTTATTGGGATAGAATGGTGTATATTAATTAAGTCGCTGTTTTAATATTTCTTACTGACGCGGGGTGGAGCAGCCCGGTAGCTCGTCGGGCTCATAACCCGAAGGCCGCAGGTTCAAATCCTGCCCCCGCAATTTAGTTTCACTTGGATGATTCACAGCCATCATCTGCACGTTATACATTATGTCTAGGGCCCTTAGCTCAGTTGGTTAGAGCGGTCGGCTCATAACCGATTGGTCACAGGTTCGAGTCCTGTAGGGCCCATACTCTTAAAACCCTTGCCTAGCAAGGGTTTTTTTTCTGTCTGCATGTAAGCTCTGGAGTAAAAGGTATCTTGTTAATGGTGTCTTTCTAGTATGCCCTTTTTTTCGAATCACGTTGTATGTCCATGCCATATCTCAAATCTCGCATATACTACCTTATCCCAACCCATAGGAGGTAGATTTCATGAGTCAATTTCTTGATGCAAGAACATCTCAGAATGCGAGTTTGGCTAACTCTATTGCAATACCAATCCTGGTAATTGACACACCGCAATTATTCGGCCAGATTGGTCTGCAAACAGCAGGAGCAGGGGCAAACCCACGGGTACAATTCTCGGGGACGGTATCACTGCAACTTCCATTAGCACTCGTAAGTGTAACCATCACGATTGTCAGGGGGACGTTGTCAACCGATCCCGTTATCTATTCTGCATCCTCTACGTTCAGCTTGAGTGTTCTGGCCCCTCAGGTTATTACGTTCTCCGCGAGTGATTTCAATCCACCGATCACGCCTCAATTGACGTACACTGCATTTATCAGCTCCAACTTGCTCGGAACGATCCGTGTAGGCCCTGAGAGCTTTGACGGAGCCTTGTATTCCGACTAATTAAATGAAAGACATCAATTGACCTGCCCTCAAAAGCAGGTTTTTTTCTTGTTGAAGGGGAAAACTGAACTTCACCGAGTAGGTAGGGTTCTATGATATAATGCATTACAGAGATTGAATGGTATTGGACATCAAATAGTACGTGAACATCTGAGAAACGTATGAAATTAGTGATAGAAAGCAGGTTTCCGTTTAATGACGTCAAATGAAAGTCAACGTTTTCGTTACAGTGAAGCTCCGGTCTGGGATTGGCAGAGAGCTTATTATGAACAGAAGGGGTTACAAGCTTGGACAGAGAACCAAGTCCCTCAATATATTACCAGTAATCCGATGATTGCCACGGCGTATGCTGAGATGATTTTTGGCTTTCTTCAGGACCTCGCTAACAAGGGACAGGTTACCGAGACCGTGACCATTCTGGAACTCGGGGCGGGCGTAGGGCGTTTAGCACATCAGGTTCTTCTAAAACTGCTTGAGTTAAAGGAATTCGCTGGCATACAGTTACCGCCTTTCAGATATGTGATGACGGATCTCGTAGCGGAGAATGTGCTGGGTTGGCAGGAGCATCCATCCATGCAATCCTTTATTCAACAAGGTATAGTCGATTTTGCACGTTTTGACGCTGTCGCGGATACGGAATTGAATCTGGTCGTCGCAGGCACGGTTATTCGGCCCGGTGATCTTAAACAACCGTTGTTGTTGATTGCCAATTACTTTTTTGACAGTATTCCGCAGGAATTAATCTACATTGGGGATGGCGAGATATACGAGTGTGATCTGCTTGTACAGTCTCCGGATCGTCGTCTTGATCTTGAGCCCGCTGAGATGCTGAAGAACATGACGCTGAGTTATGAGTATCGCCGAGCACCGGAATACAGTGCAGATAACTATCCGTATCAGGAACTTATCACATTGTACAAAGAGGAACTGGAGGATTCGCACATTCTGTTCCCTGCAATCGGGTTGTCCTGTCTCGAACGGTTGAACAAGCTGTCACAGTCAGGTTATGTGTTGATTACCGCTGATAAAGGGGATCATCGCCTGGATAACTGGAAGTTCGCAGAGCCACCTGAATTCGTTCTTCACGGGAGTTTTTCTCTAACCGCTAACTACCATGCCATTCAATATGTCTTGGAACAACAGGGTGCCCTTACACGATTCACAACACATCATTATAAAGATCTGAATGTTGGCTGCATGTTGATGGTGGACGAACCCATCAGTTATGTGAACACACGTCTGGCCTACCATCGATTTGTTGAACGTTTTGGACCGGATGACTTTTTCAGCATGAAACAATGGATAGACCAACGGATCGAAAGTATGGAGTTGAAGCATATTTTGCCGTTTTGGCGTCTGGGTGGATATGATGCCGAGTTCCTGATCCACAGTGCGACGCACATTTCCAGTCTTCTTCCTGATGCAAGTGATGAGGAAATGCTCGATATTCAGTCTGGAATTCATACGATGTGGTCGTCCTACTATGTGATGGAGCAGCAAGGAGGGCTCGCATTTCTGGCAGGGCAGCTATTATATGAGATGTATATGTATGAGGATGCAAAACGGTTTCTGGAGATATCATTGGTTGCAGATCCGAGTAACCATAATCCAGCCGTCTTATACGATTTGGCTGTGTGCTGCTATGAACTTGAACTGGAAGAAGAAACACTGTCATATACCCATAAAGTATTGGCTCTGGAACCTGATCATGAAGAGGCAGGGGATTTACTGAGGAGTTTCGAGTGATATTTTTATAGGCTAATAAACAGTACGGCTCCGTATGAATACGGGGTTGCGCTGTTTTTTTATTGGACTGAAATGAGTTGAGATACAAATGAAAGAATATAATTCTTTAATTTACATAATGACCCATTATAGATATACTTTTCATATAACTCACTTCAATATTTTAAGGAGGATATGTAAATGAAGAGTAAATTAGTTTTAATTTTGACGTTTTGTCTCGTGTTTCTGATCCCTTCAGAATTAGTAGAAGGAAAATCAAGCCAGGTCGGTTCGAGTGGTTTGTATGAAGTTAGTACCGGAGTATCGTTATATGCCGAAATACAAGGAATAAAACATTCTTTTCCCACGGTAGTTTTTATTAGTGGATATGGAGATAGTTCAACGATCTGGTCGGGAGTTCAATCTGAGATAGCAAAGCATACTTTGACAGTATCTTATGATCGTGCTGGACTTGGACTTAGCGGAGACACAAATAAAGATAAAACGACGAAACAACAAGTGAAAGAATTGCATAAGTTGCTAAGAAAAGCGAATATACCTGGTCCATATTTACTGGTTGGACATAGTATTGGTGGTTTGAATGTCAGAGCATTTGCTGATCGTTATACTTCTGAAGTGGCTGGCGCAGTTCTGATAGACTCTTCTCATGAAAATCAGGAAGAGGCAATTTTGGCAACACTGCCACCAGAGATTATAGACTTATACAAGTCGCAGTTTTCAACAGAGGGTGACTATACGGAAGTGACAAAAAGCTTTTCATTTGTTGGTAAAATACGGGAAAATGATGCATTGCGCCATACTCCATTAACGGTGATTTCAGCGACGGAACACGGAATGGGTCCTGAGATGGAAGTGAAGTGGGCAGAATTGCAAGAAGACCTGGCTACTCTATCCGATAAAGCCAATCATATTACCGTCGAAGGTTCTGGCCATTACGTACATTTAGAGAATCCTGCACTTGTTATAGATGAGATTATTTCGTTGCTTAGGGATTGAAGTAGTTGGATAAAGAGAAGTGATACTAGGATTAATATGCATGGACGATGTTGTTGGGTTATCAAAATTGAAACTTATGTTCTTTTTAATCATATTAATGGGATATTCAACCAATCATCTATTTTAACAGCAAAGGAGACAAAGACATGAGAAAAGCCTTACCGTTGCATTATATCCATTAATGTGGGTTGTGGGTGCATTTAGCGTTCTGTCTGTTAATGCAAACAGTGCGGCAGGAAGCGCCCTCTTTGTGAAAGATATCGCTACAGATCGAAGCTATGATGGGCAGGCTATATATGATAGTATTGAACGTAGAAATGCCTAACTACATATCATTGAACTGTAAAGGTAATTGTGTCGTCGAGCAATAACATGAGAATCAATTACTCTTGAAGCGAAGTACGTTGAGCAGGAATATTACCTGTCCGTACAACCTTTAAGCCGGTTTCGTACCTTATTCAGGTATGAACCGGCTTTTATTGATGAATGGGGGATGCCAGATGAAAATTATCATTGGACAACCGAGGCTCGAACAGGATTTGTTGCAGCTTGAAGCCGAACTCAAGCAACATCCTGATGCAGATGTATTATTTTTTCCTGAAGGTTATCTGAACCAGAATGTCGAAGACGCTTGCCGCCTGGCGGCTGAATATGGGACCATGATTGTATCAGGTCATCGCAGGTTGCACGAACGTCCAAAGGACCGATCGATTATCATCAGTAAGGCTGGAGAGATTGTATTGGAGAAAGCTAAATATACACCTGCTGAGACGGCTCAGGAACAGGATTGGGCGATAAGTACTTTGTTGTGTGATGAGCTGGTCCTGCAAGGATTTCGCAACGAGAATATAGGGGATGTGGACATTGTGATGCATTCCATTGGTGTGGGTATGTTCAGTGAAGAGCAATACAGTGAGTGGGTCGAAGAGGCTCGGCAGATCGCCTTGCAGCATCAATGTATTGTCATGGGGACAAGCCATGCGGATGGTTCGTACCGTGATAGCGAGATCTCCATTCCGATCGCCTATTGTATAACACCTGATGGAGAGGTTGTTCTGGCATCCCGAATTGATACACGTACTCGTACAATCCTTCTGAACAGAGGAAATACAGACTCTTCACCTCAGGAGTCACAAGAAAAACAACTGAAAATTTCCATAGCCCCATCCGGTTAAATTAACGGGTATGAATCCCAGATGAATGGGCTGTTGAACTTGCCGATTCGCCCTGTCACTTGCGCGGAATACGCATATGTTATGGCATACCTTGAAATTCAAAGGAGGCCAATCAAATGAGTCAAGTTGGATACGGTTGTTGTAATGTTGGTGGCGGCGGATGGACTTCCACAAGTGCAATTCTCGTGCTTTTCATCCTGCTGGTGATCATCACAAAATCTTTCTGGCTGTAAGTCACGTATAGAAACGTGCAAACAGTGGCTCCGCTGAGACTTCAGCGGGGCTTTTCCTATTTATAAGAAGCAACATATGCCATCCATGACATTTGACAACTGAAAACAATGTGCTTAAAATCACATAAGAGACTATTAACAGAGATTGAAGGGATAGCAATGCCGTTTATTCGCTTTAAAGGATTCACAGGTCCTCAGCTAGAGGAAGTTGTACCCCAAATTACAGAGCAGATGGCCCTAATTACTCATATTCCAAGGGAGAGAATGAAGGCAGAGCGTCATGATGTACAAGCGCTAACACCTTCTCCAGCTTCTATAGAGATTCTGATGTTTCAACGTGACCAGGAGATTCATAATCGGATTGCATCGTCGGTGCAAGCTATTTTGGAAGAAGCATACATGCCGGATGTGCATATTTTCTTCAATATATTGTCACCTACTTTGTATTATAAAAAAGGCAGGCCGCTGACAGATTATCGATTGGATTGAGATTGTGAGGGACGAGCAGAATGCTGCTCGTCTCTTTTGCTTTACATATTTTTCGTATGTTTAGCATTGTGATGGTTCCTGTGAACCCTGCTCAACGATATTGAGCATATGGCAGACACAATAAACAAGGCTCCACCGATAAGGTATATCCATCGAACGCCCAGTTGATCGGCGACTAGACCGAAGATGACTATGGATACACTCATGACTATGGAGATCAGGACGCCATGAGTGGCGTATACCTTGGTTAGGAATTCGACAGGTACACTGTTCTGAAGCGCTGTCTGCTGAGCCACATCACGAATCTGATGAACTGGACCCATGAGTATGCATAACACCAGAGCGAGCCATGGCAGGTTGTTTAGACCATAAACGATGGTCAGCAGGCTGAAGAGAAGAGAACCCATGGTCATGCTAGCGATCAGATGCTTCTGAATACGTTTGGCCAGTGCAAGAGCCAGAATACCTCCAAGCATGGTTCCAGCAGCGTAACTCGAGTTCATGAGTCCCCACCAACCTTCTCCTCGTCCCAGAGCTTCTTTTGCAAAGGCCAGCGTAACAGCTCCGATCCAGATGGAACCCGCGAGTGCTTGGGCAATGTCCATAAGCGTAATCAGTCGTAAGGTTGGATTGTTCCAAAGTATACTCCAACCTTCCCTCAATACATTCCGCGATACAGCAGATTTCTGGGGTTGTTCTACATTCCGTGTGAGCGAGCCCATGGCAATCATGAAGATCAGAACGGCCCAGGACAGGCTTGTAGCTGCCCAGAAGGTCTGTGATGCCCCCCAGTTCATCACGGCGAATCCCGTCATGGCGTAACCGACAATAATTACAGTCTGATTAGAGAAAGATAGTAGGCTATTTGCTTTTATAAGGTCTTCACCTTGAACCAATCGTGGCGTTAAAGTCTTCAGTAACGGAGTTTCCCATCCATCCAAAAAGGATAGTATGACCACTCCAAGCAATAGAAGCGGAAGTTGTGAAATCAAGTGATTCAACGAAATGGCTATACAGGTCATGATGAATGTTTTGGCTATGGAAATGCTGATCAATAGTCTGGAGAATGGGAAACGGTTCACAAGTAATGGCAAAGTGAGACCTGCTATTATGCGTGCAATGATCTGAATAAGTGGAAACATTGCAGCAGAGAGTACCGATCCAGTGAGACTGTATATATACGTAGTAATGACCATGATATATATGACATTAATAAGCGAGAGCAGCGTTTTGGCGGCCCAGTATGGATAAAATGCGATGTTCATGCCAATGGTGTCCTTTCCGAAACGATATATCTATATTACGGGCATTGTCATCATTGCACCACAAACAAAGTTATCATTTTCCCGTCATTTCACCACAAAAAAACTGCCCAACAGGGCAGTCATCTTCTAATGCCTATAGTTCATGCCATAGCGAGTGTGAAGGCGATAAGCAACATCAGCAAGCTGGTCGTTCTGACCATAGTCATATAAGGCCTGCTGGGTTCGTCTTTACCCCGGGAAATCCAGCCATAACGCAGATACCAGCCGAATTTTGGGAAACAGAGATTGATGATACAGAGTACCATGAATATAAAAAAGAGGGTTCTCATACCCATCTTCCTTTCTAACTTACATAACGGATCTTATCTTAACGTTTGCGTCTGGTAAAAAAGACTACAATCAAAATAATAATGATGATAACTAACAGAAATTTCATGTATGTTCCTCCTGATGAGTAGTTAGGTTATTGTTGAATGTTAGTTATCAACTATTACCCATGAACCACATGACTTGAATAACTATGTTACAATTAAAATATATTGAATTTATTTCAACACATTCCGTCTGGTTAGTTTTATCTCCTTATAAACGATTGCAGAATATATAAACATTAACGTGTGTGAGATGAGGGAGGAAGGCATGAGCCAACATAATCAACTCTCATTACAATGGGAATTTATCATCTCAAAAGTGAAATCCTCCGTGACGGTGGTCGATGCTACCTTGCCTGAGCTTCCGCTCATGTATGTAAACGAACACTTTACCCGGCTGACAGGATACACGTATGAAGAGTCTGTCGGACACAATTGCCGATTTTTGCAAGGACAGGATACAGACCCCGAAACGGTAATGCAGATTCGTGATGCATTAAAGAAACAACAGTCCATTAAGATTGATATCTTAAATTATACAAAAAATGGCCAGAAGTTCTGGAACGAACTGAATATTGATCCGATCTTTAATGAATCTGGAGAGTGTTTGTATTTTGTGGGGATTCAATACGATATTTCAGAACGGAAGTATGCCGATCAGCAGCTGAAGCTTGCAACTTCCATGGCTCAAATGAACAGCAGAGGGCAATTGGAATTCATCGGCAAGCTGAATCACGAGCTTCGTACCCCGCTTAACGGCATTATGGGCATGATCGAACTTGCTGGTATGGGTGAAACCACGGATGAGCAGAAAGAATATCTGGAGCTTGCACGTCAATCGAGTGAGGCACTGCTGAACATCGTTAACAATAGTTTGGATATGGCGAAACTGGGAAGAGGTAAAATGGGTGTTGAAAACATTGAGTTTCAACCTCTGAAGCTGATTCAACAGATTGTGAAGACACATGAGCCTGCGGCGCAGAGTAAACAAATACGGTTGCTCTGCCATGCTGATCTGAATGTTCCTGATGTACTGATGGGTGATCCGCTAAGACTTCGGCAGGTATTGGATAACTTGCTGAGTAATGCGATCAAGTTCACAGAACAAGGTGAAGTGCAGTTACAGGTGGATGTGAGGCAACAACTGATGGATACCGTTGTGTTGGTATTCTCTGTGCGTGATACGGGAATTGGCATTCCTCAGCATCAGATCGAACAATTGTTTGATGCATTTACCCAGACCGACATCTCCCATGCGCGCCGATTTGGCGGAAGCGGGCTTGGTCTGACCATCTGCAAAGAACTGCTGGAACTGATGAATGGTCAGATTTCGGTAGAAAGTACAGAGGGGAAAGGTACACAGTTTGAGGTGACACTGCCCTTGCTGCGCCAACAGGCCATTCCCAATGTAGGATAATTAAACAAGCAGGACAGCCGGGCGGTCTCGGCTGTTTTTTTATTGTATTGGATTGTTTTACGAACGGGCGTTCTGTTATAATGCAAGTGTTGAATGGGGGAGACACAGCATGAGTAAGAGACGCACAAGAAGAAAACGTAAAGGTAAGCAAGGTTTCAAGAAGCAGGTTCTGACGCTGGTAGCGATGCTGCTGGTAGCCCTCTATGCCTGGGCTGGGGGAGAATGGCCGGAGGAGATACCTAATCCATTCGGTGGGACTAATAAGAGTGTAGACCATACCATTACGTTCCCTTCAGAGCGTTATCCCGAAACAGCCAAACATATTAAAGCTGCTATCAAGGCAGGGCATTCGGATGTATGCACCATTGATCGTAGTGGAGCCGAAGGTAATCGGGATTTATCACTTAAGGGTGTTCCGGTCAAAAAAGGTAAGGATCGGGACGAGTGGCCCATGGCGATGTGCGCTGAGGGAGGAACAGGTGCAGATATCCAGTACATTACCCCGAAAGATAATCGCGGTGCAGGTTCATGGGTAGGGAATCAGTTAAGTACATATCCGGATGGAACACGAGTGAAGTTTGTAGTGAAGTAACAACAGGATATGGTTAGGCAGAAACAAGGATAGTAAGGCCTTTGTTGTGAGGTCAGTGGTAGCGTGGTACAGGATAAGTAGAAGAGAAAAACCAGACGTGCATGCGTCTGGTTTTTCTGGTATAAAGTGCTGCCATAAATAGATCTAGTTAACGTATCTATACGGGAACTGGAGTTTCTAGGATTACAGAGCCGACTAAACGAGTTGCATTCCGCTTAAATGATGAGACCGGATGCTTAACAGACGCGTAACATGTTCCACCTCATCAAACGGTATCCACAGACTTCCGTGAACGGTACGTAAGGAGAGAATGGATGTATCAGCGGTGCGCTCGGGAAAACCGGTTACCGTCTGACCGCTTGTATTACGAACCATAATCTGTTGTTTGCGCCGGATGGCAATTTCTACCTCTTTTTTCATAAGTCATTGCTCCTGATTATGAGATGTTAAATACATATGTCAATGTTTTCAATGGTTAATTTGTCTTCTTTATCTAGTCTATCAGAACTAGGTATAGATTTCCAGAAGAGAAATCAACATTCTTCTAGGTGATTTGTCTTAGCTGTGGACGATCCGTTTTTGAATGCGGATTACGGGGTTATATTAGGGTAAAAGGAGGGGAACGGAATGACACAATTGATTATTGGGCTGGCCCGTACCGAGAACGAGGCTATATTGATGCTGAATCAGGTGAAAGAGGAAGGTATTAAGGATAAATATTTGGGAGCGGTGGGGAAGGAGCAGCTTAATCTGGAGCTGGTGAGCGAAAAGACGGGGCTGCCCAAACCTTTGAAGGGTGCCGGAACAGATGGTGCCTTTGGCGCTCTGAAAGGCATATTGGCTGGTCTGGGGAAACGAATGGATCAGACGATGTCGATCGGAAATGCAGTGCGCAGGCTCGCTGGTAATGAGATTGGGAGTGAGACCGATGATTTGGTGCTTACACTGACTGAAGCGGGGATCTCGGAAGAAGACGCGCGGTATTACGAAGATTGGCTGTTAAAGGACCATATCTTGGTTATCGTGGAGTGCAGTGAGGAAGAAGCGGCTCGTGTTCGACCTATTTTACTTTTTTAGTTTAATTTAAGGCTGATTTTAGGTTTCTTTAATGTTGGGGAGGTATTCTTATCTCACACCTCCCTTAATATAGATTGGTTTACCGGAAGTCCGGGACCGCAACTCGGACTTTCTAGGCACTGTGAGCTGACGCTTGCAGTGCCTGTTTCATTTATATAAGTCGAACTAAAGATTATTTACACTGACACTCCGATGACAGAATAACCTTCTAAACGCTGTTATCACCAGATTTTTTCGATTTCCTTTTCTCAAGGGAAAATCCGGTGATAGCGTATGCTTCCGATGTAGCTTTCTTTCAGAAAGCTTTTAGGCGAACGCTTCGCTTTTTCAGTTTTTTCTGTCCTCTCCGTTATCGTGTAAATCATTAGTTAAACTTATAGTTGGATTATTTTATATAAAAAGTGTTGCAAAGTTAATTAGTTCATGGTAAGATATTTCTTGTCGCCAAGAAATACATAATCATGCCGGGGTGGCGGAATTGGCAGACGCACAGGACTTAAAATCCTGCGGTAGGTGACTACCGTACCGGTTCGATCCCGGTCCTCGGCATCTATGATTTATAAGGTTTTCTCGGAAGGAGAGAACCAAGAGAAGATCGCATGACTCTCATGAACTATTGAGGGTAATGTGATCTTTCTTTTGTTGAAAGATCAGAATCAGAATACCGCTCATTCAGATTGGCAGGTTTTTCTTTCTCATGTAAGAACGTAGCCCAAAAAGCCTGCACAATTGCAGGCTTCTTTAAATTAGGCAAACATATATGGGGAGCCCCGGAAATCAGAGGATACTTTGTTAGACTCCAACTTTATTGACTCCGCTGAACAACGGACTGGACAGCCCGCTTCCAGCCGGTGTAATAATTGTTTCGGGTGACTTCATCCAGCTTTGGTTCGTATGTTTCGTATAATATTAGATGGGCTGCAAGCTGCTCCGGGTCAGACCATAGACCTGCGCCGAGCCCGCCTAGATACACTGAGCCCATGGCCGATAGCTCAGCACAGGTGGAGCGGGCCACTACGCTACCCAGGAGATCGGCCTGAAATTGCATGAGCCAGGCATTGGAGGAGGCACCACCGTCGGTCCGCAGACCGAGCAGTTGAATGCCAGACTGCCGCTCAACGAATTCAACCGCATCTCTGACTTGATAAGCAATACTCTCCAGCGCAGCTCGGACAATATGGGCTTTAATGGTTCCGCGGTTCATGCCGGTAATTGCCGCCCTGGCAAACGGGTCCCAATAAGGCGCACCCATGCCAACAAAAGCGGGGACAAGATAAACACCGTCGTTCTCTGGAACGCTTTCAACCAGTTCCTGCATTTCCGCAAAGGTAGAGAAAAGCCCCAAATTATCCTGCATCCATTTGATGCTGTCTCCGGTGGACCGAATGACGGCTTCCAGCGCATACGTAACCTGTCCTCCGGCACCCCAGGCGATCGTCGTTACAAGGCCGTCACCACCATCAATCGGATGGTCGCCTACATTCATCAATACAGAGGTGCCGGTACCAAAGGTTGCTTTGGCGCTTCCGGGCTTAAAGCAGAGATGGCCATACAACGCGCCCTGGGAATCCCCGATCACCCCTGAGATCGGCACCTTTGCCTCAAAAAGGCTGTTATCCGCCGTATAGCCGAATATGACATCGGACGGCTTTACCTCGGGCAGCAGGGAAGAAGGGACGTCGAACATCAAGGCCAGCTCTTCGTCCCATTCCAAGGTGTGAATATTGAACAGCGAGGTGCGGCTGGCGTTTGTGTAGTCGGTAGCATGTGTGCTGCCCCCCGTAAGCTTCCAGATCAGCCAGCTGTCCATGGTTCCTGCGAGCAGCTTGCCTTCGGCGAGCAGTTCCGCGGCTCCTTTTGCATGCCTAATGATCCACCCCCATTTGGCGGCGGAGAAATATGGGTCGAGCATAAGTCCTGTTTTGGCGCGGATGGTGTTCTCGTGCCCCGCTTGCTTCAGCCCGGCGCATAGGTCCGCAGTACGCTGACATTGCCAGACGACGGCATTGTATACCGGCTGGCCTGTTGTCTTGTCCCACATCAGTGCGGTTTCGCGCTGGTTGGTAAGGGTCAGGGCAGCCAGTTCTGCCGGATGGATGCCGGTTTGCTCTAGCACACTGCGGGCCGCCTTTATGACATTGTCATAAATTTCGAGCGGATCATGCTCTACCCAGCCGGACTGGGGAAAGTACTGTTTATGCTCCATTCCGCTACGAGCGATGACTGTTCCTTCAGCATTTACAAGAAGTGCTTTGGTGCCTGAAGTACTCTGATCAATGGCCAATATATATTTCTGATTGTGGTCCATATGCTTCGCCCTTTACTTGTTGATCAATTCGAGTGCAACCTGTTTGATATTGTCGCCCGTAAGGCCGTAGTGGTGGAATACCTCCGCTGTTTTGCCAGCAATAGCGGGTTCATCTGGGATGCCAAGCACCTTCATCGGAACGGGATGGTGCTGTACGACAACCTCAGCCACAGCAGCGCCGAGGCCACCGTAAATGCTGTGCTCCTCAACCGTAATAATGCGCCCGGTCTCTCGTGCCGCAGCAATGATGGCCTCTTCATCCAAGGGTTTAATCGTATGCATGTTGATGACTCGTGCGGATACACCATTTTCGGCAAGTTCCTTGGCGGCATCGAGGGCAATGCGTACAGTTTCACCGGCGGCAATGATCGTAACATCGGAACCTTCCTGTACAATTACAGCCTTACCTATCTCAAACGGATAATCGTCGGATTCATATACGTCCTCGACCGGGTTACGTCCGATCCGTACATATACGCCGCCATCATATTTAACCAGCGCTTCGGTCAGCTTCTTCGTTTCGTGGCGGTCGGCGGGAAGCACAATAGCCAGTCCAGGAATGGCACGGGCCACCGCAATATCCTGTACAGAGTGATGGGACATGCCGAGCGCACCGTAGCTTACGCCGCCGCTAATCCCGATTAGCTTCACATTGGTCCGCGAATAAGCGACGTCAACTTTGATCTGTTCAATGCTGCGCATGCTCAGGAAGCAGGCAGGTGAAGTGACAAATGGTTTCTTGCCGCTGTGGGCCAATCCCGCCGACATGCCAACAATGTTCTGTTCTGCAATGCCAACCTCGACGAATTGCTCTGGAAATGTATTGGCGAATGGAGCCATCGCGGCGGAACCACGTGAATCACTGGCGAGCACCATAATATCCCGATCTTCTTTGGCCAGTTCCAGCAGTGTGTCACAGATGACTTGGCGGTTAGGAATTTTGTTCATGATTATTACACCTGTCCTTTCTGTGTCAATTCCTCAATGGATGCACTCAACTCAGCCAGCGCCAGCGCCAGCTCTTCATCGTTAGGAACATGGTGGTGCCAGGCGGGCACATTCTCGGCGAAGGATACGCCCTGGCCTTTGGTCGTATTGGCCAAAATGAGCGTAGGTTTGCCAGCTACTTCCGGTGCGGCTCGGAATGCTTGCAGCAGTTCTTCCATATCGTTGCCGTTGATGGAAACAACATTCCAGCCAAAGGCAGCCCATTTCTCATTGAGTGGTTCCAGGCCCATGACCTCTTCGGTAGTTCCGCTGATTTGAAGCTGGTTGCGGTCGAT
Organism: Paenibacillus sp. PAMC 26794; assembly: GCF_000316035.1. Lineage (GTDB taxonomy): Bacteria > Bacillota > Bacilli > Paenibacillales > Paenibacillaceae > Paenibacillus. Next base: position 295,682 of record NZ_ANHX01000004.1, read on the forward strand.
AATGCCGACCAGATTATCCAGTTTATAATGGGCGCCTGCCATGGCTGCTTCCCAGTTAGAGCCTTCGGCTTGCTCGCCGTCTCCCATCAGACAAAACACACGATAAGACCGTCCGTCCCGTTTGGCCGCCAGTGCCATGCCAACGGAAATGGGCAGACCATGGCCGAGGGCGCCAGTGTTCATCTCAATCCCGGGAACCTTGTTGTTCGGGTGGCCGATGAGCCGGGTGCCGAACTGGCTATAAGTTTCCAGTTCTTCGCTGGGGAAGAAACCGCGGTCAGCTAGAACACACCATAGTGATTCTACGGAATGGCCTTTGCTGGCAATGAAACGGTCACGATCTTCCCATTTTGAATGAGCCGGATCAATATTCATAATTTCATAATATAAGGCGGTTAAAATGTCCGTGTTACTCAAAGATCCCCCTGTATGCCCCGTTTTGGCGCGGTGAATAATAGTCAGCAAATCCATTCGAATTTGTGCGGCTTTGACTTTCAGTTCTTGAATATCCATAATATCCTCCTCTGATAGATGCCATTGAACTTGGCCTTGATCGAGTAGCTCTATTCTTTACACGTGCAGACCTGACTGATTAGTGCGGGCAAGATCAGAGCCTCTAAGCCAGCTTTGGATTTCCTTTTCCGTAGGGTCTACGGGGTCCGGCGTCAGACCGGGGATATAATTGCAGGCCTCATAGATGGCCGGAATAACATTGGCATGGATGCCTACGGAGTGATGAACATAAGGACCTTTGACGAGCTTTTCTTCCCACAGTGGCCAATCGTTCACTTCCACCCATACATAGGAGCCGCGAGTATAAGGGCCTTGTATGCCACGGGCCTTGCCTAGGAACATGGAGTATTCGCCGTTGTCGCCGTCAAATCGGGCAATGGTCATGCCGCCACCACGGATTTCGCCTTCATGAGTTCCGGGAGCATGGTCGTCAAAGAGAAAGTGCTTGCGCAGCTTCGGTTTCTGCTCCACAGAAAGCGAAACAGGGAAATTTCCACAGTGGAATAGTAGTTCCCCGTTGTCGTTTTCGGGATGGCGGATGGTAATGTCTGCAAAAAAGGTTGGGCATTCATTCATCGCGGCTGCTTGCACCATAATGGACGTAATGGCTCCATGGATGTCTGTTTCACAGGTGACCGGAATTTGTTCATCTGTCAGGATCGCATTGGCCAGACACGGCATGATCGACATGGCCTCTTGCAATGACGACCAGCACTGAATAGCGATAGCAGTGCTTCCCGTCTCATGGACGAAAGACTTCATAGCAACTTTTAAAGCGGCGATTCGCCTGATGTCGTCTTCGGTCACTTCGCTGTAGTCGAGCTTTTCTTTAATGTAATCCATCGTATCAAGTAGTTCGGCGCTGCTGCTGGCCGCAATTTTTCGAGTGCGGAGCTGAATATCGACAAGGGTAATCGGATGGATCTCAATGCCAAAGCGTTCAAGCAGTTCGCCCTCATTGCACATCATCGTCCAAAACGAAGCGGGACGTGGACCGATCTGGAGAATGCGCAGGCTTTTGAACTGGCGTACTACATTGGCAGCAGCGATAAAGTTGGTGAAGCCTCGCTCGAATACGGGATCATTCACCCAACTGTTGGTTACATAAGTGAAGGGAACGTTGAATCTGCGCAGCACTTTGCCTGTGGCGAAAATACCGCATTGAGTATCGCGAAGGCGCATACCGTCCGCAAGCGGAGCTTCATCCCGTGGCCCCCAGAGCAGAACAGGCTTGCCAAGCGCTTTGCCAACACGAGCTACGGTGTCTTCGGTGCCGAAGTTACAGTGTGGAAAAAATACGGCATCGACTTCTTCCTCTTTGAACCTCTTGGCTATCAGGTCGGCATTAATATGGTCGTCGTACAGCAACCCTTCCTCGTTAAGGCCTTCCAGGTCCACGATATCAATATCCATTCCAAAGCTCTCAATTTGCTTGCGAATTTCTACTTTGTACTTAAATGCATCCTCAGCGCTGAATGTAAAACGCCGTGTTGGGGCATAGCCCAACTTTAATTTCTTCATCATCATTTCTCCTCGGTATGGAATATTTCAGCCTTGTTGAATGAAAATAATAACTAAACAAAATGGGTATAGTTTAGTTATTTAAACTTAACTGAATATATTTTTCAGCTTTGAGGTCATGTTAACATTGCGTTTAAGTGGTGTCAATGAATAATTTAGTATTATTTAGCTATAATAACTAAACTTATAACTAAACAATTCAAACTTAATTCAGCTAAACATTGCATCGAAACCAGATTCGGTGTAAACTTCACGTATTACCTTGTTATGTTGTTACCTTATTAAGAAATGGAGAATCAAGGCATGAAGATGGAAGATATCGCTAAACTGGCTAATGTATCCAAAGCAGCCGTTTCGTTGGCCTTCAGTGGCAAGCCGGGTATCGGTCCGGATACGCGAGAACGCATTCTCCAAGTAGCCTATGAAGCGGGATACAGCCCCAAGAGCAGGGAAGTAGCGACTACAAAAGTAGATAAATCGCTGCTTTTTCTTGTATGTACTAATTCAGGAATTGTCCTTGAAGAATATTACCAGCAGCCATTTTTCAAAGAATTGATTCATTTTATTGAAGAACGCTGTCGGCAGAAAGGATATTCCCTAATTTTTTCAACGGTAGATGTAGAATTTTTCCAGCGGGATATCCAAGTGGTTGCTGATGAGAAACGCAGTGTTGGAACCATAGTGCTGGGCACTAATTTGACCCGCGAACAAATCAGGGATATTCATGCCAAACTGCCGAATCTGGTTGTGCTTGACACCTGCTTTGAGACGTTACCTGTACAATTTATTCAGATTAATAATGTAATGGGTGCCTATCAGGCCGGGGTCTATTTAAGCAACATAGGGCACACCTCGATCGGTTATATCGCTTCCAATGTGCGAATTCATAATTTTGATGAACGTAAACGCGGTTTTATGGCGGCGCTTACGGAGCGAGGGCTAATGGTGCCCGAGGCAGCACGTCTGTCCGTGGCGCCAACTATTCTTACTTCTCAGGATGATCTGAAACGGCAGTTGACCACCTATTTGGAGAACGGGCACAGTATGCCTACAGCCTGGTTTTGCGAATGTGACTATATTGCGATCAGCGCCATGAAGACAATGAATGAGCTGGGCATCCGGGTACCACAGGATACTTCTGTCATAGGTTTTGATAACATTAACGAATCATTGGTTGTCACTCCGGAGTTGACTACGATTCACGTGGATAAAGAAAGAATGGCCAGTCTAGCCGTTGATCTATTGACTGATGCATTGTCGCAAGGGACAAGTAAAATTATCGTAGACACCATTTTTGTGGAACGGAATTCCTGCGCGGCTCCTGTCGATCCCGGGCTTGCAGGACAAAAGCCTGATAACTCCGGGCAGGACTAAATTCGTATTGCATTGTATCAGAACAGGGGGGAGCTTGAATGAATTCACGCATGGTTTCGATTTTACAGCATCTGCTTGCTGCGGACATCCCTGTCAAGAGCGAGCATCTGGCAAAATTGATTCAGGTTACTTCACGCACCGTACGCAGTGACATCAGAGAGCTGGATGAGTTCCTGGCCAAGCATGGAGCATCGGTTCAACCTGTTCGCTCAAGAGGGTATGAACTGAAGATTACAGACGACAGCAGCTTTCGTATGCTTTTGCAGCAATTGTATATGAACAATGAACCGGAAGATTCGGGATCACCTGAATACCGGCAGCTTTACTTAATCAGACGCCTCCTGCTTGCCGGAGTGTATTTGAAGCTTGAAGAGTTGGCAGATGAGCTATATGTCAGCAAGTCCACGGTTCAGAACGATTTCAAGGGGGTTAAGCAGACATTGCTTGCCTACGGGCTTGGCGTAGACAAACGCCCCAACTATGGCATTAGGCTGAGGGGGGATGAAGTCCGGCTGCGTTTGTGCATATCTGAATTCGTTGTGAACCGCTCGGATGAAGAACGCACCGGAATACAGGATGCACAGCGTATTGTCTCTCCCCGCGAGATGACGCTCATACGCAGCATCATTCTGGAACAGATTCAGAAGCTTGGCGTGAGCCTGTCAGATGTTGCCTTCAGCAATCTGACTATTCATATTGCGATCGCCTGTAAGCGAATTCGTGACGGTAACCGGGTCGCGTTGCTCTTGGATGAGAAGGAAGAATTCCGGGCCGCTGAGGAATTTCAGGCTGCCGAGCAGATTGTCGCGTTGATTGAACGAGAACTGGACTTATCTTTTCCCGAAGATGAGGTTGCCTATATAGCCATGCATCTGGCTGGAAACAAGTGGTTTGCGGAGGTAAACGGGGAAGAGATGGAACAAGGCAGTCCCGAGAAGATGCTGGACCGCGGGATTTATGAGCTGGGGAAGGAAATTCTTGCTCGAATTGACAGGGACCTTAACCTGAGGATCAGCAGGGATCAAGAGCTATTATTGGGTATTTGCCTCCATTTGAAGCCTGCGCTGAACCGTGTCAGATACGGGATGAGTATCCGCAATCCGATGCTGGAGCATGTGAAGAGCAACTATCCCTTGGCTTTTGAGGCAGGGGTCATCGGAGCCAAATTGATTGAGAGTAAACTCAATCTGTTGATTCCCGAGACGGAAATGGGCTACCTGGCTATTCATGTCGGAGCGGCCATGGAAAGACAGCAGATGGATACCAGGCCCAAACGTTGCTTGGTCGTATGTACCTCGGGTGTAGGCAGTGCGCGTCTGCTATATTACAAGCTAAGGAGCAAGTTCGGCGAGAGACTGGAGGTTGTGGGAACGACCGAGCTTTACAATCTGCATCAGATTCCTTTGCATAACATTGATTTTGTGTTAAGTACAGTCCCTATCCCAAAGCCTTTGTCTGTTCCTGTGATTGTTGTGCAGACCCTCCTGGGCGGTGGGGATATGCATAACATTGAGGATTTGATTAATGGGGAGAAGGCGTATTCCTTCCGCTACATTATGGAAGAACTTGTGTTTCTGAGACAGCGCTTTACCTCGAAGGAAGAGATCATTACTTTTACGGGAACAAAATGTCTGAACTCGGGTTGATCCGCTCTTCCGAAGGCTTCATCGGTCTGGTTCTGGAGCGAGAAAATGCTGCGCCGACAGCCTATGGGAATTTGGTGGCCATTCCTCATCCAATCATTCCGCAAAGCAACCGCACGGTATGGGCGATATGTACACTTGAGTCTCCGATTGACTGGTCGGGCCGGCCGGTACAATTTGTCTGTCTCCTGAGTATTGACAAGAGTGGCGAAGAGCCTCAGGTGAGAATGTATCAACATCTGATGGGGCTGGTCGACGATTCCGAGATTATTCAGCAAATGCTGGAATGCAAAACGTATGGGGAGTTTGCCCAAATTATTGTCAGACATAAACTGTATTGATTGTCCAAGGCTCTGTATGGCGTTTGACCGGATTTTCGGCCAGACGGCGGTATGGAGTCTTATTCATTTTCCGGGAAATAGGGTATGGCATTCTGCTGTTGGCGTTAAGTACGTACGGATATAAGTTTTTCCGCTTGTAGTGGAAAAGGATTGCGTTTAGATGTGAGTTGTAATCGTATACACTGATCTTGTAAGACAAAGAAATGGAATGTAAGAGGTGGATGCAATGGATGAGTATCAGGAAATTATTATGGGGATTATAACCAATGCAGGGTTCGCCAAGAGCAAGGCTATGGAAGCCATTGCCCTTGCCCAGAAAGGCCATTCGGAGCAGGCGGCTGCATGTCTGGAGGAATGCAAGAAGGAACTGGTGGGTGCGCATAAATCGCAAACACGGTTGATCCAGCAGGAAGCGGGAGGAGCCACGCATGAAGTGACACTGTTGATGGTACATGCACAGGATCATTTGATGTCAGCCATTACGACGAAGGATTTGGCGGGGCATATTGTGGAGCTATATGACAGATTGAACCGCTATGAAGTGGCGGTTGGACATAACACTACAACTAGGGAGGACTAAGAATGAAACAAATTACTCTGGTATGCGCAGCAGGAATGTCAACAAGTATGCTGGTACAGAAAATGCAGAAGGCAGCCCAAGTCCAAAATATTGAGGTGGAGATCAGAGCCACCTCCGAGAGTTCTTTCAAGGAGTACGCAGACAAGACGGATGTGCTGCTGATTGGGCCACAGGTTGGCTATCTGGAAGGTGATTTTAAAAGCAAATATGAACCTAAAGGCATAAAAGTAAGCGTAATCAACCGAATGGATTATGGCATGATGAATGGTGAGAAAGTGCTTGCCGATGCTCTAAACCTGTAATCATTTTTTCATCAAATGGAAGCGTTCTCTAAATGGTGTTTATCGATGAAATTCTAAAGCAGGAGATGAACGGATATGGCAAATGAACAAAAGCTATCCCACAAGCTGCAAAGATTCGCAGGTAAAATTCAGCAAAATCGCTATATGAGCGCTATTTCGAATGGGCTGATGTCGACACTTCCTTTTCTGATTGTCGGGGCGTTCTCAACGCTGTTTTCCGCACTTGCCTGGGAGCCTTATCAGAACTTTATTGCGCCGGTAAAGGGAATTATTGGTTTGGCATCAACCATGACTACGGGGATTATCGCCCTCTATGCCGTATTCTTCATTGCTTACAGACTGGCGCAGTCCTTCGACAAGGACCCGTTGGTTCCCGCAGCGACTGCGCTGCTCTCCTTCCTAATCCTTACGCCGGTAGAGACTTTCGACAAAGTCCGGGCATTGCCGCTGCAATGGCTCGGCGCTCAGGGATTGTTTGTAGCCATGTTTGTAGGTTTGATCGCCGCGAGATTGTATATATGGATTGTTGACCGCAACTGGACCATTAAAATGCCGGAGGGAGTTCCACCTACGGTCGTCAAAACCTTTTCGGGCCTTATTCCAGCCATATTGGTCGCCGTTCTTTTCGTTGTCATATCCGGATTGTTCATGCAAACCTCTTTTGTTACAGTCCATCAATTTATATATACCTATCTGCAAGTGCCGCTGGAAGGGCTGGGCGGATCACTGGGGGCCCTGATTATTGCGCTGATCATCATGCAGGCACTCTGGATGTTCGGGATTCATGGAGCCATTGTCACTTTGGCTATCGTTAAGCCCATCTGGATGAGTCTGGATCTTGCGAACCTTGAGGCATTTCAGGCCGGTGCCCCGTTGCCAAATATTATTGGACTGGCGTTCTGGTACATCTATGCCAATTATGCACCCATGCTCGGATTCGCACTGTTGCTGGTCTTTCTCGCCAAGAGCAAGCAACTGCGTACGATTGGGAAACTTGGCCTGCCGGGGACGTTCTTCTCGATACATGAGCCCCTGATCTTCGGCATACCGGTCGTTCTAAATCCGCTTTTGGCGGTTCCGTTTATCGCTTCACCTATCGTTTGCGCAGTGCTGGGTTATTTTGCAACCACCATCGGCTTGCTGCCGGCACCTATCGGAATATATCCTGCATTCGGAACGCCGATATTTGCTTTGGGATTCATTGAGGGCAGTTGGAGGCTTGCTGCTGCACAGCTTGTGCTCATTCCCGTTTGTATGCTGATCTATTATCCATTCTTCAGAATACTCGACAGACAAGCGCTGGAGAGGGAATCTGAAGCACTGGAGAATTCGAAACAAGAAGGGACAGCCGGAATCAATGCCGGTGCAGTTACCTCATAAGTGCGCATTAAACTCGTAAAACGGCGTTTACAACGCCGTTTTCTGTTATGACTCGCGAGAGAGGAGAGGTTGTATGATCAAGCTTGAGATAGCGGAGAATAAACGTCATTTCATCAGCGGGGGGGCTCCGTTTTTCTATCTGGCCGATACAGTTTGGAGTGCATTTACCAATATCTCGATGGAGGAATGGAACTATTATCTGGACTACAGGAAAAGCCAGGGATTTAATGTCTTGCAAATTAATCTGCTACGGCAGTGGGATGCCAGTGGCAGTGACTTGAACCAGGAGCCTTTTGCCCGGTGTGAAGATGATGGTACTTATGATTTTTATTCGCTCAATGAAGAGTATTTCAAAAGAGCAGAGCAAATGGTGGAAAGAGCGGTGGACAAAGGGTTTGTACCAGCGCTTGTCCTGCTCTGGTGCAATTATATTCCCGATACCTGGGCGTCCAGAATCCGTGAAGATAAGAAGATGCCACTGGATGCTGTGGAGCCGTACGTGCGTTATGCAGCGGACCGCTTCTCCAAATACTATCCAATCTATATCGTGAGCGGGGATACCGACTTTCCGTCTGAACGGGCGAATGCATACTACCGGACCGCACTTCATGCTGTGAAAAAGTATAGCCCGGAGTGCTTGACCACCTTGCATATTCAAGGACGACTTGCGGAAGTGCCAGCCGAATTCATAAACGATGGTGATTTGGATTTCTATATGTACCAGTCCGGCCACAATTCCCAGTTTCAGCCTACGGCCTACACCTTAGCTATCGAATTCAGCAGCAAGCCGGTAACACGACCAGTGTTAAACTCGGAGCCTTGCTACGAAATGATGGGGTACAGCCGTCAGAATTACGGCCGGTTCAGTCGTGTCGATGTGCGCAAGGCTGCCTGGCAAAGTCTCTTATCCGGAGCGGCCGCTGGTGTAGCCTACGGGGCGCATGGAATCTGGAGCTGGCACAAAAAAGGCAAGCGATTCGGAGTTACAGGAGAAGGGTTTGACAGCCCTTATGATTGGCAGGCCTCCCTCAAGTTTGAGGGGGCGTGGGATTATGGATTTGCTAAATGGCTATTCCAAATGTACGGGCTGACTGATTTGCAGCCGTGGAACATTGTGCTTAAGAACACGGAAGAGATTCGGGCAGCGGCAACCGCCAGCATGTCCAAGGTCGCCATTTATATGCCTGTTAATACAGTGCTGAGGTTGGACGCGGACCTTGGTGAATACGAGTTTACGATTATCGACCTTGAACACCGCAGATTTGCGGCCGCTGTCATCACTGTTCAAGAGAAAACGACAGTTATAGATATGCATGATTTCGAAAGTGATGTTCTTGTAATGGGTGTGAAAAAATAATATGAGGTGATCTGGAATGGGGTTAGGTCCTAACTTTCTGTGGGGGGGCGCAAACGCGGCAAATCAAAGTGAAGGCGGATATAATCTAGGAAACCGCGGTTTAGCCAATGTTGATTTATTGCCTATAGGCAAAGATCGGGCAGGAGTAATGACCGGGAAAATAAAAATGATTGAACTGGATGATCAGCACTTTTATCCGGCTCATGAAGCTATTGATATGTATCATCAGTATATGGCTGACATCAAATTATTCGCTGAAATGGGCTTCAAAACGTATCGTATGTCGATATCTTGGACTAGAATTTTTCCCAATGGGGATGATGAGCAGCCGAACGATGAAGGTTTAACCTTTTATGAAAATATATTTCGGGAGTTACGAAAGTACAATATTGAGCCACTGGTAACGTTAGCGCATTTTGATGTACCCGTCACTCTTATTCAACAATACGGGTCATGGCGTAATCGTAAAATGATTGGTTTTTTTGAGAACTATTGTCGTACCGTATTTAATCATTACAAAGGGATGGTAAAATATTGGTTGACCTTTAATGAAGTGAATATGATATTGCATGCACCGTTTTTGGGCGCGGGCTTATGTTTTGAAGCAGATGAAAATGAAGAACAGGTTAAATATCAAGCCATGCATCATCAATTAATAGCCAGTGCAATTGCAACCAAAATAGCGCATGAAGTTGATCCGGAGAACAGGATTGGCTGTATGCTGGCAGGAGGAAATAACTATCCGTATTCTTGTCGTCCGGAGGACTATGCAAAGGCAGTCGAAAAGGATCGGGAAAATTATATGTTCATTGACATTCAATCCCGGGGAGCCTATCCGAGTTATGCATTGAAAAAATTCGAACGAGAACATATTCATATTGTTATGGAACAGGGAGACCAAGAGCTGTTAAGACAACATACAGTTGATTTTATTTCATTTTCCTACTACTCTTCCCGAGTTGTTGCTACCGATCCATCTGTTGCTCATGAAACGGCTGGGAATATATTTAAATCTATTAAAAATCCTTATTTGAAATCTTCCGAATGGGGATGGCAGATTGATCCCTTGGGATTGAGGTCAGCGCTGAGTATTTTATATGACCGCTATCAGAAACCATTATTCATTGTGGAAAACGGGCTTGGTGCAGTGGATACGCCTGATGAAAATGGCTATGTGGAAGATGATTATCGAATCGAATATTTGCGTGAGCATATTAAGGCATTTAAAGCGGCAGTCCTGGAAGATGGCGTTGAGTTGATGGGGTATACGACTTGGGGAAGTATCGATCTGGTGAGTGCGACCAAGGGCGAAATGAGCAAGCGTTATGGATTTATTTACGTTGATCGTGACGATGAAGGTAAGGGTACTCTGAAACGTAGTAAGAAAAAATCATTTTATTGGTATCAAAAAGTTATCCAAAGCAACGGTGAAGATTTAGATTAAATCGGATTCAAAACCAAGCCCTTTTATTAAAGAGGGAAAACCAAATAATAGTTTATATATAACGAACTGTTAATATAAGTTTAGTGTAAAGCAAATTTTGAGTTAACTAGTGTAAAGTTCAATGAGACCTTCTCCTTTATCGCTTTATCGGAGGGTCTTTTTTCATGAGTTAGATAGAGAAACCTAAGGCGGTTAGAGATCAAATGTTCAATCTCTTGGAAGGAAGTCTAATTTCAGAATTAGGCACTAGAAGAGGCCTCAGTTGGGCGAGTTATGAAGACATACAACGATGGTGTATACTATCCATAGGCATTAATTACCTTTACCTTGCTGAACGATATAGTCACAAAACCAATAAAACAATCTTATGGACGGAGGACTCAAGTTTATGTTGAAACAGCTTAAGCCATACAAGGTGTTACAGGAGCGCAGAATCGAAGAACTGAAATCGGATGCGTATCTGCTTGAACACCAGAAATCCGGAGCCAAAATTGTACTTTTGTCCAATCAGGACGACAACAAAGTATTCAGTATCGGTTTCCGCACACCTCCGGAAGATGATACAGGGGTAGCCCATATTCTCGAACACTCCGTGCTATGTGGGTCCAAGAAATTTCCGGCCAAGGATTCTTTTGTTGAGTTGCTGAAAGGTTCATTGAATACATTCCTTAACGCCATGACGTATCCCGATAAGACGATCTATCCGATCGCGAGTCGTAATGATCATGACTTCCATAACCTGATGGATATTTACCTGGATGCGGTATTGAATACAAATATTTATGAGAATGAAAAGATATTTCTACAAGAGGGCTGGAACTACAACCTGACCTCTGCTGACGATGAGTTAACCTACAACGGAGTTGTATATAACGAGATGAAAGGGGCCTTTTCTTCACCAGAACGAATGGTGCGCAGAGAAGTGTTGAACTCTCTTTTCCCGGATACCACATACTCCTCCGAGTCTGGTGGATTCCCGGAAGCTATCCTGGATCTAACTTATCAGGGGCTGCTGGATTTCCACACGAGATACTATCATCCTTCCAACAGTTACATCTATCTGTACGGGGATATGGATATGGAAGAGAAGCTGCAATGGCTGGATGAAAACTACCTGAGTGCATATGATCGAATCGAGATTGATTCGGCCATTCAACTTCAACCTGCTTTTGCAGAACGGGTAGACACAGTTAAGACATACTCTGCGGGAAGTACGGAATCGGAAGTGGATAACAGCTTCTTGACCTATAATGCGGTGATCGGCACAAGTCTGGACAAGGAACTGAACATTTCGTTCCAAATTCTGTTATACGCCCTTCTGAACGCTCCGGGAGCGGTATTGAAACAGGCTTTGCTGGATAAAGGAATTGCGAAGGACGTCTACGGTTCCTATGATGACAGTCTGTATCAGCCTGTGTTCACGGTTGGACTGAAGAAGAGTAATCTGGCGAGCAAAGAGGATTTCTTGGGAACGGTCAAAGAAGTGCTTGAGCGTGTGGTAAAAGAAGGCTTTGATCCAAAGGCGCTGCTTGCTGGAATTAACTCTTATGAGTTCAATCATAGAGAAGCGGACTATGGCAGAATGCCGAAAGGCCTGATTTACGGATTCTCCTCCCTGCAAAGCTGGTTGTACGATGAAGAAGCACCTTTTACTCATTTGGAAGCCAATGACGTATTTGCTGAACTGCGGACAAAAATGAACGAAGGTTACTTCGAGCAACTGATTGAGAAATATATTTTGCAAAACACACATACTTCTTTTGTGGCGCTTACCCCGGATAAGGGGCTGAACTCACGCAAGGAAGAAGCGTTGAAAGAACGTCTGAAAACTATTCAGGCTGGTCTTAGTGAGGAAGAAGTTCAGACGTTGATTCAGAAAACGGAGGCACTCGCCGAGTATCAGAATACACCTTCAACCAAAGAGCAACAGCAGGTCATTCCGACGTTATCGATTGAAGATATTGAACCAAAGGCCTCTACGTTGCATCAAACGGTGAACCAGGTCGACGGCACAACCATTCTCCATCATAACCTGTACACCAACGGAATTGGTTATCTGAGACTGCTGTTTGATATTAAAGAAGTGCCACGTCATCTCCTGCCGTATGCAGGATTGCTCAAGAATGTACTGGGTTACGTGGATACTCAAAACTACTCGTTTAATGAATTGTCCAATGAAATCCACATCCATTCAGGCGGTATTCATAGCGGGATTGGATCTTATGCTAACGCGCATAAGCACAATGAATTCAAGGCTACCTATGAGTTCAACGCAAAAGTGTTGTATGACAAGCTTGGATTTGCCTTTGATATGATCAAAGAAATCGTGTTCACGTCCCAATTCGATAATTCGAAGCGATTGTATGAGATCATCTCTCAGATGAAAGGTAACCTGCAACGTAATCTGATCAATAGCGGACATTCTGCGGGAATTGGCCGGTCTTCGTCCAAACAATCAGCAGTTGCCGATTTCAGGGAAGCTGTAAGTGGTATCGCCTTTTACCAGTGGTTAGAGGATCTTCAGGAGAACTTTGAGGCTAGAAAAGAAGAGTTATCTTCCAGCCTGCAAGAGTTGACAGGGTATATTTTCAGACCAGAGAACTTGCTTGTTAGTTATACGGCCGATGAACAGGGGTATGAAGGACTGGAGCAAAAGGTATCCGACCTGAAAGCGAAGCTGTTTACACATGAGGTTGCCAAGGAAGAATTTATGTTCACACCGGCTACTCATAAGGAAGGATTCCGTTCCCCTTCAGAGGTGCAGTACGTGGTGCAAACGGGCAATTATATCGACAAAGGATATCAATACACCGGTTCACTACGGGTCTTGCAGGGAATCCTGTCTCTGGATTACTTGTGGACCAATATCCGCGCCAAAGGCGGGGCTTATGGCTGTATGTCAGGCTTCAGACGGAACGGAGATAGCTACGTTGCATCGTATCGTGATCCGAACCTGGATAAAACGTACAAAGTATATGAAGAGATACCGCAATATTTGAAAGATTTCCGGGCAGACGAGCGGGAAATGACACGTTATATCATTGGTGCGATTCAGGATCTCGATACGCCGAGAACGCCTTATGGCGAAGGGGCATTCTCTCTCGAGTGTTATCTGTCGAATGTGACTGAAGCGGATCTGCAACAGGAACGTGACGAAGTGTTAAGCACGAAGGAAAGCGACATTATCGGTTTTGCTGAGCTCTTATCGGCCATACTTGAACAGCAGCAGCGCTGTGTGATCGGTAATGAGAACAAGATAGAGGAACAGAAGCAAATGTTTGACGAGACGCTGGATTTAATTAAAAACTAAGCGTTAGTCTCACTTATCTCCGATCGAATAGGTAGCAAAGCGAAAGGCACTTTTATGAGCTGGTTTCAACAGCTTATAGAAGTGCCTTTTCTAATGGGGAGGGACTGTCTCCATCCATATGATATGAGAATGTGTGACGCGCTGCGTTATTCAAGTGACAGCGAGCATGTTGTATATTTTCAGGGTCCGCAGATCTTCCTTTGAGATTTTCAATTCATTATATAACTCCTGATTCTCGGGCAGCGGGGTTCTGGAGAATAACATTTTGAGGGCGATAGGCATGAAAGGTCTGAAGGAGACACCAGCCATCAGTCCCCATTTTTTCTCCGATTCCTGAAAAGACGCCAGAATATTAATATATAGATTCTCCAGCGGCGTGGCCTGATTTTTCAAAATCAGCGTGGTGAGTGTATCATAATGCTCGGTGTGGCCCCAATACATATTCTCGCACTCTTGGTAGTTCTCAAAGTCCTTCACATTCATATACATCACGGTGCGATAACGGTTGGCATCCGACTGAGCCATCATGTCAATGACACAACGAATGAGACTGTTGTTCCGCCCATCATAGAAGTAAGAATAGAAACGTGTGGAGTTCTTGAAGAAACTGGACGGGACCGCATTCATCAGGGGAGAAGCATGTCTTGGTTCTTGGTACAAGAGTTGCTCCACCTGAATGTTGAGCGCGTTCGCAATATGATGTAACGTGACCAGATCAAGTGTAATATCTCCGCTCTCATATTTGGATAGGGTGCCTTTGCTCTTGAAAATCTGATCCGCAAGCTGTTGAATGGTCAGTCCCCGCCACTTCCGAAAGTTTCGTATTTTCTTGCCAACTTCCTGATTGATATTGTTCATAACCGGTTCTCCTTATGCCAATGTTTCTTGAGAGTACGTGAAAATGATGAAAGTCATTCATGAAAATGATGTTATATGAGAAATATATCACTTTTTCGTCGAAATACCTATTCTGGAGAAACAATAAACTTCATTTGTTTCGTCAGAATAGATTGTATTGCATTTGATGCAATTTCTACGTCATGGAATAATAGATATCATACGACACGAACCGACAATGAAAAGTTGAGCAGACAGAGGAGCAGAAGCTATGAAATATAACTTTGATGAGATTATTGACCGCACAGGAACAAATGCCATGAATACGGATGGTTTCCGTCAATATATTTTTAACGCCACAGAAGATATGACTTTTCCATTCAAAGATGAAGAATTCATTCGCATGTGGATTGCAGATATGGAGTTCGCCACACCTCCCGAGATTCTGGATGCAGTCAAGCAGCGTCTGGACCGTAGAATCATGGGTTACTCTCAAGTGTTCGATCCTTCATATTACGAAGCTGTTTCGAATTGGATGAAAAGATACTATGACTGGTCCTTCCCGAAGGAGCATTTGGAGACTTCGAACGGGATCATTCCCGCTTTATATGAATTGGTGGAATATATCTGTCAATCGGATGAGAAAGTACTGATCGTGACCCCGTCTTATGGTTTCTTCAAGTCAGCTGCGGAGCATAACAATCTTGAACTGGTGTGTTCGGATATGATCAACGAGCAGGGGCGTTACTCTATTGATTTTGAGGATTTTGAAGCCAAGGCCAAGGACGAAAAGGTAAGGGTATGTATTTTCTGTAACCCGCATAATCCATCTGGACGTGTCTGGACAACGGAGGAGCTGCAACGTGTGGGTGAAATCTGCCTGAGGAACAATGTATGGGTCATTTCGGATGAAATTCACTGTGATCTGCTGCGGACTGGCAAGAAACATACGCCACTCGCGAAGCTGTTTCCGGATACGGATCGAATCATTACATGCATGTCTCCGAGCAAAACATTCAATATGGCTGGTCTGATGTTCTCCAATGTCATCATTCCGAATAAGGAACTTCGAGACATCTGGCAGGCACGCCATTATGGTTTCAAAAACCCACTGAGCATCGCTGCCACTCAAGCGGCTTACGAAACAGGTGATGAATGGCTGAAACAATTAAAAGGTTATTTAGACGCCAATTTCGCCTGCGTAGAACAGTATTTGAAGCAGCATCTGCCACTGGCCGTCTTTCACATCCCGGAAGCCACATATCTGGCCTGGATCGATATTTCGGCATATGCTCCCCATAATGTAAGTTTACCTTTATTCTTCGCTGAGCAAGCGGGTGTATTGCTCGAAGATGGTCATATGTTTGTAGCCAATGGTGAGGGTTGCATTCGGTTGAATCTGGCTTGTCCCCGTTCTGTCCTTCAGGAAGGGTTGCGGAGAATTAGCAGTGTGCTTGTAAAAGAAGTCGAAGAGGTACCCGTTCAAGTCTAAATTCATCAAGTCATCACGCAACAGCGAGGTGGCTTTTTGTGATGAGTGTACGGAATGCAGCAAGAACAAGGTGTATTTCTAGGTGAACTTATACCCTGATGCGCAATTCTGGTCTGCTGTCCCCGGTTATGTTAAAATGGTGGATAGTCTATGAGTTGCATGACATGCGGCTCTCAGAAGGAAGAGCCCAGTAGTTGGGCTGCACGAAACTGCATTCACCAGGGGAAAGGAGCCTATACATATGTTTGGAAACGATTGGGATAAGGTGCTTCAGGAAGAGACGGAAGCTGAATATTTTAACAAGATTCGTTACACTCTCGCCGCCGAGTACAAAACGCAGACGGTCTTTCCGCCCAAAGAAGACCTGTTCTCCGCACTGAAGCTGACGCCATATCATCAGGTTAAGGCTGTTATTATTGGTCAGGACCCTTATCACGGAGCGGGTCAGGCTCATGGATTAAGCTTTTCGGTTAGACCGGGGGTGCGTGTACCTCCTTCTCTGAAAAATATCTATAAGGAACTTCATGCCGATCTGGACCTGCCGATTCCGAATCATGGATCTCTGGTTCATTGGGCGCAGCAGGGAGTCCTGCTATTAAATGCCGTTCTGACGGTCCGTGAGGGTCAGCCGAACTCCCATCAGGCATTGGGCTGGCAGACGTTTACGGATGCTGTCATCCGTGCGCTGAATGAACGTTCGGAGCCGATGGTATATATGCTGTGGGGGAGCCATGCCCAGAAGAAAGGTGCATTTATTAACAGGGACAAACACCTGGTACTGGAGTCTACACATCCCAGTCCGCTGGCTGCGCATCGTGGATTCCTCGGCAGTCGTCCCTTTTCCAAAGCCAATGACTTCTTGACCTCCAAAGGTATTGAACCGATCGATTGGAAGATACCTGAAAACTAGACAGATGGAGGTGAGAACATTGCGACATTGGATAGGGCGAAAAGTAGCGGTATATCGTGCAACAGGCATACGGGAGCCATTAAAGGGAACGCTGGTCGAGTGGGATGAAGAAGCGGAATGTGTACGAATCGGACCGAAACGGATTAAGGTATCGTTTGACAATATCGCAATGATCAGACCTCTTCCCGAAGAGAGTCTTCCCTTAAAGAAAGCACGTTCTGAAGTGCACAAGGTTGGATATGTGATGAAAAAGGCGATTCAGTTCGAAAATGCGATCTATTTCAAGTCACAGGTTATGATCTGGCGCCGGGCCAAAATTGTAGCGTTATCCACGACGATTCTGCGTCATGACGAGGATCAGGTTGAACTTGCAGATGGTCGGGTTCTTCGTAAAGACAAGCATATGTTTGTCGTACGTTCACGCCGTGGGATACGTTAGATATACGAAGATTTAATATTCATTTCATGCAAAAATCATACGGATTTAATGTTTGGTCTGTATATTAGGTAATAACAACCCCTTCTAAATTGATGTGTATTGATATGGGAGCCCGGCCGGCTGCAAACGGTCGGGTGTTTTTTTGTCCAATGGTTCTGTTAACCTGTTGTACATACCCATAACATTCATGTTATATATTATTAAAATAGATATATTGAACTAAACATTTACACGAGAACGTAGAGGGCAGAAATAACCTGAAGAAGCGGAGCGTTCGCCTTTATCAACAGATTTTCACCTTTGTAAAATTGAATCAAAAAATCTGGGGATAACAGCGATCGGAAGGTTGTTCTGTCATCGAAGTGGCAAGTGTAAATATTCTTTAGTTCAATCTAAAAGATCACGAGAAGGAGTGAAACCCAATGAAACGTATAGCTGTTTTTGCAGGCTCCAATCCGGGAAATCACCCCGATTATACAGAGAAGGCTGTTCAACTGGGCAAACAGATTGCCGATAGTGGTTATGCACTGGTCTATGGTGGTTCTTGCATGGGCTTGATGGGTGCAGTAGCCGATGCTGCTCTTGAGCAAGGGGGAGAGGTAATCGGGGTTATGCCTACCGGATTGTTCCGGGGCGAGGTTGTTCACGGAGGGCTCACACAACTGATTGAAGTGGGAACCATGCATGAACGGAAGGCTACGATGGCTGAATTATCCGATGGATTCATTGCACTTCCCGGAGGTATGGGTACATTTGAAGAACTATTCGAGGTACTGTGCTGGGCACAGATCGGTATTCATCGTAAGCCTGTTGGCTTATTGAATGTCAACGGATATTATGGACCGCTGATGAAGATGGTAGAACATAGCGTACAGGAAGGATTCTCCAACACCTCCCATCTCAGTCTGTGGAGTCTGGAAGCTGATCCGGCTGAACTGATCAAACAAATGTCATCCTATATTCCTGCAGAGTTGACTCAGAAGTGGTCACAACTCAACGGGAAATGAGTGCATAAGAAGACGGGCCTGAACCCACTCGTTCCTCGGGAGAATTTTAGATCTGCCCAAGCAAGTTACGCTTTTGGACATAGTCTATAGTGTACTTCGATGAAGAGGGGAGTGTCACTCATGAGCGAACTCAAAGGCACAGGTTACGGATACGGCGGAGGTTTTAGTGGTGGAGCATGGACATCGACAGGCGCAATTCTGGTGTTGTTCATTCTGTTGGTTATCATCTCTCGCACATTCATTCTGTAATTCGGTCAGTATCCCGGGACGGGGATCAAGCTGCAGAGGCAGCGCCCGAATAAAAAATGACCTTTCCAAAGAGACGCTGGTATATGCCGGCGTTTCAGGGGAACGGTTTTTTGACGTTTCCAGCATTCATTAAGTAATTGAAAAAGCAAAAACCTGCCCCTGAATAAGGTCAGAAGCAGGAGAGAGCCTCCTGAGCCATTAGCTGCGCAACAAGCAGCTTACACCACAACAGCGGTTTGATTCGGATTACTTAACGATTTCCAGGCGATATATAGCCCGATGGCGGCTGCAATTAAGGAGAGTATTGCTGCAACAATAGCCAGCTGATCCAGTGTGTTGGGTGAACTGGAGTTAAGAGAACGCTGATTAGCCGTTTTGCCGGATTTGTTTTTGATATGGACAGATGATCTGGAAAGCCTGGAAGCCGACTGTAACTGGGATGTGTGAGGACGCGTAGGTATCGATTTTTTCTTTGAGGGATTCAATAGTCAACCTCCTTATAACGGAGTTCAGTGCTTCCATCGTTCATACTATGTTATGTCGATTTTCAGATTGAGTTCGCAAAAATGAGTGAATCCCCAGCCCGTTAGATGTTGAACCCGGTCGCTAGTATCAGCGGAACAGGCAACCCATTATACGCACTGTTAATACAGGTCTAACAAACGGTGTTTATAGTGAGGATCATAGAGTGAAGCTTGAACACAGGAGGCGCTGGAATGAGGAACATGGAGATTATTGCCCATCGCGGTGCATCTGCCGTATGCCCGGAGAATACGATGAGCGCTTTTGAACGAAGTCTGGAGCTTGGAGCCACAGGCATTGAGACCGATGTGCAGATGACGAGTGATGGCAGACTGGTACTGATTCATGATGAGACGTTAAGCCGAACTGGCGGCGCAGAAGGTTGGGTTAAAGATACGACTTACGATCAATTGCGCACACGGGATGCGGGGTCCTGGTTCCATGCTGATTTTACCGGGGAACGTATTCCTTCTCTGGAGGAGTTATTCAAGCTCGTACAGGGGAAAGGAACACTGCTTAATCTGGAATTGAAAAATGGTATTGTGAGTTATAAAGGGATGGAAGAGAAGGTTATACAGGCGATCCGGGACTGGAATTTGGAGCAACAGGTCGTGCTGTCGAGCTTCAATCATGCTTCGCTCGTGAGATGTAAACGTCTTGCCCCGGAGATTCGTACAGCACTTCTATATATGGAAAAGTTGTACCGTCCCTATGATTATGCCGCCAAACTCGAAGCTTCCGGCCTTCATCCCTACAAGCTGGCGGTCACACAAGAAGATGTTGCTGCTGCATTGGCACATGGCGTTGTTACCTATCCATTTACGGTGAATGATCCTGCCGAGATGCAGGCCATGATTGACATGGGTGTGCAAGGGATCATTACCGATGTTCCGGATGTCCTGGCATCCTTACTTACGGTACATGCCCGTTAAACGAGTCTGTATTTTACATGTTCTACATATGCAATGATAAGGCTGTGTTCGAGCTTTTTGGCTCCTGCGCAGCCTTTTTGCGTGTGAAATTGTGTGCGAATCTTCATATATGCAATAAACATGTCCTATTTGTCCATTGCCAGAGCCCGTGGATTCACTTACAATGGTCTATGGGAATGAGAATCAATATCATTAAAGTTCGGTATTTATAGAGAGGTGATTGTTATGTACATAGGTTTGATCGACTCCACTCATAACGAGGGTGGGCGCGTATGAGTTCACAAGCTTCACCAGCAAACCATAATCCGGAATCACCCACAGCGAAGATACATACTCGTCCGTGGGCAGCCACACTTATTCTTACAGGGGGAGTTTTGCTACTCGCTCTGGGTATGGCGTTGTCCATTTCATTTGGCGCTGCTGATATTAAGCTTAGTGTCGTCTGGAAGGCTATCTTTGATTTCAATCCTGAATTGACTCCGCATCAGATCATATGGGAGATCCGGTTGCCGCGTATTCTTGGCGGGGCGATGGTAGGTGCATGCTTCGCTGTAGCTGGTGCGATCATGCAAGGTATGACTCGTAACCCGCTGGCCGATTCGGGTCTGCTTGGGCTGAATGCGGGCGCTGGATTTGCGCTTGCGATCTGTTTTGCCTTTTTCCCGGGCTTGCCGTTTATGTACATCATTATGTACTCATTCATTGGAGCAGGGCTTGGAGTCCTGTTAGTGTATGGTTTTGGTGCAGCTTCCAAATCGGGTCTTACACCACTACGCCTTGTGCTTGCAGGTGCGGCTGTCTCAGCGATGTTGTCGGCACTCAGTGAAGGGATTGCATTGTATTTCAGAATTGGACAAGATCTGGCTTTCTGGACAGCCGGTGGTGTAGCCGGAACGAAGTGGTCTCAACTTGAGGTCATGTTCCCGTGGGTACTCGCTGCACTGATTGCAGGTCTTCTCATCTCCCGTTCCATAACTCTGCTTAGCCTCGGAGAAGATATTGCCGTTGGCTTAGGGCAACGTACCGGGCTTATCAAGCTCGTGGGCCTGATTGTTGTACTGATCCTCGCGGGTACAGCTGTGTCCGTTGTAGGTGCGGTTGGTTTTGTTGGACTCATTATTCCCCACCTTACGCGAAAAATAGTTGGGGTGGATTATCGTTGGATTATTCCATGTTCCGCTGTGATGGGCAGTCTGTTGCTTGTATTTGCGGATCTGGCTGCACGAATGATTAACCCGCCGTACGAGACGCCAATTGGCGCATTGGTTGCCCTCATCGGGGTACCATTCTTCCTGTATCTGGCGCGTAAAGAAAGGAGGACTCTGTAACGATGGAATCCTCAACAATAATTGGAGCAGAGCGCAAAAAGAGAGCCAAGAGCACGATTGTCCTCATTGTACTTGCCCTATTAATTATTACGGCTTTTGTGGTGAGTATGAACACAGGTTTTACCAAGCTTTCGCCGCTTGAGGTGATGCGAACCCTGTTTGGTGGAGGAACGGCGAAGCAGGAATTGATCCTGTTTGAATTCCGTCTGCCGCGTATCGTTATTTCGGTGATGGTTGGTGCCGGACTTGCGTTATCTGGTTGTATTTTGCAGGGGGTATCGCGCAATGCGCTGGCAGATCCGGGTATCCTCGGGATTAATGCAGGTGCTGGACTTGTCGTTATGTTGTTTGTTTCCTTTTTCCCGACAACCACAGCGGCTCCGGTATTTCTATTGCCAATTCTGGCCCTGATCGGTTCAGGTTTTGCTGCATTTCTGATCTATGTGCTCTCTTACAAAAAAGGAGAGGGCATTATGCCTACTCGTATGCTACTTACGGGGATCGGGGTAGCAGCAGGAATCAGCTCGGTCATGATCGTGCTTACCTTGCGGCTTAGTCCAGAAAAGTATCAGTTTGTAGCTACCTGGATGGCAGGCAGCATCTGGGGTTCGAACTGGAAATTTGTAACGGCATTGCTGCCGTTTCTAATCGTTCTTGTACCGATTGTTCTGTATAAGGCACGTGTATTGAACGTACTTAATCTGGGTGACCAGACAGCGAGTGGACTCGGGGCTCCGGTTGAGCGTGAGCGGCTGATTCTGCTTGCGGCTGCGGTAGGGCTTGCCGGCTCATGTGTATCTGTGAGCGGGGGCATTGGTTTTGTCGGTCTGATCGGACCGCATTTGGCGCGTCGTCTGGTGGGTCCAAAACATCAGTTCCTGTTACCTGCATCTGCACTGGTCGGCTCATTGCTCGTGCTCGTTGCAGATACGCTGGGCCGTGTCATACTGCAACCTTCAGAGATACCTGCCGGTATCCTGGTTGCCATTATTGGTGCGCCATACTTTTTGTATCTCTTAAGCAAGACGAAATAGAACGTAATCATCATTGTGTGGTTGCATAAGGAGGAATTCAGTCCATGCTTCGCCGTTTTTTTGCCTATTACAGGCCTTACAAAAAGCTCTTTATTCTTGACTTTAGCTGTGCGATTCTGGTCGCGCTGCTTGAACTTGCTTTTCCACTGGCGGTCAACCGGGTAGTCGATGATCTGCTGCCAGGCGGCCGCTGGGACTGGATTCTATGGGCGTGTCTGGCATTGCTGGGCATCTACTTATTGAATTCATTCCTGAACTTCGTGGTTACCTATTGGGGACACAAGCTCGGTATTAACATTGAGACGGATATGCGTAAAAGTCTGTTTAATCATGTGCAGAAGCTATCGTTCCGTTTCTTCGATAATACGAAAACAGGACACCTCGTGTCCCGCATGACTAACGATCTGATGGATATCGGCGAGATTGCCCATCATGGTCCAGAGGATGTATTTATCGCGGTGATGACACTGATTGGTGCATTCAGCATCATGATGAGCATTAACGGGAATCTGGCGGTGTTAACCTTTATTATCGTGCCGCTGATTATTTATCTGTCGCTCTACTTTGGTAGCAAAATGTCCAAGGCATTCAGTCGAATGTTCGGAGATATTGCGGACTTCAACGCTCGCGTTGAGAACAATATCACAGGTATCCGTGTGGTTCAGGCTTTTGCTAATGAAGAGCATGAAAAAGCACAATTCGCTGTGAACAACGGCCGTTTCCGTCAGACCAAGTTAATTGCATACAAAATCATGGCCTGGAACTCTTCTGTCAGTTATATGCTGATGAAGTTGGTATCTCTCTTTGTCCTGGTATGCGGAACATGGTTTGTCATTCAAGGCAGTATGACCTACGGTCAGTTCATTGCCTTTATTATGTTGTCCAATGTGTTCCTGACACCGATCCAGAAGATCAACTCGGTTATCGAGACGTATCCCAAAGGGATTGCGGGCTTCAAACGTTATACGGAGCTGCTTGATATGGAACCGGATGTGGAAGATCGTCCAGGAGCCGTTACGGTATCTCAATTGCGTGGGGACATTCGTTATGAGCAAGTCACCTTTGGTTATTCGGATCAGGAACCTGTTCTCAAAGGTATCGATCTAAACGTGCGTGCAGGTGAAACCGTAGCGCTTGTCGGTCCATCGGGGGCAGGTAAAACAACGCTATGCAGTCTGCTACCACGGTTCTATGATGTGCTGGAAGGTCGCATCACGATCGATGGGCAGGAGATACAGGATATGACACTAGACTCCTTGCGTAGTCATATCGGAATTGTACAACAGGACGTGTTCCTCTTCGATGGAAGCATTCGGGAGAACATTGCCTACGGCAAGCTGGATGCATCCGAAGAAGAAATCTGGATGGCTGCCAGACGTGCACAGATGGAACCTTTGATTCAATCAATGCCGGAAGGATTGGATACGTTAATTGGTGAACGCGGTGTGAAGCTGTCCGGTGGACAGAAACAGCGTTTGTCTATTGCCCGTATGTTCCTGAAAAACCCACCAATTCTGATTCTGGATGAAGCCACATCCGCTCTGGATACAGAAACGGAAGCAGCGATTCAGCAATCCCTTGCGGAATTGTCCGAAGGACGGACTACCCTGGTTATCGCCCACCGATTGGCTACGATCAAAAATGCAGACCGCATTATTGTCGTTGCTGAACAAGGCATAACGGAGCAGGGGCGTCATGAAGAATTACTCGCAGCAGGTGGGGTGTACAGCCGCCTTCACTATGCGCAGTTTGGCGCGTAACCTGTTCGATGTGGATGTAACAATGTAAAATGAAATGTAAATATGAGAAGTAACGCCATCGTTCTTGACTTGGAAGGAGTCAGGACGGTGGCGTTTTTTTCTTTTTCATGATTAGGGTGTGAGTCTGAGGTGCAACGTTGTTGTCTGCCTGTGATCATGGATGTGGAAACGGGTAATGATAGTCAGGTCTTGAATTTCAATTTGGTTGATATGTTCATCATTATATATGAGGTAGGAGGCGAACGAGATGCAGATGAGCGATATGCTGAAAATTCTTATAACCTGTCTATTATTTATTCTGATTTGGTGGCTTCTGACTCAAGGGATTCGCAAACTTTCCAGTACTCGTGCGGGGTCCGGTTTCCGACTAGGGGGTGGATGGTCCATTGGACTTTTCGTTGTTGGCGCCGTGCCACTCGGTTTTTCGCTATACACAGAGATCTTTGATAAGCACCTGGATGCCAACATCGGGTTGGGGCTTGCCATGTTTTTTGTATGGGCTTATTGTGTGATCTTGTTGTGTGCGGCGTTGGTGGTATGGGGAAGGTACGTGTACAAAAGGGATATGAAAAAGTGAATATTTGGTTTGATCGTGCTGAGCCCGTCAGGAAGTTAAGGGTGAGCTAAAGGCTATATTTGCAACAATAACCTGACATGGAACGTTAAATTTAGAAAGAGGTGATGGTGCTCATCTAAGTGAGCCGGACGCAATTCGAGGTGGACTATATTCACCAGATGGAGAAAAAGTACGTGTTCCTGTGATTGAAGATGTACAATTCTATCAGGATGCAGGAACGTGGGCGATTCGCATAAGAGACGCGATGTCAACAACGAAGAATCAAGATGAAATTGAGATCAGAGTAGAGGATGTAGAGCCAGTAGAATAACAGAGGGAGTATATGATTTTGCACATAGAGATGAGGAAGTCTAAATGGATATTAGGGCGTGTCTTCCCCGCGATAAGTTTGATTATGAAGCGGTGCGTAAGTTAAGTGAGTTCAGTGATGTCGAATTAAAAGTTATCATCCCAGAGCTTATGGAGTGGTTACAAGACGGGAATTGGCCTATCTCTAAGCCGGTAGAGGATATACTATTGAGACTAGGCGAGGACTTAGTTCCTCATATTAAGGATGTATTGCAAACCCAAGATTCTACTTGGGAATATTTTATTTTGGTTGGATTAATTGATCGATTGCCTGTATCTCATCTAAGTATGTTACGTTCGGATTTGGTAAGGATACTTGAGTCTCCTACACATGATGAGATACTAGAGGGGTTGCATGAGGTTATCTTCGAGCTTTTGGAAAAGATGAAGGAGACCAACGAGAGGTAAGTGGAGATGGGAGTTTGGATACATAGAAACTCGTAATTAGCGTTCTAAGAAAGACTGAAATATTGAAGATGGAGTGATAAAAATGCTAAAATACCAACTTCTTTTCCCTACCTATTTGAGTTCGGAAATATATTGTTTGCACATTGTCCAACTATTAATTGAATTATTTGATATTTCAGAGAAGGAAGTTTTTCTCAGGATTAATTCTTTTTGGGAAGGCAATGATTTTTTATCAGAAGAAGACCTGATTTTTCATGAGTCCCCTGAATTTTGGGCAAAAACAATTTATTATGAGGAATGCAATTGGTGGAACTTCTCTGAGAACGAACTAATCCCTAGAAAAATAGATTGAAAATCCAGAACTATAATTAGTCTGTAATCTATATGATAAACAAGGAAAACGCCATTATGATTCTATAAAAAAAGGGAAAGGACTCCTCTGCCCATGGAACTATCAAGGTCTCAGCAATTAGCGCAAGAGCATGTAACCAATTATGCAAGAAGCCGCAAAAATGAGGCGGAGCAAACCATTAGGGAAATCCTTCGTATGTCCAACATCGAGCGGAAGACATCTGAAGATGCTATCACTAAACTAAAATCTCATGCAAGTATCGCGTTACACTTTCACCCAGATCGATTAGATCCGAATATGAAAAGCGTGGCTGAGGCACTACTTGAGCAGGGCGTTTATAAAAGTCAGTTTGAGACTTTCTTATCGAATGGAAGTGTATCCGCATTTTCAGGTGGTGAACGTGACGTTTGGGAGAATAAAATGTTTGGCGGAGCGTACCAAATAAATGGCTCAACCAATAGCGAACGTCCCAAGTATGGGGCACTCAATGTCATGTTACATCCCGATGGACCTGCTCCGCGTTTTGGATCATGTTATTTCATTTTATTCGCTGAGGTCTCTCATCGTTGCACGTATACATATTTGGATTCTCATCAAGCCCCCGAGGCAAAGGGAACGTATGAGGAATTTGACCTCATTTTGGCTGCTCTCATGAGGGATGTATTTTATAGTGGTTTTGCCATTGGTGAAAGAAATCTAACGGTTCAAAAGTTAATCAACCATATGCTCTTCAATCTTGAGAAACCATTCCAAGATCCATCAAACCAAGAGCCAAACCGAAATCTGGACCATTATATCGAAGCTCAGGTCCATGGTGACATTTCACTTAAAGAAGACGTCAAGATGCTTGTTGCCGATCCATCATTTAAAGGCACACATACAGGACGAATCTTAGAGCAGATATGTTTAAAGTATTCCATTGATCTCCGCTGGCACATGGGCTTTACACTATTAGTTGATGACGTTCCAATGGATTTTCGAGGTCCTTCGATGCCTTCACTAGCCAAGAGAATTGCAAAAAGTGATTTGATTGATGCAAATATTATTGGTTCTGCAGCTATGGAATTGAAACAAAATCCAAGTCATTGGAGCGATAGAGGAACCTACACAGAAGTTCTACAAGAGTTGAAATTACTCTGGCATGTCTTGGTGAGATATGGAAAGCCAATGGAAAAGTGAAAACGGTTTTCGAGATAAATATATTGAATACGTAGTGATGAAAATGCTAAAGCACCAAATTCTTCTTCGTACTTGTTTGCGTGTCTCCTGAATCTTAATGGTTAATCAATAATAGTACTCTAACGACCTTGAGCGCCTAGCCGTTCAAGGTTGTTTTTTATCTTTCAAACGGATTACAGACTATACATTTATCTATGAATCTGCTGTCACAAAAACGAACGTATGTTTTACAAATACATTGACTTTTTGTCCTGGCAATAATATATTGTTGTCAGGACAAAAAAAGAGGTGAAGCAAATGTCCGCCAAAAAGATGGGGCGGCCTAAATCTGACAAACCCAAAAGCAGAACGATTGAGATACGTGTTGACGAGGAAATTATGAACAAGCTCGATATTTCGGCTGAGAAGCTGAATACGAATCGATCAGACATCGTTCGCAAAGGGATTGAGAAGATTTACGACGAACTCCAAAAATAAAAAAGGAAGCAGCTTGAGTCCGACGAAGAACACCGCTGCTTCCTATCACGCAATCACTTGTTGAATGAGCGACTGCATAAATATCCTACCATGTGCAGAACGCTCATTCAAGTAGATGCCATTCTATTCTAGGAGGATGAACATGAATTCGATTTTGGAAGCAATTTATAACGGGCGACTTCGCCCGGATGAGACGATGATGCCGACACATCCTGAATACCAATTATTAGGGCGGCAAATTGCGGCTCTGACTGAACAGTGGAAGAATCGATTGAGCGAGGACGAATTCCGTGAGCTTGAACAGTTGTTCGACTTGTGTGGCCAATGTGATGGTATACACAGCGAAGCCGCTTTTGTCCAAGGATTTCGGCTGGGAGCCAACATGTTAATTGAAGTAATGAGTCAACGCGAGGAGCCGATCCTGATGACCTCATAGGCTTAATAAGTGACATGAGCTATGTTTATTTCTACACATCAGCATCATATATATAAACTATACGCAATAAAATAAGCCCTCGATCATGCTGCAATCAAAGCAGCATGATCGAGGGCTTTTATCTATTTTTCATGCCAAATGACTAACAATCAGTCACTCCATTAATCCATTTGAACTACAATACAACTTCGACTTAATCCGCAATATTCCCAGCCATCTTCAGACGACGTGCAATTTCCTTAAAGTCTTCTTGCGATATACCTGGTGCGAACTCTTCCTCGACCGCAGGAGCTTCTGGAATTGGGAATCCTTCAGGTATTCCTTGGATGACTTCCAGGGGTTGTCCATCTTCGGGATGAGTTCCTTTCCAGATCTGGCCGATCGTGTTGAAGTCTTTATCACTATAGGTGTACAGCTTGGTGTGTACCCCCTTTTCTTCATATTTGCGAGCCTCGTTGAAGGCTTTGTTGTTCAGTGAAGGAATAGGAACCAGCTTGGTCACATTTACGCCAGTTGCAATCTCAAGCGCCTTTGCATAAGCAACCACATGCACACCACCGCGGACAAGCAGGTAACCAACCACTTCCCGGGCTGCGGGGTGATCCGTCATCTCATATACTTTCATCTTATGGGTACGGGCGCCACATTCTAGGAAGAAGTTATGCAGCAGATCCTCGACCAGGTTGCCACTATTGAAGACGTTTGCTCCCGTCCATGGATTACCCATAGAGTCGAAAGGCATTGCGCCTTGTGCTCCTGCAAGATAGTGATAGGAGAGACGCGCGTCTTTGACCGAACCCAGCGGTGTATCGTCCGGTTCTTTGTATTCTGTAGAACCCCGCAGACAGTGATTGATGCCATGAGACACGAGCTCAACATGACCCAATTCTTCGGCGGTAATACTCATGACGAGGTCATAGAAGGGCTTCAGCTTTTCTTTGGATCGAAAATTAAACGATTGATAGAGGTAGTTGTTCAACGTTGACATTTCTCCGAATTTGCCGCCGAGTAATTCTTGTATAGCTGCCGCAGCATTCGGATCTGGCTTCTCGACATTGGGAATCTCAATCAGGATTTCATCCAAGCGTTTGAACATTCGGGTGTAACCTCCTCAAATTGGTATTGCAGATCGTGTAGGGTTTCAGATCGTGAAGTCACTCTGTCATGGCCCATTACACGTCTATTGGGTTACTTAAACAAAAAATCAACCAAATGTGACTTAAGCATCGCATAACGCATGCCTCAACTCTTCTCCCATTTGTTATTTCCAATACGGTCAAATTTATGTATAATCAAACATTCAAACGAGTCTTCACGTACAAGAGAAGAGAGTCATGAATCCATAAAGGAGTAAGAGATGAACAAGCGTTGGATACAAATAGTTGGGTTTGTGATGTTTCTAATGATTCAGATGTACATAAGCAGCGAGCCTGCCACAGCATATGTCGTTACGAATGAGGTTCAGGTGGATGAAGAAACACGGCAGTTACTTGAAAAGAAATACGGGTTGGAACGTCCTGAGGAGCAGAAGACACAACAACACTTTTTATCGGGTGACTGGGGAATGAGTTTCCGGACCGAGCCTCCTGATTCGTTTGACCGGCTTGTTCATGTGGTTCCTTTTTCCCTAAGGCCACTGGCCTGGATCTTTCGTTTATTCGTGTAAAATGAAACCCGGACGGGCAATATAACAGAAACATATTGTCCCAAGGAGTGAGTGAAATGAGAATGCTCATCGTTACCGTCATGTCGGTAGTTCTGAGTTTAGCCGGAATTACATCAGGCACAGGCGCCGCCATCCCTGATTATGCGAAGTGGGGAATTATTGCGGTCAAAGAAACACAGACCAAGTATAATGTGGATATTTTGGACTATAAGCATATCGGTCGTACCTCTCTAACAGCGGATCAATCACGGGAACAGTTCAAGCTATGGGTTCGTGCTAAAGACGGCAAACAATTCGCAGTCTGTGTGAATGTTGATTTTAATCCATCTACACAGCAGTTAAAGAAAGTACAATTCTCGGAATCGGATCGACACTGATCCGTTGCTGAACTTAGTCATTACAAGCCATGTTTTCATATTAGCTACACTTTGGGTTGAACCAGACTGCCTTAATCATTAAGGCGAAAGTCTGGTTTTTTTATTTTACAAAATCCTTTTTTTACTATTGAATAAAGAACTTATGTTCGCATATAATATGAAATACAAACAAACGTTCTTATTGGAGGGATGATTATGCTAGGGAAATATATTGGCCAGATGGTGGAGCTTGTCTACATGGATCGTGCAGGGCAGATTACGCAGCGACAGATTCGAATTAACAGTGTACGTGGCGGGATGATTAGAGCATCAGCTGGAAAAGAAGGCTCGCCCCGAACATTTCTGGAGCAAGGTATTCTGGCATGGCGTCCTGTTACCGATCTGAATGGGGAGGTAAAGTATGCTGAACGACTTTGAACGCAAGATTTTACGTATTATGGTGAACTATGCAGGACAACGGCGCAGGTTGCCGCGAATGGATGAACTGGAGAACAAGACGGGACGAAGCAAAGCATTCATTCATGAGTCTTTGCTGGAGCTTGAACGCACCGGGCACATCGCGTGGGAGAACCGTTCTACTCTCGAAGGGATACAGATTTTGCAGGCATGGGAACAGGTACAACAGCCGATTCGCAAAAGCCAACCTTCCGGGGATTCCGTAAAATATTTTACGGACTACTAGGATGTGTTTTCAAACTTAACAAATTATACGTTGATGGATGTCAGCATCTAAACAGTCTGGGAGTCCAAGTTGGCTGATCCTGGCGAATGAGTAGATGATTTCTAAGGAACACAGGACGTCTTATTTGGCCTTCCGCTCCTCTTTTTAAATTGTAAGCAACATCAGACACCTTATTTCCCCAAATCCCCTGACAAAAACGCTATAAAGGCCAAAAATTCTGATATAGCGTGTCTCAGATTCCTTCAATTTCTAAGGGGGCTTCAAATTCTTGAATAAGACGCCTCAGATTCGTTACCACTCGTGGGCCTGAGTTCGGCTTTCAGTAGGTTTGAAGACACCCTCTAGTGAACATAAGAAAACGCCAACCCGGATATCCGGATCGGCGCTTACTGTGTCACACATACGACGTGTGCATCTATTTTAGAAATGGGGAAGTTGGTCCAGGTTGTTGGTTGGGTCACCGTCGGCATCGCCGCGAATGTACATTTCTCCATCTTTACCTTTAAATACATTCACGCCGGCAATAGCGCCAGCCTTTACTTCTGCAAGTGCCTGCTGATAATCCAGTACACGTCCTGCTGAAGTTTGAAAAGCTGTCAGGTCACCGTCACCATTTTTCTGTACTGCTGTGAAACTCTCGCGTGTCGTTTGATCCATGATGTCACACTCTCCTTATATGACGAGATAGGAATCTGTCTACCTGATTAGTCTATCCGATTTCCTCGGAAGTATGCATCATATGCTGATAAGACCTGCCAACGCCGAGGTTTTACAGATTCTTTCTCATACGAACATGCAGAATATCTGCATCATAAAAAGGTTCTTCCGAAATCACTTCATAACCCAGTTTTTCATAGAATTTCTGTGCCTGACATTGCGCATCCAGTACAGAATAGGATAAGCCGAGTTCACGTGCCAGCTCCTCCATCGCGAGTAGAAGCACACGTCCATAACCAAATGAACGATGAGACTCAAGCACTGCGATCCGCTGCATCTTGGCCGTATCCTTGCTGTAATAGATCAGACGTCCTGTGGCTACAGCTTGGCCATCCGTACTTAACAATACATGATGCACATCCGGACTGATGACATCATATTGATCAATCTCAATCTCGGCAGGCACCTGTTGCTCGATCACAAAAACGTGATGGCGAATTCCCAGGGCTTGCTCCAGTTGTTCTTCTGTTGATACATAACTAATCTCAGCTGCCAATTCCATTCCTTCTTTCTGCTCTTGCGCGACATATCAGACTGAATTATACAAAAAAATGTTTTTCCTGTATAGTGAAGTCTGGAACATATTGGGAGAGGAGGGGGTAGTGATGGGCATGACAGGCATCATGTTAATTACATTGCTAATGTCGGCGGGAATGATTACTCTGTTGTATTACGTGACGAAGAAAGCATACTCACGCAAGTGTGATGAAGACGAGTGATTCACCTGTTAACCTTCACGGCAAGACTTCACTGCTTCCTCGCGGAGAATATACATCTTGAATTACAGATTTGGAGTATACGTCCAGCCAAACGGGCAGAGATTCACCATTTTCATTGGGCTGTTGTAATTGTTGGAATTGAACTGTATGTTCATCCCTCTCTAAGCTGCAACCAGTAACGGTTGTACTGAGAATCACAAGCCCAATCAAGGGGAAGAAGCATTTGGTAAATGTATATTTATTGGATTTTGACCGTTTTGTTATGTTTCTCATAGGGAATTCACCTCGTTGTAGAAATGGTAATCTTTCCTTTATTGTGCACCATTTCGGGTGAATTATAACCAAATAAATCATTGACAATGAACACGGTTACTTGATATGATACTGTTACTTGATTGGGAAACAATTATATATCATGATCTGTTAGCTCAGCTGGGAGAGCACTATCTTGACAGGGTAGGGGTCAGTGGTTCGAGCCCACTACAGATCATACATGAGAAGCCTTACAATGTAAGGCTTCTTTTCTTTTTTACATACAAACATGAATGCGATTTGCGATAGTTTCAGTTTCTCTTCCTCTTTTTAAACAAAACTTAAATAAAACATAAATTCAGCGTAAGGTTCGTCTTCTATACTTGGTTCTGAGGTCAGGTCAATATAGAACAGGAGAAGGAGAGAACTTATGAATTATTCAAGTCCATTTACATCAAAGTTAGCCAGAGTAGGGATCGCGGGTACACTGGCTTTAATACTGGCAATAAGCCCACTTGCCAACATGGGGGTTGTTGCCGCGGAAGAAGGCCCAGCGCCCCCAGCGCCTGTATCTACGAAGATATATAACACACAGAAAGACTCTCTAGAGCAGACGCCTATTCAATACCAGATCCAGGCTCGGCTGAATGAGAAGGACATGACGATCCAGGGGAGGGAGAAGGTAACGTATCACAACACAAGCAAGGATACTCTCCAGCAGCTGGTCCTTCATACATATGCTGATGCAAACCTCTCCAAGTCTACACAGGCGAGCATGTACCAACAGCATAATGAAAAGATTAGTGAAGATCACCCGGAGAAGACAGCGGAGGACTTTCTGGGTGGCATCGATATTCAGGCTGTAAGCGCAGATAGCCAATCGCTGGATTTCCATAAGGAAAACCAAGCGTTGACCATGCAGTTGAAGAAGCCCGTTCAACCAGGCGAATCGGTATCATTCCAACTGGAGTTTCAGTTGAATATACCCTATGGCTCACAGCGAGTTTCCTACTACAAAGACATGATCAATGGTGCACACTGGTTCCCGGTGATGTCTGTATACGACGAGGTTAAGCATCAATGGAACAAGGCACCGTATAGTCGAACATTTGAGAGCGATTATTACACCTCATCGGACTTTGAAGTTCAATTCAATGTTCCTGATGAGTATCAGGTAGCCATGCCGGGCACGATCACCACTCAAGACAGTACAGAACATGGACGTAAGATTGTGTCTGCTGTAGCCGAGAATACGAGGGAGTTTGTTTTCTTTGCAAGTCCTAATCTTCAAGTGGAACGCGCTACCCGTAACGGTCTGACGGTGGAATACTACTATTTTAACGATGATCCATCCAAGAAAAAGATAGTTGACCGCTACATTAATCAGGCATTCAAGGTCATCGATTTCTATAGTGAGAAATATGGCAAGTATCCCTATCCAGAGTTCCGAATTGTCGAGACGTATGTACAAGGCGTTGCCGTGGAGTATGCGAGGCTCATCCAGATGGGACAGATTCAAAATGGTGCTGTTCCAGAAGAAGACACTACATTTGTTCATGAAATAGCGCATCAGTGGTTCCATGCATTGATCGGTAATAATTCGGAGACAGAATCCTTCCTGGATGAAGGCTTTGCTGATTTCTCCATGGTGTATTTTGCCGAGAAACAGGGAGACAAGCTAAATGGGTTCAGATCCATACAGTTTGATACTGCGCCTGTAGATATGGCGATTGCGTCAACAAACGATGAAGCTGGGGATTTGGCAGGTTTGGTATATTATCAGAAGGGGCGACAAGCGATCTATCAGCTGTACCGTTCCGTCGGTGAAGAGAAATTTGACGAGTTGATGAGGACATATTTCAAACGCTACGTGTACCAAAATACAACGGTAGAGGGGCTGCTTCAAACCATTGAAGATGTGCTTGGTAAAGAAATACGTTCAGAGATGCAGATGGCCCTATATCAGCCTGATTTTGTCTTAAAGCCGGAATACCAATTATCACAGGAAGAGACCGCCGCCTATGTACATGACATGTTACAACAACAGTATCAGGCTGTCATGGGCATGATCCCTAATCTGCTTTATGAAGTGATGAATCGATTGATGGACAAAGTCCTTCAAGGCGAGGAATTAACCATTGTGCTCAGCGATCAGGTGAGTAAGCTTGCAACTAAACAGCAGGAAGATATGGTTAATCAGTTGACCGGATTCCTTGATATGACAGGTGTGAAGTACGACATTATAAGGGATCGCAAGGAACTGAAGCAAAAGATGAAAAAAGAGATCGGCAACAGCAACCTTATTGTCATTGGCAATGCCAAGTCAAACGGATTTGTGCAGGCTTTAAAACTTAACATTATTGATCGAACGAAACAGACAGGTTTTCCTTGGAAAAATACCATGAATCAACCTCTCTCCGCGGGTGCATATGTTATCAAACATCCCTATAACCAGAATCGATTGATGCTTCATTATTTCTGGAATGAGGATCATCTGAGTGATGCGGCATTTGAAGCTTTTAAGCTGAAAATACAGGAGTCTATCGGATTCGCTAACGACTTTTACCAGTACTATGTAATGGATAACCAAGGCAAGGAGAAATCCAATAAAAAAGTTGCGAATCCCATATCTTCACTTTTTGCGGAGTAATAAGGAATTGATTTTGCAGTTTCATCGTTCAAACAGGTTAGCCAATTCGTATTGGTTAGCCTGTTTATGTTTTATATGAAAACCAGACTTAGAATAATAGGCTGTAAGATGGGCATAATGCTTTAACACAAAGGCAACTTCATGAATATACTTATTGAGAGAAAACAATAGGAGGGATTAATATGAAGGATCAACATTATCCGTGCGTACCAATGAAAGGGACAGTTGCTGATTACAACTGTAAAGGAAATAAAGGAATGAACAAAATGAAAGCGTATTCATATAATGCTAGAATTTGTCCTATCATTTGTATTACTCAAGAGCCGGCTACGATTGAGGGTAATGTTGTTGATTTTTCAATCCTATTAAAGGACACTTCGGATGTTTTATATTCGCGACCGGTACATGGTAATACCCTGCTCACGAAGGAGTTGATTTCCCATGTCTATGACTGAAAATATTGCTCAGGCAGCACTTGATGCAGCGATGAAGGCAGACAGGGCCGTTGCGCCTTATGATTATTGCGATGCAGAATCCAGACGGATGTACACGCCTCAATTTGATAAAAAAATGGACAATCCTATGTATACCGCTGCAATGGCAGGTCTCCAATCGATCTATTGGTTTCGGGCGATCAAGGTAAAGGGGCTTATCCCTGATGCAAAAGCAAATTATTATGCCACGTATTCTACCAACCATAATCGTATCGGGGGAATTGGACTTGCGTATTCTAACAGCCCGACAGGGCCATGGACCAAACATGGACAGGTGTATCTGGATACCGTAGTTGGGAATTCAACGGAAACGCCATTTGTGATCTGGAACGATGAAGAACAATTGTTCTTTATGTATTATCAACAAAACGGACTGGGGATCAATCAATCAACGGCACTTGCGACCTCTGTAGACATGATTAACTGGACAAGAGTGGGTTTGATTTTGGACAAACCTCCCGGTTTCCCAGGTGATGGTCATACCGGATACTTCTCGTGTTTTAGAAATGGCGGCAAATGGATTGGTTTCTCGGTGATGGGCGGCGGTGACTTTGGCCGTAAATGTATTTGGTATTCTCATGACGGACGTAGCTGGTTAGCTGATCCAAGACCATTAATGGGTGGTAATGATGCGACTTTATCAGCGGGAGAAAACATTTCGAGACCCAATGCTGGTGTATTTATGTACAAAGGCAGCATGTGGTGGCTGGGTATGTTATCGGCTTATGCTTCCGGTGGGGTTACGACAGTAGCTCGGCCTGCCATTGCCAAGATCAGCGCAGACTTTCGTCAACTGCTGGACAAACCTACAGATATATATTTTCCGGCATTGAATTGGGAAACGACTAACATGCAATCCTTGATGGTGTCCGTTATGGACGGCGTAGTGTACGTGTATTACAATACCGATCATAATATCGGTGTAGCCTATTCGGTGGGGGTGTAGAGATGGTTATACGTGATGCAGCGGGTCAGATCGTGCCCTTTGGAAAGGTCCACAAACAGCTTGTGGCCGATTTTCTTTACGGAACGTTACCGGATTGGGTGGAGGTGGTGGGCACCCCTACGTTTGAGCCTTTGCCCGACAGAGGGACCATAACCGTTACAACACCGACAGCGGCAGGAGCCACGGCAGAGTTGAAAATGAAACATCTGATTGACAGCTCGAAAGTAACAGCAATTGCAATCACTTTGGAAGCGTTACAATTAAACGGAAACATTGGGATCTCAGTTCAGGTTGGCATTAAATCGAAGGATAGCAAGGCCGGAATCACCTTTTTTCAAAACGTAAATCAGAAGTATGGCATGGTCCGTGCCTATAAAGCAGATGGAACGTACACGGATTTTAATCAAAACATGGTGTTCTTCACCACACATGGCGTAGCAGGAGATGAAGCACAGAACCGTAAGAATCTCACTGTGTTGCTCTGTACCGGATTACAGTTCTCAGCTGGGTTCGAGAGACCGTCCGTATGGCTTGGTGCGAATGATCAATATGGCGGTGTTGCTGCTGACCTTAGCGGTGGGTTGTTCCAACATGGAGAACTGCAATGTCTTTTGAAACTGACTACAAGTAAGGCCGAGGCCAAGTATTTCAAGTGTGCACAGATGAAAGTGGATATCTGGAGTAACTGATTGGAATGACGGAGGAGTCGTCTGGTAAGCAGCTTCTTTTTTTTATTTTAATAATAATGTTTACAAACGCAATTAAATTGTGTACAATCAAATTGTTAGCAAAACAAAAAAAGAAATTCTGTATAACCAATAAAAAAAAATTAAATGATGAAGAGGAGTTTTCACAAATGAAAACATTATATGAAACAACAGTCATCAATACAGGCGGACGTCAAGGCATCGTACAATCCCCAGATAACGTGTTTATGTTGGATGTTGCTGCACCACCAGAACTCGGAGGACAAGTGACGACAGCTACCAATCCGGAGCAGTTATTTGCAGCAGGGTATAGTGCTTGTTTTAACTCCGCACTGGAGTTTCAATTGAAGAAACACAAAGTTGAGATTGAAAGAAGTACTGTAGCTGCAACGGTAATGTTGGTGACGGACTCTGAGGATAACGGCGTGAAGCTTCAAGTAGATTTGGAAGTTAAAATTCTTGGTCTGGATGAGGAGACAGCACAGAAGTTTGTGAAACTTGCCCATGACTACTGCCCATATTCCAAAGGAATTAAAGGGAATGTGAATGTTAACGTGGAACTGGCGTAATCATTAATACTATTTGTTGTTGATAAGAAGCCTCCGAGAAAACGGAGGTTTTTGGTTTTTTATGCAGAAATCAATTTCATACTCAATTGTTGGTTATAATGGTATTAAGTTTACATAAAACTGCTGAAAGGGGAATGTACTTATGATGGATTTTAGCAAACCACCCCATGGCTCTGAGACCGATACCCACCGTCAGCGTCATCAGGAGAATGAACAGAAATATCTCTCCGGAGGCAAGAGCATTTGGTATGAAATCAGCAACTGGCTCATTCTCGGAGGTATCCTCCTTGTCATATTTTTATTATTTAAATACGTTTTTTAAATAGACACACAACCGGGCGAATCCCCATATGATGCATTACATTAGTAAGCACTTGGGGAAATGGGGAATCCGGGATGGCAAAGGCAAAGGGTAAGAAAGCTCCCGCGTTAAAGAGTGACAAAATTCGTGTATCCATGAAGTTGGTCACTTCGGATGTATGTGAGAGATGCAAGACACCGTGTACGCGAGGCATGGATTACGCTGCACGTATGAGAATTGAAGGGGCATCAGGCAAGGGCGTTCCCTGTATTCTGACCCGCCATACTACTTCATAACTCTTCGTATAATCCCGTATATATAACAATTATAGATCAGGGGCATCCTTTAATGAGGATCGCCTCTTTTTGTACATTCCAAGGGGTGGAAAAAATTCTGGATAAAAAATGAAAAATGATGAAAAACAGCGCAACTTTGTGGATGAATCTGCAGTATAAATGTACAACAGCTAGCAGCAGGGGAGGGAACATTGACGGGATGAAATGGAAACGAATATTGCTTTGTGTCACGGTATTCTCCTTGCTCGGCGGGTCTTTATTGTTTGCAGATTCGGTGAACGAGAAGATTCGTGTTTTCATTAACGGCAAGGAAGCAGCTGATGGAGGTTATCTCATTGATGGAACGACCTATGTACCTGTAAGGGAAGCCGGAGGCGTCGTCAAATGGGACAGCAGTAACAAGAGAGTAACGGTGATCAAACCGAATGTACATATTTTTCTCTTCAAGGGAGACACTGTATTTGGCAACGTTAACGTAGGTAAGCTGAAATTCAATGTATTTTCACAAGTGGACAGTCTGACAGCAGATGTAGCTGCGGTGAAAGTAACGATTACCAATCCAAGCGGTCAGGTGAAGGATATCCAGTCACAGGAGCTTACGACCCAGAAGGATAACTTCTGGTTCCGCACATATGATTTTACGTACGATTTCAGTCGTGCCGGCAAGTATCAGGTTGGCTTTCATATTAAAGAAAATGCAAACAGCAGCTACGTCCTGGTAGCGGAGAAAATCATTACAGCGCTGAACGATTGAAGCGAAAATAACCCTGTGAGTTAAATTGACCTGGGTCATTGAACATGTTACGATATGCAAGGTTACACAATTTCTATTTATAAAGCGAGGTATTTCAATGAGCGATCACACACATGAACACGGCGATGGCTGCGGATGCGGGCAAGACCACGACCACGACCACGACCACGAGCATGAAGAAGTCCTTCTCACATTAACAGACGAGAACGGCCAAGACGTGGAGATGGTTTTGGTGGAGACGTTTGACGTGGAGAAGCATGTTTATGCGCTCCTGCTGGAACGTAACAATCCTGAAGCTGACGGCATCATCCTGCGTATGGAAGAAGAAGACGAGGAAATGGTGCTCTACAATATTGAAGACGAAGAAGAGTGGAACCGCGTTGAAGCGGCTTACAACGAACTCGTTGCATCACAAGAATAGTCATTCTTTTGGAACATAACATGAAGGCTCCTTGATTTCAGGGGGCCTTTTGTTTGTTTATTAAGAGGTATACGAGCATTTACACCACCGGTTTGAACGACGAAATAGACGGGAAAATGCAAACTCGCTTGTCCCATAAAATAAAAACGGACCAAGCGTATGGCTTGGTCCGTTAAGTTTATCCCCTGCACAGCGCAAGGGGGTTGTTTTAGAAAATGGCATCGGCTTCCACGATCACTTTAACGTTGGTTACGCTGCGATCTTCGGGTCCTTTGACGGGCAATCCAACTTCGACATGATCGATGATGTAGTCGATGTTTTCCTGGGTGATAACCTCACCCGGTAACAGGATCGGAATTCCTGGCGGATAGACATAGATGAATTCCGAGATAATACGTCCTGCGGATTCTTTAAACGGAATCACTTCGGTATCACCGTAGAATGCATCACGTGGAGTCAGCATCAACTGTGGAATATCCGGAACTTTTACTACCAGTTCATGGGCCGGGTTCACTTGATAATAGGTACGGGAGAGATCCTGCAAAGCGTTCAGCAAGATATCCACACTGTTATCCGTATCTCCTGGCGTAATGAGACACAGAATATTGTACATATCACTAAGTTCAACCTCGATGTTGTAATGTTCACGCAGCCAGTTCTCTGTCTCATACCCTGTAATACCCAGATGGCGAACATGGATCGTTACTTTGGTTGGATCATAGTTGAAGGTCGCTTCTGTACCCAGAAGCTCTCTACCGAAGCAATACAGGCCATCCATATCGTTAATCGAACGTCTGGCAAACTCAGCTAGTTCAATCGCCTTCTGTGCAATCTCACGACCGTGGAGTGCCAGGTTACGTCTTGATGTATCGAGTGAAGCAAGCAAAATGTATGAAGTTGATGTTGAAGTGAGCAGACTCAGGATCGTCTGTACACGCTGTGGATTCACGAACCCATTCTTCGTGTTCAGGTTGAGTACGGAACTCTGTGTCATGGAGCCACCAAGCTTGTGAACACTGGTTGCAGCCATATCGGCACCTGCTGCCATCGCAGACAACGGCAGATCCTCATGGAAATGAATGAGTACACCATGTGCTTCATCAACAAGTACAGGGACTTGGTAGCTGTGTGCCAACTCAACAATCTCTTTCAGATCTGTAACCACGCCGTAATAGGTCGGGTTAATTACAAGCAATGCCTTGGCATCTGGATGACGCTCAAGTGCACGACGGATAGACTGTGTAGTCACTCCATGGTCAATGCCCAGATTGGCATCTTGTGAAGGAGAAACAAATACGGGTTTGGCGCCTGAGAAAATAATGGCGGACAGAACCGATTTATGCACATTACGGGGCACAATAATTTTGTCACCCGGTGAACATACAGACAGAATCATGGTCATAATGGCACTGCTTGTGCCTTGTACACTAAAATAGGTATAATCGGCTCCGAAGGCATCTGCTGCCAAAATCTGTGCTTCCTGAATGACACCGGTTGGCTGATGCAGATCATCCAACGGTGCGATGTTAATCAAATCTATGGAGAAGGCATTATCGCCAATAAATTCACGGAATTCGGTATCCGCTCCCAATCCTTTTTTATGGCCCGGAATATGAAACTGTACCGGATTGAGTGCCGCATGATTTTTTAAAGCGGTAAACAGCGGCGTACGGTGGTGATTCATCAGTGCTGTCACAACCCTTCCTAATAAAATTGGTAAACAAAGATGAGTATAGCAAATTAAGAACCGAATGCAACAGTATAAATCGACAATTTTTTAAATTGCCTAGATTTGGGCACATTCCCCACGGTTACACTAAGGATAGGGAATAGGCAAATGAACACCGAAAGGGGAAAAAGAATGCAAACCGATACAAAACCAGCCAAAATTTTGCGATCACCATTTTTTATCGCGATGTGGCTGACACTTTTTCTAGTTGAAATTATCAAAGGAGCCCTGTTGGTAGCTGTTTTGCCCGTGTATATGGACAATATACTGGGTCTGTCTGCAGGCGTCATTGGTGTGGCATTTGCTCTTCAATATCTGGGAGATAATCTGTTCCGGGCGCCTTCCGGCTGGGCAGCAGAACGGATCGGATTCCGCGCAACGATGGTTACAGCATTAATCTGTACCTTAATCGCTGTTATTATGATCCTTTTTCTCAAAAGTGCCGTTGGACTGGCCATGGCCTGTCTGATTCTTGGCATTGGTACGTCACCGCTCTGGCCTTGCGCCATGACAGGGGTGACGGCGATGTCAGGCCCACAGAACAAGAATGGTACAGCAATGGGGGCGCTGGAGATGGCTGCTCTCGGCGGAACGGGGCTTGGACCTATAGGCATGAACTGGCTGCTGGAGCGCACGCATCATGATTATCGCACCATTTTTCTTGTGCTGATGGGTTGTGCCATTCTGGTTATTCTGGTGGCCATGATTCTTCCTGGACGTGTCATTGTTGAAGGAGAGCATGCCGAGCAAGCGGCGAAGAATAGAGATGTGAAATATCCAGCCAAACCGAATCTGCTCACGCCGTTCATCCGGCTGCAAAAGAGTGTTAAGGACACACTGCAGCGGGTTCGCAGTACGCTGAATGTTAATCCACTGGTGTATCCTGCCTTGTTTATGCAGTCGTTTGTCATCGGGCTGCTCAGTCCGGTAATCACGCTATATACACGCACAGACCTGCACATTTCACCAAATCTATACAGCTTGTTGCTGATTGCAGGTGGTGGAATAACGGTCATTGCCTTGCTGCCTGTTGGTAAAATGGTAGACAGGTTCGGCACCAAGCCGTTCCTGAACGTTGGTTTTTTGATGGCGGCGGCGAGTCTGTTCGCGTTTTCCTCCATAACATCCATTCCGGTGGTGTTTGGTGTTGTCATGCTGGTGGGAATCAGTTATGCCATGATTTTGCCCGCCTGGAATGCTTTTGTAGCCACTCTGATTCCCAAAGGAGAGCGGGGAGCGATCTGGGGATTCTTCCTCACACTGCAGGGATCAGGCATGGTTGTAGGACCTATTGTTTCCGGACTGCTGTGGGACCACGTGAGCCATCCGGCACCATTCATCGGCAGTGCCATCGTCATGGCAGGACTTGCCGTTGTGCACTTTGTGTTATCCCGCAATCCGTTTCGCACCGCTCCGGCCAAATAAGCAAAAGAAAAGGGAGTTCTACCAACCGTCTAGGTTGTGGAACTCCCTTTTTCGCGTCCATTATATCACGATAATCGGGGGCTTGCCCCTGTGCGTCTGCGGAAAGCTGTAATCCTGGGGCCCTTTCGGTGAAAAATAGTCAAATAACCAAGTACCCTTACATAAAATGAAGTATAAAATAGGGTAAGCCGATTGAGTAGAAGCGATTGAAGACGAGGGCCGGAGTAATCCGGTACAGATGGAGGGAGTGCCGTGAATAAGAGTTATGAAGTTGAATATTGCAATCTGGAGCTGCGGTTCAACCGTCGGCATATCCAAAATTTGATCAGAGACCTTATTCGTGAGGGGTATTCACTATATTGGAGCGAGGACGAAACCTTTTTTATCCTGTCAGTCCGGACCGGCCGCAAGCTGGTAAAGCTCCGTTTTCAACAGACACGCACGGGGAACTACAAGATGACTGGGGATTATATTATCAAGGACGCCAAGCTTGCAGAGTGGCTGGAGAAACTGATTGGAGATACACGCGGGCATGCGGTTGTGAAGCGGTTCAAGGATCAGCAGATGACCGTGGAGAACATTTTATTCGGTGAAGTGATTCGGCTCGTGGAAGTTTCCGGATTCAAACAGCGTGTCATTTTTCAAAAGGAACCTGCGCCGACGGCGGAAGAGATGGAAGAAATGTTCCTCTCGCGTGAAGGCGAGGAAAGGCTCGTGTTGCTACGCATGGAAGTGGACGATGAACTGGAGCGCCTCTACACGGCAATGCAGATGGATAATATCGAAAAAGCAAATGCTTGCCGTCAAGTCTTAAAACAGTTGTCTGGACATCTGTTAATGTTGGAAGGATGACAAGATAAGGCCGTATTTATGAAAATACGATGAACACCTCAGCAGATTGGGGTGTTTTCTCGTTGCGTAGCTGTGCCACGGGGTTCACTTCTATACATAAAACCGTTAAAATGGGAGTATTGTTGAGAATTTATTTCAATAAAATTAATTGGAGCAAAGGATGGAGGACCAGATGACAAAACAACAAATCGGCGTAATTGGCCTGGCTGTCATGGGCAAAAATTTGGCCCTTAACATTGAAAGCAGAGGTTTCTCAGTATCGGTATATAACCGTTCCCCGGAGAAAACCAATGATCTACTGAAAGAAGCTGAAGGTAAAAACCTGACAGGCTCATTCTCCATTGAAGAGTTCGTAGCATCCCTGGAATCCCCGCGTAAAATTTTGATCATGGTACAAGCCGGCAAAGCGACCGACGCTACCATTGAACAACTGCTTCCTCACCTGGATGAGGGCGACATCATCATTGATGGAGGGAACGCATACTTCCCTGACACGCAACGTCGCAGCAAAGAGTTGGAAGACAAAGGCATTCGTTTCATCGGTACAGGTGTATCCGGTGGTGAAGAAGGCGCACTGAAAGGCCCTTCCATCATGCCAGGTGGACAGGAAAGTGCTTATAAACTGGTTGAACCGATCCTGACGGCGATTTCGGCCAAAGTCGGTGACGATCCATGTTGTACATATATTGGACCTGATGGTGCCGGACACTATGTGAAAATGGTGCATAACGGTATCGAGTACGGAGATATGCAGTTGATTG
Organism: Paenibacillus sp. PAMC 26794; assembly: GCF_000316035.1. Lineage (GTDB taxonomy): Bacteria > Bacillota > Bacilli > Paenibacillales > Paenibacillaceae > Paenibacillus. Next base: position 340,052 of record NZ_ANHX01000004.1, read on the forward strand.
GTGAAGCGTACCACTTGCTCAAATCCGTATTGAACGTTTCCGTTGAAGAGTTGCATGCGATCTTTACAGAATGGAATCAAGGAGAGCTGGATAGCTACCTGATCGAAATCACAGCAGATATCTTCTCCAAATACGATCCAGAAACAGGAAAACCAATGGTTGACGTCATTCTGGATGCTGCTGGACAAAAAGGAACAGGTAAATGGACAAGCCAAAGCGCGCTGGATCTCGGCGTACCATTGTCCATGATTACGGAATCCGTATTCTCCCGTTTCCTCTCTGCCATGAAAGACGAGCGTGTGGCAGCTAGCAAAATCCTGAATGGACCAGCGACTGAAGCATTTTCTGGCGACAAAAAAGCGTTCATTGAGAACGTGCGTAAAGCCCTCTTTGCAAGTAAAATCGTATCCTATGCACAAGGATTTGCACAAATGCGTGCAGCTTCCGATGAGTATGGCTGGGATCTGAAATACGGCAACATTGCCATGATCTTCCGCGGCGGATGTATCATCCGTTCGCAGTTCCTGCAAAATATCAAGGAAGCTTATGATAAAGACGCAGCACTGAAAAACCTGCTCTTGGATCCGTACTTCCAAAACATTGTTGAGTCTTATCAAGGCGCATGGCGTGAAGTTGTAGCAGCTGCTGTAAAACAAGGTGTTCCAGTACCTGGATTCTCCAGCGCATTGTCTTATTACGACAGCTACCGTACGGAGCGTTTGCCAGCCAACTTGCTGCAAGCACAGCGTGACTACTTCGGTGCTCACACATTCAAACGTGTGGACAAAGAAGGCAGCTTCCACCACAACTGGATGGAATAGTACCACCGCATATACGAGTCAATGAGATTTGGCTAAAGCGCCTTTAAGTGGTAGCTTTGGCCTGTTAAAAGGCTCATTAAGAGGTTTGGTGTTCCGGTTATTGCCGGTTAACGCCAGGCCTCTTTTTGTTCTTTCCCAGTCCGCAGGGCTGTGTTATGATAGGACAAAAGTGCTCACGAATTGCTTGAATTAAAGGAGTGTACACCTTGAGCAAGTCTAACAATATTATTCTCATCGGCATGATGGGAACCGGCAAATCAACCGTCGCTGACATGCTTGCACGCGAGCTTGGTTACCGATTGATTGATGTGGACGCCGCGGTGGAAAAAGAGGAAGGCTGTACGATTCCCGAACTGTTCACTGGCAAGGGAGAGACGTATTTCCGTGATGCCGAGAGCCGCATGTTGTGCTCGGTATTGGAGAAAAAGTCACAGGTCATAGCGACCGGAGGTGGCGTGGTGCTGCGTTCGGATAATTGTGACGTGATGTCGAATAATGGCTGGGTTGTTGCCTTGACTGCTGATCCGGCAGTGATTGTAGAACGTGTTAGCGCCTGCGACAATCGTCCGCTTCTTGCAGGCAATGCAGAGGAACGCATCAAGACGATTATGGAAGAACGGAAAGACGCATATCGGTTCGCGCATTATACGGTGGATACAACCGAGTTATCCGCTGCTGAAGTGACTCGTTTAATTTTAGTGCATTACCGCGTCTAAGCTTGTGATCATCGAAGTTTGTTGGTTGATAGTTGGTGGCAGATAGAACAAAACGGGCCATATAGGCCCGTTTCTAGGAGTGGAGCAGAGCAGAAGTCACAAGGTTACAAATGACTTCGCTTCTCTCCGGGTTTCTCTAGTCTTCTTGTTGCCACTGAAGCATACCGCCGACCATGTTTGTACAGCCTTCATATCCCAGTTGCTGCAGATATTCACAGGCACGCTCACTGCGGTAACCGCTACGACAGATGATCACGATCTCGCCTGATTTCTCAATCTCAGACAGTCGGTCCGGAATCTGTCCAAGCGGAATATGCTTGGCTCCTTCGATCATGCCTTGCGCGACTTCATCGTCCTCGCGGACGTCTATCATCTGCAGCTTCTCTCCCGCCTGTAAACGGCGGCGCAGCTCAGACGTTTCAATTTCAGCTATTTGTGTCATATTCAGGTCCTCTTTTCTGTATGGACTTAACGCTATAATGATACCCAAGCGATGCACGGAATGTCAATTTGGCCACAATATAATCAATGAAGGAGAATTTCATCCATGGACGTTATTGTTAAACCAACCCCCACGCTGAACGGGGAAATCGGGGCTCTGTCCTCCAAAAACTACACGACTCGCTATTTGCTGGCTGCTGCGCTGGCAGAAGGCACAAGTACCATTCATTTCCCGGCACACAGTGAAGACAGTGACGCCATGCGCAGATGTATTCGCGATCTGGGGGCAGTGCTTGAAGAAGACGACAGCAAGATTGTGATCCAGGGCTTTGGCAGTCATCCCCGTGATGTGCGTGAATTGAATGTTGGGAATGCGGGTGCTGTACTTCGTTTCCTGATGGGCGTTACAGCGCTCTGCCCTGAAGTTACATTTGTGAATACGTACCCGGATTCACTGGGCAAACGCCCCCATGATGATCTGATCGATGCGCTTGGTCAATTGGGTGTAGATGTACAGCACGAACAAGGACGCTTGCCGATTACAATCAAGGGTGGCAATGCCAAGGGTGGACACATTCGTGTATCCGGCTCCGTCAGCTCCCAATATCTGAGTGCATTGTTGTTTGTAACTCCGTTGCTTGCAGAAGACAGCACCATCGAAGTGCTGAATGACCTGAAGTCCAAGGTCGTTATCGGACAGACGCTGGAAGTGCTGGAGCAGGCAGGCATCGTTATCCATGCAAGTGATGATTACATGTCCTTCCGTGTACCAGGTGGACAGGCTTACCAGCCGACGACCTACACGGTTCAAGGGGACTACCCCGGCTCGGCAGCCGTTCTTGCCGCAGCAGCGGTTACACAGTCTGATGTGAAAATTCTGCGCCTGATGGAGCAGAGCAAACAGGGTGAACGTGCCATCGTTGACGTGCTGCGCATGATGGAAGTGCCATTGACACATGAGAACGATGTCGTACACGTTCAAGGTAATGGCAGATTGAAAGCGATCGAATTCGACGGGGATGCCGCGACGGACGCCGTTTTGGCTATGGTAGCCGCAGCAGTGTTTGCGGAAGGCACGTCACGGTTCTATAATGTAGAGAACCTGCGTTACAAGGAATGTGACCGAATCACCGATTACTTGAACGAACTGCGGAAGGCAGGAGCGAACGTTGAAGAGCGTCAAGCTGAGATTATCGTACATGGACGTCCAGAAGGCGTTGAGGGCGGCGTTGAGATTAACGCTCACTACGATCATCGCGTAATTATGGCGCTCACTGTCGTTGGTCTGCGTTCCAAGGAGCCGCTTCGTATTCGGGATGCACACCATGTAGCCAAGTCTTATCCGCAATATTTCGATCATTTGCAGGCGCTTGGCGCCTCGGTTCAATGGGTAAAAGAGTAAATAACTGAAAACCTGTCTTTTGAACACGCACTTTAATCAGAAAAGGATGGTGCTTGAACATGGAATTTAACAACCCTACTCGTGAAGAAATTGGACAACTTTTGCGCAAGGCAGGCAACATCGCAGTCGTCGGCTTATCAGACAAATCGGATCGCACTTCCTATATGGTGGCAGAAGCCATGCAGAGCAGAGGTTATCGCATCATCCCGGTTAATCCACAGGTGCAAGGTGAAATCCTTGGCGAGACGGTATATGCCACACTCGCGGATATTCCAGAGCCGGTAGACATTGTCAATGTGTTTCGTCGCGAAGAGTTTTGCGCGGATGTCGCTCGTGACGCCGCTGCCATCAAAGCAAATGTGCTGTGGCTGCAGCTTGGCATCCATAGTGATGAAGCGGTCCAGATTGCTGCAGAGAACGGCATGACAGCGGTAACGAATCGTTGTATCAAGGTAGAGGATTCCATCGTTCTGCGCGGCGCTGGACGCGGCTGAGAGGCTCGTTCACCTGTGATCGGATGATCTCCTGATCTGTCCCAATTGAATGAACATAGGATGAATCCCGTTAACTTGAAGTTGACGGGATTTTTTCTGTTCTATTTTTGCCGTTATTAATGACCAATTGGTTACTGTTTTGCTTTGACAAAACGTTGCGTAAAGCTTACCATCTAGGATAGAAAGGAGAGGTCGCCATGAATTGGCTCGGATCCTTGCAGCAGCTCGGACGAGCGGTAATGCTGCCTACAATGGTCCTGCCCGCCGCCGCAATTTTGCTCAGTGTTGGCAGTCTGCCTTGGGACGCCTGGGGATTGGGTATTGTCGGTGAAGTGTCTACTGTGGCCGGACACGGTATTTTTTATTTCTTACCGTATTTGTTCGCTGTCGGTGTAGCACTGGGACTCTCCAACCAGGCCGGACAAGCGGGACTTGCTGCTCTGGCTGGTATCGTGATATATGATCAGGTGACTCGGAACTTCGGGGATGGCACCGTTCAGCCCGCTTCCTTAATCGGAATCATACTCGGCGCGCTTGCCGGTGGGATGCATAATCGGTTTAAAAGCATTAAACTGCCTGAAATTTTACAATTTTTTGGAGGTTCAAGGTTTGTTTTGCTCATCGTCGGACTCTGTTCGGCATTGTTCTCCTGTTTTATGTTATGGCTCGCTCCGATCCTACAGCATGGATTGAACGGCATTGCTACTTGGGAATACAGTCTCGGGGGTTTTGGACTGTTCATTTACGGGGTGTTATACAGGGTGCTGGTCGCTTTCGGGCTTCATCACCTGCTTAATAATGTGTTTTGGTTCCAGTTAGGGACGTTTGAAACGCCTGATGGTAACATTGTGCAAGGGGATTTGCCCCGATTTTTTGCAGGTGATCCAACAGCAGGATTCTTTATGGCGGGTTTGTTTCCCATCATGATGTTTGCCATTCCGGCAATAGCCTTTGCTATTATTCAGGAAGCCAGGGAAGATCTGAAACCGAAAATCAAGAAAACTTTTCTGACATCGGCACTCGTTTGTTTTCTAACCGGGGTATCGGAACAGATTGAGTTTGCTTTTTTGTTCGCGGCACCTTATCTGTTCATCGTGCATGCAGTGATGTCCGGCGTTGCCATGTGGATTAGTTACTGGCTCGATATCCGGCATGGATTTTCTTACTCCGCAGGTATTATTGATTACATACTCAATTTCCATCTATCGGAGAATGCTTGGAAGCTCATTCCGATTGGCATACTATATGGGCTGGTTTACTACTTCCTGTTCCGATGGGCGATTCGTACGTTCAAGATTCCAACACCAGGACGTGAAGAGGGCTCCATGCTGGAAGATTGGGTAGGTAACATTCCTTATCAGGCACCTTTAATTCTCGAAGCATTGGGTGGGAAGAGTAACATTGTACAGGTTGAAGCGTGTATTACACGCCTTCGCCTGACTGTGCATGATGACCGCCTGATTGACACGGGTGCCATGAAGAGTATGGGGTCCGCTGGACTAATCAAGCTGGGTGGCGGTAACGTACAGGTGGTATTCGGGACCTACTCGGAATTGATTCGGGAAGAAATCGCGAAGCTGCTGGAAAGAGACCTGCAACAGGTTCTGTTCTGTGCCCCCGTTCAGGGCAAAATGCTCCCGATTGAAGAGGTGCCAGATCAGATCTTTGCAGCCAAGCTTGTCGGTGATGGTGTAGCCTTTGTACCGGAAAAGGGAGAGCTGGTCTCACCCGTGTACGGAACGATTATGCACATGTACCCGACCATGCATGCCTTGGGTATTTCTACCCGTGAAGGGCTTGAGGTGTTACTGCATATCGGCATCGATACCTCTCAGTTGAAAGGCCATTTTGAAGCTTTTGTTCAGGAGGGCGATACGGTGGAGCCAGGGCAGTTGTTGATCAAGTTTGATCTGGCAGTACTTCGCGATCAAGCGGCGTCACTGACAACACCCATGGTAATTACGAATCCGGATCGTATAAAATCATGGAGTTTTGCTCCATTTAAGCAAGTTAAGAAAGGTCAGGCATCCGTTATGTCCGTGGTGCTCTATGACAGGAACGTTGGAGGGGTAGAATGAAGATACAAGGCATCAACGCAGCTGCAGGCATAGCCATCGGCAAAGCATTTGTCCTGCCCAGTTGGGAATGGGATCTGCCGGATCAGAAGATGGATTCGGTGGATCTCGCCCAAGAGTTCGAACGGCTGTATGAGGGCATACGGACATCAAAGGATGAGATCGAATATATCAAAAATGAGTTCAAGGAAGTCGTTGGTCCAGAGGAGTCCAGTATCTTTGATGCACATCTGGCAATCCTGGAAGATCCGGTATTCATGAACGAGATTCGCGGCATTATCGAGCGTCAATATAAGGCAGCAGAAGTGGCGGTCAAAGAAGCCATTGATCACTTTGTCACAATGTTTGACTTGCTGGAAGACGAGTATATGAAGGAGCGGGCCATTGACATCAAGGATGTGGGTAACCGTCTGCTCAAGCATTTGCTTGGTGCACCGGAGATTACACTTCCTTCGGATACCCAGCCGTATGTACTCGTTGCCAAAGAACTGTCGCCATCTCAACTGGCGCATCTGAATCCCACCCATGTGCTAGGCATTGTAACCTTGATCGGCGGGAAAACATCACATTCTGCGATTATGGCTCGTGCCCTTGGCATTCCTCTCGTTTCCGGTCTGGAAGCGAGTCTTGGCATGCCGGTAGAGACAGGGGATATGCTTGTGGTGGATGGTGACAACGGCTTGGTATTTACGGACCCGGATCGCAAGACGATTGAACGGTATACGATGCTTCGCAGCAAGCAGCTGAAGAAAAAGGAACAACTTCAAGTCCTTGCTACCGTGGATGCTGTAACCAAAGATGGGGCCGTTTTGCACTTGGCTTCCAATATCAGTTCGGTGAAGGAATTGGACCTTGCTTTGAAACAAGGAGCCAAAGGTGTGGGCTTGTTCCGAACAGAGTTTTTGTATATGGACAGGGCTACGTTCCCGGGTGAGCAAGAACAGTATGAGGTGTACCGTCTTGTGGCAGAGAAAACAGTAGGACAATCCGTTGTTATTCGTACACTGGATATCGGTGGTGACAAGCAACTCGATTACTTTGAACTGCCGGAGGAAGACAATCCGTTTCTGGGGTATCGTGCTATTCGGATTAGTCTCGACCGCAAGGATCTGTTCAAAACACAGCTTACAGCCATTCTGCGTGCCAGCGCTGCCGGAAATGTCAAAATCATGTACCCGATGATCTCTTCGGTGGAAGAACTTCAGCAGGCCAATGAGATTCTTCGTGAGGCGATGTCCGATCTGGACGAGCGGGGATTATCATACGACCCTCACATTCAGGTGGGAATTATGATTGAAGTTCCTGCAGCGGTGATGATTGCTGATCTGCTCGCAGAGGAAGCTGATTTCTTCAGTATTGGTACGAACGACCTGGTTCAATATGTACTGGCAGTAGATCGAATGAATGAGCAGATTGCTCATATGTATCACCCCTATCATCCGGCTGTTCTGCGGATGCTTCGTGCGACCGCAGATGCGGCTCATACGGCTGGAATTGATGTCAGTGTGTGCGGAGAGATGGCAGGGGACGAGCGTGCCATTCCGCTTTGGTTGGAGCTTGGCATTCGCCACTTGAGTATGTCTCCACAATCCTTGTTACGTGTGAAGCACAGAGTACTGAACACAACAGCATCGGCCGCCAAAGAAGAAGCGCGAAAGTGCTTCACCCTTCGGACCAGCGGAGATATTGAGGAGCGACTGCAAGTCTTTAATGACTCTACGGGAAGTCCGGATGAACAAAGTGGTTCGAACGCATCGTGATTAGGGAAACTGGATATAAATACCTTTAAGTTAATATATTTACATTTGTGATAATTATTTAAGAAAAACTTGTTATATAAAACAACCCCACTGTGCATGAGAGCACAATGGGGTTGTTTTTACTTGTCAGCGAGTGCATCACAGAATGCCTTGCCATAAGGTGGAAGGTCAGGCGGACGACGTGCTGAGATGATATGTCCATCAACAACAACCGCTTCATCTTTCCAGATAGCACCTGCATTTTCCATGTCATCCCGAATGCCTGGTGTAGAGGTTACTGTAACCCCGTCCAGAATTTTGGCAGAAATCAGCACCCAGCCCGCATGACAGATCTGTCCAATCGGTTTCCGGTCTGCATTCATTTCCTTCACAAGCTCCAGTACTTTGGGATAACGACGCAGCTTGTCTGGCGCCCAGCCGCCTGGCACGAGAATGCCATCGTAATCTGCACTGTCGAGTTCATCGAAACTGTATTCGGCTTCAGCAGGCACACCGTATTTGCCAATATAGGTTTTTCCTTTTTTCTCTCCAGCAAGATGCACTTCTGCACCTTCTTCACGAACCCGATGTACAGGGTACCACAATTCTAAATCCTCGAATTCTTCATCGACCAGAGCGATGACTTTTTTACCAGTTAATCTCATGTCCATCTCTCCTTTTTGCGGTGATTAGGGATGTTGCGTCTTTAATTGTAACAGATTCTCCAAGGGACTTCATGGAAGTGCATATTCAGTTTGGAGGAAGCGATTACAAGTCAGTGACTGCCTGCATTCGACAACCTTCATCTGGAGGGAGTGGTAATTTGTGCAACCTTTCGTTTATAGCAGGATTTGAGCCGAAATAGGTCGAATGGTACTTATATAGAGTATAGAACGAATGAGGTGATGGTGGTGCGCAAGTCGTGCAGATGTGGACATGTAATGGAGTTGGAATTAAGAACAGTGGTATACGCCAAAAAAGTGGAGATTCGAAACGTACCCGTATTTGCGTGTACAGACTGTGTATCATACGAAGTGCTTCCGCCGGTCAAGCCGGACTTAACAGAATGCATAAACACATTGGGTGAACAGCCCGTGAAGCAAGACGTATCTTTTGGTGAACGTAATGAATTGGCAGACCTGTTTCATGAGCTACTGCTGGCCTGGCCGGATGCGACCGATCGGGAGATGGAATATCGAATGCAGCAAGCAGTGGAGGAGCGTATCAATCTGCTGCTTGACATTATGGGTTACGCAACGAAGTCTGGTGATGCAGCGTGGATTGAGACCACGGAGCGTAGATTAAGTCAATTATCCGGATTTGTGTGGCAGGAGTACTTCTCAAATGCTGTCTAATTTTGACGTGTAAAATGCTTGTTTTCATGAAAATTGGCTTTTTCGCGCACTTTTTGTTAAGATATCGAAGAGTGAAAACGCTCAACATAGCGGTATTCTTGGTAAAGGGGGATGTATATCTAATGGCTGACATGACTAAAATGACAAGTATTGAACAGCTAAACTCCGCAGTGGAGGCTACCAAGGATCAACCCATGCTCCTGTTTAAGCACAGCACGCGCTGTCCGATCAGCTCGAACGCTTATCAGGAGATGAACGATTATTTGCTTAACAATGCCAATGAACAAGTGAAATATGGCATTATCTATGTTGTGGAAGATCGCCCGGTATCGAATGAAGCAGCAGACAAGCTGGGTGTTAAGCACGAATCTCCACAGGCAATCCTGATCAAAAAGGGAATTCCTGTATGGCATACTTCCCATTCAGATATTACTAGCGCCACACTTACGAATGTTTTGAGTGAGTCCTAAAGCCTATTTTAATTGATTAATGCAAAAATTTGTCGTAATATAAATCTTAATGAAAATGGTATGAAAATTTACTGGTAATGGAGAGAAGTACTGTGACGGTAACCATTTATGATGTGGCACGTGAAGCTGGAGTGTCTATGGCAACGGTATCACGGGTAGTTAATAATAACCCTAATGTCAAACCGCAAACGCGGAAAAAAGTATATGAAGCCATCGAACGGTTGGGATATCGTCCGAATGCGGTAGCCAGAGGTCTGGCAAGCAAGAAGACAACCACGGTCGGGGTCGTTATTCCAGATATTTCGAATTCAACCTTCGCGGAGATTGCCCGCGGAATTGAAGATATTGCGAATATGTATCACTACAATATTATTTTGTGTAATGCAGATAAGAAGAAAGAAAAAGAAATTCGAGTTATTAACACCTTGCTCGAAAAACAAGTAGACGGACTGCTCTTCATGGGCGGAACAGTAACGGATGAACACATTCAGGCGTTCCAATCTGCGGCTGTGCCGATCGTACTTTGTGCAACGAGTGATGAGAAGGGCTCATTCCCTTCTGTGGATATTGACCATGAGGCGGCTGCGTTTGACGCCGTAAACACCTTGATTCGTCATGGACACAAGGAAATTGCGATGATCAGTGGAACACTGCAAGATCCGGCGAATGGATATGCCCGTTTCCAAGGATACAAAAAAGCACTGGAAGCAGCGGGGATTGAATACCAGGAGGATCTTGTTCGAATCGGTAACTATCGATATGAATCCGGTGTGGAAGCAATGAAATATTTCCTTGGACTCAAGAAAAAACCATCAGCTATCTTTGCTGCTACAGATGAAATGGCCATTGGTGCCATTCACAGCATTCAGGATGACGGTCTGAAAGTACCGGATGACTTCTCCATTATTAGTGTGGATAACATCCGTATGGCTTCCATGGTGCGTCCTCAGTTGACAACAGTGGCTCAGCCAATGTACGACCTTGGCGCAGTAGCTATGCGTTTGCTGACCAAGTTGATGAAGAAAGAAAATGTGGAGAACCCACGGGTTATTTTGCCGCATGAAACGATTCTTCGTCTGTCTGTAAGTCACGCAGATGTAGTTTAATTGGGATTATATACAGTAAGGGAGAAGTCATTCTCTCTACATAGTGGATATGCGAAAGCTCCGGAGACGGAGCTTTTGTGCTGAATGAGGTTAAAAGTGAAAACAGGAGGTATCGGAAGATGCGTGAAACGATTGGGATTATCGGAGCGATGGATGAAGAAGTCGAGCTTTTGCTGGCAGGTATGAAGCAGCTTGAGACGGTCAAACAAACCGGGATTACATACGTTGCAGGCGAGTGGCTGGGCAAGCAAATTGTCGTGTGCAAATCCGGCGTAGGTAAAGTAAATGCAGCGGTTACGACGCAGATCTTGATTGATCGTTTTCAGGTTAATCGGATTATCTTCACAGGTGTTGCGGGTGCAGTTAACCCGGAGCTGAACATCGGAGATATGGTTATATCGTCTGTATGTGTTCAGCACGACATGGATGTAACGCCACTGGGGTTCGCACGCGGGGTTATTCCTTACCAGGAGACATCTGCATTTCCTGCCGAGGCTTCGCTTATTACACTGGCTGAAGAAGCGTGTAAAGCGCAGGGAGCCCATTACCTGATCGGTAAAGTGTTATCTGGAGACCAATTTATTGCGAATAAAGATACGGTTAACATGTTATATACCGAAATGGACGGTGCATGTGCCGAGATGGAAGGGGCAGCAGTTGCTCAGGTCTGTTACATGAATCGAGTACCATTTGTTGTCCTGCGTGGGATGTCAGATAAAGCGGATGGTTCGGCGCATGTTAACTTTGCTGAATTTACCGTGGAATCTTCTCAGCGTTCACATCGCATTGTGGAGCATATGTTAGAAAATATGTAATGGCAGTAACTTGAAAAACCGCCTTTCGATTAGCTGTTCCATGAAGTATGGAGCAACGCTGCTGGAGGCGGTTTTTGTTATGTATATCGTTTTCGAACAAGTCATTGAATTAATACATGAACCGATGGCGGAAGCGCACACGATCGAACTGTTCTTCCGATGTTATGGGCACCTGACTTCCGATTCGTACCATCAAACAGTTTGCAGGATGTGAACAGATTTCGGGGTCGTCTGTTGCATACCAGGTCATGTCGATTGTCTGCATCAGCCTCTCCATCATTTTGCGATAATCCCATACGTTTAGTCCGCTGCCCTTCAGATCCCAATGCCAATAATATTCTGTGGTGAAAATAATGTAGTTCTCCATATGTTTATCTTCTAGAGCCGTAAGCAACATTTCACGTCCAATGCCAAGCGAACGATAGTCGTCCGCAACCTCGATTGCCCCAAGCTCAATCAGATCAGTCATATTGCCCTCGGACCAGCGTTCACAATCATCTGCATAGTGAAAGGTTACATAGCCGATAATCGTTTCATTTTCGTGTGCAATGATAATTCGTCCTTCAGGCAATGCTGCGATCTCTGCGAGAGCTTCCTGCTGCTCCGTTGGGCGCCGAAAGGCATCCAGATCCGGATGGAAGGCTAGACGGGTTATCTCATCGGCCTGCACGGGGCCTTCAATCGTAATTCGGTGGCCGGACTTGAAGATGGAACGCATATGATGTTCTTTGATATGTTCCATGGTTCATGCTCCTCTCTCCCCCTAAAATTGAAAAGCCATAGACGACAATTGAAAAAATTTGCTATAATTGCGTAGACAAAAAATGTTCACAATTCAATACAGTATAGTTAACATCTGTTTGGCCGAGCAAGTACATGATGAGAAGTTCTCTCTACTAATGTAAGCGCTAACTGGAAGTTCAGTCAACACAAAGGCAATGAGAATTGACCCCTAACGGGAATCGAAATGTCGAGTTGAAGGAGGCTGGCAAGCATGAGTCAAGCACATGGTGAGATGCTGCAAACGGTTGTGTCTGAATCTAATCTGGGCGATTACACGGAGGCGAGAAGCCGGTTCGATTGGGAATCGGTGGAAAAGCACTTTACGTGGCACGCCAGCGGAAAAGTAAACATGGCGCATGAAGCGATTGATCGTCATGTACTGGAAGGAAGGGGCGGGAAAACCGCTTTATTGTATAGCGATGCTTCACGCGAAGAGGCCTATACTTTTGCTGATCTGAGTGAACAGTCGAGTCGGTTCGGGAACGTTCTCCGCAAATATGGCATAGCCAAAGGGGAACGAGTGTTTATTTTTATGCCTCGAAGTCCTGAGCTGTATTTTAGTCTTCTGGGCATATTGAAAGCTGGAGCTATCGCGGGCCCTTTGTTCGAAGCTTTTATGGAAACGGCTGTGAAGGATCGGCTGGAGGATAGCGGAGCAGTAGCACTCGTCACCACTCCGGAATTACTGAAACGCATCAAACGTTCCGAATTGCCCGAACTCAAACATATATTTATCGTGGGTGGGGGCGTGCAGACTGAAGAAGGACTCATCGATTTTGATGCAGAGATGTCTGCCGCTTCGGATGAGATGGAAGTAGAGTGGCTGAATCGTGAGGATGGTTTGCTTATTCATTATACCTCAGGCTCTACGGGTAAACCCAAAGGGGTGTATCATGTTCAAAATGCCATGATTCAGCACTATTATACAGGTAAGGTTGTCTTGGATTTACGCGAGGATGATGTATACTGGTGCACTGCTGACCCTGGTTGGGTGACAGGCACCTCTTACGGTATCTTTGCTCCATGGCTCAACGGAGTGACCAATGTGATACGGGGTGGCCGGTTCAGTCCTCAAGATTGGTACAGCACCATCCAGAAAAACAAAGTCACGATCTGGTACAGTGCACCAACGGCCTTTCGTATGCTGATGGGAGCGGGAGAAGAGACCATCGCCCAGTTTGATCTGAGCAGTCTGCGTCATGTCATGTCTGTCGGTGAACCGCTCAATCCGGAGGTTGTTCGTTGGGGATGGAAAGCTTATGGTCAACGAATTCATGATACATGGTGGATGACGGAAACAGGCGCTCAGCTGATCTGTAACTATCCCGGAATGCCGATCAAGCCTGGCTCCATGGGACGTCCGTTGCCTGGAATCGAAGCAGCCATTATTGATGATCGCGGGCAGGAATTGCCGCCATACAGTATGGGTAATCTGGCCATACGGGCACCTTGGCCATCCATGATGGCGAAGATCTGGAATAACCCTGTGAAATACGAGGAGTATTTCAGGCTTACGGGCTGGTATGTATCCGGTGACTCCGCTTATATGGATGAAGAAGGATATTTCTGGTTCCAGGGACGTATTGATGATGTGATTAATTCGTCAGGCGAGCGTATCGGACCCTTTGAGGTGGAGAGCAAGCTCGTGGAGCATCCTGCGGTAGCAGAGGCGGGTGTAATCGGTAAGCCGGATGTGACACGTGGGGAGATCATCAAGGCCTTTGTAGCGCTTCGTGAAGGATATGAGGCGACACCGGAGCTGAAAGAAGAGATCTATCGTTTTGTCAAAGAGGGCCTGTCTGCCCACGCTGCTCCGCGTGAGATTGAGTTCAAAGATAAACTGCCTAAGACACGTTCCGGCAAGATCATGCGCCGTGTCCTGAAAGCCTGGGAGCTTGATCTGCCAACAGGAGATCTATCCACCATTGAAGACTAACGCGACAGTGCTAGGATCATCAATGTGTCGGTATCAATGCCGATACATTGAGTAGTGGGGAAGAAGTTAATATTCTGCGATTCCAAATACAGTGACTCTACCCATTAAAATGGATTGTAAAAGCCTGCTTTATGCCAATGGCATGAAGCAGGCTTTTTTAGCTGTTGCCTGCTGCACATGCAAATAAAAAGCCGCACCCTCAGATACGGTCTGAGAATGCGGCTTGTTTTGGATCGCTATGCCTGAATCAGGGTTGAAAATGTATGGCTGCAGAAGGTTCGGATTCACCCGCACTGTTACTGGCAGATACCTTGAACCATCCACTGGTAGATGCGGGTACTCCATAATCCATGGTATTTCCCGCTGTTGTTCCAATTTTGGTGTAAGGAGCTGAGCCTGTTTCACTGTAATATACAGCATAACTATCTGCGTTTGGAGTTGACGCCCATTGAATACGCAGTCCTTGAGAGAGGGCAGATACGCTGACTTGACCAGGTGTGCCTGGGGCTGTCGTTGTTGTATTATCGGTCTGCGTTTCTCCCGGCGTAATGACTGTACCTGGAACTTCAATCGGCTCATTAATCTCTTCTTCCACAGGAGGAGCTACACCAGCACTATTTACTGTAGCGCTAGGAGCAGACTCTCTGCCGGCAACATCCACTGCGGTTACATAGAAGGCGAAGTTGCCACCTTGCGCTGCATATGCAGAGAATGATCTGGATTCACCAGTCAGGACAACTTGACCCTGGTTCTGGAATCCTCCACCGTTTACAGAACGGTACAGACGATAACCAACGACATCATTTTCAGGTGTCGCATTAAATGTAATTACAGCTCTGTCACCTGAGGTTGAGATGCGTACGTTGCTTGGTGCATCAGGAGATTTGCCGTTATCTGTCCTTGGATCAATCTGTGTTGGCATGTCTGCATCAGCATCTTCAGGAAGGTAATAAGCAAGTGACTCATGTCGACTCATACGTGAGAATGCATTTTGCAATTCCTTGATGAGATCCGAGATTGGCTTTTTACGCTTGATTACTGTTTTTTCCTTCAACATGTCCGAAGGTGTTCCGTCACGCGGAATATAGTTTACACCATTGTAAGTAATGTACCTGGCTTTGGCGACACCGTCATCGCTATCCTTCGGAACAAACTTGCTGTTGAAAATATCCGTAACAAACTTGTCAGTCATGGATGTTGGCAACTTGCCACTGTATGCCGACACCGTGCGCGTTTCGATGCCAGATGGTTTTTTGAACGAATCTGTAACGAACAGATCTTTTTGCGTATCGATCACTTCGTTCAGGATTTTCGACCACAGTTGCTGCGCACGTTTTCTCTGTGATTTACTTTCCAGCGTATTCACCGGCTGTTTGTATCCAACCCACACGCCAAGTGTGACATCTGGTGTATAACCTTCAAACCAGACATCTGCGTAGTTTTGAGTGGAACCCGTTTTACCTACGATTGGAACACTCTTGGAATATTTGTAATTTTCACGTACTTTATCTGCCGTTCCTTCTGTAATAACGGTCCGCAGCATATCGGTCATCAGGTATGCTGTCTGCTCCGAGAAGGCTTGGACAGGTTCGGTATCATGTTTATAAACGATGTTTCC
The DNA here is from genome assembly GCF_000316035.1 of Paenibacillus sp. PAMC 26794. Taxonomy (GTDB): domain Bacteria; phylum Bacillota; class Bacilli; order Paenibacillales; family Paenibacillaceae; genus Paenibacillus. The sequence continues at coordinate 355,823 of NZ_ANHX01000004.1, forward strand.
TTTGGAATCTACAATTTTGCTAATCATGTAAGAATCGTTATATACACCATTATTGGCGATAGCACCATAGGCACTGGTTAATTCTTCAACGGTTACACCGTATTGGAGACCTCCGAGAACACCGGTCTGAGCTTGATAGTCTTCCTTCTGAATGGTGGTAATCCCCAGTTTCTTGGCGAAGGTCCAAGCCTTCTCGATCCCTACTTCTTCATTGAACAACTTCAGAGCCGGTATATTAAGAGAATAATTAAGTGCTCTGCGGGCAGTGACCAGTCCCTGATACCGGTTGTTGGCATTCTTGGCAATGTGGTAGCCGCTCGGACCATTTTTGAGAATGATCGGTGAGTCATCAATAATAGAAGCAGGTTGGACCAGACCCTCATCCAGAGCTGGCAGATAAGCTGCAATAGGTTTCATCGTTGAACCGGGCTGACGTACCATCTGTGTTGCATAGTTCATCTGTTCGTCCTGGAAATCCCGACCCTCAATCATACCTAGAATTGCACCGGTTTTGTGATTAATCAGCATAGCAGCAGTTTGTTCTTTTCCTTTGACAGGATCATCAGCTGAGAAATTGCTGTCATCTTCCGCAATGGTACGCATCGTTTTGTAGATACTTTTGTTGATGGTCGTGTATATACGATATCCACCTGTCCGCAGTTGCGTCTGAGCTTCCTCTAATAATGCACTGCTTTCCTTCTGAGGTGTGTCTGCATCCGTAGCTTTGTCTGTAGATTCAGCTGTGTCGGAATTCAACTGTTTCATCAAAATCTGTGCAGCTTGTCGTTCCGTTTCCATCATAAGATATGGATAAGTGTTGTAAGCCTTGATGGTCTTCGGAGCGAGTGAGCTTTTGATATCAAAAGCAAGAGCTTCGTCATACTCGGACTGATTGATTTTGCCCAGTTCAAGCATACGGCGCAGTACCAGATGCTGACGGTTGATTGCGCGGTCAAAATTCTCCTCTACAAAATCACCTTTACCGTTAAAAGCGGAGTAAGAGGAGGGGAGTTGTGGCAATCCAGCAAGATAAGCAGCTTGAGCGATGTTGATTTTTTCCAGATCGTTAATATTGAACAATCCTTTGGCGGCCGCTTTGATTCCGTAAACGTTGTATCCGCTGGAACCATTACCAAAAGGAACTTTGTTCAGATAGGCTGTCATGATCTCGTCTTTGGTCAGGAAACGTTCGAGTCGGAGTGAGAGCAAAATTTCTTTCACTTTCCGATCTTCCGTGCGATCCAGATTCAAAAACACACGACGCGCCAATTGCTGAGTCAGTGTACTACCGCCGGTTTGTACTGATTCTTTCAGCACTTTCTGTTTCACGGCACGTAGGGTTCCGCTCATGTCTACACCTTTATGTTCGTAAAAATGATTGTCTTCAATCGAAATGACAGCATCAATAACCTTTTGTGGGATCTGGTCCGTAGTGACCGGACGCCTGTCTTCTTCCGTACGTAGTTGACCGATCGGACTGCCGTCGGCAAAGTAAGCAAAGCCTGTGATGGAGTTTTCGCTGACTTTTTGTTCAATCAGGGCCCTTGAACGGACAGGCTCGTCTTTCACAATGGAACTGACGTATCCCATCAAAGCACCGCCTACAAATAGTACCCCCATAAATCCAAGGACAACCATCCATTTGACGAAACTTCCCAGTCTGCGGGCAAAACTGCGTTTGCGTACAGGCTGTTCATCGGGCTTTTTCTTATTAACATCAACCATTCAGTGTCTTCCTCCTTTTAACAGCACTTATTATAGCATAAAAAGGCGGGTTTGCATGCCTGAGAAATACAAGTAATGGTCGAAATTTGCCATTCTGCCATGCGTTATGTTATATATCATGCGATATTGAAGCACATTTCATGAGTTGTAAGCCAAAATAAGCAGGCCACCTCCATGCTGAGGTGCATAGGGTGGCCTAAATGATGTGTCGTATTGGAGGTCTTCTACATTAGGTTTTGAATCGTTGAATCAGCTCTAATAGTTCCTGGGTAAGATTAGCCAGTGAGGCAGATGCCGCCGTAATCTCTTCCATGGATGCGAGTTGTTCTTCAGAGGCAGAGGCAACACGAGTTGCGTGATCTGCTGTCTCATGACCAATGGTTTTGAGTTGCGCTAACGTGGCATCAACCTGTTGTGATCCAGCTGACATCTGCTGCGCAATGGCTGAGACATGCTCAATCTGCTCATTAACATCTGTAATCTGTGATGAAATCGAGAGGAATAGTTTACCACTCTCATTAATCACTTCCGCTATATGGCTCACCTGGGCATTCCCATGTTCCATATTTTCAACGAGAGAAAGGACCTCTTGCTGAACGCTATGAATTAACGCTGCAATCTGTGCTGCTGATACTCTGGATTGTTCAGCCAGATTACGAATCTCAGAAGCAACAACACCGAACCCGCGCCCGTGTTCACCTGCTCGCGATGCTTCAATGGAAGCATTAAGGGCAAGTAGGTTGGTTTGACGGCTAACTTCCGTGATCATGCCTGTAATATGGCCAATCTCTTCCGAACGTTGGCGGAAATTCTCCAGTGCGGTCATCGACGTCTGCACAGAAGAAGTGGCACTATCGACCATACGCATAGCGGACTGAATCTTATCAGTTCCGATGGTTGTTCGTTCGGCCACAGTTCGCGATGAATCGGATACATCGGAGGCGGCCTTTGCAATTCTTCCGATCCCTGCAGATATTTCATTCATGGAACGGGAGGACTCTTGCAGCTCCTGCACCTGTTTACCTGCTTTATCTGCAAGTTCGACTCCTGTTAATGCAATCAGTTCGGCTGCTTTACCTGTTTCTTCGGCACCTGCGGTCAACTGTTGAGAGGTGGAGCCGACAGATAAAGCATGTTCGGATATAACCGATATGGTATGACGCAGTGTATCCATCATCTGATTCATATGACCCGCCATGATGCCAAATTCATCTTTGGATCGTACAGGTAACTTTTGTGTCAAATCTCCGCCAGCCAGCTGTCCAGCGACGATATTGACTTGATTCAACTGTCTAACAATGGAGACGATGGTGTAGGTAACCACACCTGCAAGCAGAAGTACTGCCAGTGCGGCAATCAGTATGGACCAGTTCAAGCTGTCATAAAAGGGTTGAAGGATATGGCTCTTTGGCAGCGCCGATACAAGGTACCAGTTTGAATCTGTTCCTTGTAACTTGGCAGGCTCGGCAATAAACAGTTCTTCCCCTACTTCAGGGTCTGTAGCGTAAAACTGAGACTCACCAGATTGTATACGCTGAATGATCGTCTTCATCTCAGATGGAATTACGGCTCCTTCATGAGCCAGTTCCGGTTTGGAGCCGTGTGCAGCAATCTGTCCTTCACTAGTAATAAGCATGGCATAACCTTGATCCGGATTAAGTGATGCTATATTTTGCTGAAAACGATCAATGGTAAAGTCGGCCCCAACAATGCCCAAGAATTTTTTGTTTTCATCTAATAGAGGGAGGACAATCGAAACGAGTAGTGTTTCTTTTCCACCAACCGTATAGGTAACAGGCTCGGACCAATAGATGGATTTGGTTTTCTTTGGCTGCTGATAGTAAGTACTAGTTTCACCGCTTCCCTCATAAGTAGGCATAGGCTCAAAATGCAGGGAGTTGCCATCGCGTATAACGTATGGAACGAATCGACCCGTAGCATCATCATATTCTTTTTTGTTGACGTGCTCCGCATCGTTTCCATCAAAGGCGTCAGGTTCCCAGCCCGTATAAAAGCCAAAAACTTTCTCGTCCTTTTTCAGATACTGTTCAAGGAGTCTAACGACTTCTTCGCGGTTGAGTGATCCGTTCTGAGCGGCATCCAATAACGTGGTACTCATGGTGTCCAACGTGTTTTTCACCTGATTAATGTCAGTCATAAACTCATTTGTAGCCCGGTTTGCTGCCTGTCCAGCAACGGTTTCGCCGTACTGGAGGCTTTTGTCGTAAATGGATTTGGTATTAAATGCAATCAGGGCTCCAATACAACAGAGTAATACGATCCCGAGTAAAAGTCCAAGCTTAACAGCGAGCTTGCGATTGCGAAAAAAATGCATGTTTTAATCCCCCTCGATGTCATTCTTGTGATGTTATACGGATGTGTGCTTCTCCTGAAGGGAGTCTATATTTTATATCGTTATTTACGTTCCTATAATGAAGATAATTAAAAAAAGCATAGAAAAACAGCTGCCGAGAAAATCTCGACAGCTGTTTGAAGTGAAACTTTAATGTGATTGCAACGATTAACGGTTGTAGAACTCGACGATTTGTTTTTCATCGATGTCTTGGGACAATTCAGCACGCTCAGGCAAGCGGATGAATTTACCTTCTACAGCTGCTTCGTTGTATTCAACGTATGCTGGAAGATGCGAACGGCCTTCCAAAGCTTCTTTAATGGAAGAAAGAGCGCGGCTCTTCTCACGCAAGCCGATTACATCGCCAGTGCTTACTTGGTAAGAAGCGATATCGACTTTTTTGCCGTTTACAGTTACGTGACCGTGTGCTACCAACTGACGCGCTCCAGCGCGGGAGTTAGCGAACCCAAGGCGGTAAACGAGGTTGTCAAGGCGGCACTCAAGCAAGAACATGAAGTTCTCACCGGCAATACCTTGCATTTTTTGAGCTTTAGAGAACAGTGTGCGGAATTGCTTCTCGCCCAAACCGTACATGTGGCGCAATTTTTGTTTTTCTTGCAATTGCATACCGTAGTTGCTGATTTTTCTGCGTTGGTTAGCTCCGTGCTGACCTGGAGGGAAAGGGCGTTTCAATTCTTTGCCTGTTCCGCTAAGGGAAATGCCGAGGCGACGGCTCAATTTAAATTTAGGACCAGTGTAACGTGCCATGTTTAAAGTAGCTCCTTTTTAGTTAAAGTTCATATTAGGGCTCTGTTTGCGCTCCAATTTGTTGATGCGGGCTTGGCCACGCATAGAACGATCAGGAAAGTTCAGCCGCTGTCCTGAAAGCAACAAAAAGAATGAGGGTGACACAACCGGTAATGCCCAAATTTAAAGACCCATTAGTAGTCTTCATCAACAATTTATATTACAGTTTATGAGAAACAAAGTCAAGCGTAGAATAAAAGCAAAAAAACGTCTAAATTTGTCGATAGGTCATTGGGCCTAAAATAATGGGACGATTTTCTGAAATATGGATGCAAAAAAGGTTTAAACAGAGTAAAATAGATTGTATCTTAACTTTAAATCATCTTTATGTAGCAAGGTTATCGCGACGGATTTGCAGGTTTGCGATAACGTCTGCAGATTAATGCATCCTGGTGGATGCAAAAACGGTGCAAAGGAGCGCCTGACATGTTAGAACATCTAAGAAGTTTACCTGCCAGCTTGAATTCACGAAGTTCGGGCGATTCCGCATCTTTTGCCGCTCCTCGTTCTCATGAAGAGCATGTGTTGTGGATGCAAAAAATGGATATCACACCTTTTGATTTTTCATATCTGGGCAGCTTGCTAGAGCAGGCATACAGTGACTGGAACTCCAGAGTGGGTTCAAGGCTGGCCGGGACATCAACCTTTTACAGCGTGTGGAACACGGAAGGTGATTGCATAGGATACGATAGCGATCATGAAGCTGATCCGGGCGTAAATGCACGCAGATTGGTATTGGAATGTTTGGATAAAAGACAGGTCCTGTCCCTTAAAGGGACAAGCGAACACGGAGAATATCTTATAATAACACATCCCTTATTCTCCAGAACTAACAAGGATATGTTTGCCGTATTCACTGCTGTGATCTATGAATCCAATGGATATGAAACGTCTGAAGCTGTGGTTCAATCTGAGGCATTGCATTATCGCACCTGCTTTTACCGAAGATTTGAATACATATTTATGACGGACCTGTTACATGCTCATGAACAAACAGCCCGTGAGGAACACCGGAGGTCCATCCTCTTTCAGATTGTTCAGCGAATGCATGACAAAATGGATGTCGAGGCCATATTGGATGAGGTATTTGACAGTATGGACTACTTGTACCCGGCCACTTATATCAAATTGTATATGTCTCAGGATCAGAGCAACTCTGATCCACGGATTAAACCGTTGCTTGTCCACGAGCGAGGAGAAGATATTTGTGTGCGTTCATTTATGGAAGGTAAGCTGATCGTTGCTCGCTCACATGATGCAGAGAACCGCATTGTAGATGTAGGGATTCCGCTGAAAGGCAAACAAGGCATATACGGTGTGTTCCATATCGAAATGAATGAAGAGATCATGGAAGAATCGGACTTGCAATTGATTACGATGATGGTAGACACTGCAGGAACGGCCTTTGAGAACGCCAAGTTGCATGAACAATCCAATATGTTAATTCAGGAACTTCGTTTAATTAATGATCTTACACAGCGGTTGAACAAAAGCCTGCATCTTTCGGAGATTTATCAACTATCCGAGCAAGAGTTAAAGGAAATATTCCAGGCTGAAACGTGTTGCATCCTTCAACTCAATGACAGTACCAATGACTTCGAAGTCATGTCATCTAACGTGAAAGATGTTTTTCACCAATCCTTTTCTGTAGACTACGGTATCGCAGGTTTGGTGTATCGAACAGAGGAACCGCTTATTATAGCCAATTATGCGCAATTTGATAAAGTGTCCTCCTTTTTCATGGAAGATACGGGATCCATGTCACTGATTGCATCACCGATCAGAGTCAATGGTGAAGTGAAGGGTGCCATTTTGCTGGGACACAGCAGAGAGCACTACTTTTCATATGATAACTATAGGCTCTTGCAGATGTTATCCATTCATATCGGGCTTGCCCTTTCAAATGCCACGCTGCATGCCGAGGTTCGGCGCTTGGCTAATCTGGATATGTTGACAGGTCTGTACGTGAGGCATTATCTGGATAGTGTGATTCACGAGCGACAGGCTCATGAATTCTGTGGCTCCCTCATTGTGGTGGATATTGATCAGTTCAAACAGGTGAATGATACGTTCGGACACCAGACGGGGGATCAAGTATTGAAGCAAGTGAGTGAGATCGTCACCAGCTCTGTTCGCTCGGAGGATGTCTGCGCCAGATGGGGTGGAGAAGAACTGGCGATCTATATGCCACAGGTGAGTGTAAGGCAGGCGTTAGATTATGCGGAAGTGATTCGAAAGAGAGTCGCAGAAGAGACTAGACCGCCCGTTACGGTATCCAGTGGCATCGCAGAGTGGAATTGGATGGATGAAAAGGTCAGTGTAGAGTCCTTGTTTTATCGGGCTGATATGGCTTTGTACAGCGCCAAGAATGGTGGTCGGAACAGAATCGTTGTAGAGGAACAGGATGTAACACGTTAAGAGAGAACCATTCCAATTGCGGAGTCGTTCTTTTTTTTTTGTGCATCGGAGATCAAGTTGTGTATAGAAGGAAGTATAAGCGTATACGGGCGGGGCAATCTATGGAGAAAGTTCACGGAAGGGTGAAGATAGACATGTTTAACCGCCATTCGGTACGTACATTATGGTTATTTGTGAGCATCGTGATTATTGGTGTTCCGGGTTGTGGATTAATCCAGCGAGATCAAACGCCTGAAGAGGTTTTTTCATTGGCTTTATCCGGGATAGCGGGAAAAGAAACGTTGAGTTTTGAAGGAGAGGCAGGACTTCGACGGGAGAACAGTGGGCTGTTCGAGAATCAGTTCAAATTCGAAGGCAAGCTGGAGAATCATGATCGTCTGACCCTTCAGACCCGATTACCTGGAGAAGTAACTGCTGTGGGGACAGGCATCCAAACAACTGCCGTAAAAAATAATGGACAGCCCAGTGGGTTTAGCGCCTCTTTCGAGCGGAAACAAGGGCAATGGCTGGCATTGTCAGCGCAGCATGAGCCGCTGCGAGGGTCTCTTTCTCGTTTTAATCCAATTGCCCAATTGGAGAAGATCGATGGGATGCACAAAACCATTCAATCTGAATATGGGGCCGGTCGTCGAACCAGAACATTACGGATTGAACTTGCACCGGAAGACGCCAAATCATGGGCTGTAGCCCAGCTAAACGACGAGATGAACGCCATTCAGGCAGAATATATGCATAAGGCAGCTAACGTGAAAGGGGCGCGTAAGGAGAAGCTTGAGAAGGATCTGGAGAAAGTTTGGAAACAGGGTGAAACAACGATGCAACAGATGATGAAACAAGCGAGCGTGCAGACGGTATATCATCTCACGGTAGATCGGAAGAGCAGTCTGCCTCTTCGCTTATCCTCTGAAAGTCAGATGAGTTACACGGACAACAACCGTAAAAGTAACAAAGAAGCCCTTGTCACCGATGTTAACTTCAAGTCATATCAATAAACGAAGTGAGGGACTGCCTGCTGACGGGATGACTGTTCGCGTGCTACAATAGTATCGTAATTTACCGTTGTTCAATTCAAGTATGGCAGATGACAGGAGGATTTTACCAAGATGAAAGACCCAAGAATTCAAAAGCTTGCAGCAAACCTGGTGGGCTATTCAGTAGATGTACAATCTGGTGAAAATGTATTGGTTGAGATGATTGGATCGGAACGTGATCTGATTAACGCCATTATTGAAGAGGTAGGCAAAAAAGGTGGTAACGTCTTTGTACAGTTGACTGATAAAACCGTACAGCGTGCGATGCTGAAAAATGCCACAGAAGAAATGATGAAAACATGGGCAGAGATTGATCTGAACCGTATGAAACAGATGGATTGTTATATCGGTATTCGTGCGGGAGAAAATGTGAATGATCTGTCTGATGTGCCGGAAGAAAAAATGAAAATGTACAATGCATTGTACTCCCACCCGGTACATAGTGAACAACGTGTCAAACATACGAAATGGGTTGTACTTCGTTACCCTAACGCAAGTATGGCGCAACTCGCCAATACAAGTACAGAAGCGTTCGAAGATTTCTACTTCGACGTATGTAACCTGGATTACGCCAAAATGGACAAAGCGCAGGACTCGCTCGCTAACCTGATGAAGCGGACGGACAAAGTTCGTATTACCGGACCAGGAACAGAGCTGAACTTCTCCATTAAAGATATCGGTGCAGAGAAATGTTCTGGCCAAAAAAATATCCCGGATGGCGAAGTGTACACTGCCCCTGTGCGTAATTCCGTGAACGGAACGATTAGTTATAACACGCCAACGCTGTATAACGGAGTGACATTTGAAAATATCAAGTTCACGTTCAAGGATGGCAAAATCGTTGAAGCGACAAGCAACGATACAGAGCGTTTGAATGAAATCCTGAATTCGGATGAGGGTGCTCGTCATATTGGTGAATTTGCGATTGGATTTAACCCGCATATTCTGCATCCGATGAAAGATATCCTGTTCGATGAGAAAATCGCAGGCAGCTTACACTTTACACCAGGTCAGGCTTACGAAGAAACAGACAATTTTAACCGCTCTTCCATCCACTGGGATCTGGTGTTAATCCAGCGTCCAGATTATGGCGGCGGAGAAATTTATTTTGACGATGTGTTGATTCGTAAAGACGGTATCTTTGTTATTCCTGAGTTGGAATGCCTGAATCCGGACCGTTTGAAGTAGGAACAGGATTTTTCTGTTGCTAGGAAAGCGGATTCACGGTATCATGTAGTGGTAATTAATAGATGATACCAATAGTAAAAAGACGGAGGGATTCCTATGTCGAGTAATAATGTAGCTGTAGTGGAAATTGCTCAAACAGCAGGCAAGTTTACTTCTTCAATCGTGCTTCATTCGGAGAACAAGTATATCGATGTAAAAAGTATTCTCGGATTGTTTACAACGCTGATCAGCACGCACAGCTATGAACTGCATGTTCATGGTCCAGATGCAGTTGAAGCGAAAGCAGCCATGTCAGAAGTATTTGCCAAGCATGGACTGAATGTAAGCATCGCATCTGAGTAATAGCTCTCAAGAAGCACCTCTGCCTTTTTTGGCAGGGGTGTTTTTTTGGCATGGAATGCGCTGAATGCACATCTGGAGGTGACTGGAATAGGAGGATTAAGCTTCAACAAAAGGCTTAACTTTGTGGGCTTATTTTGGTCGGGTTCTTGTATTAGCTCTTCATTTCGTCTAATATTAGAGGTAGAACGTCTTTACGCGATTTTTGGGACATAGGGGGGAAAAATGCATGACTTCATCTGATCTGCAGGACCAGCTGAATTTGAAAGCGATCAGTCTTCTTCAAGAAGATGCAGATAAAATACAGAAGCTTATTGAAGTACAGATGGAGAATCTGGCTACCCGCTACTGCCCTCTCTATGAGGAAGTATTGGATACACAGATGTATGGGTTCTCCAAAGAAGTTGATTTTGCTGTTCGTGCAGGGCTCCTTCCAGAAGGTGCAGGTAAGCAGCTGGTTAGCGCGCTTGAGCGGAATTTGGCAATTCTATATGAAGCCTTGAACAAGAAGAATGAGCAATAGCCTGCAAATGCGCGGGTCAGAATAGAAGGCATGCAGGCGTTTATGCATGCTTTTTTTGTGCATTTGAACGGGGATGGGATGAAAGCCAGCCGGAAGGCGTATACAAGCAAAGAGACAGCTCCAAATGTATATTGTGGCTGCCTCCCGTGACTTGTTTATTTTAATGGTGACTACGTGAGGGCCTGGTTACACCAGGAAGAAAGATACTCCCAGAATAATATATACCACGAGCAGGAGTAAACCTTCGTACCAATTCGTTGAACCATCTTGGGTAATGGACTTCGCAATAAATACGGATACGCCGATGGCGACCAACTCAATCGTTGTAAATACGATATCCATGGTTCTGCCTGTGAAGTAGCTGACAAAAATCAGCACAGGAGCAACGAAGAGCGCAATCTGCAGGCTGCTGCCGACCGCAATTTCAACGGCGGCTCCAATTTTATTTTTCATGGCAAGCATGATGGCTGCACTGTGTTCGGCCGCATTACCGATGATGGCCACAAGGAATGCACCAACAAACAGTTCACTAAGTCCAAATTCCGAAGTGAAGACTTCGAGCGTGCCCACCAGCCATTCACTGACGAAGGCAACCATGACTGTTGCGAGCACCAGGTAGAGAATAGATTTTTTCTTGGACCACGCCGGAGCATGCTCATGAGGTAGCTCTTCATCGCGATCCTCAGTGACGTCTGCGAGGTAGTTCTTATGCGTCACCATGGAGAATAGTAACCAGGCGATATACGCGAGAATGAGCAACCCGGCCACGATGAGACTAAGTGTATTCGTGTCTTTCTGTGTAATGGAATGTGTATTGAGAAAGACTGCCGGAATAAACAGGGCAATGATGGCAACAATCATCAGGGAACCATTCAGACCTGCGAGTGAAACATTATAATTCTGAATTTTGAACTTGAGTCCTCCGGCAAAAATACTTAACCCGAGCACTAACAGCAAATTTCCGATGATGGAACCTGTCAAACTTGCCTTGACCATGTCGAACAGTCCCTCTTTGACGAGGAAAATGGCGATGATCAATTCGGCGGCATTGCCGAAAGTCGCATTCAGGAATCCACCCAGCCGCTGTCCGGCATAGTGGGCCACATTTTCGGTGGCTCTGCCTAAAAAACCGGCCACAAAAATAACCGAAATGGCTGAAATCACGAACTGTAGAATCGAATCCCATTTCATGTAGTGGGCGATGGCACTGAGTGCAAAGAACGCAATCAGCAAAATGGATGAAATCCGGTTTCTCACAACAAACACCTCGGTTATAAATTATTTTGTTTTGAATTGCATTGTAAATCGCTTATGAGATTATTTTCATATTTCAATATAACCAAATGGTGGTAGGTTGTAAACGCATCTTTTTGAGTTTAATTTGCTTTTTGGGGTGGAAAGGATTTAAAATACGAGTAACGAAGTGAAGGAGGATGTGGCATGGCAGAACAACTTCAACTGGAGAGCGGAAACATCCGGATTGCCGATGACGTGGTTGCAAAAATTGCCGGAATGGCTGCAATGGAAACACCCGGAATTGCCGCAATGTCTGGAGGATTGTCAGAGGGCTGGGCGAAGCGACTCAGCGGTAAAAACGTACAGAAAGGCGTGAGCGTTGAGGTCGGCCAGCTGGAAGCAGCCATTGACCTGCGCATCATCGTCCTGTACGAAACCCCGATTCATGAAGTTTCCCGTATGCTTCAGCAGAATGTAAGAGAAGCGGTAGAGACCATGACCGGATTACGCGTGGTTGAAGTCAATGTAAAGGTAGAAGGCGTATCTTTCAAAGGCGACGATCTGTAGAAATCGCAATCCGCAATGGAGGACAGAGCTACATTGACCTGTTCTCCATCTTGATAGACAGAATTGTAAAGAGTACACAGAAAAAGGCTGCGCATCCATTCGATGCACAGCCTTTTTTGTGTTGTTTTTTTATCGAATCCGACGGATGGATTCCCGTGAACGAAGAGCAGGAGAGGTACGAGTCTGTGTCTGTACAGTCACGGACTTCGTTTTCTCTTCCTTGATCACGTCCAGATTGTTGGTGCGTGAGATGCTGAGCAGAATGCCCATGGCAACCATCATTACAAAGAGTGAGGTACCCCCATAACTGATAAACGGAAGCGTAACCCCCGTCACCGGAATGGTCTGAGTTACACCACCGATGTTGATAAATGCCTGAATCGCGATTAGTCCCATGATACCTATACCGACCAATGTTCCGAATGGATCGGGACAGCGGAGAGAGACAATAATTCCGCGCCAGATGAAGTACAGGTAAACGAGCAGGAATAATGCACTTCCGATGAATCCGAGTTCTTCCCCAATTACGGAGAAAATAAAGTCATTATACGCATTTGGCAAATAATGCAGCTTCATCGTACCTTGTCCAATCCCGGAACCTGTCATGCCACCATCACCAATGGCAACAAGGGAACGGTAGAGGTTAAGACTTCCGCCATTAATATCGGATAATGGATTCAAGAAAGCTTGAATACGTCCGATCTTGTAGTTCTGCTCCGCAGTAACTGCTGTTGTAGCAGTCGTCGTGTCGGAAGGTGACATGGAAGAGAACAAGGAATTCGCTCCGAACGCCAGTGCCCCACCGAGTACAACCAGTAGAATGGAGCCCATGATATGTTTCATACTGGCTCCACCGGCATAGATCAAGAGACCACAGGTGGACACCAGAATGAAGGTGGTACCAAAGTCTGGTTGCAGCATAATCAGTCCTGCGATGAATCCAACGATGAACAAGACGGGAAAATACCCTGTCTTGAAAACTCTGAATTTCTCACCTTTTTTGGTGATAAGAGCAGAGAGATATAGAATGATCGCAATTTTGGCGAATTCCGCAGGCTGAAGACTGAAACCAAAAATGTGAATCCAGCTTCGTGCACCGTTCAATACTGCACCTGAGATCAAAACAATCACCAGCATGACCGTAGTGAGCAGGAAAAAGGGTGCATAGAGCTTTTTGTACTTGTTGAAGCGGATATTCATGGCAAAAAACATGCCAAATAGACCGATAATCGCCCACATAAGTTGTTTTTTCGTGAAGAACAGGGCATCATTGTTAAATCTTTCGTTTGCGATTGCAATGCTGGAACTGGAGCTGAATACCATCACCAGTCCAAAGCCCACCAACAATAAAGTGAGGATTAGCAGTTGAAAATCCGGCGTGCCTCTCTTCGTTTTCGTTTGGGCCGTTTGTTGTTTCATCGTTTGGCCCAGCCTATGCTTCCAGCAGTTCTTTAAGCTGCTGTAATTTTTGGGCTGCCAGCTTCACGACTGGTTGCGGAACGGAAGAGTCATAATCCAGGCCGTGAGGGAAGGTGGCTTTGCCAAGGTATACTGCTTCAACAGCAAGAACGGTATCCGGTTTTTCCAATTTGCCTTCTACAGCGCGGGTATTAATGCGTACAAAGTATTCTGAGTTGGTTTGTTCATCTTCAATTTTGTAGTCGTATGTAGCACGGTAATATTCCCATTGCCACCGGACAAATCCGACTTTCTCGGCGCTCTCATCCAGGTATGCCAAGTCGCTCTTCAAGCCATCCAAGCCTGTATTCTCAAAAATCATAAGCGTTTGATCCTCCTCATAAGCTTCCGAGTATAATTTCTCGAGTATTTCTCTAGTTCATGATAGTATGTTTCCCCTTCCCGTGCAAGCTTTCCAAGGGTGTTTCGTATCGGTTTTCTTCCAATTCTGCTACAATATACAGCAATAGGTTTGAAGAGGAAGGTTCGGGCTTGATCCAAGTCCCGTTCAAGATTGAAAGGGTGGAGAGACATGACTAATAATATATGGTGGGAAGATCTGCAGATCCACATGGTGGAATGGCGGCGTCACCTTCATCGCAATCCTGAGGTTTCCTTTCATGAGGAGAAGACATCTTCTTTTATAGCGGATATGTTGGAGAGTTTTGGTGTTGAAGTGAGGCGTCATGTTGGTGGTCACGGGGTCATCGGTACCATTCGTGGGGACAAGCCGGGTCCTGTCGTCATGCTGCGAGCTGACATGGATGCACTTCCAATTCAGGATGAAAAGAATATCGAGTATGCATCACAACAAGCAGGAGCGATGCATGCATGCGGCCACGATGGTCATATCTCAATCTTGCTCGGTACGGCATTGTATTTTAGCCGTCACAAGCAGGAGATCCAAGGAGAGATTCGCTTTTTGTTCCAGCCAGCAGAAGAACTGCTTCCGGGCGGTGCAGTTCAGGTCATTGCGGATGGTGCGCTTGAAGGTGTCGATGTCATATATGGCATTCATCTGTGGACCCCGCTGCCTGTAGGTGTTGTTGCCAGTAAAGCAGGACCGATGATGGCGGCGGCGGACGATTTTTACATTGAAATCAAAGGCAAAGGTGGACATGGCGGGATGCCACAATCCACGATAGACAGTCTTATCGCGGGTTCTGCGCTTGTGATGCAGCTTCAGACCGTTGTCAGTCGTTCGGTGGATCCATTGCAACCCGCGGTGCTGACCATTGGTACAATGCAGGCGGGCTCGGCTCAGAATGTAATTGCAGAGCAATGCAAAATGAGCGGCACGGTAAGAACGTTTGATGAAGAGACCCGAAACGGGATGAAAGAGCGCGTGCTTACCATGGTAGCCCAGACAGGGGCAGCATATGGGGCAGAGACGCAAGTGAAATATATTATGGGATATCCGCCTGTGGTGAATAATGAACAGGAGACAGCACGTTTCTTCAGAGAAGCTACAGAATTATTTGGGGCAGAACGAGTGCAAGCTTCCCCGATGCTGATGCCAGCGGAAGATTTTGCTTATTATCTGCAGAAGGTTCCAGGGTGCTTTATGTTTGTTGGAGCAGGCAACCCGGATAAAAATGCGATCTATCCGCATCATCATCCGATGTTTGATTTTGATGAAGACGCGATGCAGACGGCTGTGAGATTATTTATCGCCATGGCCAAGGGTTACACAGCCGAATGACTTTAGATGGAGTTGGGCATCCTGTTCATACCGAGGTATGGGCAGGATGTTTTTTTGTGGATTTTATAGATGTTGTTCAAAAAGTCCACTTTTCGGTACTGAAAACTAGACTTTTTGAACGTGCACTTAAAGTGGTTCATTTTCGGAAGCTGCCGGAACTGGACTTTTTTGGTGATAGGAGGAAGGCTCGAATGGAAGGAACAGAACATATGGTAAAAACGGATGCTTGTATCGTTCAGCGAGATTTTACAGTTTTGCTGGAAGTTGGCCACCCCGGATTCGAAAGAGCAAGAGAGCAGCTTGGGATGTATTCAGAACTGGTTAAGACACCGGCAGCGTTCCATACTTACCGAATCACTCCGTTATCGCTCTGGAATGCGGCTGCGCTGGGATGGAATGCAGATCAGGTCATCGCAAGTCTGGAACTGGTATCCCGCTGGAACGTGCCTGCTGCACTCATACAGGATGTTCGGAGAATCATGGATCAGTATGGCAAATTAAAGCTGCATTCCGAAGCAGATCACACCAAAATGTGTCTTTACAGTGAGGATGAGCGGTTGCTGGATGAATTAAGTGGATTGAAAACAATAGCTGCCTTTCGCATGGAACGCAAGGACGCTCATGAACTTCTGCTCCCAGGAGAACAGCGAGGGTTATTAAAAAGGGAATTAACAAGGTTAGGCTACCCCGTACTTGATTACGTGGGGTATCGAGAGGGAACCAAGCTTTCATTTGATTGGCGGTCTAATGATCCAAGGGACCACTCTGAGCGATTTGCGCTGCGTTCTTACCAGAGAGAGGCTGTGGATGCATTCGAAGGCAGTGAGGGCATGGGAGGAAGTGGTTTACTCGTACTTCCTTGCGGGGCAGGCAAAACGGTCATTGGCATGGCCGTGCTGGAGCGGCTTCAATGTGAATGCCTTATTTTGACGTCCAATACGACATCTGTGCGACAGTGGATTCAGGAAATTCAAGACAAAACCACGATTACCAGCGAACAGATTGGTGAGTATTCAGGTCAGAAAAAACAGGTGAAACCTGTGACTGTAGCTACATATCAGATTCTTACACACCGGAAATCAAAGGATGCTGATTTTACCCACATCAAACTGCTCAGTGAGCGACAATGGGGTCTGATTATATATGATGAAGTGCATTTGCTCCCAGCGCCTGTGTTTCGTGCAACTGCGGATATTCAAGCTACGCGAAGACTGGGATTAACGGCCACATTGGTTCGAGAGGATGGCTGTGAACAGGATGTATTCTCGCTGATTGGTCCGAAGCTATATGATATGCCGTGGAAACAACTGGAGCAGCAAGGGTGGATTGCTGATGTACAATGTCAGGAGATACGTATCCCTTTCTCCCCGGAACTAAGATCGAATTATCTGCAAGCTGAGGTTAAGCACCAATTTCGATTGGCTGCCGAGAATCCGGCGAAGGTACGTGTAGTTAAGCGTTTGCTGGAACGTCATCGGGATTTGCCTGCACTTGTGATTGGACAATATCTGGATCAGTTAGAGTTGATTGCCCGGGAAATTGAAGCACCTCTGATCTCGGGGACCATGTCACAGCAAGAGCGAATCAAGTGGTTTGCCGCTTTTCGACGAGGAGAGATTAAAACGATTGTGGTATCCAAGGTTGCCAATTTTGCTGTGGATTTGCCTGATGCTGCTGTAGCGCTTGAGATATCTGGGAGTTTCGGGTCAAGGCAGGAAGAGGCACAGCGTTTGGGGAGAATTCTGAGACCAAAAGCTGGAGAAAACAAAGCATATTTCTATGCGTTGGTATCAGAGGATAGTAAGGAACAGGAGTTTGCATTAAACCGTCAGATGTTCTTGGTGGAGCAGGGATATGAATATGCCATCGTTCGTGAGAACGAATAGTCCATTTATACTCGCGATAAGAGGAGGGATTGGAATATGTCTTCATTTGAACCAATAGATGAGCCTGTGGAACTGAACCTTGATACATGGTCAAAGCTGACTTTGGTGGAGCAAAAAGTGCTTGGTGCAATTTTTCACAAACATGCCGGTCAGCCTTTTTCCTCACTCCTGCCGCGAGAACAGTGGGCCATCGAAGGACTAAGTGTCGCAGAAGCCAAATCTTCATTCGCCAAGCTTAGGCAGCAAAGGTGGATTGAATCTGTATATAAGAGTTGGGGAGAGCGATTATTTTATATTCCTGCTTCGTTGATGGACACATTGACGATTGCTTACGCACAAAGAGTGGGTATAACCGTTAAACAGATGGCACAGCATGCTCATGTACTACAGGAAGGAAAGCCGGATATAGCTGCAGAACTACTTCATCTGATCGCGTGGATCGAAAGAGAAGGACTTCCTTTGACAGGTAAGGGCACTATACATAAGAAAAGTGTTCAAAAATTAAGTGTGATCACAGTATTATCTTCGACAGACTTTGAAGGTCTGGGTATCCGATATGAACATTCGGATTTGTATCCGACCCACGTAGCTATCCTTCTCGATCTACTGCTCAGTCTGAATCTCGTTCAGAAGTCAGATGGCCAAATTCAGATTGTAGATCATCGATTACAAAAATGGTTGAAGCTCTCGTGGAGACAGATGCATCGGGAAATATATCAAGCGTGTATGGAAAGATACGGAGAAGCTGAACCCGCGTTGCAGCATTTCCGTTATCAATTGGCAGTGTTTGCTCCAGAAAAAAACATATGGTGCCATATAGAGAATTCGGAACTGAAACCACGGGTCAGGGGCTGGCTCTGCGCACTGGCTGGCTGGGGTTATGGTGAAGTAGGAGAAGATCAGTCTGGAGGGCTAACATTCCGCTGGTTGATCGAACCGCAGAGCCTGTTATATCGAGAACAAGAGATGGTAAGTGAAACGGAGCCGTGTGGATTTTACATGCAGCCTGATTTTGAATTGTTGGTGCCTCCGGAAGCAGGGCCTGATGTGATCTGCATGCTGGAGCAATGCGCAGAACGGGTGACGCGTGATCGAATGTCCATCTACCGCATGACAAGAGAACGAATCATTTCGGCCATAGCCAGAGGGTATGGACTACATGAAGTGATAGAGTTTCTGGATCAATATGCGCTGACAGGCATACCGGAGAATGTACGGATTGCGTTAGCAGATTGGGGAAAGGAGACGGATGCTGCACCGTTGACTGTAATTCGGAACATGGAGGTAATGGAGGCAGGTACAGGCTCCGCAGATGATCCGAGGTTATTAGAAAAAGATGTGTTGAGTGGTGTATATTCTTCTTTCTACACACCCAATAATCAAGGTCTGGTTGATGTCCCTGCTTCTCTGCATGGGTTGGAGCGTGATCATTCTGTAATTGAGAAGAAGTTCTCTCTGTTGGGATTTGAGGAGATACCGGAGACCTGGTACAGGGAGTGGCGTCGATATCATAGTTCAACCGCCCGACAGATTGCTGCCAAAGCCATTGAGTGGCAGACCAAGCTGGGTATACAACAGGAAAATCGTACGCAATACCTCATTCCACATCAGGTAGAGGGTCATGAACAATGGACTTTAAGCGGTTGGTGCATGTTGGATTCAAGTGAACATACATCAGAGACGGAATGGCGTACATTCTCCCCATCAGAGTGGGATACAATGCGTCTTATCCTGCCAGATGATGTCATAACCTGACTATTTCACATGAATATCAGGGTGAAAGGCGAATTTTCGAGTTCTCCCTATTTCTAATTGCAGGAAAAACTCTTCTTAACTATTCATGGATATGCTATGATGAGGTAGTCTACGTTAAGTAGAACTTTATATATAGATAGGATGAATATTTCATGAGCGTAGCGGAAATGAACACGGTCGATATGGCCCAAGTGTTAACGGGCGCATATGAACTGGGCGACATGATTAACCAATCTGCCGAAGTATCGGATTATTTATATTGGAAGCAGCAAGTCGAGACTACCCCTGAGATTCAGATGGGGATTCGGAAGCTGAATGCCAAGAAGGAATTGTTTGAAGAAACACAGCGTTTCGGTCATTTTCACCCGGATTTCCATGCAGCGAAAGACCAGGTGAAGGCTCTGGAACAGGAGTTGGAAAATTTCGAGGCGGTAATCCGCTTCAAACAGGCAGAGAAGTCCCTGGATGATATGTTATTCCAGATGTCAGAGACCATTGCATTTGCAGTGTCAACGACCATTAAGGTACCGAGCAATGATCCGAATCCGAAGGGCGGCTGCGGTAGTGGCGGCAAGTGTGGTTGCAGTTAAGTAATCAATCATTATAGAAGGGCGGGGAACGATGATGTTTGCGGAAAGGACAGGATTTATTATTTGGGTCAGTGATTTGAAGGCTGCCCGTAATCTCGAAAAATATGGCACCGTGCATTATATCTCCCGCCGTATGCATTATGTAGTCATGTATGTTAATGCAGAACGGGCAGATGATACGATGAAAAATGTGAAGCGACTTTCCTATGTGCGCAAGATCGAACGCTCGTATCGTAATGAGATCAAAACCGAGTATGCCAGCAAAACGATGGACAAAACGAGCTTTTACGGAATATAGACGAGAAACTGGAGGGACCCTTTGGGGTCGCTCTTTTCTTGAATTATGCACAAATTGGCTATTGTGAAAAAAAGTTAAACTTACGCCTTGAGGTTGCGGGACTAATGTTGTAATATATTTGGTAATAAATAGATAGAAAGTCCTATCTGGTGGAGAGTGATTCCCATGCGTGATAAGGTGATGCAACGTTGGAGCACCTACGAGCCGTTTTTCGTGGCTCTTGGAGACAAGAAAGTGGCCGACATCGTCATTACCCATCATGCCAAGATGCGGTATGCAGACCGTATTGAGCCTGCACGTAGTGATGATGACCATATTGCGGCGTGGTTATGGGAGTGTCTGAAGCAGGACCGTATAACACCATACTACCGTAATGAACAGGACGTCTACCTGATTGATGAGGATCTGGTGGTGGTCGCCGAATTTTCCGAACTTGAAGGAGAATATGATATTGCGGGCAACCCGCTGCACAAAATGATTGTAGTTACGTTTCTGGGACGTATGTCGGAGACCATTGAACTAAGGGACCTGAAGTCATATTATTCATGGTTAAGACATTCAAGAAGAATGACGCTGGTCAAAAATAGCCGTAAGCATAAGTAAGTTGATTAGATTCAATATGTTGAAATCATAGATTCAATTATTATCGCATGCAGACAAGCTGCATGCTTTTTTTGTTGCCAAGCGTGAAATCGGCTACAATGTAGAGAGTGTAATCGAAGAGGGGCGAAGATATGAATTTTCACCAATTGCATATTTTTTATACGGTAGCAGAGAAGGGGAGTTTCTCGGCTGCTGCACAAGCATTACATATGACTCAACCGGCAGTAACGATGCAGATTCAATCATTGGAGGACTATTTTGGCACCAAGTTACTGCATCGTTCCACCAAAAAAATAGAATTATCCGAGGCGGGCCGGACTTTATTACCTCATGCGAAACGGAGTGTAGAGCTGGTCAGACAGACGGACGAAGCGATGTCGGCGTTTACTCAGATGTTACAGGGCAGACTCCAGCTTGGAGCCAGCTTAACGATCGGGGAATATGTGCTTCCACGCATGCTTGGGCCATTTGCACTTCAATATCCGGATATTTCAATTGTCATGAAAGTGATGAATACAACGCAAATTATGGATGATATATTGAAGCACCAGCTTAATTTTGGTCTGATTGAAGCGCCAGTGCACCACCCGGACATGATTGTAGAGCCTATCATGCAGGACGAGCTGAAACTGATTGTACCTGCCGGGCATGATCTGGCTAAGCGTAGCAAAGTGAATATTGAGGATGTAATGAATTATCCTTTTGTGCTGCGTGAGAAGGGCTCGGGTACTCGTCAGGTGATGGAAGACCAATTGCAAAAGAAAAAGATTGATCCACAGGATATGAATGTTGTGATGGAACTTGGCAGTACAGGGGCGGTAAAATCGGCCGTAGAGGCAGGGGTAGGCATTACGATGTTATCTCCTTCTTCGGTGCAGCATGAACTGGCTCTGGGACTCGTTCATATTGTGGATATCCGCGGACTCGAATTCAAAAGGCAGTTCTATGCCATCCATCTAAAATCGTCCTTGTTGCCCCTGTCAGCAGTCGCTTTCCTGAACTATCTTCGTCAGCAGGAGCAGCCTGAGTCGGTACATAAGGCGGGGAAGGCATAGTAGTTGGCAACATCAATGATAGATAAGATTGAATCATAATCAATTTTACACAAAGGAGCTGTTGATCATGGATCAGCGCCAAGGACGCTGTGATCTTCATACGCATAGTCAGGCTTCCGATGGAATGCAGCCACCTGCTGATAATGTGAAGCTTGCCAAACAAAAAGGGCTATCTGCGGTTGCCCTAACGGACCATGATACAGTAGCCGGTGTAGCGGAAGCACAGCAAGCGGGAAAAGAGTACGATATTGATGTTGTTGCCGGAGTGGAGATCAGCACTCGGGCTGGTGGGAAAGATATTCATGTGCTCGGGTATTATGTGAATACAGAGGATGAGCTATTCCTGCAACGGTTGCGCGGATTACGAGAAGCGCGAGATGAGCGGAATCATCTGATTATTGGCAAGCTCCAAGAACTCGGGCTTGATATAAGCTGGCAGGAGGTACTGGATGAGCTAGGACGACCGTTAGAGCCGGATGAGAGTATTGGAAGACCTCATATGGCCGATGTGCTGGTGAAAAAAGGCTACGCTGTTGACATGCGGGATGCATTTGATCGATATCTTGCTGAAGGCAAGCCTGGCTTCGTGTCTGTACCCCGCGTTGCACCAGAGGATGCGTGCGAGTGGATCAGAGCCGCAGGTGGAGCCACTGTGATTGCCCATCCGGGTCTCTATAATGATGATGAATTGGTGCGACGTATCATCGAAGACTCTCGTCCAGATGGCATTGAGGTGTTTCATTCGGACCATGGCCCGGAAGCGGAACACAGGTATGGTGAGCTGGCCAAGGAATATGACCTCATTGAAACCGGTGGATCTGATTATCATGGCAAACGGCAAGGTGTTGTTTTCCACGGGGATCTTGGTAGCAAGACCGTAACGGTTGATGTGTTGGAAAGGCTGAAGGCAGCTGCCTCACAGCAAAAAGTAGAGTAAGCGAGACGTTGCAACGCTCTATCTGACTATAATAAATTCTGTATTACTGGATACATTTTAAGATCAAAGTAGTAAAGGACATGCAAACATGATAGGGCTGAACCTTCATGTTTGCATGTCCTTTTTTTTGTGCTCAAAAGAGTCTACGTAATGGAATAGTTTACCCATGCGCCACGTGTAGCTCCAAGACGCTCGAATAATTGCTGTGCCCGCTCATTGGTCACTGCTGTGATCCAAGACATATATGCACATCCATGGTCACGCGTATATTGCTGACAGTGTGCAAATAATTTGGCTTCTGCTTCACCCTCTCTGAATGTTTCTGTAACAAATAGGTCATTCATGCTGGCGACACGCTCTGCTTTCATCGTGCTGTAAGTAAAGAACAGGGTGGAAAATCCTATGAGCTTCCCGTCCTCTTCTGCCACGAATTGAGCACCGATCTGCTGGTTAAGCAGGTTGTTGATCAAAAGCTGGATGGATTGATCACCAGGCCAAGGGTTGTTGTAGAATCCCACCACATAGTCATGCATTAATGCCATCAGGGGTTTCAGATCATCAGGTTGAGTTTCTCTGATATGTATGGTCATGATACACTTCCTTTAACTATAACTTTTATTCATCACAATTGAATTATTATACATATAAATGAATTAATATTCAATGAGAAAGCTAAATAAGCTGAGCTTCACATATCATTCAAACAAGTAATGCAACCACAAAAATCCCCTGAACCGTTAATGGTCAGGGGATTCTGTCTTTGTTACTGTTACATCTATATAAGTTGAACTAATCATTTACACGATAACGGAGAGGACAGAAAAAACCTGAAAAAGCGAAGCGTGCGCCTTTATCACCGGATTTTCCCTTGAGAAAAGGGATCGAAAAAATCTGGGGATAACAGCGATTGGAAGGTTGTTCTGTCAGTGTAAATAATCTTTAGTTCAACTTATATATACTATCCATTTTTAATCGTGGATGGCAGACTTTTGATCAATTCATCATTTGGCGTGACAAACAACGTCTTCTGATGATCATAGATCACAAAACCAGGCTTCGCACCACTTGGTTTGCGTACATGACGGATAAACGTGTAATCCACAGGCACACTGCTGGACTCCTTGGCTTGGCTGAAATAGGCAGCAAGCTGTGCTGCTTCTTCCAATGTAGCTTCACCAAAGTCCGTACTGCGAATGACGACATGTGAACCTGGAATATCTTTGGTATGCAGCCAGGTGTCGTTGGAAGAAGCGAGACGGTTGGTCACGTACTCATTCTGCAGGTTGTTTTTGCCCACAAGAATATCAATCCCCTCGGAGGAGGTGAACTGGTGTACGGTTGGACGGTCACTTTTCTTCTTCTTTTTACCCTTTTTATTGCGGTCACGAAGGTATCCCTGCTGCACAAGCTCATCACGTATTTCCTCAATGTCGTTCATCGATGCAATGGACAGCTGTTGCAACAGGTTATCTAGATAGCCAATCTCGTCTTTGGTTTTGCCAAGCTGCTCATGAATGACAGCCAGACTGTTCTTGTATTTGTTATACCGCTTGAAATAACGTTGTGCGTTGTCAGATGGTGTAAGCAACGGATCAAGTTGAATGGTAATGTTGGCTTGGTCTTCATCATAGAAGTTCACAAGCTCCACGCTCTTGTCCCCTTTGTGGACCTGATGCAGGGAGGCAAACAGCAACTCACCCCATAGCCTGAACTTGTCCGCATCGTCCGCTTCTAGCAGATCCTTGTTCAGGTTATCCAGCTTTTTGATGTTTTTGTTTCGCTCATTCTGCAGAAAACGGAGCAGATCACTTACTCTCTGTTTTACCGTATCCCGTTCAGCCTTGTCTCCGTAATAATCTTCCATGCAATTGCTCATCGTGTCATAGGTTTTCTCCAACTCCTGAATGCTCTGAAGATGAACGGCCGAGAAAATCATTTTGCCTTTGGCGTTCATTCCGGTTACAGGCGTGTAGATATGATCTCTGACAGGTCCCATCACGGATTCAAAAACATTCCAGAGTTCCCCAGCCTCTATACGGCTCTCACCCTCAACCACATCTGGAGTGCTCACTGTGCCTTCAGCAGCAATCCCACGGGCAGCAATCTCTCCCGCAATTAACGGGCTAAGACCGCTAAAGGAGTTCACAAGAAAGCGTGATGCCTCTTCCTCAGCGGCATGATAGCTGTCCTCGAATGCTGTACGGCTCACTTCGAGCGGATTACTTTTATGTTGCTCGGGTGGGGCAGTATACGCGAATCCAGGCATGATTACCCGGTAGCTACTGATGGACGGAGTCACATGATGAATGCCATCCAGAATCGTTCCTGTAACGGGATCAAGCAAAATAATATTACTGTGACGCCCCATCAATTCAATGATGATCCGTTTAACTGAAACATCCCCCAGTTCGTCGCGCTGGCGAACATTGATGTGGATAATACGCTCCATGCCAATCTGACGGATCTCCTCAATGATTGCACCTTCACAATGCTTGCGAAGCAGCATACAGAACATGGGTGCTTCCGTAGGGTTAAGGAATGTCTTTTCCGTATAATGCACACGGGGATAGGTCGGGCTTGCCGAAACAAGTAATTTACTATTTCCGCGCTGAGCACGCAGGGTGAGAACTACGTCATGGCCATTCGGCTGATGGATCTTGCTGATACGTCCACCAATGCAGCCTTGCAGTTCATGAACAATGGCCCGTGTTACGATGCCGTCCAATGCCATTTTTTCCACTTCCTCTCTCTATCGAGCATCTGCATTTATCATGCCAAATGCTTCATCTATATAACTGAAACGTGCAACCAGGTATGTAAAAAAACAAGGACTGGCTACAGATTCTTCGTTGCTTGCCTGTTGAACGCTGGAATTGGTACTGCGCAGAACATCGCAGACTTTTATTTTAGCCTATTCTGTCCATCAGGGAAAGGATTCACCTTCCGGGTGCTAATCACAGACCTGTCCGAATACATATAGAGCAGGTAGTTTGTCCGGCATAGTGTACAGCCTGTCGACCAGCGCGCCGGTGAGTCATGTGAGCTTATTTTGCAGATGAAATACAGACTGGGAGGGAAACTTGAAGCATGGAACATACCAAGTGGCATCAACTTAGTGATGAAGAGCTTCGTAACACTCTTGGCGTCAGCCCGCAGGAAGGATTGACGGATGAAGCTGTAGCAGAGAAGAGGAATGCTGTCGGTTCTAATGAGCTGAGCGAGGGGAAACGCATTTCTCCCATTACATTGCTCTTGAATCAGTTCAAGGATTTTATGGTGCTGGTGTTGATGGGAGCAACGTTGGTATCCGGATTACTGGGTGAGTATCTGGATGCGGTAACGATTGTGGCTATTATCGTACTGAATGCGATTCTGGGGTTTGTACAGGAATTCCGGGCTGAACGATCTCTTCGTGCATTGAAACAGTTGTCCGCACCTCTCGCCAAAGTGCTTCGATCGGGTCAGGAAGTGCATCTTGCTGCCACACAGCTCGTGCCCGGGGATATTGTCATGGTAGAGAGTGGGGATCGTATACCTGCTGATGTGCGCTGGCTGCAAACGAACAGTCTGGATGTCGAGGAGTCGGCCCTTACCGGGGAATCGGTTCCCGTAAGCAAACATTGCCTTCCGATTGCTGATGAAGACGTTCCGCTTGGTGATCAGAAGAACATTGGTTTTATGGGTACCATGGTCACTCGTGGTACAGCCAAAGGGGTGGTTATCCGTACGGGGATGGAGACGGAGATGGGCAAAATCGCCGATCTGATCCAGAATACGGAGGAGCAAGAAACACCGTTACAGCACAGGCTGGAACAACTGGGCAAAATTCTGATTTTTGTCGCATTGGGATTAACCATTATGGTTGTCGTCGCCGGGATATTACACGGACAACCAGCCGTTGGCATGTTTCTGGCAGGGGTCAGCCTCGCGGTGGCCGCCATACCGGAGGGCCTGCCTGCGATTGTAACCATTGCACTTGCACTTGGTGTGCAGCGAATGATCAAGCGTAAAGCCATTGTGCGCAAGCTGCCCTCTGTTGAAACCCTTGGCTGTGCGTCCGTGATTTGCTCGGATAAGACAGGCACGCTCACGCAGAACAAGATGACGGTTACGGATGTGTGGCTTGAGGGCCGCAGCATCAAAGTTACCGGAGATGGTTATGCTCCCGAAGGACAGATGCTGGAGAACGGTCGTATGGTGGAGCTGAAGAGTGACCAAACGTTACGCAGAATGCTCCAGATCAGCGCGCTATGTAACAATGCCAGTATTGTTGAGAGTGTTGTAAACGAGACAGGTAATAAGAAAAAAGGAAAAGATAACAAAAAGGACGGCAAGAAAAACACGAAAAAAGGTGACCTCCAAGAAGAAACCGTTCAACGAGATAATGTATTCTGGGAGCTGAAGGGTGATCCGACGGAAGGGGCACTGGTCACACTGGCCTCCAAAATGGGGCTTACTCCTGCCGGACTCAAAGAGTTGTATGCCCGCCAGCAGGAATTCCCGTTTGACTCGGAGCGAAAACGCATGTCGGTTCTGGTTCATCATCAGGGGGGCCGAATGATCTACACCAAAGGTGCCCCCGATGTGTTGATCGGACACTGCAGTTATATTTTGTGGGAAGGAAAGGTCGTGCCCTTCACTGGAACACTGCGGCAGAAAGTGATGGCAGCTAACGAGAGCATGGCCGGAGCAGCACTGCGTGTCCTCGGAATGGCCTACCGTGAAGTGCGGCCGGAAGAAAAAGTGGCAGACGAACATGCCGCCGAAAGTCAGCTTGTATTCGTAGGACTTGCAGGTATGATTGATCCGCCGCGTCGTGAAGTGCGAGATGCGATTGCCACATGCCGCAAAGCGGGCATTCGTACCGTCATGATCACAGGTGATCATGGAACAACGGCAGAAGCCATTGCGCATCAGCTGGGGATTCTTCCACGTGGAGGCGCCTCGCTAAGTGGTCAGCAACTGGCAGGCATGACAGACGACCAACTGGATAAACAGGTAGAGGGCATCTACGTATTCTCAAGAGTGTCTCCTGAACACAAGCTTCGCATCGTGAAATCGTTACAGCGCAAAGGGCATGTCGTTGCCATGACGGGCGATGGAGTGAATGATGCTCCGGCCATTAAAGCGGCTGATATCGGGATCGCGATGGGCATTACAGGAACAGATGTCACGAAGGAAGCTTCGGCGCTTATTCTGAGTGATGATAACTTTTCAACGATTGTGGCTGCCATTGAAGAAGGCCGTAATATTTATGAGAACATTCGCAAATTTATCCGTTATTTGCTGGCATCAAACGTGGGCGAAATATTGACGATGTTCTTTGCAATGATGATGGGCCTGCCGCTACCACTCGTACCTATTCAGATTCTGTGGGTTAACCTCGTAACGGATGGTTTGCCTGCAATGGCGCTGGGGGTAGATCAGCCTGAGAAAGATTTGATGGAACACAAACCCCGTGGCGCCAAGGAAAACATTTTTGCCCGCAGACTGGGGTGGAAAATCGTCAGCCGGGGTGTGTTGATTGGATTATGTACACTCGGAGCATTCTGGCTTACCCTTCAGGCTGCACCGGATAATCCGGGGCAACTGATCAAGGCACAGTCTGTAGCTTTTGCTACACTCGTTTTGGCGCAGCTTATTCATGTCTTTGATTGCCGTAGTTCGCGGTCCATCTTCCACCGGAATCCTTTACAGAACAAATATCTGGTTCTTGCGGTGATTTCATCGGTTGTACTGATGCTGGTTGTCATGTACGTTGAACCGTTGCAGCCGATCTTCAAAACCGTACCTCTGGGATTGCGTGAATGGGCGATCTGTATCGTTGCTGCGGGCATTCCAACGTTCCTTATGGGCGCAGGCAGCGTCTGGGGTGGTCGTCGTAATCGCCGCCGTATGGGTGGTACTGGCCGCTTCGTACCGAAAAGTACAAAGTTTTCGGCATAAAATCAATACCTTTTCCTTACCTATTTCGGTATGCTATCCTCAAAATGATTCAAAGCGGAAGCTTTGGCATTTTGCTGGATAGCTTTTTTGTGTAAATGTTGAATATGAATTTCTATGGTAATCCTGTAGAAGAGCAAGAATATAGCTTTGGCAGCAGACTGCCAAAAGGAGTGGGCAAGATTATGGAATTTACGAAAATGCATGGACTTGGTAACGATTTTATCGTTGTATTTGGTGAAAAGGAGCTTCCGGCAGATGCAGCAGAATTGGCTGTGAAATGGTGCAACCGTTTCTTTGGCATCGGTGCGGACGGCCTGGTTTATATACTGCCTTCAGAGAAGGCGGACTTTCAGATGCGCATCATGAATTCGGACGGTTCGGAAGCAGAGCAGTGTGGGAATGCCATTCGCTGTGTATCCAAATATGTATACGATCATGGTCACGTGAACCAGGAGCAGATCACTATTGAAACGATTGGTGCAGGGGTACAACCTGTGAGTCTCAACATTCGTGATGGTAAAGTGGAAACGGTACGTGTGGATATGGGTGAGCCGATCCTGAACGGTCTTCAAGTGCCTACAAAGGTAGATGCCAACCCAGTGGTTGATCACTACATTGAAGCAAATGGACATGCGTTCAAATTCACTGCCGTATCCATGGGTAACCCGCATGCGGTTATCTATGTAGATGATGCTGTTAATTTTGACCTCACAACTTGGGGCCCACTTCTTGAAGTGCACCCGATGTTTCCGAAAAAAATCAATGTGGAATTCGCCACAGTTCGTGACCGTGGATATGTGGACATGCGTGTATGGGAACGCGGAGCAGGTCCAACACTTGCTTGTGGAACCGGAGCTTGTGCAACACTGGTATCCTCTGTCCTGAATGGACATACAGATCGTACAGCAGTCATCAGCCTCAAGGGTGGAGATCTCCACATTGAGTGGAATGAAGCTGACAATCATGTGTACATGACTGGACCTGCTGAAGTTGTTTTTAAAGGAATCACTTCATAAAAAGTGGAAGGTTTAACCAAAGAGGCCTGCGGGCCTCTTTTTTTAATCTGCATCAAAAACCTGTGTTTTTCTTCGTTTTTTAGCGTTTTTTGTGTTACATTAGTATGAAAATGATCACAGCTAGGCGGGGGGAAATGGGATGAAGGCGGATTTGCGCAAAGTTATGCAGGAACGGGTTCTCGTTGGAGATGGGGCCATGGGAACATTTCTGTACCAAATGGGGTTCCCGGTAGGGATTTCATATGAAGAATTAAACTTGATTTCACCTGAAGTGGTGGCGGATGTACATCGCCGTTATCGGGATGCAGGTACAGAAATATTTGAAACGAATACGTATTCTGCCAATTACGACAAGTTGTCCAAGTTTGGTCTGGAGTCCAAGGTGGAGGACGTGAACCGTGCCGGCGTACGCATTGCCAAAGAGGTAGCTGGAGATACCGGTTATGTGCTTGGTGCAGTAGGCTCTATTCGCGGCGGCAAGCGGACGAATGTCTCCACAAGTGAACTCAAACGCTTTTATCAACAACAGATCTCTGCACTGCTTGATGAAGGTGTGGATGGCATTCTGCTTGAGACCTTCTATGATATCGAGGAAATGGATATTGCCCTTTTGCAAGCGCGCAAGCTAAGTGATCTGCCCGTGATTGGACAGTTCGCGGTAGAGGATGTAGGACACACACTGGACGGATATACAATGCCTGAAGCCTTCCGGATCATGCGGGAGCAGGGTGCGGACGTAATTGGTTTTAACTGTCGCTCCGGTCCAAACGGAATTATGCGTGCCATGGAAACCGTCTCGGGACGAATTGGCATTCCAATGTCTGTTTACCCGAACGCGGGTGCCGCAGATTATGTGGATGGTCAGTTCCGTTATGGTGCGACTCCGGAGTACTTTGGTCAGACGGCAGTGCAATTTGCTGAACTGGGCGCTCGTATTATCGGCGGTTGCTGTGGTACGACACCTGATCATATTACCGCTATGAAAGAGGCGCTTGCTGACTATGTGCCTTCGCCCATTCTGGAGCCAGATCCGTCAGAATCCAAACCGCGCATCGTGTTGCATGAAAATGTGGATGAGCGTTCCGGACGTGGAGGACAGCCTACAATCGTTGATCTGGTCAAGCAGCGTCACACGGTCATTGTTGAACTTGACCCGCCACGTGACTTGGACATTGCCAAGTTCATGAAAGGTGCCGAGACATTAAAAGCGGCAGGAGCCGATGCCCTGACACTGGCCGATAACTCACTCGCGGTTACACGCATGAGCAACATGGCGCTGGGTCACCTCGTTCAGGATCGCACGGGCCTTCGTCCACTTGTGCACATTGCCTGCCGTGACCGGAACCTAATTGGAACACAGTCCCACATGATGGGTTTTGATGCTCTGGGCATTAATCATGTATTGGCTGTTACAGGAGATCCTGCAAGATTTGGTGATCTGCCGGGTTCAAGCTCGGTATACGATCTGACTTCTTTTGAAATTATACGCATGATCAAACAGTTGAACGATGGAGTGGCTTTCTCAGGTAAACCGCTGAAGCAAAGAGCTGGTTTTGTAATTGGAGCAGCATTTAATCCTAATGTGAAATATTTGGAGAAAGCTGTACAACGTCTGGAGAAGAAAATTGCCTCTGGCGCTGATTACATCATGACACAACCGATCTATGATCCTGAGTTGATTGTAGCAATGCACGAAGCGACCAAACATCTGGATGTGCCTATTTTTGTAGGTGTAATGCCGCTGGCAAGTGGACGGAATGCAGAGTATCTGCACAACGAAGTTCCCGGAATTCAGCTTTCGGATGAAGTGCGTTCCCGTATGGCAGGTCTGGAAGGCGAAGAGGGCCGTGCGATGGGGGTAAAAATTGCCAAGGAACTGCTGGACGTAGCAACAGCGCATTTCAAAGGCATCTATCTCATGACACCGTTTATGTTCTACGGCATGACGGCCGAACTGACTCAATACGTATGGGAGAAGTCGGAGCATCAATGTCCTACTTGTTTCAACCCTAATAATCAATTACAATAGTAAAACGGATGTGATGCCGATGTCATTCAGTATGACCGGATACGGTCAATCCGCCTTTCATTTTGGCGGCTATAAGGTACAATTAGAGATCAAATCTGTTAATCATCGTTATTGCGAAGTGATGATGCGTCTGCCAAGAGAGTGGACGTATTATGAAGACGGTTTGAGGAAGATCGTACAGAGTCGTTTGAAACGTGGGCGGATTGATGTTTATGTAATGAAAGAAAAAGAGGAAGACCAGGCTCTTCCCGCTGTTCTGAATGAACAGACGGTCAGGGCCTATCTGCAGGCTGCAGAGCAACTGGAGACCCAATATGGAATGCAGGGCAAACCAAGTATTGTGGATATGCTTGGGCTGCCGGACGTCATGTTTCATTCGGATGGGACAAGTTCCATTCCCGAAGAGCAGAAGGACGAATGGGAGCGAGTTCTGCAAGAAGGATTGAAAGAGGCTCTGTCCAGCCTTGAACAGATGCGCGCTCGCGAGGGTCTTCATCTGGCCAGTGATCTGGAACGGCGGATTACCCGTCTGGAGTCACTGCATACCGAGATGCTTGATCTTGCACCGACTGTGGTAAGTGATCACCGCAACAAGCTAAGACAGAGGCTTACGGAAATGCAGGAAGAAGGCTCTTTCCCTTTTGATGAGCATAAATTGGGTATGGAAATTGCAATGTTTGCCGATCGTTCTAACATAGAAGAGGAGCTTACGCGTCTACAGAGTCACTTTGGACAGAGCAGGGAACTGCTGAAGAGTGATGAGCCCGTAGGTCGTAAGTTGGACTTTCTAATTCAAGAGATGAATCGGGAAGTCAATACGATTGGATCAAAAGCCAACCATTTGGCTCTGGTGAATCGTGTTGTCGAGATGAAGGCGGAGCTGGAGAAGATTCGTGAGCAAGCTGCGAATATCGAATGAACGGCCAAATTTCGGCAAAAGAGTCGCATGTATAGGGGGAAGAACCTGATTATGGCAATCAAACTCATTAACATTGGATTCGGTAACATCGTATCGGCGAACCGGATTATATCCATCGTGAGTCCGGAATCGGCGCCGATCAAGAGAATTATACAAGAGGCAAGAGATCGTCACATGCTGATTGATGCAACGTACGGAAGACGTACTCGTGCCGTAATTATTACGGATAGCGATCATGTCATTCTGTCTGCAGTTCAGCCTGAGACGGTCGCCCATCGTCTTTCTTCGAAAGATGATGATAACGACGAATAAAATGGAGTGTAATATGTCTAAGGGATTACTGGTAGTGTTGTCCGGCCCATCTGGGGTCGGGAAGGGTACTGTATGCAGCGCTTTGCGCAAACGGGTGCCGGAATTGATCTATTCCGTATCGGCGACAACCCGTCAGCCTCGTCTTGGTGAAGAACATGGTGTGAACTATTTCTTCAGAAGTCATGAAGAGTTCCAGAACATGATTGCTGAAGATCAATTGTTGGAACATGCGGAGTATGTTGGTAATTATTACGGAACACCGCGTGATTTCGTGGAGAAAACGATTAACGAAGGCCGCGACATCATTCTGGAGATTGAGGTTCAAGGCGCGTTAAAAGTGAAAGAGAAATTCCCGGAAGGCATCTTTGTTTTCCTGCTTCCTCCTTCATTGGACGAGCTGAAAGATCGCATTCAGGGCCGTGGTACGGAAAGCCAGGCAACCATCGATCACCGGATGTCCGTAGCGGTGGATGAGATCAGTCTGCTGGAGCAGTATGATTACGCTGTTGTGAATGATGAAATTGATTTGGCGTGCAAGAGAATAGAAAGCATCATAATCGCCGAACATTGTAAGATCAATAAATAATCTCTTTTGCCGCTGCAGAATGCGATATAAGTGGGGCAGTTGTCATATCATGTACTGAAGCAGCCCATCTCGGACTGCTCGAATGTGCAGACATGTCACATCAGTTCTGTCAGGCGGCAACTTGTGATTATACTAATGCGAAGAGGTGTTTGTTAATATGCTGTATCCTTCTATTGATGAAATGATGAACAAAGTCGACAGCAAGTATTCCCTTGTTGTTGCTGCTTCCCGCCGGGCTAGACAGCTACGTGAAGGTGAAAAAACGGATTTAAGAGGTGCGAGATCCCATAAACAAGTGGGCGTTGCACTGGAAGAAATCTATGGAGACCTGCTCATTGTCATCAAAGGACAGGACGAAGAAGAAGAGTAAGCCGCCTGCGGCTGCTCTTCAACTGCATACGGCGTAAGCCGGATTAATTAACAACCGCGAGGTTGTTATTTTTTTACGAATAAGCATATTTTAACGGAATCATTAGACATCGTATAAATATCGGGGGAAATAACCATGTTGAACGGTAAAAAAATCGTGCTTGGTGTGACTGGCGGCATAGCCGCTTACAAAGCGGCAACATTATGCAGCAGACTGGTGCAAAAGGGAGCGGATGTTCATGTGATCATGACAGCTTCCGCTACACAGTTTATTACCGAATTGACGCTGCAAACGTTGACCCGAAACACCGTATATACCGATACATTTGATGAGCGTGAACCAGCAGTCGTATCTCATATTCATCTGGCCGATCTGGCTGATCTTGTTCTGGTTGCTCCGGCTACAGCCAATGTGATTGCCAAGATGGCGCATGGCATGGCAGATGATATGCTCTCAACGACTCTTCTTGCTACGACTGCCCCTGTCATGATTGCTCCGGCCATGAATGTTCATATGTATGATCATCCGGCTGTTCAACATAATATGAATTTGCTTGCTGAACGAGGCACCTTGATGATTGAACCGGGTGAAGGACAACTGGCATGTGGATATGTGGGCAAGGGACGTCTGGAAGAACCGGAGAGCATTGTGGATGTGGTGGAACGTTTCTTTGAACAGCGAGAATCTGCAGACATTAGTCGGCAGGGACAAGCTTCATTGTTACAAGGCAAGAAGGTTGTCGTTACGGCTGGAGGTACGATTGAGCGCATTGATCCAGTACGATACATTACGAACGATTCATCTGGCAAAATGGGATTTGCCATAGCCGCAGCTGCGCGTGATCTGGGGGCAGATGTGAAATTGGTTATGGGCAGTACCCAAGCCAAGCCACCGGAGAACGTTGAGTTGATCCCTGTACAATCTGCACAGGATATGTATGAAGCTGTAACACGCGAGTGGCATGACGCAGATATCGTGGTTAAGGCGGCGGCTGTTGCCGATTATCGCCCAAAGGAAGTTTACACCGAGAAAATCAAGAAGAAAGGCGACACGTTGTCGCTCGAACTTGTTAAAAATATAGATATTCTTGAAACGCTGGGCAAACAGAAGACCCATCAGTTTTTGATTGGTTTTGCTGCGGAGACTCAGTCCGTTGAGATGTATGCACGTGAGAAATTAGAACGGAAAAACTGTGATCTGATCGTAGCCAATGATGTAACCCGCACGGGTGCAGGATTTGGAACAGACACCAACGCGGTACATATCTATGACCGGGAAGGTTTGGTGGAGGAGCTTCCATTGATAGCCAAGGACGATGTGGCTCATCGGTTGCTCCGGATTGCGGCGGAGCGCATTGCCGGGAGGAATTAGGATATGGAGATTGCCAAGGTCATAGTCGATGTTCCCGTGAAGGAAACAGACCGGCCGTTTGATTACCTGGTACCTGAATCGATGAGGGAATGGATCGAGATTGGCAGCCGGGTGGGTGTACCTTTTGGTCATCGGACGGTGCAGGGATTCGTGATTGATCTTGTGCCGCGTACCGGAGAGGAATCATTCAAGCTTAAGCAGATTCAGGAGTTGCTGGACATTGTTCCCCCGTTGTCAAAGGATTTGGTTGAGTTGGCCGAATGGATGAGTGGACGTTATGCCAGTAACCGGATTTTGTCATTGCAGGTCATGGTGCCGACGGCATTGAAAGGGAAAGCAGAGCGATACATCTCGCTGGGAGATGCACTTGATGGACAGATGGCGGGTGCACAACCGGATGATGAGGTGTTATTTGTTTGGGGAGAAGAGTCTACGACCGAGAAGGTACAGCAGGATATCATCCGTTTTGTCAAAAGTCGGGGTCAGGTACCGCTGCAACAACTGAGTCGAAAATATCCCAATCATGCTGCACTAATTAAGAAATTATTGCTTGGTGGCGTACTGCTGGAGAGTCAGGCCATCAAGGACAAGTTGAATAAAAAAACGATGAAGTCCGTTGATCTGGCTGTAGATATTGCTGCTGCTCAGGAAGCACTTGCTTCATTCCCGGCGAAAGCACAGCGGCAGAAGGAGATTCTGGCTTTTTTGCTGGAAATGAAAGAACTGCTGCCCATGCCGATGAAAGAAGTGTTATCTACACTACAGGTATCCGCCGCAACGATTAAGGGTCTTGAGGAAAAGGGACTGATCGTCACCGAGGACGTTGAGGTCTTCCGTGACCCTTATCAGGGCAGGAAGTTCAAAGCGACTGAACCGCTTGTTCTGACCGATGAGCAAAAACTTGTCTACGACAATATCAATGGCCGATTGCAGGAACAACGCCATGGGGTATTCTTGCTACATGGTGTTACGGGAAGTGGCAAGACGGAAGTCTACCTTCAAACCATTCAACAATGCATCGAGCAGGATCGGCAAGCTATCGTTCTGGTGCCCGAGATTGCACTCACACCACAGATGGTAGAACGTTTTAAAGGGAGATTTGGGGACCAAGTTGCTGTTATGCACAGTC
This sequence comes from Paenibacillus sp. PAMC 26794, assembly GCF_000316035.1. Classification (GTDB taxonomy): domain Bacteria; phylum Bacillota; class Bacilli; order Paenibacillales; family Paenibacillaceae; genus Paenibacillus. Next base: position 391,972 of record NZ_ANHX01000004.1, read on the forward strand.
GTCTGTCTGGCGGTGAACGTTATGATGAATGGCGCAAGATTCGTGAGGGTCAGGTGAAGGTTGCAATTGGGGCACGTTCAGCTGTATTTGCTCCATTCAGTCGGCTTGGGTTGATCATTATGGATGAGGAACATGAGACTTCCTACAAACAGGAGGAAACTCCGAAATATCATGCTCGGGATGTAGCGGTAAAAAGAGCACAGCAGCATCAGGCCGTGGTTGTTCTGGGTTCAGCGACACCTTCGCTGGAAAGTTATTATGCTTCACGCTCGCAGAGTAATGATGATTTTGCACCACTCTTACTGGAGATGCCAACACGGGCACTGGGTAACAAGTTGCCTGAAGTACGAATTGTTGACATGCGTGAAGAGTTGAAGGATGGCAACCGCTCCATGTTCAGCAGGGCTTTGCACAAAGGGCTGGAGGAGCGCTTGGAACGTGGTGAACAAACGGTGCTTCTGCTGAATCGCCGTGGATATTCAACCTTTGTCATGTGCCGAAGTTGTGGATATGTGGCAGGCTGTCCCGAATGTGATATTTCATTAACGTATCATCAGCGCTCGAATAATCTCCGCTGTCATTACTGCGGGTATGCGGAAGCGGCACCGGAAGTGTGTCCGGATTGTGGAAGTGAGCATATTCGGTACTTTGGTACAGGTACACAGCGAGTCGAGGAAGAGCTTGCCAAGCTCTTTCCGGGTATTAGGGTCATACGAATGGATGTGGATACAACAACGGAAAAAGGGGCTCACGAGAAGCTGCTGAAACAGTTTCGTGAGAAAAAGGCGGATGTATTGCTCGGCACCCAGATGGTTGCGAAGGGACTTGATTTCCCAGATGTAACCCTGGTTGGTGTGATAACAGCGGATTCAGCGTTGAATTTACCTGATTTCCGTGCTGCGGAAAAAACGTTTCAGTTGCTAACACAGGTAGCTGGCCGAGCTGGTCGGCACCAATTGCCTGGTGAGGTGTTTGTTCAGTCCTATACGCCGGAGCACTACTCCATTGGCCATGCGAGTCAGCATGACTACGTGTCGTTTGTACGTGAGGAATTGCTGCATCGTCGCAATTTGCAATATCCGCCTTACTGTCGCCTGATTCTGGTGACCTTTTCGCATGAGCAACTTCCGGTATTGATTCGTCTTGCCGAGAACTATACGCGGATACTGAAAGAGAAGGCTAATGCGGCCGGATGGCTCGGCAGTCTGGATCGATTCAGCAATGATGCCTTTGATGTACTAGGGCCGGTAGCGTCTCCGATTCCTCGGATCAAGAATAGATACAGATTCCAATGTATGATAAAATGGCGGGGGGATGTAGACGCCATAGGACTCGCTCTGGCTACGGCCCGGCGCATGGACGATGATGTTCAGGCGCAAAAATTGCTTATTAGTCTGGATGTAGACCCGCAAATGTTAATGTAAGCATTTTGCAGCAATGCGGATGTAAACAAGCGGTATAAACATAGATTAAAATGAATACCTCAAAAATACAGATATCGTCCTGAAATTATGATGAGGATTAGGAAGGTGCTTACAACATGTCGATTCGCATTATCGTGCAAGAACCAGATGAGGTGCTCCACAAGAGAGCCAAAGAAGTAACCAAAATTACACCAAATGTACAAAAATTGCTGGATGATATGGCTGATACCATGTACGATGCGGAAGGTGTAGGTCTTGCTGCGCCGCAGGTTGGCATTTTGAAACGTCTGATTGTTATCGACGCAGGTGATGAGCAAGGGCTGATCAAGATGATTAACCCGGAGATCATTGCAAGTGAGGGAGAACAATTTGGACCGGAAGGTTGTCTGAGTATCCCTGGAATTAATGGTGATGTTCGCCGTTTCGAGACCGTTACGGTTAAAGGTCTGGATCGTGAAGGCAAAGAGTTGATTATTACGGGTAGTGGCTTGCTGTCCCGTGCATTCCAGCATGAGATTGATCATCTGGATGGCGTACTCTTTACGGATGTCGCCGAGAAAGTGTACGAAATTGCAGCCGATCAAACGGGACCGCGTCGTAATTAAGGAGTGATCGATTTGAATATTGTTTTTATGGGAACACCTGAATTTGCAGTTCCTTCTCTCGATATGCTGATGTCAGAGGGATACAATGTGGTGGGTGTGGTGACTCAGCCTGATAAACCACAGGGACGCAAAAAAGTACTTACGCCAACACCGGTTAAGGCCGCGGCAGAACGCCACGGTCTGCCGGTGTTTCAACCTGTTAAATTGCGTGATCCGGAAGCCGTAGCCCGCTTGGCTGAATGGAAGCCGGATCTGATCGTGACTGCGGCTTTTGGTCAGATTCTGCCCAAAGCCGTACTGGATATGCCTGTTCGCGGTTGTGTGAACGTGCACGGCTCTCTTTTGCCGAAATATCGCGGAGGAGCCCCGATCCAGCGTTCTATTATTAACGGGGAATCCGTGACAGGAGTCACATTGATGTATATGGCTGAAGGCCTGGATACCGGAGATATGATCTCGCGTGTGGAACTGCCGATTACGGATGAAGATACATCAGGATCGATGTTTGATAAATTAAGTGAGGCTGGTTCCAAACTGCTTCAGGCAGAAATGCCACGATTGATTGCAGGCGAGACAACGGCGGTCCCTCAGGATGATGCCGAGGCTTCGTATGCTCGCAATCTGACTCGGGATGACGAGAAAATGGACTGGAGTCGTACTTCACGCGAACTGTTCAATCAGATTCGTGGTCTTGTGCCGTTCTCCGGTGCATTTACGATGTGGGATGATCAGGTCTTCAAAGTCTGGGCTGCGGCTAACCCCGATCAGGTGGATCTGGCAACTTCTTCGGATGCTGGACAAGCAGAGCCGGGAACCGTGCTGCAATTGAACAAGGCAGGGATTGAAGTCTGCACAGGGAATGGGTCTCTCTGGTTGACTGAAGTACAGCCTGCAGGCAAAAAGGTGATGCAGGCCGCTGACTTTGCTCGCGGTGGTACACTGAAACCTGGAACGGTGCTGCGATGAGCGGTAACACACCAGGTCGTTCGTCAGGAAAAGGCCAGAAAGCTACTGGAAATTCATCCGGGCGTGAAGGAAACCGTCGTCCGAATTCGGGTAAATCGGGTGGCGCAGGAAATGCTTCCGCAAATGGTGCATCTCGCTCCCAGAAACCCAAAACATCTGCTCGTGCATTGGCAGTCAAGGTTCTGAGTGCTGTTGAGCAAGATGGAGCATACAGTAATCTGGAGTTGAACCGTCGTCTGAAAGAGGCGGATTTAAGCCCCGCAGATGCTGGACTAGCTACCGAATTGGTGTATGGAACAATCGGCAGATTGAATACACTTGATTATTTTCTGGAACGTTACGTCGCCAAAGGAGTATCCAAACTGCAACCATGGGTTCGTAGCCTGCTGCGAATCAGCGTATATCAGATGATATATCTGGATCGTATTCCGGAGCATGCCGTGGTGAGCGAAGCGGTTAATCTGGCGAAGAAACTGGGCCATCAGGGAATCTCGGGTATGGTGAATGGAGTGCTCCGCAATATGATCCGCAATCGGGATGAACTTCGTATTCCAGAACATCTGCCCGTTGCCGAACGTATTTCACTGGAGCATTCCCACCCGTTATGGATGGTTGAACGCTGGATTGCCCAGTACGGCGAAGAGACGGCGGAAGCGATCTGTCGTGCGAATAATGAGCCGCCAGCGGTGAGTGTCCGGGTCAACACAACAATGACCACACGGGAGAAACTGATGCATGAGATGACCAGTACAGGTGCAGTCGTTGTAGCTTCTCAGCTGAGTTCCGATGGAATTCTTGTACGTAGTGGCGGAAACATGGCTCTAACGTCCTGGTATCGGGACGGGTTGTTCTCTATACAGGACGAAAGTTCCATGCTTGTCGCTGAAGCAGTTGCGCCAGAAGTAGACCAACTTGTATTGGATTGCTGCGCAGCTCCAGGTGGTAAAACAGCTCACATGGCTGAGAAAATGCAGGATCGCGGTCGTATTGTCGCTAATGATGTACATGCTCACAAGCGCCAGCTGATCCTGGATCAGGCGGAGCGTCTCGGTCTGAGCTGTATCGATGCTGTAACTGGAGATGCGCTAGACCTGAATGAACGGTACCCTGAAGCGTCGTTTGACCGCATTTTGCTGGATGCACCATGTTCAGGTCTTGGTGTTATTCGCCGCAAGCCTGATGTGAAATGGACCAAAACCGTAGAAGATATCGAAGATATCGCAGGCTTGCAGCGTGAATTGCTTGATCATGTTGCGCCGTTGTTAAAACCAGGTGGTATTCTGGTGTATAGCACTTGTACGATTGAGCCTGCTGAGAATGAGGATATGGTTGCAGACTTCTTGAATCGACATCCGGAATACAGCCCAGCAGAAGCATCCGTCAGGTCTGAATCGGAGAAAGCGAACTTGAAGGTTGTGAACGGTGGTATTCAGATTTTGCCACAATACGCTCACAGTGACGGATTTTTCATCGCACGGTTGACAAAAACAGTGGAATAACAGTTTAATAGAGCACGGAAGTATGACCGCCGAGGGGAACTTCGGCGGATTTCTTTGTGATGGGACTTCGATATAATTGTCAGAGAATGTGATGACAGGGTGCGATGGCGGCATTGAGATGTTATAATGCATGAAGTACAGATATCAAGGGTATACATGGATGTAACGTGGTCTTTGTGATAGAATAGGACGAATGGAACGAAAAGAAAAGAAGGAATAGGTGTTGACAACAAAATGAAACCTTTTATATATGATTATTCTCTGGAACAACTGCAGCAATGGGCTGTGGAGAATGGGGAGCCGGCGTTTCGCGGTGGCCAAATCTTTGACTGGATTTATGTAAAACGTGTGAATGATTTCAGTGAAATGACCAATCTGTCCAAGCCATTGCGTGAAAAACTGACAGAGCAATTTGAATTTGTAACACTTAAGGAAATTACCAAGTTTGAATCCAAAGATGGAACGGTTAAATTCCTCTTTGGTCTGCATGATGATCATGCCATTGAGACAGTAATCATGAAGCATAACTACGGGAACAGCATCTGTGTAACCACACAGGTTGGTTGTCGTATTGGTTGTACGTTCTGTGCATCCACATTGGGTGGTCTCAAGCGTAACCTTACGGCTGGTGAGATTGTTGCCCAGGTTGTGCAGGCTCAAAAAATTCTGGATGAACGCAATGAGCGTGTCAGCAGCATCGTGATCATGGGTTCGGGTGAACCTTTCGAAAACTATGAAGCTACGATGACTTTCCTGCGAATTATGATTCATGAAAAAGGGCTGAACATCGGTCAGCGTCACATCACGGTATCCACGAGCGGAATCGTTCCGAACATCTACAAGTTTGCAGATGAAGATACACAGATTAACCTCGCCATTTCGATCCATGCACCAAATGATGCACTGCGTTCGAAATTGATGCCGGTTAACCGTCGTTTTCCTTTTGAAGACGTGATGGAGTCCCTTCGTTATTATCTGGCCAAAACAGGTCGGAGAATTACGTTCGAGTATGCACTTATTGGTGGGGTAAACGATCAGCCAGAGCATGCAGCAGAACTGGCAAGTGTGCTTAAGAACATGTTGTGCCACGTGAATCTGATTCCGGTTAACCATGTACCTGAACGCAAATACGTAAGAACATCGAGAAGCGACATTTTCAATTTTCAGAAGATTCTCTCGGAACAGGGTGTTAATGTAACCATTCGTCGTGAACAGGGACATGATATTGCTGCCGCTTGCGGTCAGCTTCGTGCAAAGCATATGGAGTTGAGGTGAGAACGTTTTGATCAAAACAGTTCATGTGAGCCATATCGGACGAGTGCGTTCGGTGAATGAAGATTCAGCTTGGATTCGTAATCTCGATACAGGATATATTCTGGGTATTGTTGCCGATGGCATGGGTGGACATCTTGCAGGGGATACGGCAAGCCGCTTGGCAGTAGAGACGTTGGTGAAAGATCTGGGAACACTGGAACCAGGTCTGTCACATGCGTCTCTGTCTGCGGCTCTCAGCGATGCTATTTTGCATGCCAACGAAGTTATCTTCCGCACGGCATCAACAGATGACAAGTATCACAACATGGGAACAACGGTGGTTGCGGCTTTATTGAACGATACGGAAGGTGTTATTGGACACATCGGTGATAGCAGAGCCTACAAAATTGCGAACAAAGCTGTGATCCAGCTAACCGAGGACCATACACTGGTGAATGAATTGTTCAAAAATGGTCAGATTAGCAAAGAGGATGTGTCCCATCATCCACGTCGCAACGTACTAACTCGTGCGCTTGGAACAGATGCCGAGGTGAAGGTAGATCTGGATACCGTCAAGCTGGAGGAAGGCGAAGTTCTTCTCCTGTGCAGTGATGGTCTCAGTAACCTGGTCAGCAATGAGCAGATTATTCAGGTTGCCGGCAATCTGGAACTGGCATTGGAAGATCGTGCAGACCGACTGCTTCAGTTGGCTTTACTTGCTGGGGGAGACGACAACATCACGCTTGCTTTGTTCGAGTTGCAGAGGGAAGGTTCCGTAGATACGGAAACGGGGTGTGAGTCATGATTGGGCACCAGCTAGGCGGACGCTATGAAGTGATTGAGCGTGTCGGCGGTGGCGGCATGGCTCTTGTGTACAAAGCCCAGGATCTTCTGTTGAACCGGAATGTAGCGATCAAAGTCCTTAGACAACAGTTTGTGCATGACGAAGAGTTTATTCGCCGTTTCCGCAGGGAAGCACAGTCGGCAGCATCGCTGTCTCATCCGAATGTAGTTAGCATTTATGACGTGGGGCAGGAAGATGACGTTCATTATATTGTCATGGAGTACGTGGAAGGCAAAAACCTGAATGAAATTATCAAAGAACGTGCCCCTCTGCAGGTGGACGAATCGGTGCGAATCGCTTCCCAGATTGCAGATGCTCTTGATCATGCACATCATAATCAAATCATTCATCGGGATATCAAACCCCACAATATATTAATTGGCCGGAATGGCCGCGTGAAAGTCACGGATTTCGGGATTGCCCGTGCCGTTACATCTACAACGATTACGCAGACGGGTTCCGTAGTTGGTTCTGTACATTACTTCTCACCGGAGCATGCCAAAGGCATCGTTACTGGTGAAAAATCGGACTTATATTCTCTTGGGATCGTACTTTACCAAATGCTTACCGGGCAACTTCCGTTTCTGGGTGAAAGTCCAATCAGTGTGGCATTGAAGCATTTGCAGGAAGAGTTCGATGAACCACGCAAATTCAATCCATTGATTCCGCAAAGTGTGGAAAATGTCATCTTAAAATCCATGCGTAAAAATCCGCAGGAACGTTATCAGTCGGCTAAAGAAATGCAGACCGATCTGGAAACTTGCCTGATGCCGGAGAGACGTAATGAAACGAAGATTGATTTTCCGGATGAAGATGATATAGACCAGACTCGCGTTATGCCAGCCATCAAGCCTGAACCGCGCGGAGTTACATCGACGGGTGCGGTGCCAGTGATGGAGTCTAACGAAGAAACTGGCAAGGGTAAGGCAAAATCCAAGAGCTGGAAGAAGCCAGCACTACTCATTTCATTAACCGTTCTTATTCTAATCGCCATGGTGGGCGTTGTATGGTATGTCAAGGGTATGTTGGTTGTACCTGAAGTAACCGTGCCTAACGTGATCACCCAGACAGAAGAAAAAGCTCGGGAAATGCTTGAGGAGAAAGGACTCGTCGTCAGTGATGAGGTCATCCGTCTGTACCAGGAAGGTGTCGAACCCGGTATCGTCTATGAACAGAGCAGAAAAGAAGGCGATGTTGTCAAAGAAGGTTCGGAGGTCCAGATTAGTGTTGGTGCAGAAAAAGAACTGGTGAAGATGATTGATGTCAAACAAGAAACTTATGATGAGGCTGTCAAGAAGTTGACTGCGCTTGGCATTAAGGAAGATCAGATTCAGCGGAAAGATGACTTCTCCAATGATGTGGCTTCAGGTTCTGTTATTTCCCAGACGCCGGGTGTGAATGAGGAATTCGATCCTGTGACAGTTCAGATTGAGTTGACCGTAAGTAAAGGCACTGAAACGGTCAAAATGCCTGATCTGAAAGATCTTACCCGCAGTGAAGCCGAAAAAAAACTTAAATCAGCTGGACTTGTGCTTGCTCAGGTGCAGGAAGAATCAAGTTATACGGTGGACCAGGGCAAAGTGACGCAGCAATGGCCTGTGGAAGCGGGCGCCGATGTGAGTCCTGGCGATAAGATTACAATCTTTATCAGTACAGGGTATCCGCCCGAAGCGCTGGAATATCCTTTTAATATCAATGTTTCACCCAAAGAAGAGGGCAAAAACAGTAAAATCCGTATCACATATGAAGACGCGCGTGGCAAGAATCAGGAATGGGGAACACGCACCGTGAACTCAACCCAGACCTTAACCATTCCACTTGTGCTCGCTCCAAATGAAAATGGGGCTGTGTCCGTGTATCGTGATGGACAGTTCCTGGATACGTATCTTGTCTCCTACAGTGAAGCCAAAAACGGAACAGTAAATGTACCTTCCATTGACCCGGAACAAAGCACCCAGACGCCGCCAGAAAATGAGCCTGATCCAGGTGAAGGTAGCGTTGATGAGGGCAGTGTTGACCCCAGTCAGGAAGGTGAACCTGAGTCCACACCGGCAGACGGTGAGGGTGACAGCGTAGATGAAGACACTTCTGCCATGAATAATGGTAAAGGACACGGCAAGGAAAAAGAGAAGAAAAAGGAAGTCATTAACGCATCAAGCCGTCCATAAGGGCGGCTTATGCTGGCGTCTGGAGTAAATGAACCACCATCTAAAGGAGGGCGACGGAGCTATGCCAGAAGGTATCATCGTTAAAGCGCTAAGCGGTTACTATTATGTCATGCCAGTGGAAGACAACGGGGTTCCTTCGGTTGAAGGTTCCGCCGTTCAATGTCGAGCCAGAGGTATCTTCAGAAAGCGGGGAACATCACCGCTTGTAGGTGATCGCGTCAGCTACATGTTGACTGAGAACGGAGAAGGAACGGTTGATGAAATTCGGAAGCGTGAGACGGAACTTATCCGTCCTCCTGTAGCCAATGTAAGTTTGGCTGTTCTCGTGTTCTCTGTGAAGGAACCGGATATGAACCTGAACCTGTTGGACAAGTTCCTTGTTCACATCGAGCAGGCGGGGCTGGATGCACTCATTGTGTTGACCAAACTGGATTTGGCTGATCCAGCCAAAGACACTGTTGCTGAAGTGAAAGCATTGTATGAACAGGTTGGTTATGAAGTGATCTCCACAAGTTCACGTACCGGTGAAGGCAGTGAATTGCTCAGAGACCGTCTGGCTGGTAAGATCAGCGTATTCTCCGGACAATCCGGTGTAGGCAAGTCTTCGATGTTAAATGCATTGATGCCGGGCCTGACGCTGGAGACAAATGCGATCAGCATGCGTCTAGGACGAGGGAAACACACCACCAGGCACGTGGAGCTTATTCCGTTGGATAATGGTGGATTTGTTGCGGATACGCCAGGATTCAGCCAACTGGACTTTCTGGAGATCGGTGTGGAGGAACTCTCCACTTGTTTCCGGGAATTCGCCCAGTTTGCAGATCAGTGCAAATTCCGAGGTTGTACCCATACACATGAACCAGGCTGTCGTGTGCTTGCGGCCAAGGAGGAAGGTCTGATCTCCGAAAGCCGATATCAGCACTATGTGCTGTTCCTGACCGAAATGAAAGATAAGAAGCGGAGGTATTAACATGATTAAAATTGCCCCATCGATATTATCAGCTGATTTTGCCCGCCTTGGTGCGGAAGTTGCAGAAGCCCAAGCTGCAGGAGGAGACTGGATTCATGTTGACGTTATGGACGGTCATTTCGTCCCTAATATTACGCTTGGACCTGCGATTGTGAAAGCAATCGCTCCACATACAAGCTTGCCGCTCGATGTGCATTTGATGATTGAGAATCCTGAGCGTTATGTTGAGGAATTTGCCAAAGCGGGTGCAGCGGTAATTACCGTTCATGCTGAGGCTTGTGTGCATTTACACCGCGTTATTCATCTAATTAAGGAGCAAGGAGTGAAGGCAGGAGTTGCCCTTAATCCAGGAACGCCAGCGTCTGCCATTCTCGAAGTTCTGGATGATGTGGACATGGTTCTTGTTATGACGGTCAATCCTGGATTTGGCGGACAGGCTTTCATCTCGGGTACCATGAACAAAATCAAACAGATTCGTACCTGGTTGAACGAAAAGGGACGCCATGATGTACATATCGAAGTAGATGGCGGGATTGCAGCCGATACAGCTCCACTTGTAGTGGAAGCTGGAGCGGATGTGCTCGTTGCTGGGAGTGCCGTATTTGGCCGTGAGGATCGCGCTGCCGCGATTACTGAAATTCGCCGTAGCTACGGAGGCTGATCTATGACCCTCAAGGAGACACTGTGGACGATGGCTGCGAGTCTCGTGACGGGACTTGTGCTTGCTTTGTTTGCGGTTATTCAATCCCCGTTTAATGCCATTACGTCATTAATCGGGGTAGGCGTTGTTATTATGTATTTCCGCAAATTTGATCGTACCGGACATCGGGTTACTTTTGTCATATTCGGCATACTGTATTATTTACTGAGTGTTTTCATGATCGCTGCCTATCAATATATTCCTTCCCAAACGTAAATGACCTGATCTTCTGGCTTGTCATTGTGGAATAGGGATCGAAGGTTCCGCATAAATATGGTTACATGAGCAGGTTTCTCATGTAGCCTTTTTTGTCGTGTTTGAGGTAAAGAAGGCCTGAAGCATAGGATACGGCGGACGCATGAGCATGATGGGGAGGGTGAATTATGAAATTTTACACATTCAAACTGCCGAAGTTTTTGGGAGGGTTTGTAAAGGCGATTCTTAATACGTTTCAAAAGCACTGATCCGATTGATAAGGTAACAGGGAATACCGCCGCTTTGGCTCAGGCTTATCTGGAATTCGTACCTGCGAAGCGCCATGCGGCGGCCATTCACATGTTAATGAGCGTATTCAAGAATCCCTTTTTTGAATACCAAAAAAGCACCTGCAAGGAACAAGGTGCTTTTTGCTTACCCGATTTATAGTAGCTTTGCGTGATTATACGCGAGTCACTTTACCGGCTTTCAGTGCACGGGTGCTTACGTATACACGTTTTGGTTTGCCGTCAACGAGAATGCGGACCTTCTGAACGTTTACGCCCCAAGTACGACGGTTACGGTTGTTAGCGTGGGATACGTGGTTACCGGTGCCCGGTTTCTTACCTGTCACATAACATTTGCGAGACATAGATTACACCTCCTATCCTAAAATAACCAGTTGCCTTCAGAAACGAAAAGTCATTCCATAAGGACTAAATTGTTCTTCCTGATCATAAAGATCAGGTTTCAGTAGCTAATGGCGTTGTTTAAGCCGGCATGAACCGGATCATTTCCATTACTTAACCTGCATAAAACAATACTTGAATATAATATCATAATTAAAAAAGCTTCGTCAACTGATCCAAAAACTTTATTTATTTCTCCTGTCTAATATAGTACAATGTTGAGTAGTCCATAATACAGTGGTGAACAGGCTGTTGCCGCGAGGAAGTCGGAGAATAAACCGTACTTAGAGGTCGGTGGTCTGCTTTTTTGGCAACGCTGTGAGCTGCGGCATTCCATCATTGGCACCAGTCTCCATGCGGCATTCATGCCGGCTCTTGATACCGGTGCATATCCGTATGCCCCGAAGTTAGGGGTGCAGAGAGTGCAGGATATTGGTAGCCCGGCCGCCCAGACCGTTAATCCGGCTGACATGTTGTATTGTATGCCTGTGCCGGACAAGGTATGGACGAAGAATAACGCAGTCCGCGTTAGCGCATGAACAGACCAGACACATCTTGGTGCAAGGTGTTCGTGTATCAAGCTAGGAAGGGGAATTCTCACTTGAGTATACGTTCTTTAAATGGAACAGATTTCACCGCAATGGTACTTGCCGGAGCGGAACAACTTGGACAGCATGCAGAGCACGTCAATTCCCTGAATGTTTTCCCTGTGCCGGATGGTGACACGGGAACGAACATGAATTTGACAATGAGTGCAGGAGTCGCAGAGATTAAAAGAAAAAGTTCTGCCTCCATCGGCGAAGCTGCCGGTATTCTATCGAAAGGCCTGCTTATGGGCGCACGGGGGAATTCAGGAGTTATTCTGTCGCAATTGTTCCGTGGTTTTAGTCGTTCAGCTGCTCCCTATGAGGAACTGAATACGCTCCAATTTGCAGCAGCCCTGCAGAACGGTGTTGACGCAGCTTACAAAGCAGTCGTAAAGCCCGTTGAAGGGACCATTCTTACCGTAGCCAAGGAAGCGGCGAAACATGCCAACTACTACGCAAGACGGACGAATGATATTACTGAATTAATGAATGAAGTTTTGTTGAAAGCAAAAGAAGCACTGGCAATGACTCCAGAATTACTGCCTGTACTGAAACAGGTTGGTGTTGTGGATTCAGGTGGTCAGGGGCTTGTATATATCTACGAGGGCTTTATGGAAGTATTGCTGCAAAGTGACGGAGGGAGTCGTACTTCGCTGAACAAAGAAGTAACCCCATCCGTGGCAGCATTTGCTTTGAAACCGGCTGCACCGACAGAAGTGGATATCAATAAGCCTGCACAGCAGCAGGTGATTGCACCGGAGATGCCATTGTCTGCTCAGGCGAGATTGGAAACGGAAGATATTGAATTCCTGTATGATATGGAATTTTTCATTAATCGTGAGCTTGGAGAGAACGCAGGAGTGGCATTTGATGATGAAGCATTCCGGAAAGCGTTGTCAGTTAATGGGGATTCGATCATTATCATTGCCGATGATGAAGTCATCAAAGTTCATGTCCATTCCAAGACACCAGGCGATGTATTAAACCTGGCACTGCATTATGGTGAGATTACACAGATTCATATTCTCAATATGCGTGAACAGCATCGGGATCTCCTGACAGCAGGCATGGACATTGCTCCATCACCTGAATTGTTTGCAGAGATTCCACCTGAGGCAGCGCGCAGTATGGAAGAGGCTGTGCTTCCTGCAGATGAGATGGCACCGTATGGTTTTATTGCGGTATCCTCCGGTGACGGTATTGCAGAGATTTTCCAAAGTCTTGGCGTTGATGTTGTTCTGTCCGGTGGACAGACGATGAATCCGAGTACTGAGGATTTTGTGAAAGCCGTTCGTTCCATTGCTGCGGAGCAGGTATTTATACTCCCGAATAACTCGAATATTGTACTGGCTGCGGAGCAGGCTCGTGAATTGCTTGAAGATGAGCGCCGAATTACGGTTATTCCAAGCAAGACCATTCCACAGGGAATGGCTGCTGCCTTTGCTTTCCAGGAAGATGAGTCTGCAGAAACGAACCGTGACCAAATGTTGGAGGCCATCAGCCGGGTACAGTCCGGTCAAGTGACTCATGCGGTTCGTGATACACAATATGATGAATTAGATATTAAGGCGGGGCACTATATCGGTATTCATAACTCCAAAATTGTAGCGACGGATGAAACCATGCTTCAAGCATGTGAAGGTCTGCTCAAACAGATGATGGAGAGTGGAGATGAAGTGGTGACAATCCTTGAAGGGGACGAAGCTGACCCTGAGGTTACTGCTGCCCTCGCTGCATGGCTTGAAGAACAGTATCCGGATGCTGAGGTAGAGGTACATCTTGGAGGACAGCCGGTGTATTATTATCTGTTCTCCGTAGAGTCTTAATAGCACTCTAGCGAAGAGGAGGAGAGTCATGAGCCACAAGGTTGCGATTGTAACAGACAGTACGGCGGATATTCCCGAAGAACTCATTCGCAAATACGGGATTCACATTGTTCCGCTGCGCCTTCTGTTCGGTGAAGAGACCTATGCAGATGGCGTTGATCTGACTTCGGAACAGTTCTACGAAAAGTTGAAGAAGGTATCGGTGTTGCCTACAACTTCACAGCCATCTCCAACCGATTTCATGAATGTGTACCAATCACTTCTTGATGAGAACCCGGAACGCCCGATTGTATCGATCCACCTGTCATCCGGCATGAGTGGTACCTATCAATCGGCCATGCTTGGCAAGTCTTTGCTGGAGCGTGAGGGTGACATCACCGTGCTGGATTCGAAGTCAGCATCGTATGGATACGGTCTAATGGTGGTACAGGCTGCTGAACTTGCCGAACAGGGCAAGTCAGCAGTCGAAATCGCTGCGGCTATTGAAGGGATGCAAAAATCTCGTAAATTGTTCTTTCTCGTGGATACCCTTGAGTATCTGCAAAAAGGCGGCCGGATTGGCAAAGCTTCAGCCATCTTGGGAACGTTGCTTAACATTAAGCCGATCCTGTCTATTGATGAAGAAGGCGTTATCTACGCAGTTGAGAAAGTCAGAGGTCATAAAAAAGCAATGGCACGCATTATTGAGCTGTTCCAGAAGGATCTTGCAGGCAAACGGGTGAACCTGGCTGTAGGTCATACCGCTGACCCGGGATCAGCGATCGCTTGTGCAGAGCAGCTGCGTGGTCATTTTACACTGAATGAAGTGGTCTATACCAATATTGGAGCCGTTGTAGGCAGCCATGTTGGACCTGGTGTCATTGCGATCTTTATGTGGCCTGTTCCGGAATGAGGGATTAGACATGAAATTGGAAGAAATATCAGTTAAGCAAATTAACGGCGTGAGTGCTCTCAAAGAGGGAGAGCTTCACGCCTTTGGCATCTCTACTGTTAAAGACCTGCTTGAATATTATCCGTTCCGTTACGAGGATTATCGTCTGCGTTCACTTAGTGAAGTGAAGGATGGGGACAAGATCACGATCCAGGGACAGGTGATGGGTATTCCTGTATTACAACGATACGGCAAAAAGTCCCGTCTCACCTGTAAGATCATGACGGAAGAGTGGATGATTACAGCCACCTGGTTCAATCGCCATTTCCTCAAAGAACAACTTACCCCCAATCGGGAGATTGTGATTACGGGAAAATGGGAACAAAAACGCATGCAGATGACAGTGACTGACTCGGAGTTCCCCGATAAAGGCGATGGACGTTCAGGAACATTGCAGCCTGTATACTCGGTAACCGGCAAGCTGACGCAACAATGGATGCGCAAAACGATCAATCAGGGGTTAGTTCAATTCGGAGAACTAATTCCTGAGATTCTGCCTCAGTCCTTGATGAAGAAATACAGCTTGATGCCTCGTAAACAGGCGATTGCGGGGATTCATCGTCCACAGGACAACCGGGAAGGTCAACAGGCCAGACAGCGGATGGTGTATGAAGAACTGTTCCTGTTCCAGTTGAAGATGCAGGCGTATCGTGCGCTCAACCGAAATCGCATGGATGGTATAGTGCATACTACGGATAATACGACGATTCGTGAGTTTGTACGCAGTTTACCATTTGAACTGACAGACGCTCAAAAAAAGGTGGAGCTTGAAATTTTGCATGATATGCGTTCGCCCTATGCAATGAATCGGTTATTGCAGGGTGATGTCGGATCGGGTAAAACGGTTATTGCGGCAATTGCGCTATACACGACTGTTCGATCTGGGTTCCAAGGGGCTCTGATGGTGCCTACAGAGATTCTGGCGGAGCAGCATATGCGCTCACTGCAAAAGCTGTTTGAACCGTTTGGGGTAACCGTAGGGCTGTTAACGGGCAGTGTAAATGGACGTAAACGTAAAGATCTGATCGCCTCGTTGCAAATGGGCATGATTGATATCGTGGTGGGTACACACGCCCTGATTCAGGAAGATGTCTTCTTCCGTGATCTGGGTCTTGTGGTGACGGACGAGCAGCATCGCTTCGGGGTGAATCAGCGCAGCGTTTTACGTCGCAAAGGATATAATCCGGATGTGTTAACGATGACAGCTACGCCAATTCCACGGACACTTGCGATTACGGCTTTTGGGGATATTGAGGTATCCACGATCTCAGAACGTCCGAAAGGACGGATTCCAATCTCTACGTATTGGGTCAAGCACGATATGATGGAGCGGGTGCTCGGGTTTATCTCCAGAGAAGTGGATCAGGGCCGGCAGGCCTATCTAATCTGTCCACTCATTGAAGAGTCGGAGAAGCTGGATGTGCAGAATGCCATTGATCTGCATGTGCAGATGCAGCAGAACTTTCCAAAATATCGTGTAGGTCTGCTGCATGGACGGATGACGGCTGCGGAGAAAGAAGAGATGATGCGGGACTTCTACAGTAATGATATTCAGTTGCTTGTCTCCACCACCGTTGTGGAGGTTGGGGTCGATGTGCCAAATGCCACGTTGATGGTCATTATGGACGCGGATCGTTTCGGTCTCTCCCAGCTGCATCAGCTTCGTGGTCGGGTCGGTCGTGGTGCGCATGCTTCCTATTGTGTACTCATTGCTGATCCCAAGACGGAGGTTGGACAGGAGCGCATGAAGGTCATGACGGAAACGGAGGACGGATTCGAGGTATCCCGGCGGGATCTGGATCTCCGGGGTCCGGGCGATTTCTTTGGTACCAAACAGAGCGGATTACCCGAGTTCCGTCTTGCCGATATGGTTGCAGATTTTGCAGTGCTGGAACAGGCCAGAGATGACGTGACCCACTTAATTGAAGATGCGACCTTCTGGACCTCTATGGACTATGCACCTCTACGGGATTTCCTACAGCAACAGCAAGTATTCAAGGGTGATCTGATTGACTAAAGCTTGTCATGATAGCAGGTTTTTCGTATTACCTTTGTAAAAAAAGACAAGTGTACAAGCCCTCCCGACATATGAATAAGAAGTGAGTTCATTCTTTTGGGAGGTGCTATACGTTTTGGGTTATCAACAATATGGAATTAGTCCGCAGCTGGTGGAGCGGATCAAATTAAAGATGAAAAATCCCGCTGTCAAAGAGCGTATCAAAAAGTTGATTGATGGCGTGACCAAGTCTGATCTGCAAGATAAGGCCAAGGTCAGAAGGTTGGTCAAGTCTTCAGCAGTCATTATGAATGAGAATTTCTCTACGACCCAGGAGGAGCAGTTTGTTGCTTTTGTACTCGCGCAGAAGATTGATCCGAACAATACGTTTCATTTGATTAAGCTGTGGGGGATGTTTAGGTAGGGATTCGATGTAATGTTGGGTGGGATAAAGAGCGTTGTTTACACGGGGGCACTACGAGTGCAGTACCATCTTTCGATCGCTGTTATCCCCGGATTTTTTTGATTCCCTTTTCTAAAGGGTAAAATCCGGGGATAAAGGCGCACGCTTCGCTTCTTCAGATTGGTTCTGCCCTCTCCGTTGTTGTGTAAACGAAAGTACTTTAGAAAAACCAAATTACATCGAATGTGTATGAAGTAATTTTAGTGGGTGGGGCGTTCTATAAGTCAGGAAGATGACTTATGGAACGCTCTTTTGATTGAATAACCATGGACAAGCCTTGTGGTAATTACTCGGTTGAATATTCGTTGTAGTTATCGAAATGACCCATGACCTTGCTTGTGTTACCGCAAAAACAAAGTTTTCATTGAGTATGTTATGTTGGTTAAATCGACCATCTTAGTACTTGCGAGCTTCAAGGAATATGGGCTGATGGAAGAAGGCCAGTACCTGCCGAATGATCGCCAAGAACCACAACAACGAAAACAAGGAACTGGGCCATCATGCATGGCCTGGTTCCTTGTTGTTTGCGGTGAAGGATTTGTGTTGCTTTCGGTATTCCTCTGGGGTCCAACCGGTCAATTTTTTAAACACCCGAAAAAAATATTTTGGATTGTCGTAACCCAGCTGTTTGGCAACCCGGTAGATTTTATCGTCTGTGCTCGTTAAGAGCTGCTTGGCTTGACTGATCCGTAGTCTGTTTACGTAATCAGTGAAGTTCTCGGATGTCTTTTCTTTAAATAAATGACTGAGGTAACTCGGGTTCAGGTAGAACAGGGACGATACCCATTCCAGCGTTAAATCCTTGGTATAGTGATTATCGATATATGTCCTGACGTTGTCGATCACTTGATCTGATGCGTAGGGGTTGTCTTCCTTAAGCAGAAGAGCTGTTCCCGTCAGCACCTTTACCATGTAATGCCTAATGCACTCCATATCGAACGAGACGTTCAGGACGGCCTCCAAGCTGGAAGAGGCGCTACTGTTACCTCCGTTCTGGATATAGTTACTCAGCAGCCGTTTGGTTTCCGTGATAATGTCTCTGCACTGCTCTTTCAGGTGGGCAAGCAAGGCATCAGGCTGCCGTATGTAGAAGGCAAAGAAATCGGTGATAAGCTCTTCCACCTTCGGCACATTCCCGCTCTCTATAAAAAATAATAGTTCATACGTTCGAGCCCACTTCAGTTGATGCAAAGGAAATTGCTCCTGTGAAAACACGTAACATTTTCCAAAATCGGTAATGGCTCGTTCGTCCAACGCAAGGATCGTTTGATGATGAGCTTCTCGGACCCCACCAATGCCTGTATGAGGCAAGCTGATCCCCACACAACAATCCGTCGTTTCGGATTTGGTCAAAATTATACTCGCTGTTTGTATCGCCATTTTCTGCAAATCAAGCTGGCCTGAGCAACCCAGATCATGCATCAGGAAAAACAGTAGCTGATCCGTTTGTGGATGAGGAATGTACAGGCCATTCGAAAAGGTAGGTAGTTGCTGTGCTGTAAGCGGTTGAGGACCATAAATCGTCAATAAAATGAACTGGTCAGATGCCATGATGGTGGCAAATTCCGCAGAGCGGAACACAGGTGTTTTGATGGATGAATGGGGAGCCAGCACATAATTCAGGAAGGCTTGCATGTCTGTATCCCTTTTCATCTGCTCCGTTTCTACTTCTCTTAGGACGACTTCCCGCTGAAGAGAGCGCTCCTGTTCGATGGCATGGATGGCTTGGTAAAGCGTACCGTGGATCTCGTCCCGGCTAAAAGGCTTCAGCAGGTAATTTACAACTTTCGCAGAGATTGCCTCCTGCATATAATCAAAATCGGTATGTCCGCTAATGACAATTAACTTGATGCGCGGATATTGCTGGCATACTGTCCTGATCAACAGCTTGCCGTCGACCTCAGGCATGCGCATGTCTGTAAAGATAATGTCCGGCTTGAACGATTCAATCAAAGCTAAGGCATCTGCGCCGTTATCTGCTTCGCCTAAGAGTTCAAGCGAGTGCTCAAAAGTCCCGATTTTTTTCAACAAACCTTTGCGGATCAAGGGTTCATCGTCCACAACGATATACGTGTACATCTCTTTGGTCACCTCTTTTCCCAATTGGCCGGAATTTCGAGTGTAATTCGAGTTCCTGTATTCAAATCGGTATGAAACGAAAGGCCGTAACCCTCTCCGTAATACAAAGCAATTCGTGAATGCACGTTTTTGATGCCAATGCTTTGTTTATACCTTTGACCAACGGCGACGAATTCAGGTGGCTGCTGGAGCAATTGTCGAAGTTCCTCCGCTTGTGTTGAGGACATGCCGACGCCATCGTCCCAGATCTCAAACACGATGCTGTCCCCCTGAAACAACCCGGTAATGGTAATGGAACCCTTCCCACGTTTGTTCTCCAACCCGTGATAGATGGCATTTTCCACGAGTGGTTGTAACAGAAGTTTCAGCATGCGACGACTTCGAATTTCCGGGTCCACATTAAGGTTGAACGCGAACTTGTCACCATACCGAATCTGCTGGATGGCCATGTAGTTTTCTACATGCTGAAGTTCTTCGCTGACCGCGACCAGCTCGCTGTCCGTTTTGATGCTGTAGCGGAACATGTCCCCGAGTGACTTGGTCATCACCACAATACTCTCGACTTCTTCGATCTCGGCAATGCTATTAATCGACTCCAGCGTATTGTAGAGAAAATGGGAGTTGATCTGTGCTTCTAATGCCTTCATCTGGGAGTCCAGCATGAGGATTTTATTCTGGTAACTTTCTCGGATATGCGTATCGATATCTTTCATCATTTTGTTGAACTCATGGTAAAGGATCCCAATCTCGTCGACTTGCCTCGTTACTTGAGGCTTGATGGTCACAAAACGATGAGATTTGGTTTTACGCATCAGTTTGGTCAATTCGATGATGGGTTTGGTGATCAGGTTGGACAAGAAAAAGGAAAGTAGAAGGAAAATGACGGCACAACTTATGGCCACGTAGAACAGCAACTTTTGCGAGATATTGTACTCCTCATACAGCCGATTCATAGAGATGTTGGCAATCACGTTCCAATTGCGGCCCGGAACCTTCTGGATTACCGTCATCATGTTATCTTGGATGGATTTGTACTGTGAATTGCTGCCGACTTGATGCGTTGCCGCAGCCAGCGTATCGGAGAGAGGAGTGCTAACTCTACTTCCGTCGCTAGAGTACAAGATCTCGCCAGCGTCGTTTGCTAGATATAGATTGGACAAGCTTGGTGCCGGATTACGTTTTAGACCGTCAAAAATGTTCATACTGCAATCCAGCATAAACACGCCTAGGAACTCGTTGTTGTTGGGATCGTAGAGAGCTCTGGAGAAGCCAATGGATTCCTTGGCGTTAATGATGTAAGGTTTGACGCCAACTTCACCAATATACAAATCGCCTTTACGTTGGATCGTATTTAGATACCACTCATCGCGAAGTGCGACATAATCGAGGCGTAGGTCTGTGCCGCTACTGCCATAGCTTATCCATTTGCCATCTGGTGTGAAAAGGTACAAACCATTGATGTAATTGTAGCCAAGCAGAATGTTTTCAAAGATCAATTTCAATTTGCTGCGGATCATGAAGATTTCATATTGATCGTTGGTACCGTTCAACTTGATTAGTTCATCACTCACAGTACTGTAAGCGGTTGCATTGGAAGACTGCTGAAGGAGTGTGACGGAGATCCGGTCGATGTTCTGCAAAATTTCCTCCATGCTCTTGACAGAATTGCCTATAGTTGTCGACGTCACGAGAGAGGTCTGCTCATTCACCAGCTTCGTGTAACTGCGATAGGAACTGACAGAAACAACGATAATTGGCACGATCGATACGAGGACGAGGACCAGAAAAAGTTTAGTTTTGATGTTGAACAGAATCATACGTGCTCCTCCCGCCATTTGTCAATTCTAAAAATAGTGCACCATACGAGCCAAAACAAATGCACTTTTGCCCACAGTATGATGAGAATGTGCACAAAGCAAGAATAAACATGAATCGGGGGAATGACAAGATGAAAAATAGAAAACGATTGTTGCCTTTAACCTTGGTACTCCTCATGATGTTTCTGAGCGCATGCAGCTCCGGTAGTCAGGAGGGGAGCGGTACGGATAATAGCAACGGGAGTTCAGATGAATCAGGAAAGCCGATTACGTTGACGATGATGCTATCGGGAAACAAGGCGTCTGATGGAGAGGATTTCGAGTTGGAAACCTTGCCGCGTCTGGTAAAAGAGAAGTTTCCGAACATTACCCTTGAAGTACAGAAATTGCCTGATGATCAGTACAATACATCCGTACGTACCAAGCTTGCGGCTGGACAGGGTCCGGATATGTTCTTGATTTTTCCAAAGAATGCAGCTGGCGGCGTCAATGATTTCGCAAAGGCAGGATTTGCTGCTGATCTATCCGATCTGAAGTTCTGGGACAACATCAGCCAAGGTGCGAAGGCAGATATGTCCTATGAGGGAAAACCTTATGGAGTGGCCAAAGGACTAGACTTCCTCGGCGTTTATTACAACAAGGAGTTGTTACAGCAGGCCGGATATTCCGAGTTTCCGAAGGATTGGCCTTCGTTCCTGGAGTTGTGTCAAAAGCTGCAGGCTGCGGGCGTAACTCCAATTGCGATGGGGGATAAGGACCCTTGGATGATCCAATTCGGTATGTACCCGATTGCTGCCAATGTTGTCTATCCAAATGAGATGGATTTTGATGTAAAACTCCAGAAAGGCGAAAGATCGTTGACTGATCCCAAGTGGGTTCAAACGATCTCCAAGTACAAAGAGCTCTATGACAAGAACTATGTGGTGAAAAACTCGCTTGGCATTGGAAGTGCCCAATCTGCGCAGTTGTTCATCGATGGGCAAGCAGCCATGACCTTTACTGGAACATGGGACTATGCTTCCATGAAGTCCAAAGGCGCTGCCGAATTTACTCGCGGATTCGCCTCATTGCCAGGTAACGAGCCGGAACAGCCGGTGTTTGTATCTGCTGCAACATCTGCAGGATACGCTTTGAACGCCAAATCGGCAAACCTGGATGTAGCCAAGGAAGTACTGAACTACCTGTTCGATGGTGAATCAGATCTGTTCAAGGCATTTGTGGAAGCCAACAGTTCCATTAGCGTGTATAAGGACGTAAAACTTGAGAATGAATTGTTTAAGGAAGTGAATGACAACTATCAACAAACTGGGAATTCTGTCTACTTCAGCAACCAGATGTGGCCAGCCGGAGTATCGGACGTCATGCAGGCAAAGTTTGCTGAAATTATTGCTGGACAGAAAACAACGCCAGAAGATGTGGCAAACGCCATGGAAACCAAGTTCAGAGAGCTGTGGAAAAACTAGAACAAAACGATGCTGTCTGCTGTACAGGGGAGAATGATTGTCCTTCTTCCCTTGCCGCAGGCCCTCTTGGAAAGGATGGAGCAGGATGAGCTCTACTGTAATGAAAAAGTCCATGTACTGGTTTGCTTTGCCGGCATTGATCTTCTACCTGACCTTCTGGATCTTCCCGATCCTGCGGTTGTTCCAGTACAGCATAACGGACTATAACGGGTACGCCCAAGCCTATAACTATATCGGTTTCGACAACTATAAGGAATTGTTCCGGAGCGACATCCTGGGCATTTCTTTAAAAAATACACTGATCTATACGTTCGTCACCGTCATAGCTGGCAATATCATCGGTTTGGCAATGGCTTTGCTGTTAAACATGAAAATAAGAGGAACCGGGATTTACCGTTCCCTGGCGTATATTCCCACATTGTTCAGTGCGATTGTCGTCGGCTTTTTGTGGAGCTATGTCTATATGCCGGATTACGGACTGATTTCTTCCTTTCTTGATAAACTAGGTATCGCAAATGAACTGAATTTCCTGGGTGATTACTCGACCGCGCTGTATGCTATCATCTTCGTGGAAATCTGGAAGACGATCGGAACGACAATGATTATCTTCCTTGCAGGACTACAGACTGTTCCGAGCGACCTGTTGGAAGCCGGACGGATTGATGGCTGCGGCTCATGGAGATTGCTACGACATGTGAAGATTCCATTATTGGCAACAGCAATTACAATCAACGTGACGTTAAGTCTGATCAATGGACTCAAAGCGTTCGACTTCCCGTTTATCATGACGAATGGCGGTCCCGGCACGGCTACCAACACGCTGATTTATACCATCTACAAGATGGCATTTACCGAACAGCTCTTTGGTAAAGCTTCGGCTCTAGGCGTTATTTCCTTTGCCGTGATTATCGTCATTACCGCTGTCTTTGTCCTGAAAATGAACAAACGGGAGGTGTCGGCATGACGCTTCGTAAAGTTTTGGGGAAAGGGTCCGTTCAGGTCGTCGTGCTGTTGGTGATGGCCTTAAACCTGATTCCGTTAATTATTGCCTTTTCGACATCACTCCGAGATCCAAGCAACAACACAAATCCGCTGGTCCTGTTCCGGGAGATGTCCTTTGCAAGTTACAAGGCTGCCTTCGACCGCATGCACTTTCCGGAAGCACTATGGAACAGCGTGGTGTTAACCGGCGTATCGGTCGTGTTCGTTGTCCTGTTTGCGGCGATGGCGTCCTACCCGATGGCCCGTTTGAAGACAAAGCTAAGCAAGTTCATGTATTTGTTTTTTTTGTCCGGACTCGTGGTACCTGCACAAATGGTATTGATACCGATCGTGCAAATGATCAATGCGCTGCATATCCCAACGAATCAATATACGCCTATTTTCATGTTCATTACGTGTAGTCTGCCGTTTTCAACTTTCCTGTACACGGGCTTTATTCGAAGCGGTGTGCCTGAGGAGGTAGAAGAAGCGGCGCACATCGACGGGGCGGGATTATTCCAACGGTTCTGGACCGTCGTGTTCCCCTTACTCATTCCGGTAACGGTTTCGGTCATTATTACGCAAGGTGTCTGGATCTGGAACGATTATTTCTTCAATATGATCTTTATTTCCAGCGCAGGAGATTCACCGTTACCGCTGGCCATGCTCGGATTTTTGGGCGATCAGCAAAACCCCACGCAGTGGAATGTCCTGTTTGCAGCGTGCTTTCTGTGTGCGCTACCGTTGCTGCTGGCGTTTCTGTTTCTGCAAAAATATTTTATCGGTGGTATGACCGTTGGGGCGGTCAAAGGATAAGGAGGACACTGCAATGAGTGAAAAAGTGATAAACACAGCCTGGCTGGAAAAAGCGCAGGGTCTGATGCCGGAGCTTCGCCAGCAAAAGGTCTATCCGGAACATATCGTGAGCGCAGTTCCGGATGCGTCGGCTTTTCAGGGATGGCGTATCGAACCACTCGGCTTAGCAGAACACTTATCGGATCAAGTGCTGTGCAAGGGAGACAGTGTAACGCTGGATTTCGGAGAGCATCTCGTCGGTTATCTAACCTTGTCGCTTCTTAACGAGCGCAGTAATGCAGATGCACCTCTCAGGTTGAAGCTCACATTTGGAGAAATGCCCTGTGAGGTCGGTGAGGATTTTGCACAATATTCGGGTTGGCTTAGCCGTTCATGGCTTCAGGATGAGATCGTGAATGTGGACGTGTTACCCGGCACGCTAACACTGGACCGTCGTTATGCCTTTCGGTATCTGAAAATCGAGGTGGTAGAAACGTCGATCCGTTACGATATTCGAATTAACGATATATATTGCATGACGGTGACCTCAGCAGACATAGGGACAGTACCTCGATTGCCTGAAGGTATCGACACGGAGCTGCTGGAAATGGATCACGTGTCCGTGAAGACACTCCGGGATTGCATGCAGACGGTATTCGAAGATGGACCGAAGCGCGATCGACGTTTATGGATCGGAGATCTTCGCCTTCAGGCCCTCGTCAATTATGAAACATTCGGCTGTAATGATCTGGTCAAGCGCTGTCTGTATCTCTTTGCCGGAACAAGATTGGAGGGAGGCCAGGTAGGAGCCTGTTTGTACGAACAACCGAAACCGTACGTGGACGACATTTACCTATATGACTATGCGTTGTTCTTTATTGTGACATTATGGGACTATTTTGAAGCTACGAAGGACAGGGAAACGTTGGAAGAACTTTGGCCGGTCGCTCAAGAACAGATTGAGATCGGGCTTAAACGACTCGATGAGCGGGGCATCGTACAGGATGATGATACGTGGTATTGTTTTCTGGACTGGCATGAAGAATTAAATAAACAGGCGGGTGCTCAGGCAGTGCTCATCTATAGTATGAAAAGGGGAAGGTCGATTGCCAGAGAACTAGGGCTGCCGGAGTATGAAGAATGGATTAACGCACACATCAAAGACGCTGAGCAAGCAGCCCTCACATATCTGTGGGATGGTGAACAGGGCTTTTTCGTCAGTGGTGAAAAAAGACAGGTATCCTGGGCATCGCAAGTATGGATGGTTCTGGCTGAGATCATGGATGCTCCAGCGGCCCGGCAATTACTTGATCGGTTAACGAGTAACGGAGAAGCTATTGGCATGACCACACCGTACATGGTTCATCATTATGTTGATGCATTGCTTATGTGCGGGGAAGAGGAGAAGGCACTGGAGCAGATCCGAAGGTATTGGGGCGGTATGTTAAAGGATGGAGCGGACACTTTCTGGGAGCTCTACGACCCGGACGACAAAACGTATTCTCCTTATGGCAGCAATTTGGTCAACAGTTATTGCCATGCTTGGAGCTGCACACCAAGTTATTTTATCAGGCGAAATTTCTCATAAATTTTGAACTTGAGGTCAACCAGGAACGTCTGGTTGGCCTTTTTGGATTATTTTCAGATAGTATAGAGCCTGCCATGGCCTATTGTTTTTAATTATCTGTTTTATTCGTACCGTTAAAAGAACGAGTGGCTATTAACGAAGCGATAAATACTAATATTAGTATAAAGTTATACGGGTTTCCTTTAAGTATGTAGACTTGAACGATGAGTGCCAGAGTTGAGATGCTTAAGATTATTCGCAGGACAATCGCCGATAAGCGATCGGGATGATGGCTTCGTTTGGAGATAAAGTATAGGGTGTACCATAAAAGACTAAAAAGCAGAAGTGAACCCAAAAGTAGAATGGCAAGCATGTATGAACACCTTTCTGTATTAATTTTATTGAATAATTGGAATAACATGACAACTAATTATAACATAGGTTTTTCTGGAGTCCGACATTTTCATAGAAGTTAAGGGATGAACTATAGTGTGAATGGTGCAATATGGTTGATGTATTTTCACAGGATGGACTTTGCTTTCCACTGGGGGGAGCGGTAAACTGTTGCATACGAGCATACGAGCATACGAGCATACGAGCATACGAGCATACGAGCATAACGTAGCATACGTAACGGACATAACGAGGCGTACTAACGTACGGACCATAACGTAAGGCCAATTACGAACGTACCGATTAACGTAACGGACG
>NZ_ANHX01000005.1 GCF_000316035.1 Paenibacillus sp. PAMC 26794
CATACGAGCATACGAGCATACGAGCATACGAGCATACGAGCATACGAGCATACGAGCATACGAGCATACGAGCATACGAGCATACGAGCATACGAGCATACGAGCATACGAGCATACGAGCATACGAGCCTCATGGATTAATGTCCTGGATGTTCTTTCAAAAAGGCGTGGCTGTGTCGGTATGCATTTTATTTTTCAAACAGATGTGGAGGAAGTACGATTGGAAATGTTTACGATGCTGCTAGGTTTATTTGAACGGGCGGCGCTGTTGATTATATTTTTATTCTTTCTGTCGAGGGTGCCAAGGTTTAGGCAGATTCTGCAAAAGGGGAAATTAAGGTGGCAGGAGTCTATTGCGGTTACCTTGTTATTTTGTGCTTTTGCCATCTTCGGGACATATACGGGCATTAATGTTGAAGGTTCACTAGTGAATGTACGGATCATCGCCGTGTTATCGGGTGGTATTTTGTTCGGAGCGCCTGTGGGTATTATTACGGGTATTGTCTCCGGGGTGCATCGGTATTTGATTGATATGGATGGAGTCACAGCTATACCGTGTCTAATCACGAGTATCCTGGCAGGTCTGGTCTCTGGATATATACATAAGTACACGCCCAAGCCCAAGCGATGGATCATCGGTATTGGTGCCGGAATGATCTGTGAAGCGCTCACGATGTTATTGATCCTGCTGTTTTCCTATCCCGATCCACTGGGTGCCGATATTGTTTCTCAGATTGCGCTGCCTATGATTCTGGGTGAAGTCAACATTGGGCTGATTGTGCTCTTGGTGCAGAGTGTTGAAGGGGAAAAGGAGATGATTGCAGCTCGTCAGGCGAAGCTCGCGCTGGAGATTGCAAACAAAACCTTGCCGTATTTCCGTTCGATTGATGAGGATTCTCTGCGCAAAATCTGCCGGATTATCCAGGAGGATATTCAGGCTGATGCGGTTGCAATTACGGATACCCGGAATGTACTGGCTTATGTAGGATTTGGTGAGGAACGTTATCATATCGGCAATGAAATTATTAGTGAGATGACGAAGAAGACGATATCTAGCGGGGAGATTACAATCAGTAATGATGTCATTGATGAAAAAACACCCGATATCCACTCGCTGTTAATCATTCCGCTCAAAGAACGAGGAGACATTACAGGTGCGCTCAAAATCTATTATCGCAAAGCGTACAAAATTACGTATCCTTTGCAAACGATGGCTGTAGGTCTGTCGCAGATCATTTCCACTCAGATGGAGGTATCGCGGGTAGAGGAGATCAAGGCTGCTGCCAACAAAGCAGAGCTCCGTGCCTTACAGACGACCATTCATCCTCATTTTCTGTTTAATGCGCTAAATGCGATTGCTTCGTCCATCCGAACCAAACCCGATCGTGCCCGGGAGCTGATTGTGAATCTATCCGGGTACATGCGTTACAATCTGGAGCTGTCGGATGAGTTAATTGATATTCATAAGGAATTGGAGCAGGTCCGTAATTATGTAGAGATTGAGAAAGCTCGCTTTGGCAGCCGACTTAACGTGATCTATGACATTGATGAGGTCGCGGTGCATATTCCAAGTCTTGTTATCCAGCCGCTCGTCGAAAATGCAATTATTCATGGCATTCTCAAGGTCAAAGGACCCGGGACCGTTCGAATTCGGGTACAGGATTATCCGGAGTTTGTACGAATCAGTGTCAGTGATACAGGGGCAGGCATCAGTGCAGATATTATTGAACGTGTCTACCACGACCGTATGCCTGGTAACCAGATCGGGCTATATAATGTGCATCGCCGGGTCAAGCTTATCTACGGACAAGGTGTAACCATTACACGGCTGGAACAAGGAACCGATATTTTATTTGATGTGCCCAAAGGAGATGTCGTAACAAGGTGATGATGGATCAATGAGAGCTCTTATTGTGGAAGACGAGATTCTGGCAAGTGAGGAATTGAATTATTTAATCCAGGAACATAGTCAGATTGAGGTGGTTGACCGTCTTGAAGACGGGCTGGATGTACTGAAGTTTTTGCAGGAACAAGAAGTAGATGTCATTTTCCTTGATATCAATATTCCCTCGCTGGACGGTATGATGCTGGCCCATCATATTGGGAAGTTTGCAACGAAACCCTACATTGTATTTACTACGGCGTATAAGGAACATGCGGCAGAAGCCTTTGAGTTGGAGGCGTTCGATTATATTCTCAAGCCGTATGACGAGAAACGAATCGCTGCGATGCTCCATAAGCTGGAGATGGCTTTCAAGCGTGATCATACGCCGGTGGAGCAACATGTTGAGGATGGACGACCAGCTACTATGGTGGACGGATCTGCTGCACAGGGAGATCTGTTACGAGAACGAGATATAAATTCACATACGGACAGAAGAATTAATCTGCTGCGGAATGACAATATTATTGTTACGGATACGGCAGACATCTACTATGCGGAAGCGCAAGAGAAGGTGACGAAGGTATATACCAAAAATGGGGAGTTCACCATGCCAGTGAGCATATCGGATTTTCACAGCCGTCTGCCACAGGATATGTTCTTTCGCTGCCACCGTTCGTACGTCGTAAATCTGTCGCAAATCCGTGAAATTGTACCTTGGTTCAACAATACGTATCTGCTCCGTCTGCGCGATTTGGAAGCTGAAGTGCCCGTGAGTCGTGGGAAGGTCAAAGAATTCAGGCAACTCATGCGCATCTAGAAGCATTTCATTCCGCATCTGATGCAACTCATGCTCAAAACGGTGTGATGAATCCCCTTTCATGTATGATTAGCTTGTGAACGCATTCATGTATATGACATCGGCAAAGGGGAGATCACGATGAAAGCAACAATTTCATCCGTTTCATCAACACCTGAATCAACATTTGCACCTACAAAAATGAACCGCTGGCTTATTGTATTGGGGACCATCATTGTACAAATGGGTCTTGGAACCATCTATACTTGGAGTTTATTTAATCAACCGTTGTCTGACCGTTTCGGATGGGACGTCAGCTCGGTCGCGATAACTTTTTCAATTACCAGTTTTGCTTTGGCTTTTGCCACATTGTTTGCAGGTCGGTTGCAGGAACGTTGGGGTCTTCAGCGCCTGATCCGTGTAGCCGGGGTTGTGCTTGGGCTGGGTCTTGTTCTGAGTTCCCAAGTCACCTCGCTAACACTGCTGTACATTTTGGCTGGATTTGTCGTTGGTTTTGCAGATGGTACGGCGTACATTACGTCGTTGTCTAATCTGATCAAATGGTTCCCGGAGCGTAAAGGTCTGATCTCGGGGATCTCGGTCGGCGCCTTTGGTACCGGTAGTCTATTGTTCAAATATGTGAACACGGCATTGATTGGTGCCGTTGGTCCTGCTCAGGCATTTATGTACTGGGGCATTATCGTTCTGGTTCTGGTCGTTGCGGGATCATTCCTGATCCGTGAGGCGGTTGTACGTGAACAGGCTCCTGCTAGCAAGGAAGGATCCAAACAAGTCGTAGCACGTCATGACTATACGGTGAAAGAGATGCTGCGTACAAAAGAAGCGTACATGTTGTTCGTTATTTTCTTCACGGCGTGTATGAGCGGCCTGTATCTGATCGGTATTGTCAAAGATATCGGTGTACAGCTCGCTGGACTTGATGTAGCTACCGCTGCGAATGCAGTGGCCATGGTTGCGATCTTTAACACGGCAGGACGTATTATTCTCGGTGCGCTGTCGGATAAAGTAGGACGAATGAAAGTCATCGCTGGTGCGCTGCTGGTTACAGCCGTAGCTGTCATGACACTTAGTCTGGTTCCACTGACCTTCGGGATCTTCTTCGCTTGTGTGGCGGCCGTTGCATTCTGCTTTGGCGGTAACATTACGGTATTCCCGGCGATTGTGGCCGATTACTTCGGACTGAAAAATCAGAGCAAAAACTATGGTGTGATCTATCAGGGATTTGGATTTGGTGCCTTGGCAGGATCATTCATCAGCGCCCTGCTGGGCGGATTCCATCTAACCTTCATCGTGATTGCTGTACTCTGCGCTGTCTCGCTGTTGCTCGCACTGATCATCACCCCTCCAGGTGAAGGTCGTCGTGCACGTCAACGTGAAAAACAGATGAACCTTAACCCTTCATCACGGGCAAGCTAATAACATGCACTGGAAGTACGGAACTGAGGATATTTCTCTACTAAAAAGCAAATTAAAAGACAAAGTAAACAAAGCGGTCTCCAGACGAGGCCGCTTTTTGGTATCTACAGTTGTCAGATTGCTGACTTGTTGGCCTATCGGACCATCTGACTGCCTGCAAGCGTGTTGCCTTGTGTGCATTCCATCATTCGCATCTGTTATACTCTAGGTGAATTCAACAAGACCAAGATAAGTTATGTACCCCAGAGGAGGCATATCATGAAGTTCATTAAATACACACAACCTGATTTTGATGATTATTATGCATTGGTTTCCAATATGGAAGTAATGAAACAGATTACAGAACGTGCAATACCTGAGCAAGAGGCGAGAACGCAATTTGAGTCCATGCTGGATTTTAATGAGCGTTCCACTTGCGGACATTACCAGGTATTTAGTGAAGATGGTGCTGGTGTAGCGTATGCCAAATTGATTCCGGATCAGGAGGACCCGACCAAGGCTGAGATAGGTTACATGATCCTGCCTGAACATTGGGGCAAAGGTCAAGGCACATCCATAGCGTCACGGTTGATTATCCAGGCACAAGCCGCAGGGATTGGATCCCTCTATGCAGTTATCGATCCGGGTAACGCTGCTTCCCGCCGGATCTTGACCAGACAGAACTTTGTATCCACCTGGACAGGTGATTACGAGGGTCTTCCTGGTGAGATTTTGGAGTTAAATCTTCAAATGAAGCGGTAAAGGAACTGTTCTGAGGGTAATCAGATAATATAGGGCATCTTGCATGAGATGACTGGAACTCATTATCACCATGGGAGTTCACCCATGCACATTTCATGCAAGATGCTTATATAGAGATGTGGAGGAGATGACATATGAGCAATTCAACCATGGAACGTCTGAATGCATTGTTGCCGGAGTGGCTGGAGACCAGTCGTTTGCACACCGGGCAAGGTAAGGTGGCTTCTTATATCCCGGAGCTTGTCAAAGCCTCTCAGGATGAGCTTGGTATACATATCATGGACGCCGAAGGGAACCATGTGTCGGCAGGGGATTGCGGTGTCCCATTTACGATGCAAAGTATCTCCAAAGTATTTACCCTTATTCTGGCCCTGATGGATCATGGGGAAGAAGCGGTTTTCTTTAATGTAGGAAAAGAACCCACAGGCGACGATTACGATTCGATGATCAAGCTTGAATTGGTTGAACCCGGAATCCCGTTCAATCCATTAATCAATGCGGGTGCGATTACGGTGTCCTCGCTTGTTGGAGGAGACTGTAAGGAAGAAAAATCACGCCGCATTCTGGAGTTTTTCCGCAAACTGGCGAATAATGATCAGCTGGGCTATAACGAAGAGG
Organism: Paenibacillus sp. PAMC 26794; assembly: GCF_000316035.1. Lineage (GTDB taxonomy): Bacteria > Bacillota > Bacilli > Paenibacillales > Paenibacillaceae > Paenibacillus. The sequence continues at coordinate 5,478 of NZ_ANHX01000005.1, forward strand.
TATTCCAGTCCGAATCGGAGAGCGGTCATATGAATCGTTCACTTGGCTACTTTTTGAAGCACAACGGGGTCATTAAGGATGACGTTGAAGACGTGCTTGCCGTGTATTTCCGTCATTGCTCCATTGAAGTGACGTGTGCAGATCTGTCTCGAATGTCACTTGTTCTGGCCTATAATGGAACAGATCCAATTACGGGAGAAGAACTCATCCCTCGTCGTTATGTTCAGATTGCCAAAACCTTCATGACCACCTGTGGTATGTATAATGCATCAGGCGAATTTGCCATCGAGGTCGGTTTGCCCGCCAAAAGTGGAGTATCCGGAGGGATATTAACCCTTGTACCGGGACAATTCGGCATAGGTCTTGTTGGCCCGGCTCTGAACCGCAAAGGCAACAGTATTGCTGGCGTGCATCTGCTGGAGCGTCTGTCCAAGGAATTCGACTGGAGCTTTTTCTAAAAAGTTTTTTTGAAAAAAGAGTCCATACCCTCATATGTAGCCGATGAATCATTTATCCGATATTTTGCTTCTTTTGAACGAAGTGAATGGTCTGGATATGTCTCGTCGGCTGTTTTTTGGTATTCATCAGGGTGTGTAGGCAGGCAGTCCTGTATGCCAACGGCTATGCTGCATCTATCATGGAACACCCACAACATCGGGGTGGGTATATACGCCTTCATTCATTGGCTAGGGCTACATCCGTAATGAGGTTCATCTGAATATCCCGGGCCCCATCTTCCATCAGCAGTCTGAGGGTACGAGCCGGACGGTCCAGTCGAAGCACTTGCCCCGTGTAACGAATATCATCATGTTCGTGAAACAACGTAATAGTGACCCTATCTCCAAGCATCATCGAGTTGCTGAGCAAACGGGACATTTCTTCCGCGGCCTGGGCATCCAGAGATGGGCGGGTACGAGGAGCAAGTTGTTCCTGATGAAGAATGTAGGCTTCCCGGTGTTCGGGGAGCATCATGCGTGAGGACTCGAAGATACCGTTTTGCTGCAATTTTTTACTCATTTATAATGACCTCCAATTTTATGAGAACGTTCATGGGCTTGCGCGGACGAGCAGAGGGAGGATGCCCGCATGATGGCGGTATCTCCGTACCTGCGCTTGATATCATCCGTGGCACGTTCCAGTTCTCTTTTGCGTTCACGGTCATCGAACCAGGACAGCTGCACTTCAGAATCGGGTACAAGTCCGGTCAATGACACGCTGATGCGGCGGATGGGTAATCCGTCCCAATGGCGCAGGAACAGAGCTGCTGCCGCATCGTATACTTCATCCGTAATGTTGGTGGGTTCATTCACCTTCATCTGGCGGGAGAAACCGGTTGGCCGATCATAATCCTGTCCGCGACATCCAACAGAGACCACATGGCCCATGAGTGACTTGTCCCGGGAACGTCGACTGACGAGTTCCGCCAGTTCAAGCAGTACCACTTTGATATCTTCCCAGGAGTCATAGTCCCGGGGCAGCGTCATCTGATGTCCGATCCCCTGCTGCTGATGAGCATATGTCCCGGGTTTGACCGGGGAATCGTCAATACCGCGGGCGATACGCCATAGTACCTCGCCATTTACACCCCAACGTTCTCTCAGTCGGGACAATGGGGTCTGGGCCAGATCACCGATCGTATGGACGCCCATCTTGTAGAGATGCTGCGCCATGCGGGAACCGACCATGAACATGTCTCGCACAGGCTTCTCCCAGATGGTTGAAGGCAGATCTTTGCGAGGCAGCGTGCAGATGCCTCCCGGGACTTTTTTTGCATACAGATCACAGGCCATCTTGCTAACGACCTTGGTATCACTGATACCAATTCGAATGTACACACCCGTCTCATCCATCACCCTCGATTGAATGCTGCGGGCAATCGTCTCGGGACTGCCGAACAGATCCAGGCTTCCAGTGACATCGAGAAACTGTTCGTCAATGCTATAGGGTTCCACCAGATCGGTGTAAGACTGAAGGATACGCGTAATATGAAGGGACACCCGAATGTACTCGGCCATCCGGGGGCGAACAACAACAACATCCGGACATTTGGCGAGCGCTTCGCCCAGACGTTCTGCTGTCGTAATTCCATAGGACTTGGCGAGTGGACAGGCCGCAAGAATAATACCCGAACGGCGCGCTGGATCTCCCGCGACAACGAGGGGGCGATCCTTGTATTCGGGGTGTGCAGACTTCTCCACACTGGCATAGAATGACTGGCAGTCTGCCAGCATGATGACACGTCTGTCTTGGCGAGGCATAAGACTTCTCTCCTTATCCGTGATGCTAAGCTCATCTGTTAAGCAACAATTATGTTCATTTGAACATCGATAATTAACAGTTTATTTACAGTATGGAACAAGTGTTCTTGTTTTATAAGCATATCCGACAATTCGAAATGCAGCAACCGGAATTATTTTGCAAATTGGACACAATTATTGATTAGCTATATTAGAGGCAGAAATTAGGAAATAAGATGTGCTTTTTTACATTTAATGTGAGAGATCCGTGACCTATGGGTGATGACCGGGCGTTCATTTGGGTTTTTGTAAAAGGGTTATAAATGGGCACAGTCCTATAGAGGGGGACTGATGTCCTTTTTTGATTTTCTGCATTTTTCAGAAAACCTTGATGTGACGCGGAATATCGCTGATGCGTTATCGGACTATAGTATCAATTTTGTAATCTTTATGGTTAATACTGTAAAAAGGTCCGCAACTTTAAAATATGACTCGCGTTTAATGGGGTATGTGATCAAACGGCAAACGGTGCCTGTACCCGCGTTGCACATAACAATAAAGGTTCCAGAATTGCAAGATCAACAGGGCATCCAAACCATGCAATTCCAGCAGATATTAGTGTTCGGGAATCAGACGTATCCTGGAGGCTTTCGGGTGCTAGTTGATGGTTCTTTTTACGAATTATGGGCAGAATGTTCCATTTCATGTTTGCTTCCATCAGCCTAGATACAAATGCAGAGTCTTAGCGCTATAGTGAGAACTACACCGCTGACATCTCTACCAAGCGGACATCCGAAGCGGATTGATTCGTAAACTTCATGTTGGACCATTCGATGTTGAAGCAGGATGCATATTAGAGAGGTGAGCAATCTAAAGACATGAGCAGACAAAGACGAAGACGCTGGTTATTAACGGTGTTGACAGGCGCAGTGGTGGTGACTGGTGGATTATTTGCCGGATGGCACTATATGCAACCCAAGCTCGTTACGTACACAGCGGAGAACGGCACGGAGATGAAATTCAAGACCGAGGGAGACCGGTTCATGGAATACGGGCCAGATGGAACGTGGAGGGAGATGTTCGTCAAAGGTGTCAACCTGGGCGCAACTTCACCTGGGCATTACCCGGGAGAATTCCCGCTAACCAAAGAGGATTACTTGCGGTGGTTCCAGCAGATCGAGGATCTGGGAGCCAATGTGATCCGGGTTTACACGGTTCACGAACCGATTTTCTACTCCGCATTGGTCGAATATAACCGCGGCCGGGAGCAACCGTTATATTTTATACAGGGCATATGGTCACCTGAAGAAGAATTGATTGAGAAGCAGGATGCCTATGCAGCTCATATTGAGCAGACGTTCAAGCAGGAGATTGAAAAGGCAGTATCTGCTGTATATGGCGATGCGGACATCCCTGCCAAGCAGGGAGAGTCTAGCGGCAAATATAAGACGAATGCAGGAAAATACCTGATGGCCTGGCATGTGGGTACGGAATGGGACCCGGCAATGGTAGACAACACGAACGCGAAACATGCGGACGTGCCGCAGTACAAGGGAGTTCATTTCTCGGCGAGTCCAGAAGCGTCACCGTTCGAGAACTGGCTCGCAGAGCTGCTGGATCATACGGCAGTCCTGGAGAAGAAGTATGGATGGGAACATCCGATGACCTTCACCAACTGGGTAACCACCGATGTGCTGGATCATCCCGGCGAGCCGCTGTATGAAGAGGATCTCGTGAGTGTGGATGCCCGTCATATTCAGCCGGAGGCGTGGCAGGGAGGTTATTTTGCAGCCTACCATGTGTACCCTTATTACCCGGACCTGTTCCATATCGATAAAACACTCCAAACGATCAAAGATGAGAACGGTGAGTACAACACGTACAAAAGTTATCTACGCAAGCTGAAAGCCGAGTTTTCCGATATGCCTGTAATGATTACAGAGTATGGCGTACCTTCTTCTCTTGGTATTTCCCATCTGGGTATGGGAGGACGGAATCAGGGTGGACATAACGAAGTAGAGCAGGGAGATATTGACGCGTCACTGACGCAGGATATCTATGATGAAGGGTACTCGGGAGCAATTGTGTTCATGTGGCAGGATGAATGGTTCAAAAAAACATGGAACACGATGCCACTGGAAATCCCGGCTGATCGCCGTGCATATTGGCTGAACGTGCTGACAAACGAGAAAATGTTTGGTCTGCTTGCCATGGACCCGGGTAAACAGGAACAGTTGACCATCGACGGATCACTGGATGACTGGGATGATCTGAAGGATGAAGAGGTCACGACCTGGCAGGGCCAAGTGGACGGCATTCAGGAAATGAAGATGACCCATGATGAAGCCTATCTGTACATTGGGCTGACCTTGGATCAACCGTTTGACCCGGATCAGACGGTGCTGCGGATTGGGACCGATACACTTGCTGGAGGCAGTCAGCCTGATAAGTTACTCCCGGGCCGGACGCTCAGTGATGGTCTTGAGACGGTGATTACACTGGGGCGGGATGAAGAATCTCATGTGGAGATCGCCAAGGATTATGACTTTAATCAGCGTCTGTACGGTAAGGAAGGATACGACATGCTGCCAGATCAGCAGTCTGATTCCACAGATCCGTTCCGTCCATGGAATCTGGCGGTCAGCCTGAGGATGACACCGCCGGATACCCGATCTGCTCAACCGTTCATGAATGAAAAGGTCGGAACATTGAAGCGGGGAACGACGGCTCCCGATCAGCCCGATACGGATTCATTAACGACATGGCAGTATAACGGCAATCAGGTGGAGATGCGAATTCCCTGGATGCTGCTCGGGTTCGGTGATCCGAGTTCGCTGCAAGTGATCGACTATGGACCGCTCAAGAATGGACGTGAGTTCTCAACAGTTGCTGCCCAAGGCATTACCCTCATTCCATGGTTAACGGACCGCGACACGGAGAAAGTATCCTGGCCTGGGGGTGAACAGACGACCCTGGACCTGAAGACATTCCCGGTATATAGCTGGCAGCCTTGGGAGCAGGTGCAGTATAGTGAACGGCTGAAGCTAAGCTACGACAAAATGAAGAAGAGCTACGAAAAAATTCCTAGTTTTCAGATCGAATAAATGAGTATAAAGGAGGACCTTTTCACATGTTTCCAAGTTTGGCTTTGGCCTATCTGTTTTTGTACATCTGTATCGCACTCGTTGTTGTAGGCGTCATCGTATTGTTTGCCATGAAAATGTCCCACAATGGCAAACAACGCAAGACGGCGTTTTATGAATTGAAACAGCGTGACTACTTCACCTATCTGCAAACAGCCTTGAGCGAGAATAGTCCGCTCAAACTGCCACCAGGCAAACTGGCTCCGCTGGAACGCAGAGTCATTCAGGACAGGCTGATTGAATGGATCGACCAGTTCAAGGGTGAGTATCGCGACAAATTAATCGCACTGTGTCGTGAAGCAGGATTTGTAGAGCATGATCTGAAGGAATTGGGCCGTCTGCGTTACGGTCGCCAGATCGATGCGGCGTATCGCTTAGGTGGCATGCGTTGTCCCGAAGCCGTTCCGGGTTTGATGGAATTGCTGAAGGATGAGAAGCCGGGCCCGATGGCCATTATGATTGGTCGTTCCATCTCCAGATGTACGACTCGACAAGGTGAACTGAAAGACATGCTGGCGTTGCTGTTAACCAAAGGCAATTCAATTCACCACCTGGCAGCAGACATTCTGCTTGAAACGAGTCTGGATACGAGCAGAATTCTAATCGAATTGCTGGAAGACCGGAATCCTGATTTTGTAAAAGTCGGACTGGTTGCGATGTGGGGACAAGCTGTACCTGAAGTGATGCCTGCACTCGACAGACTGGTAGGCGCAGAACATCAGGATGTACGTGCCGAAGCGGTGAAGCTGTATCTTAGCGCAAGTCCGGCACTCCGGGATGAGACCATTCTGAAGCTGATCCAGGACCCCGATGCGGAAGTTCGCGCCGAAGTGGTACAAGCGCTTGGTTCGAAGCATGCATCTGGCAGTATTCCATTGCTGCGTAAAGCGCTGCGGGATGAGGACTGGAGAGTTCGCTATAACAGTGCGGAGAGTCTGAGCAAGCTCGGTGAACCGGGATTCGAAGCGCTGTGTCAGGCTGCGGTGCAAGGTACAGTTGCTGAGCGCGAGATTGCGATGCAGCAGATTGAGAGTACCATGCAGCACACGAGAACCGAAGACAGAGCTGTAGAGCAGATGATTGCACATAACAAAAAAAGACTGCTGTACGATCGCTATTTCGGCCTTGTCCGAGAGAACAGAACCAGCAAGAAACGCACAGGTGTCGCTACGGTAGGAGGGGATTACACTGCTTAGGGATCTACTATTAATCTACGGCATGGTCGCAATCTACTATGTTGTTTTTGTAAATACGCTCTACTTTTCCATTCTGGCCTTATCGTTCCGTAACATCTGGACGATCTTCCGGCGGTCTCATTATTCCAAATACAATACATTGTCAGGCTCGGAACTGGTGCCTTCGGTTTCTCTGCTGGTACCGGCATACAACGAGGAACTGACGATTATTGAAAATGTGAACTGCCTGATGACGCTGAATTATCCAACGTATGAAGTCATTGTCGTGAATGATGGCTCTAGCGATGCCACGTTGAATATCCTGTTGGAAGAATATCGTCTGAAGCCAGTACCCAATACGAAGATTCGGGGCAAAATCGCCTGTCAGAAAATTCGCGGAATCTACCATAATCCAGAGTTCCCTGATCTGTATGTCATTGACAAGGAAAACGGCGGAAAGGCCGATTCCCTCAATGCCGGAATCAACCTGTCTCATTATCCGCTGATCTCTTCGATCGATGCTGATTCGTTGCTGGAGAAGGATGCCCTGATCCGCATGGCACGCATGTATATGGAGAATCCGGAAGAGACGGTAGCCATCGGTGGAGATGTAAGGATCGCCAATGGCTGCAAAATTGAAAACGGGGCAGTGCAAGATGTATCGCTGCCACGCAAGATCTGGCCCATGTTCCAGTCGATTGAATATCTCAAAGCCTTCTTGGGCGGACGGATTGGCTGGAGTCACATGAACGGTCTGATCATTGTCTCCGGTGCCTTCGGCATGTTCCGTAAGGACGCTGTTATCGCCGTGGGTGGATACCGGGATGGTTATCCTGGGGAAGACATGAACATCATCATCAAGCTTCACCGTTACATGCTGGAAAACAAATTGAAGTACCGCGTTGCCTTCTGTCCTGAGGCTGTATGCTGGACGCAGGCACCGGATTCCTACCGGATCTTGTCCAGTCAGCGCAAGCGCTGGGGCCGCGGAAATCTGAAGAACATGATCGAGAATCGTGGCATGTTGTTCAATCCAAAATATAAGGTGATGGGTATGGTGACCATGCCATATAACGTCCTTTTTGAAGCGCTCAACCCGTATTTCCGGATTACCGGACTTCTGGCTCTCGCTGGATATGTCCTTCTGGATATGACGCAATGGCCGATTCTGGTTCTGTTCGGACTGCTGAACTTCGTGAGTGGTTATCTGCTGAGTGTAGGCGCACTTGTCCTGGAGGAGATTGCATTCAAACGTTACAACAAACTCTCCGATCTGGTTAAAATGCTGGTCTACTCCGCGTTGAAATTCGTGGGTTACCATCAGCTCGGCGTACTGTGGAGATTGCAGGGACATGTGCAGTTCATGCAAAACAACAACTCATGGGGTACCATGACACGCCAAAGCTGGTCCGAGGATGAGAAGAAAACAAGCGAAGCCGCTTGAGAATGAAGAAGGGTGGAAAAGAACATGCCAAATACGGCGACATTGCAGCGTGAGGCTGCCGTTAATGTGTACCGAAGTGTAGAACAGGGATTGAAGGAAACGGGTGCCGAAACATGCGGCTTAATGTTCATCCATTGTGCAGGAAACTCTCAACCTGAGCAGCAGGTCAGGACACATCTGGAGCAGACGAGCGAGTCTGCCTTCCAGGTGTGGAAGGATGGGGCGACCCAGGCGATTGCTGTCCTGCTGCCAGGGTTGTCACTGGATGAAGTTCATTATGAAGGACTTCGGATCAAGCATGAGTTGCAAGAGACTGTACCCGGTGCCGATCCACAGATTACACTGGCCAGTTTCCCGGAAGGGGAACGCCCTTCGAAGGCAACTATTCAGCATATGGCCGAGTCCTCGAAGCTCGTAGATTCGTCGGAGATTCATATCTACACGCTGGACAATACGTTGGACGAGCCGGAACGAATTTTGATTGTGGACAACGATCCTACGGTACGCGAATTCCTGCAATTGCGATTGAAGATGCAGGGATACGAAACCTATGAAGCCGTCGATGGACTGGCTGCACTGGAGTTGATCGAGAAAGTCACACCAGATCTGGTGCTCACCGAACTGAATCTGTATGGCATCGATGGTCTGCCCTTCATCCATCATATTCAGAACCTGAAGATGGAGCAGCCACCCAAAATTGTCGTGTTGACCGAGCAACGTGTCGAGCAGACGATCAGTCAATGCTTCCGCAGCGGCGTGGATGATTACATGACCAAACCGTTCTCGCCTGTAGAGCTGGATGCCCGAATCAGACGCTGCCTGCATTAGAAGATAGATTAGAGCAACAAACACCCATCTATTTATATGGATTTTAAGCACCATCAAAATACACTACCCGGAGGGAATATCATGGAGAATCAACAATTCCACACATTACTGAATGCGATTGAAAATAAAGAAGCTGTACTCGGCGTCGTCGGGCTCGGTTACGTAGGACTTCCACTTGCTGTGGAAATGGTCAATCAAGGTTTCACGGTAATCGGAATTGATCTGGATGCGTCCAAAGTAGAAAGTATCTATCAAGGAGATTCCTATATTCACGATATTTCGTCCGATGAGTTGAAAAAAGTAATGCAAAGCGGTCGTTTCCAGCCAACGACGGATTACAGTATGCTGCGCGTGATCGACGCACTCAGTATCTGCGTACCGACACCGCTTAGTGAGAATCAGGACCCGGATACGTCTTACATCGAGACTGTTGTGGATCAGATCAAACTGCATATGAAACCAGGCATGCTGATTACATTGGAGAGTACCACTTATCCGGGTACTACCGAAGAACTGATCCAGCAGAAGCTGGAGAAGATCGGACATGAAGCAGGCAAAGACTACTTCCTCTGCTTCTCACCTGAACGCGTGGACCCGTCCAACGGACGTTTCACGACGTATAATACTCCGAAAGTGATCGGGGGTACAACCGAAGCTTGCCTGAAGCTTGGAACAGCGCTATATAGCAAATATGTAGAAACCGTAGTACCGGTATCCTCACCAAAAGTGGCCGAGATGTCCAAACTGCTGGAGAACACATTCCGCAGTGTGAACATTGCCTTTGTAAATGAAATGGCGATGATGTGTGACCGCATGGGTATCGATATCTGGGAAGTTATTGACGCGGCAGCAACGAAACCATTTGGTTTCATGCCATTCTATCCAGGCCCAGGCATCGGTGGACACTGCATCCCGCTTGATCCGATGTACCTGTCATGGAAGGCCAAAGGCTTCCGTTTCTATAGCAAATTCATTGAGCTGGCACAATCTACCAATGACAACATGCCATATTATGTGTTGAACAAAACGTCAACGATTCTGAACGAATATGCTAAATCCGTACGTAAATCCAATATTCTGCTCCTCGGCATGTCGTACAAACCGAATATTGCCGACCTGCGTGAATCACCAGGACTGGAAGTATATGAACTGTTCAAGGAAAGTGGAGCTAACGTAAGCTACTACGACCCACATGCAGATTCATTCCAGGACAAGCATGGGGAGACCGTACACAGCGAAGCGTTCAATCTGGAACAGTTCAAGAAGTACGATTGCATCGTGCTGATCACCAACCACAGCGATTTGCCTTACTTTGATATTGCCGAGCTGGGTGTACCAATTCTGGATACACGTAATGCGTTCCGTTCGTACACACATCCGCATATCTACAAAATTGGTCACTCGGTACAGCATCCTGTGCTTGAACCAAGTGAAGCGTTGCTCGTCTGAGGAAATATATGAGGCAACGGGGCAAGCTGGTGGGTATGGCGAAATGGGCTATTCTGGCTGTGGTGTTGTGCCTGCTGCTTCTGTCCTGGATGTTCAAATGGTTCTCGGCAGAGGAACATAAAGCGACCTGGCTGTGGGACGCGTCCATTATTGCAGAGCAGACACCTGAGATTATTGCTTTCTCCAAAGAACAGGGCGTGGATTCCATCTTCCTGCAAATCCAGGATGAGGTGCCTGACGCAACATACCGCAAATTCATTGCGGCTGCCCGGCAGGCTGAGATTGAAGTGCATGGACTTAACGGTCATGCAGACTGGGCCTATGAGGATAAGCGGGATGAAGGACTTGCTTTTATCGAGCGAGTACGAGCATACAATGCAGCTTCTGCGAAGAATGAACGCTTCCAAGGCATTCAACTGGATGTGGAGCCGTATCAGCTGAAGCGCTGGGAGAACGAGGAGAGCAGCGTCATTGCAGAGTGGCAGAACAACATGAAGGCCTGGACAAAAGCCGGCGAGGATGCCGGACTGTACATGAGCGCTGCGATCCCGTTCTGGCTTGATGCCCGTCAGTCGGCTGAAGGTGAGGGTACATTCAGTCGCTGGGTGATCTCTCATTTCGATGCGGTGGCCATTATGGCTTACCGGGATAGTGGGCAGCAGATGTATGATCTGTCCAAGGAAGAACTGGACGAAGCGGATGAGCTCGGCAAGAAAGTCTGGATCGGAGCGGAACTCGCGGATACACACGAGGGGGATCACCTGACCTTTTTCCGTAAACCGGTTAGCAATATGAATGAAGAGATGGCGAAGGTGTTTGATCTGGGTTCCTCTCATTCTTCTTTTGCAGGTGTGGCTGTGCATCATTATGAAGCATGGTATGCGAAGGAGAACGGTATTCCACTTGCGCGCAAGAATGAGGAGAAGGAATAGCGTTACGTCAGCGTTAATAAGTTGCTGGTTTCAGGTACGTGCGTCAAGACTATAGTATAGAAAAAAGGCAAGTCCCGGGTAGATGGGACTTGCCTTTTTTGTTGGTGGATTTATATAAATTGAACTTAAGAATATTTACACTTGCCACTCCGATGACAGAACAACCTTCTGATCGCTGTTATCCCCAGATTTTTTATATTCGGCTTTACAAAGGGGGAAAATCTGGTGATAAAGGCGAACGCTCCGCTTCTTCAGGTTATTTCTGACCTCTACGTTCTCGTGTAAATGTTTAGTTCAATTTATATAGTAATGGGTTTTGCAGCACTATGATGTGCAGGATATGAAACTCAGGAGTCCATTGTAATTTGGTAGAGGCGACGTCTTACACAACCGTACACAATGCGTGGGGCATGAGGCATGGATTATAGGCTGGGGAGCGCAAGGGCGCTCCCTCACTCTTTCGTGTTCTCCGCTGTACGATAGCGATTGGGCGGCAGACCGACTTGCTTTTTGAACGCTTTGGAGAAGGAGAACAAGTCCGGGTAACCTACGGAATGAGCCACTTCGGTTAAGCTTAGCGGAGTCTGCACGAGTAGACGTTTGGCCTGGTTCATTTTCAATTGTTGGATATATTGCACAGGAGACAGACCATAGGCTTTGCGGAACTGTTTGGCAAAATGGGTTCGATCCACCCCCGCATGAGCGGACACACCTTCCACGGAGATGCCGCCTGCAAAATGAATGTCCATGTATTCCTTGCCTTTCTGAAGCCAAGGTGTGGCTGAACCCGGTTGCAACCCTTTAGTTGCAGGAGAACGGGCGATCCGGTCAAAGAGGCTTAGGAATCGGGTGAGTCGTCCCAGATCGCTCGCTCCGTCCTGCGGTTTGCGAACATCCTCCATAAATGCGCGCATGGCACTTGCAGTCTCCGGGGTAAGTACACCTGAACGGTATGGTAAGTCGGGTGTAAGTCCGATTCGAGACAACAGTTCGGCTGCGTATGCACCGTCAAAGGCAATAAATATTTTCTGCAACGTATCCTCCGGGTCAGTCCAGTACTCATGCGTAACATGTGGAAACAGACAGAATGCATCCCTGGCACGAAGGGCATGATGCTGTCCGTCCTGTATGAATGTACCTTCCCCCTCCAGCACAAACAGCAAATAATGATAAGGTGTGGTACGCGGGCCAATATGATAGTTGGTTTTGGCTATATTACGGCCGATGCGAATCGGCCAGGCGCCACCAGCTTTCTCGAATTCAGATGGAGTGAAGAAAATAAGTTCCAAAAACTCATGGTGGTCCTCCTTCATGCTCTCGGTCATCAGGAACACCTCTTTAATGTATAAGTATCGTTTGTACAATCTAAAATTTTCACTTATAACCCATTATACAGGTGGGTTTTATACATATTCAAGATCAGGAAGACCTAAATCTGAGAAAAGACCACAAAATGACAAAATAAAATTGCCGCGAAATGACATTGCTCACAGACAAATCAATTGTTATGATGTCCATACCTATTAAACCAAGTTAATTAATCGGCATTTGGGTATGTACTTTGAAAATGAATTAGAAATTAGGCACACTTTAAAAATAAGTTTTAACCGAGTGCAAACGTAGTGGAGGGGACGAAATCGATTCTGAAGAAGCGAAGCGGTCGCCTTTATCCCCGGGTTTTTCCTTTCGAAAAAGGAAATGAAGAAAACCCGGGGATAACAGTGATCGGAAGAACGATTCGTACCCGGAACGGCCATGTTGCACAACAGAGATCCTATTTTTAACATGAGACTTTATTTATTCATAGAAGGGACTGACTTTTGTGAGCGAACAGGAAGATATGACGTTTGGATGGTTTTTGCCTACGGCAGGGGATGGTAAGTATGTAGGGGTTGCCCCGGAGCGGGAGCCGAGTCTGGGTTATCTGGTCGATGTGGCACTGACGGCGGAGAAGGCAGGATTCGAATTTGTACTGATTCCAACAGGTGGGGCCTGTATGGACGCATGGGTGGTCGGCTCGGCTGTGATGAGTCACACGAAGACATTGCGTCCCCTTGTCGCCATTCGCCCGGGATTGGTTACACCCGTACTCGCTGCACGAATGGGAGCGGCACTGGATCAGCTATCTGGTGGTCGCGCCATCATCAATGTAGTGACTGGCAGTTCCGTTCGAGATCTGGAGGAACTTGGCGATCCACTGGCACATGCGCATGATGAACGGTATGTGCGGGCGAGCGAGTATATGGAAGTCATGAAGCGTTCATGGACCCAATCGACAGGACTGAATCTGACGGAGTTTGCCGGAAGTGGTTCAAAATCTGGTGCAGATGCACCCAGCGATCCCAACCCTGAATTCAACGGCCAGTATTATAACTTCAAAGGACCAGTAGGCATGCCGGAGACGGTGCAAAATCCGCATCCACCATTTTACCTGGGAGGAAGTTCACCGATTGCCAAGAAGGTCGCTGTTGAACATGCGGATACGTTCCTGATGTGGGGCGAGCCCCATGACTGGATTCAGGAGCAGATCGAAGAGATTGAGGTCATCCGACAGCAGGTGAAAGAGGAGACCGGACAAGATCGTCAGCTGCGTTACGGCATGCGTGCCCAGGTGCTCATTCGGGATACTGAAGAAGAAGCATGGGCAGCAGCGTGGGAGATTATTAGCAAAGTACCACCAGAAGCGATTGAGAAAGCCAAAGCCGCTTTTGCCGAAACGGATGCAACCAACCAACGCAGACAGAACGAGTTACGGGAACTGTCCGAGAAGCAGCAGTTTGTCGTAGGTCCCAACCTGTGGACAGGCTTGTCCGTTGTGCGTTCCGGCGGTGCAATCCTTATTGTGGGTACTGCCGAACAGGTCGCAGAACGTTTGATGGAATATGGAGATCTGGGCGTGACAACCTTCATTTTATCCGGTTACCCGCATCTGGAAGAGGCAGAAATCTTCGGACGGACCGTGATGCCGATCATTCGCGAGAAATGGAAAACAAGACAGAAGCAACATTCAGTTACTACTAACTAAGTTACTACCAACTCTAAGTAAGTGCCCCTTTTTTTACACTTTAACGGAGAGGGCAGAACCGATCTGAAGAAGCGGAGCGCTCGCCTGAAAGCTTTCTGAAAGAAAGCTACATCGGAAGCATACGCTATCCCCGGATTTTAACCATTGAGAAAAATGATTCAAAAAATCCGGGGATAACAGCGATCGGAAGATGGTACTGCACTCGGAGTGCCCCATGTAAAAACTTTCGTGCAACTTACATTAATCATCCTCAGGAGGTCGTCTTTCATGAAAAAAAATAAAAAATTGATCCTGCCGCTCGTCAGTATGCTGGTGATGTCCATCCTGCTGTCAGCTTGCGGCGGCGGGGATAACGCGTCATCTGGTGAGAACGGCTCCTCGGGTTCAGGTAAAGTTACGATCAGCTTCATGCACTGGCGTGGAGAAGATGTGGAAGCACTGAACAAGAGCATTGACGCATTTGAAAAAGAAAACCCGAATATTAACGTAGAGATGCAGACACTGCCCTCCGATCAATACCAGTCCACCGTACAATCCAAAATCAGTGACGGTTCGGTAGGGGATGTATTTGCCTCCTTCCCGGGTGCACAGTTCGAAGCTTTCACCAAAGCCGGCTTGTTCACGGACCTGACTGGATCATCGTTCCTGTCGGCCTACAATTCAAAGCTGATTGAATCAGGACAACATGATGGCAAGCAATATGCGATCCCGTATCAACTCGTATATAACGATCCAATTTATAATGTGAAACTGTTTGAACAATACGGATTGACGCCACCAACCGATTGGGAAGGCTTCCTGGCACTTTGCCAGAAGCTGAAAGACAATGGCATCATTCCGATTGCCTTTGCCGGAGCGGACATTGGCCCAGGGCAATTCATGAATACGATGGTGATGAACAATGCACCGAGTGACGACATTTTTACCAAAGTAGAAGCGGGCGAAGCCAAACTGACGGATGAGTTTTGGGTGAAAACGTTGACTCAAATCAAGGAACTGAACGATAAAGGTTACTTCCAGCAAGATGCACTGGGTACGAAGGACCCTGCGGCTGGCGCGCTGTTTATTCAAGAGAAAGCAGCCATGCTGGCGAGCGGATCATATCAATTGGCTCAGAACAAGCAGCAGAATCCTAATCTGGAGCAAAAACTGCTTGCACCGATTACGGTAAGTGCAGATCAAGCGAAGTATGAAGGAGTGCATACCACCACATTCATGCTCGCGGTGAACAGCAAGTCGAAACATCCGGAAGAAGCGAAGAAGTTCCTCGAATTCCTGAGCAATCCCGATGTAGCGAGTGACTATGCCAACCAAACGGGACAAAATGTAACGGTGAATGATGTGAAGTACGATACGCCTGAGCTCCAGGTAGCCGGAGAATGGGAAACCAAAAAGACCGTGTTCCAGCCACGGTTCACCATCCTGAACGGAGATAATCAAAAAGCAGTAACCAACTCCATCCAGGCTGTACTGAGCGGCACTTCTCCGGAAGAAGCAGCACAGCAGGCACAAGCGATCATTGATCAGCATATCGGGAAATAAACGATGAAAAACCGTCTTCAGCTATCCCTGTTTCTGATCCCCGGGTTGCTGCTGTACGTTGGATTGTTCGTATTTCCTACATTGACGGGGCTGTTCTACTCCTTCACGGATTGGGATGGGGTATCCCCGTCGTATGCATTTGTAGGGCTGGATAATTACAAGGACAGTCTCAGCAGCATCGTATTCCGCAAAGCCTTTGGCAACAACGTGGAGTTCATGTTAACGGTTGTTATTGCACAAACCTTTATTTCACTTGTCCTGGCTCTGCTCTTGGTACGTAATACCAAGACACGCATTGTGCTTCGGGCATTGTATTTCCTGCCTGCGATTCTGTCCTCCGTATCGGTTGGACTGATCTGGGCATTTATGTATGATCCATCCATTGGATTGATCAACTATGGACTGAATGAGGCCGGGATGAGCAGCATCGCTCGCAACTGGATTGGTGATCCCAAGATCGCCATCTATTCCATCGCTGCGGTACAGGTATGGGCACATGCCGGCCAGATGATGATTGTATTCATCGCGGGTCTGCAAGGCATTCCGGCAGAACTGTATGAAGCGGCTCGTATGGACGGCGGCAGCAAATGGCAGGTATTCCGTACCGTGACCTGGCCACTGCTGGCACCTTCGGCAACGATTGTAGTGGCCTATACGACCATTCAGTCGTTCAAGGCATTTGACCTCATTTTCACCATGACGGACGGAGGCCCGAACTACGCAACTGAAATTTTGACAACCTATATCTATCATACCGCCTTTGGCAGCTATTCATTTGGTCTGGCTTCTGCCGGTTCCATGATCTTCCTGGTGTTGCTCGCGCTCTTGACGCTGTTGCAGTTCAAGGCACTGCGTGCCGACCGGGTAAGCTATTGAGGTTAATGCTGGAGCATTCATCTTGTAACCGAGGCAGAAGGGAGTTTACATGTTTTTAAAATGGTTCAATCGCCTGATCCTATTGGTGTACGCGCTGCTGATCCTGGTGCCGCTGTACTTTGTATTTGTATCCTCGTTCAAAACAAGCAGCAACTTCTTCACCAGTCCGTTCAGCTGGCCGGACCCGTTTACGTGGGATAACATCACTGGCATGTTCCGTAACCAGCCGATGTGGCAATATTTCGGGAACAGTTTGGTCGTGACGCTTGGCACGGTTGCCATTGAGTTGTTGCTGAGCAGCATGATTGCTTACGCCATTGTCCGCTGGGGCGGCAGTGTAGGTAAAATCGTGTTTGCTCTGTTCGTAGCCGGTCTGATCGTTCCTTCCCAGGTGAGTATGCTGCCGATCTATTCTCTCACGCGTACACTTGGGTGGTCGGACAGTCTGACGGGCCTGATTGTCGTATCCGCCGCGATGCTGATGCCTGTCTCAGTATTTATGCTGACAGGTTTCATGCGCATGCTCAATTCGGAGATTCTGGAAGCGGGCAGTATGGATGGAGCAAGTGAATGGAGACTCTATACGCGGATTGCACTGCCACTGGCTGCACCTTCGCTGGCGGCAACAGCTACGTTCCTGCTCGTCATGGTATGGAATGATTTGCTTATTCCGATGTTAATGCTCAGCAGTAAGTCCAAGCTAACATTACCTCTCGCACTTATGCAGTTCCGCGGGGAATACGTGACGAACTATCCGATGATGCTTACGGGTGTACTGGTAACGGCTATTCCGATGATCGTGCTGTTCCTTCTGCTCCAGCGATACTTTGTTGCCGGTCTGACAGCGGGTTCACTCAAGGGGTGAGGTATCGCAGAAATCGGAAGGAAAAGCTTATTTTGCATTGATTTCTGTAGCATTCTGCATAATAATGATTTAGTGTCAGAATGACTACATAGAGATCAAGGGAGCTATAAGTGATGAGCAAACTGGAAGTATTGCGGAATCCCAAGCAGCGCAAGCTGCTGTTCAGTGCCGGCATGAGCTGGCTGTTTGATGCGATGGAAGTTGGTATGATCTCCTTTATCGTGGCTGCACTCGCCAAGGAATGGAGCCTCAGTCCCGGACAAGTCGGCGTGCTTACGAGTATTAACTCGATCGGTATGGCGCTCGGTGCTTTGCTTGCAGGTGCACTTGCGGACCGTTTTGGACGGAAGGCCATTCTGATGTGGACCTTGCTAATCTTTACGATTGCAAGCGGTCTGTCTGCACTGGCGACCGGATTCGCCGTATTGTGTGCACTGCGTCTGGTTGCAGGTATTGGACTTGGCGGAGAGTTGCCTGTGGCATCCACATTGGTATCGGAGTCGATGCCTACAGCGGAACGTGGACGTGCCGTTGTTTTATTGGAAAGTTTCTGGGCAGGGGGCTGGATTGTATCAGCACTCATTGCGAACTTTGTTATCCCGGAGTACGGATGGAGAATTGCCTTTGCCATTGGTGCGCTTCCGGCGTTCTATGCACTGTATCTGCGTCGTGCCATTCAGGACCCACCGCGGTACAAGAATCATACCAAGCTTCATAAAATCACGTTCCGCGAGAAAGTGGCTACCGTCTGGTCAGCACCACATCGCCGTACAACGTTGATGCTATGGATTTTGTGGTTTACCGTCATTTTCTCTTATTATGGTATGTTCCTGTGGTTGCCTTCGGTTGTGATGGCAAAAGGCTTCACAATGGTCAAGAGCTTCCAATACGTGCTGATCATGACGATCGCACAGTTGCCAGGTTATTTCACCGCAGCGTACTTCATTGAACGTTACGGTCGCAAGTTCGTACTGGTTGTGTATCTTACCTTAACTGCATTCAGTGCGATTGCGTTCGGATTGGCTACAACGGAAGCGACAATCCTGACCGCAGGAATCTGTCTTTCCTTCTTCAATCTGGGAGCCTGGGGTGGTCTGTACGCCTACAGCCCGGAATTGTATCCGACTTCCGTTCGTTCGACAGGTGTTGGACTTGCCACATCGGTTGGCCGAATCGGTGGTGTACTTGCTCCATTAATGGTCGGTATGCTGGTTCAACGCGAAGTGGCAATCAGCCTGATTTTCACGATTTTCTTCGTGACAATCCTCATTGGCGCAGCAGCTGTACTGTTCTGGGGCCGGGAAACGAAGGGTCAGGAACTTGCTGAGTAATTGTCAATAAATACAACGCAACTTTTGTACGGGTCTGCCAGCCTACGAAAATGCCGGGTTGGACAAGCGATGTAAGGTTGATAGAAGAAGGGGTATGACCATGGTGTGACCATGGGCTCATGCCTCTTTTTGCTATGTTCAGCGTCGTTTTTTCACTGCGTCATCGGTCCGATAGACTTCATTTTTTCTATATCCTATAATGACACTCGGGATGTAGGGCCGTGAGGATTCAGGGGATAGAAGTGGGATCTGGATTCAGAAAAGTGGAGGTTAATGGAATGATGAAGAACAATATTGGAATGGATCAACCGAATGAAATGAATGAAAAGAATATGATAATTGAATTAGATAGTGTGAGTGAGATGAAAGAGATGAAAGAGATGAAAGAGATGAAGGTGGTTAGTCATATGAACAGTAATGAACGGACTACAGTTGATAGCACGAATGAGGAGTTGGATCTATTAACGTTTGCTGACACCCTGGAACCTATCACTGTCAGTCGGAAAGTCACTCATGGGAAAGGGAGGACGGCTGGTAAAAGAGCAGGGCGGGTCAGCATGCTCCTTGGTGCCTGCGCGTTGACGCTGGGATTGACCGTGGCAGCTCCTTCTGCGGGAGCACAGAAGCTGGAACAGGGCGTTCGTAGCGAGCATGTGCTGCAATTGCAGGAGCAATTAAGCGATTTAGGGTACTTTGATGCCGGATTGACCGGATATTACGGTTCGATTACCAAAGGCGCTGTCCGCAAGTTCCAGCAGTCGCAGGGACTGAGTGCAGACGGCGTTGCAGGTCCGGCAACACTGAACAGGCTGAACAGAAAGGCCAAAGCCGAAGGCGAGACACTGCGCCAGTTGGCGAAGCTGATCCATGGCGAAGCGCGCGGAGAATCTTTTGAAGGGCAAGTCGCTGTAGGAGCGGTTGTGTTGAATCGGGTACATTCGAGTGAATTCCCGTCGTCTATTTCGAAGGTTATTTTCCAGAAAGGACAATTCACGGCTATAGATGATGGACAGTTTAATACCAAGCCAACCCAGGCCTCTTACAGGGCTGCTCGTAAGGCATTGAATGGCGCTGATCCGACGAACGGAGCGCTCTATTATTACAATCCGAAGATTGCCACTTCGGTGTGGAGTAAGAGCAGGCCGACGTTGCTGACGATTGGTCAGCATGATTTTACGAGATGAGAAAGTTTGTAGAAAATTAAAATGGTAGACAGTAATTGGATACCATAGTATAACCCCGGTGGGTGCTGCGAGGTGCAGACATCTTCGGGGTTAATTTAAATTTGTATGACTTACAAGACTATAACTAGAGTTTCACTCTGAATCGAAAGTTAACGATGGTCCTAATAAGTCTAGATCTGTTGTTGTTGTAGTCAAATCTAGTGGTTGATTCGAAGGACCCGGAAATCATGCCTTATACCTACCTCTTTTGAGAATTTAGTGGTAAAATATTCTTACTATTCCCAATTATAATTGATTTTTTGAACCTATTAGACTATATGGAATGTCCCGTGTAGTGAAAGAGGAACGTACATAATAGGAAGAAGAGTGATTAATTAAATGAAGAAATTGTTATTAATTGTACTAGCAGGAGTATCTATTGTAAGTTCCAAGTATGTAACGTGTCCGAGGTGGTAGTCTACAGCAAAGACCATAAAGTAATATACAGTCTAGAATTAGTCCAACGCACTGGAGGGAACTACAATCAAATTAGAATTTCTAGTAATATTCATGTTTCACCCAGGAAAGCAGGAGCGAATTGAAAGTGAGGGAAGATTATGTACCGTATGGTTATGATCATCTTGGCTACTATGTTGTTACTAATATTAGGGGGCTGTGCAGGTGTGAATGAGAATAAAATAAAGGATCAAGAAATTATAAATCGGTCGGAAGTAACAGCAATTGAATATTTGAAGGATACCTATAACTTGGATGTAACTATTACGGATAAAGAGATAATGCCTAAAATGGCCATGAGTTGGGTGACTGTGTACGGCCACGTAAAAGAGCACAAAGAGCAAACGTTTAGTGTGTCTATTAATTATGAGACAAATAAGCAAGAATCATTTATTTATAGCCAACAACTAAAGAGTGCATTGCAAGAAGAAGGATATATTATAAATAAAAATGCAACACAGTAGAGGGGTGAGTTACATATGGAAGCTACTGTAAGACAAGACATTACGGATCTGAATTATAGAACTATGTGCCAGATAGCCTACTTAAAAGTAGAAGAAGGTCAAGAGATTGATGTACCAGGTTGGCAAGTGCTAGATCAGAAACATAATGTATCCGGTATGGATGCTGTTACATTCTACAATCCAGAGACGAAGCAAGCGGTAATTGCATTTCGAGGAACAGAAGGGGACGCAATTCCGGCAAGATCTGTTCCAGATTTTAGAACGGATGCTCTACATATTGGTTTCCCTGAAATCGGTGCAACCATAGAACGTGCAATAGATTGGAAACCGAAGTTCTGGAAAGATTTCTCACGTGGGGTTGAAGATGGGTTAGGCATTACAAAATTAAATGATTGGGTTGGCGATGTCAAAAAGACGGTAGATAAAAATGTGGGTAGCTTTAATCAACTCTATGAGGCAGAAAGCTATGTCAAGAGTATGACAGACCAACATAAAGACCTACAGTTTTCCCTAACGGGTCATTCTTTGGGAGGTGCTAATGCACAGTATGCAGCGGTATACACTGGATTAAATGTCGTTACTTTTAGCGCTCCCACAGTCGTAGCATCGCTTACTCCCGAGATGAGAAGGAAAGCAGAGGAGGGGGGATTTGATGGACAAGTGACTAACTTTATACATCCTGGAGATGGCATTGCAAGTGGTTTTTTTGGAGGTTATGAGCGGCATGTGGGGGCCACGTTTCTTATTGATTCTAACTATGCAGATGGAAATGAAAACTATGGCATTAACGTTTGGGCCAAGGTAGTGGATACGTTTTTTGAGGATGGTCCTAAATATCACGATATGAAGCACTATAGCTTCGATCAAGATGGATATATTGATAATCCTCTTTATGATGAAGTTACTGGAGAACGAGTAAATTTCTCTCCACGAAAGCCTTCGGAGCATAATATACTTGATCACGCGCGCGAAGCATGGGAGACACTGACCAAAGGATTCAAATCGGTGGCCAACGTGGTTGGTGGATACTCCGCAGGGACCATAGAGCTAACTCCTGAAGAACTGCAAGAGACTGCGGACAAATGGAGACGACAAGCTCAGGATATGAGTCGTACCTTTGAACGGATTCAACGGAACTTTTTCGAGTATACCGAGAGCAGCCATAGTCAGCGACTTGTACCGATCGTGTGGGATCTCCAAATGAGTATTAAGCAACTGGATGAATGGCATCTGGAGCACACGTCGGAACTGGTGGACTACATTAATCAAAAGGCAGAAGATTTTATACAAGCAGATTCCGGAGCACAGTGAAAATTTACATAGTAGTAAAACGTGTAAAAAAACAAAGGCGTCACAAAGAACATGCAGAAACTAGAGAGAGCCTAACCAAACTAAATCTAACTAATCGGAGAGTGGAAAAGTTGAAAAAAATAATGTTACCCATAATGAGCGCTGTAGTAGTCGTATCGACATTGATTTCTTCCCAGGCTTCTGCCGCAACAACAACCTTCAAAGATGTGCAAGCTAATCACTGGGCAAAGTCTGCTATTGAATCTGCGGTTTCCATGGGATACTTCAAAGGATACGGTAATGGATTGTTCAAGCCCAATGCTTCGGTAACAAGAGCAGAATTTGCATCCCTAATTTCACGAGTAGCCAAAGACATGACACTTCCGGAAGATGCCCAGACTGATTCATTTAAGGATCTGAATGGACACTGGAGTAAAGCTGAGGTGGATCGGGCGGTTACTTTGGGGTTCATTAATACCAAAGAGTATCCAAACGGATTTAAACCAAGTACTCCGATTACTCGCGAGGAAATGGCCAAATGGTTGAGTTCCGGATTGGTTGCTTCCAGTGCTGAGTATAAAACAGCATTTGCTGAAACGAAAGGAACGTTACTTCCAGTCAAAGAGTCGTTTAAACCAGGAATTGCTCAAGATAAAATTCCTTATCTCGCTGTTGCAATGGGAACCAACCTGATGAACGGCTTTCCAGACGGATCGTTTGGAATGGACAAGACGACTACTCGCGCTGGAATCTTCTGCTATTTTGTTACGTCTCGAAAATGTACTGAAAAAAGAAGCTATGACATTTGATGATCTGAATGAATTGAGAATGATGGGTACGAAAAAAACGAATCTTGAATTGGTATCTAGCCTTACTACAGGGAAAACTTCTATCGCTGATATTTCAGGGAAACGGAAAACGTTCCGTAACGGATCTGGTAGTCTGGTGTTCCATCGTTTAATTGGTATAAACACGTCAGAGCCTAAGAAGAAAGATAGCATCTATACATCGCTGTTCATGACCGAGTTCGGAATGAACAAAAATAAGAATAGCGGCGTACTTCCTGTATTCAA
Organism: Paenibacillus sp. PAMC 26794; assembly: GCF_000316035.1. Classification (GTDB taxonomy): domain Bacteria; phylum Bacillota; class Bacilli; order Paenibacillales; family Paenibacillaceae; genus Paenibacillus. Next base: position 28,831 of record NZ_ANHX01000005.1, read on the forward strand.
AGAAATCACAATTTATCCAAAGAAACAGGGTTTTGACATTGGGGATTATAAGAATGGTGTTATTGATATGACTGGTGGGATGACTATCACAAATAAATGAACCAAAAATATGGATACGAAGTAATTCCTAATTTAGAGCCTGCAAAGTTTTTTGCAAAAGAATAAAATGGTGTGAAGGTGTGGGTTGTGGAAAACCTTAAAATCAAAGACTTTTACGGACAATTTAACATGGACGACGGTTCATATGCAGTTATTTCAAATAACAACTAGGCAGGGATTATAAAATGAAAAAGAAATGGACTGTTCTATCATTACTCGTAATTTTCCTTATTTACTCCTTCGGTGTTATGTCTATTAAAACCTATGCTAGCTTTAAGAACGGGTATCCAGATAAAGACATAGAAGTGAAACCAAGCGGATTAGCGAGGGGAAAGCAAACGATCAAAGTCAAAGTAACGGGAAAAGCTAATCCTAGGCCCAAGACTATATGGACTCAAGGCGATTTTAAAATATGGCAAGCAACAAGTGAAAAATACGGTAGGGTAGAAACGAATACTTACTCTTCTAAATTAGATGCTCTTCCCTTGAAGCTTCCTTCAGATAAATTTGTTAAAGATGAGATTAACACGAAAAACTACGTACCGGATTCATTACAAGATAAACCAACAGGTAATAAATTCAAGAGAGATCACGTCACAGATATAGAAATTGATGATATTAAATACAACACCATAGATGAAACCTATTCAATTAAGCCAGGTTCAAAACCGGCCTACAAAAAAGGGAGTCTACTGGTAACCATAGAAACACGAACTGGTACTGATTCTGTAGACCCGGATGATGTTGCTGATTATCAATGGGAAAAGAAAACTCCGTATGGTACAAGACAGGATGGAGATCCAAAATATCAAGTTGAGTATTACACACCACTAGAGATCGATTACAGTGGTTATGTTACGGAAACCAAAGAGATCCGAGTAAGAGAAGACATGCAGCTCCAATTAAATGATGTGAAATCATTGGTTGCAGAGATCCGTACGAAAGCATACGACCAAGAGGAATTTGGTAACTGGATAAACGTTTCCAAACGCGCCGACCAAATCGAATGGAGTTCTAACAAACAAAACGTAGTTTACGTAGAACCTAAGACTGGTCAAATCGTTGCAAAAAATATTGGTACAGCGGTCATCACTGCAAAATGGAAGAATTCCGAAAAGGCCCATATTACATTTATGAAAATGTAACGATT
>NZ_ANHX01000006.1 GCF_000316035.1 Paenibacillus sp. PAMC 26794
GGCCGTTCACAGTCCGTATCCCCACGAGCGGACAACATCTGGATGTCAACTCGTATCCGGGATATGGGGACCGGGACTATGCCAAATATTATCGAAATAAACAGGTGCGGTTTCCGTTCGACGTGTACAGTGCCGACCGGACACAGTTTTATCCAAAGAGTACCTGGATCGATATTCCGGTGGAGGTGCTCGATACGACTTTTTATCTGCCAGTATGGATAGATGAGGGAGATTACCAGGTGGAGTTCCGCAATATCGCTGAGAATGCACCTGCCGATTTTGAATCAATGTCCAGAAGCAATGCCCAACCCGACGCCAACACAGATCTAACCTATCATCTGGCCAGCGACGAAGTATCTGTGGAGGTCATTGGGAGGTTATACGACTTTGAAATCACGGACATTGCAGATTACAACTGGGAGCTTGTTTTCCGGCGGTTTAAGGGCAGCATTGCCCCAACCTGGATCAGCTACTGGACAGGAACGCAGGGAATTGATGGTGACAAACGAGGGAACAAACCACAGTTCACTGTACCGATTCGCCCAGGCAGTCATCCGCTGCAAGGGTATCAGAATGTGGCTGTGAAGACGGGATATCACTTTAAGTTTGATTTCAAAACCAAGGGCAATATGTTCGGGCCCAGAGACGGCATTCGTCTGACTCCGACCTTTGATTTTGTCAGTAAAGACGGGAAAACACGTGTACCGGTAGATCTGTATTACTCGACAAACCAGCGAAGTTTTATTCGAATTGGTTCAGCAGAGGATCAAGTCAAGCGGTTTGTCATTCTCAATGATCGGTTACGTCAAGTACCTTCGGAACAGCTACGAGATACGGCGACCTACAAATATAATCGCTATGGTGAAATTCATCCAGGGATGATGAGTGAACGGATGTATCAGGAGTATTACCGGGATAAATTTACGAAGATGAAAACCCCTGTAGGCGGATACAGTCTGCTTCTGATGCCGGAGCAATTACGTACGTTTATCGGACCCAAAACCAATATTCCGACTAATGCAAGTGCGGATGTACTTCGTGCGAATGCTGCCATTCAGCAGTGGTATGGAGAGTATAGTCTACCCGCCGAGCCTTACGTGGTTCAAGCAGGAACCAATCTGGCCGATTATGGGCGTACCCATGGTGGTTTGGATGCAAAGTCACCGATCTTCATGAAAAATGGTTATATCGTGGTCAACTTTAACTTGGAATCGATCCAGGAAGGGAATCTGGGGGCTCCGCATCTGCAATATATCCATGCACCGCTGATGAACCAATGGTTGCTGGAAGGATTTCAGCGTCAAGTCGAGGATAGCTACGGCAACTCGTTCACTTTAAGGGATGGAGATGTGGTGTTCTACCATGCCGACCGTTCCAGCAGAGATGATTTCAGTGCACAGGTGCCGCATTAAGCGAGAACGTACAGCTAAAACAAGCACGAAATATGCCAAACGTTTAGAACACAATAGGTTGAGATAAGCAAGAAATAGAGTCCGGCATTGGACAGATGGAGAACGCGATGAGTAGAATCCAAGTAACCCCGGAGCGTTTGTTTCAAGCCTCACGAGAGGTTGAACGGACTCGCGCGCAAATGGGAGATACACACGAGGAACTCGTTCGATTGATCCGCTGGATGGAATCGATGTGGTCCGGGATGGTGCGAGAACGGTTTTTAGAACGATTTGAAGAAACCCAGCCCCGCATGATCGAAACGCTGGAGCATTTGACCCACATTGCGAAGGAACTTCGAGACATTGGTGTCCGTTTTCAGCAGGCAGATGAGATGAGCGGGGCAGCAGTGGCAGGAACCATAGCTACAATGTCGATTGGGCTGAAAGCAGCAAACAGCCCTGACGATAAGGGATACCGGATGGCGTATAATTCGCAGTGGCATATGTGGTTGCCTGTGAACGAAAAAGGTGTGACGGACCAGGCTGCCCTGCAGGCGTACGAGAAGGACAAGGGTAAACTGGATAAGAGTAGCTTGAGTCAGGGCATGGGCCCAGTCGAGCCTCCAGATCAGGATCTGATCCAGTTACAGATTGAAGCGCTGGAGCTGAGGGTGAACCCGTTTACGGGAGAGCCTGTCACGGACTCTTACGCCAAGATGATGATCGCATCCCTGAAATGGAGCCAAATCTTAGGCGGGATTGGGCTGGTCGTTGGAAGCGCGAAAGGCAGCAAAGGTCCATACAAAGGACGTGGGACCAGTGCAGCACTGGACAAGGTGAAGCAAACAATTCGGGATGCGAAGGTGAAGAGAGAAAAGTCAAGTAAGAGTATCGATGGGACGGGTAAAACAGGAATTGTTTGGGATGATATCAAAGCAACTCAGCCTAATAATCCAGGTACAAATATTCCTAAATCTTTCGAAATAAATGTAAATGGGGAGAGGTATTGGGTAAATCCGAATGCTACTAAACATATGGTAGAATATTCAACTAGGACTCTATCGCATGGTCAAAAGTTAACTGAACAACAATTAATAAGAAGCTTCCAATCAGCTGTAAAAGAAGCCGCTGCAAAGGGCTACAAGTTTAATGAACCAGTAATAGTTGGAAATTGGGAATTAATATTTAGTCCGTCTAGGGAAGCTGGGCAATTACCAGTGATTAAACATGGCCTTTATATTCCTTAACAGGGAGGAAGAAGATGTTGAAATTAAAAGAAATATTAAAAGAAGAGATACAATCTTATTTGGAAACAGACTTTTATGTACCTGTAACCGTTGAGTATCCATTGAATGATATTACATCAAAAGAGCTATTTTATTATAGAATTTTTAATAAAAAATCATCTTTCATAGAAATTAAAGTGAACAGCGAATCTAAAAAAATATTTGGTATTACGATAGTATCTATTAATAATATTGAATGTTATTCAAAAGAACGGACAGATTTTAGTAGTATACCTAAATGTATAGGTAATCCAATTATCGATATTAATTTGTGGAAGAGTAAAAAGATAATTGATTCAAAAGATGATTTTACAGTCATGTACGGTGATGATAAGCTCTTTCTTTTACTTGAAGAAAGTTGCCAAACTGTAAAAATAATAGTTTTACCAAATGTTAAATTGCTACTAAATGGTGATAATGAGATTGTGGGTTATATATTCTATGATATTCCAAAAAATAAAAGGAAAGATTTGGAGGAAGGGATCATTGCTTCAACCAATACAGCAACGTTCACTGCCCCCTGATCGGGTTGTATGGTTCGTTTCCCAATTAACTCATCGTTACGCATTACAAAACTCCTAACCCGAATATAGGGTCTTAGAACTGAAGCAGATAAATGGAGAAATTCACTTCTGGATGAAAGAACTGCGAAAGCGAGCCTTCTTTGAGGATTAGATCTGTAAAAGAACAAATGAAGAATGTGAGATGGTGCATCTGATATACGGGATGCTCTATTAAGTGGTGAGCATCCCGAATTTTCTAAACAATTGAAGCTGTTCAAGGAAAGGAATACGTCATAGAAATATTATACATTTATCAAAATATGATTTTTGTGGAAATCTGAAGATGAATTATAAATGAGAATATTTAGTAAGTAATCTAGCTGTTTCCTGTTTCAAGGGACGTATAGAGTAGGCTGGGAGGAAGAAATATGGCAAGAAGAAAAAGTAAGGCGAAACAGGAAGAAGAACTATTTCAGGGACTAGCTGGCTTGGTTATACTGGGAGGCACTGCGGGTACATATTTATTAACAACTTCTTTGAAAGCTTCAATATGTGTTGGAGTTCTTGGAGTTATAGGTGTGGTTTCATTGATGCTTAGTCTTCAACGTAAACGAATGAAGCGTTTAAAGAGGTCGGGAATAGCAGAGATTGATCAAATGGATGGATTCCAATTTGAACAGTATCTTGGGCATCTTTTTCGTTCCCAAGGCTATAAGGCCGAAGTTACGAAAGCAATTGGTGATTTTGGAGCTGACTTAATCTTAGTCAAAGAGGGAAAGCGAATTGCAGTTCAAGCGAAGCGCTACAGTAAAAATGTAGGGATCAAGGCGGTCCAAGAAGCACAGTCCTCTATTGCGTATTATGGAACGGATGAAGCATGGGTTGTTTCCAATAGTGATTACACTTCAGCTGCGTATGAACTTGCAAAGTCCAATAAAGTGAGATTAATAAACAGAGAGACTTTAATTGAGATGGCGTTAGCCATGAGAGTTCAGGAAGTTGTTACAACAGAGGTTTCTTCTGAAATACATATACAGGAGAACACTTGTCCAAAATGTGGGAATAGTCTTGTTAAACGTTCTGGTTCAAGAGGGGACTTTTTTGGATGCAGTAGTTTCCCTAAATGTCGTCACACTGCACCAATGAAATGATTATAGAGAGCCAGAGTTTACAACAAAGAGACGTATTGAAGTATAGTAAAGGACTTCAACATTACATCATTATGTTTAAATTTGAAGTTAAACCAAAAATAGCATCTACCGATGTGGGCATCCCTGGATGCTATTTTTGGCTTTTTTACTTTAAGAGTGAGTTTTATCTTACAAAATGAAATGTATCTCTTATTGAGCGATGGAGTTGAGTTGATATTACTTCTGGACCGTGAAAGGGATATTCAATGAAGTCGGCTCTACAATGGTTTCTCCAGTATCATAGTCATAGATTCTGTTGAAAACCAATTCAATGGATTCCAGCTTGTCGGGATCATCTGTATAGACTAAACCATAGCCCATATTATCCATGACTACGCCGTCATATTGATGATATACATAGGGTTTTCTCATGAAATTACGATCTGCTGAGATAGGTTTACCCGTGTTTGGGTGAATGGAATTCAAACCGTAAAATCCGATATTTTGATCCGTTGTATTTTCGACACTGTAGATGATTTTGATATACGTCATATCAGGACCGATATCTTCTTGATTCAGAATAGAAATGTTTTTACGGGTATCATCTGGAATATTACTAGCCTCTAATAATTGAGCATCCATCATATGAATAGTTAATGGGCCGAATTCAATACTTTGCTTCAGAGGGACAGTTTTTAACAATTTTAATTGTCCGCCGTAATCAAATGTACCTGTATCTCCGGGTTTGGATAGAAACGGTGATGGTGCATGCACTTTCAAAAAGCTTGTCCTGAAGATTTTTAGCGGCTTGCTCGGATGGATTATAATCTGGTTCAAGTCCTTTTGTATGTTAGGTAATAGAATACTGACGAATCTATAAAGTGATTTAGATATAAGGACTCATGTGACAATGTAGGAGCTTCTGTTCAGTAAGGACTAGGAGCCGTTATGAGTGGATTATAGAACCATTCTATCTATTTCCAAATCTCATAAAAAGGGGAACATTGAAAAAACATCAAACCGATTGTGTTAGAATATATAGGAATTATGGAAGTTGGAGGATTGCAGTGGGAATACATAATGAGTTAACTCAAATTAGAGTTGAAAACCAATCAACTACTAAACAAAAAGTTTTTTCAATTGTAAGTGCGATAACGATCGGGGTGATTTTAGGTTTAGCGGCAAAGCTTGTGGATGCTCAGGGGATTCACCCCATATTTGACGCGATTGGTGGGCGTCTGGGTATTTGGATTTTTGTTGCCATACTCATATCAGTTTTTAGTCATTCGCCTAAATTAGCAGCAGTTAAGATATGTTTCTTTTTTGTGTCACTGCTAACTGTTTATTATCTATACACCGTGTTTTTCCTGCATTTTGTTCCAATGAGAGAAATTGTTTTTTGGGGGATGTGTGCAGTAGTATCTCCGGTGTGTGCTTATGTGATGTGGTATGCACGCGGCAATGGATTGGTACCTAGTCTAGTTTTATCCCTTCCAATCACAGCTCTACTGTCCGAAGGGTATCAATTGCGCGACGCTTACTTGCCAGAGCATACTCATTACTATTTGATCCCCATACTTATGGGAATATATCTAATCATGGTCATTGTTTTACTATTTATTGTTCCTACGAGCAGACTTAAATTTTTGATTATTCTACCAATATCTATAGTGTTGTCTTTCATCATGATATATTTTAATGTTCTAGGGTGGTTATTCGGTGGCTTGAACGGAGTGTTATAAATTACTTTAGAGATTGTCAAACCCAATACGACATTTCCTCTGAGAACGATTTATAAGTATAAGAGATTTTCCAGCACGTATATCAGGTCCAAGAATAGGTGAAAACGTCATCTTCAACGTGAGCGAGATGGTATCTTTTTCGATAATATAGAATAACTGGTGCTGGACGGCACTCACTCACCATTTTCTTCACTACTTAACCTAATAGTAGTTAAGTTCAAGCGCTGAATATCCTTGAAACCGAATACGAATTTACAAAGTATATATAAAGGAGGATATAATTAGTTGTTTATAAATTTGTACTCGGTTACATCCATAGAGGGGAGGACGGATATGCCATTTATTGGGGGAATCATTTTAATTTTTATCCTAGCATTTATTCTATGGTCATTAATGTTCCCGCTATTCAATAAAATAGGTAGTAGAATTTTGAAGAAATACAATAAATTCAAACAAGAGGAGAATGGTGATGAAAAATTCAAAGACGTTTAGAGTAGGGGCAATTGCGGTTGCATTAGTTATTATAGTGGGAGTGCTAATGGTGACCTTCTTTTTAACACGAATTCCTAATGGATATGTTGGGGTCGTTTATTCACCAAATGGAGGCGTAAAGGATAGTACACTGAGTCAAGGGTGGAAACTCGTTGGAGCGTTTGATAAAGTGACGAAATATCCGATCCGAATTCAAACGGTTGAATACAGAGATATTCAGATCGCTACTTCTGACGGGAAAAATATCACAATCGATTTTGCCTACAACTACCAAGTAGAACCAAGTAAAGTATCTTCTATATTCAATACATTTGGGCCAATTAGCATTCAAGAAATTGAGGATACATATCTCAAAACACGTTTCCGTGACGCAGCTCGTAAAGGTATCTCCAAGTTTACAGTCATTGATGTGTATGGTGAAAAGTCATCCGAAGCAGGAGTGGACGTCCAACAGCGTTTTTCTGATGACGTTAAAGATTTAGGTTTTATTGTATCCAACGTTACTGTAGGTGTTCCTCAACCTGACGCTAAGACTCAGGAAGCAATAGATAAGCGTGTTGAAGCTTCTCAAGAACTGGAACGTAAAACGACTGAACTTGAGATCGCCAAAAAAGAAGCAGATCGTAAGCGTGTGGAAGCGAAAGGTAATGCAGACAAACTATTGATCGAAGCAGAAGGTCAAGCTAAAGCAAACAAAGAGCTTCAACAATCATTATCGAGTCAACTCGTTGAATATGAAACCATCAAGAAATGGGATGGAGCCCTTCCATATGTAAGTGGGTCAAATACGCCAATGATTCAATTGCCGACTACAAAAACAGAGCAAAATAGCGGCGCGGGGAGCGTATCTCCCTAATCGCGGTTTGAAATGCACGCCTTGCTTTCTCACCAATTTAATGTGTTGAATTCTAATGAACAAGCCGGTCCAATCGTGGGCTGACTTGTTCATTTTGAGTCTTTTCAAAGGTACTATGAGGGATTTAGTTAAGCCATGGCATTGGATTCACCTGTCCAATCCTGTACAATGGATAACGACAAAAACAACGGTAGATTAAGGATGGATTAGCACGATGAGAATTATTATATCACCAGCTAAAAAGATGAAGATTGATACCGATCTTATGGCTATCGCACAGATGCCGCAGTTTATAAACGAGTCAGAACAGCTATTGAGTCTGCTTCAAGAGTTATCCTATGACGAACTCAAAGCGATGTGGAAGTGTAACGATGCAATCGCCGAACAGAACGTGGAGCGGATTCGGAATATGAATATAAAGGCAAATCTTACACCAGCCATCTATGCCTATGAGGGCATTCAGTATCAATATATGGCTCCGGGTGTTTTTCAAAATGAGGAATTAGAGTATCTTCAGCAGCATTTACGTATATTATCCGGTTTTTATGGCATGTTGCGGCCTTTGGATGGGGTTACCCCTTATCGGTTGGAGATGCAGGGCAAGCTGCAAGGTCCAGGCTTCAAATCGCTCTATCAATTCTGGGGCAGCAAACTCGCAGATCAGCTTCAATCAGAAAGCAACTGCATTCTGAATCTGGCTTCCAAAGAGTATAGTAAAAATATCACGCCTTTTCTGAGAGAGGAATCCCGGTTCATTACTTGTGTATTCGGACAAATGGTCAATGGGAAGCTTGTTGAAAAGGCAACCTGGGCTAAAATGGCCAGAGGTGAAATGGTACGTTATATGGCAGAGCATAAGATTGCAGAGGTGAAGGACGTAAGAAACTTTGATCGGTTGAATTTCGCTTTTTCAGAAGAACGATCCGACGAGAGTACGTTTGTTTTTATACAAGCAGAGGTACAGTAGCTGCTGTGCGCTGATCATGTACCAGAATGATAACTATTTGATTCAATTAAAGTCGCCAACTGGCGGCTTTTTTATTTTTCAGATATTAAATCTAAGTCCTAATCAAAATAGGAATCTATTTTGTATCAGGATAATGACAGGTTATATTTTAAATTGTTATCTGAGATATAAAAGGAAAAAAGTCCCTGAATTTAGGGACTAATTTACTATGTCCTAAAATAAGGAAAATGACGATAATGATTTATTAGGCTCCATTTATACATCTGTTGAGGGAGGAAATGGAGAAAAAACATAAAGGAGGAATAAAAATTCCATGAGTTTAAGAAAAGGTTTTATTGTTTTTCTGATGGCTTTGTTGTTGATTGGAACCATCTATCCGACTAGCGGTTATGCGCTTTCGAATCAATCGGATGCCATAATAACAACTGAAAGTAGCACGGAGAAAGTTGATGTTCCTATGGAGGAATCAACTTTAACAGACAACGAATATCTGGAAGATATTGATCCGGATTTCTATGAAGAACCGGAAGGTGTAGACGAAGTTATCGAAGAACCGGAAGATGAACCGACGGTTACTGATGATACATACGGGGACTATTTCTCTCCTCAAGCAATGGCCATGGCAGACGAAACTTTGACCATGAGTCCTGGAGATTCCTATACGTTCACGAATAACGGAAGTGCGACAAGATCGTTAAGTACTAATGCGGCGACCTCAAGAAGCAGTGCATACGATTACGTTATTTATAGACCAGATGGCAGCATCATGGGCGAAAACATGGACTCTACTAGCGGTTTATCAGTAGGATCAGGCTATACAGCTGTGATCACCTCGACGGGTCAGAATCCGTTTACAGTGACAATCCGTTCAGAATTTTCTTACAGTGTATCAGCTAACCCAGCCATGCTTAGGGTTACGTTATCCAAAGGAGAGAGCTATCGATACTTTAATGAAGGGACACAGTCAAGAGTTCTAAGTGCCGATACTTCCACAGCTCAGGACAGGAAGATAGATTACGCTTCATACAAAGAAGATGGTAGTCTTGTAGCTTCCAATTTCGAAACGACTGGGAAACCTTCACTTGCGGGAGGGAACGAAATCATTATTACTGGAGCGGGCTCACAGCCTGTTAGTGTTGGTTTTCCCTATGAAGTCTATACCGGTGAATGGAGCGATGAGCCAGCCTATACGCGTACAACGCTATATCAGGGAGATAGCTACCAGTTCACTAATATCAGTTCCAAATCCGATGCACTCCAAACGGATGGAACGACCAAAGATAAGCATGATTACGTTGTTTATCTTCCGGATGGAACGGAAAGTTCTACAGGGACGAATACGACCACTAAACCTACTGTAGCAGCAGGAAGAACCGCCGTTGTAACTTTGGTTACAGCAACGCCTGTAACATATGGTGTGCCCTATCGGACATTTGATGTCCAAAAAGCCGGTGGCGATGCAATTACTCGAATCACTGTATATCCTGGAGAATCTATGATTTTCAGTAATAATGGTTCGTTGGCCAATCCGATAAAAAACAATGCCAGCAGTACCAATGGAGCCCTTTTTGACTATGTTCTTTATACAGCAGAAAACGTCGTTCATTCGGATGGATTCAACAAAAATACTAATCCGATCATTCGCTCACAGGGGTACGCAGTCGTGACCGTAGTTGGGCAAGTCCCAATTGAGTTTAGTTATACGGATGATTTCTCGGTTGAAGAAAGCATGGAACCTGCGTACCATCGCGTAACACTCAAACAGGGAGAAAGCGTGACATTTTGGAATAACACTACTAATCGGGAATATCTCGACAGTGATGCGTCCACCACCCAAGGGCGGATCTTTGATTACGTCACCTATTATCCAGATGGTACAGAACGAAGTACAAGAAAAGCAACAGCGGTTGAACCAGTTGTTTACTATGGAAATAAAGCAGTAATTACAGGTGTATCTGCTCAACCTGTAACCATAGGGGCGATTTACACCATTTTTGATGTAGAGGATAGACCAAATGAAGCACTAAGTAAGATTACCGTATCACCGGGTCAATCGGTCAAATTCCACAATGGGGGTTCACTCAGCAACCCAATACGGAGTAATGCCAAAAAAATAGGTGCACTGTTTGATATTGTCGTGTATAAGGCAGACGGCAGAGCGCATAGTGACAAATTCAATAGCAATGTAAGTCTCGCTACCATTCCTTCTGGTGGTGAAGCCATCGTTACTGTAGGGGGAAGTACACCTGTATTATTTGAATACACGGATGATTTCTCTGTAGTGGACAGCCAGGAACCGGCTTATCTGCGCGTGACGTTGAACAAGGGTGAGAGCTATGCCTTTACCAACATAAGCTCAGATTCAAAAAGGCTTCGAAATGATGCCTCCAGCAGCGCGGGACGGGTATATGATTACACGATTTACAACGTAGATGGAACAGTGTCAAGCAGTAGAACAGCAACAGCGATCGAGGCGTATGTATTGGGTGGTAAAAAAGTTGTCGTTACCAACATCTCGGATCAACCCATAACGTATGGTGGGATTTACCGCGTTTTCCGTGGACAAGATGATCAAGTCCCTTCACCAGAATCGGAAATCACTGTTAACCAAGGGCAGAGCGCAGTATTTACGAATCCGGATTCAAAACCTGCTCAAATTGAACGAATCGCAGGAGTGAATTCCGTTGTGGATTATACAGTCTACGACAAATCTAATAAAGCATTGTATTTCGTGGAAGGTATGAGTCATGCAACATGGGATATTCCAGCAGGTGCAACGCTTGTTGTTACCGTAGTATCTACGGAACCTGTAACGATTCAATATCATTCTCCTGTGACAGCCAGCTCAAGTCAGGAGCCTGCACTTATCAAGCGGAATTTGACGCCAAATAACACGCTCTTGTTCTCGAATACCTCACCTTATGAGGCTATACTCGTTGGTTCTCCTTCTGAAGGAGGAACCTATGATTACGTTATTCGGAATCAGAATCAAGTTGTTGTTAAGGAAGGCAAGAACGCTACAGGAGGACAATTTGTACCTGGAAAGTCTGACATTCAGGTGCATAATGTGTCAGCTCAAACGCTGAAATTTGTAGGTGCTTATCGGCACTTTACGGTCAAGGAAGTAGAAGTGGAGTTTCTGACTTTGTATGAAAACACAGAGACGGCGCTTCCGACAGTTCAGCAAGGGAATGTATACTACCGATTTAGTCCGTATAGCTCTGACAAGTATCGGATTGCCATAAAGGAATCAGGTGATTTTTCTATTGAGCCTCGGATCGAATTGTATTCAGATAAGGAATTGAGCATTCCGGTAGCTGCTTCAATAGAGCAAGAACAGGTATATGGTGAGCAATATACCGTTCTTGAATGGGAGCTTGAAGGTGGACAGAATTATTATCTCAAGCTAAGTGAAAAAGAAGGAAAACCGATTCAGGGAGCCATAAAAGCAGCATGGATGAACATTCGTAATGACAATAGCTATGAGTACGGCTATGGCAATCAATTGCTTAAAGTCGTTCTATTTACAGGAGATCAAATTGTGTTTGAGTATGATCGCAACGGTAATTTAACGAAACGAACGAAAAAGATTTTCCCATTTAATTAATGATTGTCTAAATCTAGGTTGAGGTGATGGAGTGTTTAAGAAAATAACGATTATTTGGTTATGCGTCATATTGGTTCTTAGTGGGTTCGGTTCTTTTGGATATGGAGGACAAGCAGCAGCGGCGGCTGAAGGTAGGGATTCCCTCCCTTCCGCTACTTACATTACTATCCATAGTTTAAAAGAGCAATTTGGTATCAAAGAAGATTGGATTGAGAAAAAACTAGATCAAGGTTACTCGCTGTACCAATTGTATAAAGCTTTACAGACAGATCGCACAGGCGGCGAGGCTGCTGAAAAATGGCTAGAAGCACAAGAAATAAGCGAACCGATTCAAATGGAGGGGCTACGCCCTTCCGGATCATCACAGCAAAATAACTTCTCGATTAATGCTCTTAATGAGGATGCTCCAGGTACAGGAACAACCGTGGACGAAACTGGACTTAACCATGTAGATATCCGAGATGACGCATCGCTTTATATGACGTCTTATGGAGCAGAATCCATCTCAACTGCAACAGGGGAAATGATGATTCAGAGTACTGACCTTTCTCTACCTGGTCTCATTCCGTTTGATCTGACACGCGTCTATGACAGCGCTAGAGCGAGTGGACAGCTGGGCGTTGAATATGACGAAACGACACAGACGTATTCCAATATAGTTACGCCACGCAAGGAAGAACTCTCTGCTGGATTGGGGCAAGGCTGGCGTTGGGACATTCCTTTCATGGAAAAGCGTGGCGATCATCAGTATATTCTGATTCCAGGCGTGGGCAATTACCGCTTAAACGCGAACCTGGAACTGGAAGGTTACGTATGGAATGACTTAACCGTTAAGCGAGATGCGACCGTGACTGTTAATGGCGTATCTAGCACTTATCGTCTATCCATCCGAAACGGCTACGATTATCTATTTAATGAAGTCGGAGAACTGTTGCAAATTACAGATGGCTACCGGAATAGCGTGAATTTTCACTATACGACATTGAATGGAAACCAAGCCATTGCAAGAATTGAAAACAGTGAAGGTCAGGCGCTGACATTTGCTTATGACAAGCTGAAGGTTACTGTACAGCTTGCCGGAACAGATCGGAAAGCAACGTACACGCAACGTGAGGACGAAGGCATTCGCATTTTGCGAGAATACACGGATGCTCTCGATCGGACAACGACGTATACGTACTATTATCCGGAATCCAAATTCAATTTTTTACCTGAGTTGCAAAGCAACCAAAATGCTCAAGGTGTGATGCATACAGCGTTGCTATCGCGTATTACAAGCCCTTCATCAGCTATAACGGATTATGCATATATTCCGGCGCTGAAGCAGATTGGCGAAACTTCCTCCCATTTCGTATTCAAAGTAAGAGAACGCAAGAGCCAGTTTAGCACAACGGATGGCGAAGGCGTTCTGGACAAGGTTAACTTTGAGTACTCTGGAGAAGATCTGGACTCCTATGGACAATCAGCCACATGGACAACGAAAGTAAAAGCTGCACATACCGTGGATACGTGGGCGTTCTCCAAGACGTATAGTACCGCCGCCGAGCCAGACCTGGTTCGCGCTGATGAACATACGCTATCTGGAGATAATGTGATCTATTCCATGACATTGCAGTATGATAGTCAAACTAAACGAAATCTTCCGACTCAAACGACAGAGTGGGTGAGTGATGGTGGTCGTTCTAGTGAGAAGCTGACTACGTCTATCACATACGATACAAACGGCATGGTGACATCCGAGAAACAAAGCACAGGACAAGAATCAACGTATTCCTACGAAACGGGTAAAGCGCCTTACAACTGGATCAAACCTGTACGATTCACCACCAAGGTAAACAGTACGTTGGAAAGGTACACTGAAATAACCTACAATAATCAAGGCCATATGTTGCTGACCTCCACCAAAAATGGATATGGCGGACAATTGCTCACTGATTCGGAAGTGAAAATTGATGATAAAGGACGTATCAGCAGTTCAACTGACAAAGGCGGTATGCTGGCTAAAGATAGCACTGTTACATTCAGCTACCAACCTAATGCAGGGCATTTGTTGGAATCGACATCGATGGTTGTACATGATGCAGTTGGTAAAGAAGAATCTCTTGTGGTGTCATATAGCTATACGCCTTCCGGTGAACTGGAGACAACGGCGAATGCTTCCGGAGAGCAGGAAACGAATCAATACGACAAGGCAGGGCGTCTAATTCAAATTAAGCATGCCGATGGTACACAATCGACGACCGCATACGATGATACGACTAACATCATTACAAGCACATCGCCAGACGGCATTGTTACTTTCGAGCGTTACAATCCATTAGGTTTACTCGTGGAAGAGCAAACGGCGGACGCAACATATAAATATGCCTATGATGGCGAAGGAAACGTGACGGCTTCGGAAGATGCTGAGGGGAATGTGACGAGGTATGTGGTCAACGCGTTTGGGCAAACGACCGAGACCCAATATCCCGATGGAACTACGGATACAACAACGATTGATCCTGTTGGTCAAACCATAACGGTTCAGGATGCTTCAGGGTATAAAACTCGTGAAAAGAAAGACTTGCTGGGACGCACGACAGCAGTAGAAGAATACCGGGACAGCGCATTTGTACCTTTGCAGCAAAGTGAATATGACCTCAGCGGAAACGTGACTGCTTCTATTGATGGTAATGGGGAGCGCACAACATATACGTACGATGCGCTCGGACAAATCGCAACGGCAACCACGCCCAAACAAGAAACCAGCCGATATTTTTACAGCTATCAGGGCCAGGTGACCCAAGTTGTATCTGCTAACGGGCAAACGGTGACCAAACAATATGATGAACTGGGCCGGATCATCAAGCAGACCCCGCCGAAGTTGGATGGTTCTGCGACTACCTTCTATTATGATAAAAAGAGCAATCTGATCAAAAAGCAGGATCGGCTTGGGAAAATCACCGAGTATACGTATAACAGCGACAACATGCTTACAGGGTTCAAAGGACCGGATACCTCTGTATCGTATACGTACGACGAGATGGGTCGCAGAACATCGATGACAGATGATCACGGCAAAACAACCTATTCATACCGTGATACGGACGGTGTGCTCAGTGGGCTTGCCTTCCCGGATGGAACCCAGCTTGAATATGAAAACAATACCCAGCAGCGGTTGGGATATACTCTTACTGATGCAAACGAACAATCCTTGCGGATACACGGTGAACTTGACACGATGAACCGGGTCACTTCCATGGATATCACCTCGGGAACGGGGGGCGCTTCAGCACTCGCAGCATCGGCCCAGACGCCTGTGGATCGAATCACCTTTAGTTATACGTCAAACAGTTTGCTTGAAAACGTATCGTTTGGGAAAGGCCTTAGCACAAGCTATCAGTTTGACGGCTATGATCTGTCAGGAGTCACCGTTTCCCAAGCAACGACATCAATTCATCAATTCGACTATGAATACGATGGAAACAAAAACATCACGTCCCGTACTCAGAATGGGACAAGCGATCGGTTTACTTATGATGAACTTAGTCGCATCCAAACGGAATCGGGTTCGCTACAGGAAACATACACGTATGATTCGAATGGCAACCGGTACAGTACCGGAAGTGGTAAGGTATACGGACTGAAAGATGCAGAATATACCTATGACAGTCAGAACCGGTTGGTTAAAGCAGCCGGGGAAGGAAAAACAGTAACCTATAGCTATAACGGGGATGGATTGCTGTATGAACGCACCGAAGGCGACCAAACCACCCGCTATTACTACGATGAAGAAGCCAAACTCATGGCGGAAGCCCAAGTGACGTCCGGGAAAGCAGAACTAACCTATGCTTATATCTATGACCTGTATGGTCAACTGTGGGCACGTCAGGAGAAGCAAACTGGAAAATTGGAATACTACCAGTTCAATGGTCATGGCGATGTAGTCGGACTTGTGGATGATGCTGGTCAAGTATTGAACGAGTACACGTATGACATCTGGGGTGGACCACTCACAACGGAAGAAACGGTTCCTAATGTTCTGCGTTATGCTGGTGAATACTGGGATGAAATAACAGGGCTTCAGTATCTACGAGCTCGTTGGTACGATCCGGGCATGGCACGATTTATTGGCGAGGATACGTATGAAGGTGAACTGAATGATCCGTTGAGTTTGAACCTGTATTCGTATGTCAGTAATAACCCGTTAAAGTATGTGGATCCTAGCGGTAATATGGCAGAGCCTTACTATGCTCAAGAACTCAGACATATGCTGAAGGATGCTAAAGCGAAAGGTTTTAAAATAAACACTTCAAATTATAATCTGTATAAAAATACGATTCGAGATCGTTACGGCTTCAACTCTTTTTTAAATAAGAATCGGTATAATTACTTGTATGATATGGCATTGGGTAAAAGCCCTTATACTAAGTCTTCAGGTAATATTAGTTGGGCGACTGAACAGTTAGTTAGTGCGTTGATTAAAGGAAAAGAAGCAGAATATATTGCAGCACTTGCAATGGGATTTGTTCCAGGTGCGGTTCCTAAAACCAAAGGAACACAAACAACCCAAACAAAAAGCTCTATGTTTGGGGCAAATGGGACTCAGGTAACAAGTAAAACAGTGTGGAAAGAGCAGGGCAGTAAAGCAAGAATTGATGTTGAAAATCCTAACCCTGGCCAACGACCTGGGCAGGTTCATTATCAAGATGCGAATAATAAAAAGTATCTATTTGATTCGAAAAAAGGAGTATTTGTAGAATCAAATGGAAAAATTGCTCCAAAAAGTGTAAATAAAATGTTGGAAAATTCTGAATTTGTAAAAAAACTAAACGTAGGGCTAACAAAATATCTTGGCGAAAGTCCGTTTATTCCAAAATGAGGTGAGATTTTGATAATTAATTCCAAAATGCAAATGTACCTTGATGAATTAAAGAACATAGAAATACAAGATCGTAACTGTTCTATTGATTTCGGAAGTATTGAGAGCATTATTTTCCCTACTTTTATTGAATGGGATGATTGTATCCTTTTAAGACAGAAAGGAAATACTGAGTTACCGCCTCATTTTTCACCGAACCAGTTTATTTCAGATAGAACAGCATTTGAAGCCAATTTCAACCATATTCACCTAAATGATATGTTTGATGACGAACCTATCCAAATATTCAGAACTGCCATAAAGATTCTTGATGTATGGGCAGCCGTACTCTATAGACAGTTTTCTGCGCAAAGAAACTTTATTCTCATCCTTTCTTATGATGGGGAAGAAATAGTTTTACGTTTCTATTCGACTAGAGAGTATGAATCACCGTGGCTTGATATTTCATCAATAGAGTCATACTTGGATGGACTGATGATAATCGAAATATAAACTACTTGACCTTGAAGATTTTCACACTTCATGTCGAGGGACAAGAACATGTTCCCATTAAGTCGCTATTTTAGCGGCTTTTTTTATTTTATCGGTACATGTTCGTGTCCCGAGCCAAGGACAAAAACTTGTACCGATTACTCGAATTTACACAACGTAGTTAACACGAAGCAGTATAAAAAGTGGGGAATTTTTTGGAAATTATAAATAATATATACGTACTAGAGCTGCCGCTAAAATTAGCAACTATAGGCGGAAGCCCAAGTGACGTCCGGGAAAGCTGAACTAACCTATGCTTATATCTATGACCTGTATGGTCAACTGTGGGCACGTCAGGAGAAGCAAACTGGAGAATTGGAATACTACCAGTTCAATGGTCATGGCGATGTAGTCGGACTTGTGGATGATGCCGGGCAAGTGTTGAACCAGTATACGTATGATATCTGGGGTGGATCACTCACAACGGAAGAAACGGTTCCAAATGTTCTTCGTTATGCAGGAGAGTACTGGGATGAGACGATAGGACTCCAATATTTGCGAGCACGCTGGTATGATCCAGGCATGGCACGTTTCATTGGTGAGGATACGTACGAGGGAGAATTGAATGATCCATTAAGTTTGAATTTGTGCTCCTATGTAAGTAATAATCCGTTGAAATATTTAGACCCGAGTGGGCATATGGCGTAGCCCTACTATACTCAAGAGCTAAGGTATATGTTACGGCTTTAACTCTTTTTTAAATAAGAATCGGTAAAATTACTTGTATGATATGGCATTGGGTAAAAGCCCTTATACTAAGTCTTCAGGTAACATTAGTTGGGCGACTGAACAGTTAGTAAGTGCGTTGATTAAAGGACAAGAAGCAGAATATATTGCAGCACTTGCAATGGGATTTGTTGGTGGTAAAGCTACCGGATCCAAGAAAGGGAAAGGCCAAGGCGGAGCTCTCAGTCCAACGGCTAAAATTAGTTTCAAATCAGATTTATTTAAACGGTATGAATCCCATGTGTTTTCTCAGGATCACATTAAAAAAGGGATCATGAAACTTGGGAAAGATAGATTGTCTATTTTTAACAGTGTAACTAGTAAGATAGGGCAAGTTGATCCTAGTAAAATTAAAATAGGTTCGAACCAGATGTTTACAAAAATCAACGGTCATGAAGTAACAATTAGGTTTTTTGCTGACAAGAACGGCACCATAATTAATGTAGATGCCTTTATGGGCAAGACTACTCGCCTTCTTGGTAACCAAATTAATTAGAAATGAGGATTTTGATGAATGATTTATCCATTCAGAATATTGTCAATGGGTTAGTGAATCAGTCGACTGGAGAGTCCATGGAAGAAGCAGAGAAGTTAATTCTTGACTATCTAAATAAGTTTCCTCAGGACGTAGACGCATGGGCAAGAGTAGTCTTATTGCAAACATTACCTCCTTTTGGAGATTATCAAAGAGCTATATCATTGTTAGATTCGGCAATGGAGTACAATGGTAATGTTTCATATTTCACAATACTTTCAAGTTTTTTCAGTGAATGGTTTATGGGTGGAATGAATGATTTCCAACTTGAAAAATTAATGCAATTAAAGAAAAACTCCAGTGATACACAAACGAAAGCCATTATATTGTATTTGATGGCATGGCATTACGAATCTACAAACAAAAATAAGTTTGTTACTCTTGTTGATGAATCAATTAAAACATGTGATTATCTTGTAATGAATTGGGTTGATTTAGGAAATTACTATTTACAAAATGGAGAAATGGATAAAGGAAAACTATTAATTCAGAGTGGATTGGCTAATGTTAAACTTATTTATAAGGAAGATACATGTTACGAAGATTATGACTCACTAGATGTAATCAGGTTTATTAATGAACGAATTACTGGCGTCTTTATGACAGAGGGAAGATACAATTCAATTGTTAATTTAATTTAACAACTACCTAAATTTATTCTTTGAAAGAGGATTAGCATGAAAACACAGTTGGTCTATAGTCGATAGAAGAATGCGAATTGATTAAATTCAGGTACTCACAAGTTTCAAAGGTTATACAATGGATGCAACTAACTCTTGATTCTTATTTAAAGTACAAATAAATTTTGAACTTAAAGTTTCAAAATGTAATGAACAAGCCAGTCCATTAGCGGGCTGGTTTGTTCGTGTTTGAGTCTTTTTAAAGGACCATGACAAGTGACGGGGCGAGTATGTTTTAACATTGGAATCGGCTGATTGATCCTGTACTATGGATAACGACAAAAACAACGGTAGATTAAGGATGGATCAGCACGATGAGAATTATCATATCACCAGCTAAAAAGATGAAGATTGATACCGATCTTATGGCTATCGCGCAGATGCCGCAGTTTATAAACGAGTCAGAACAGCTATTGAGTCTGCTTCAAGAGTTATCCTATGACGAACTCAAAGCGATGTGGAAGTGTAACGATGCAATCGCCGAACAGAACGTGGAGCGGATTCAGAATATGAATATAAAAGCAAATCTGACACCAGCCATCTATGCCTATGAGGGCATTCAGTATCAGTATATGGCTCCAGGTGTTTTTCAAAATGAGGAACTGGCGTATCTTCAGCAGCATTTACGCATATTATCCGGTTTTTATGGCATGTTACGGCCTTTGGATGGGGTTACCCCTTATCGGTTGGAGATGCAGGGCAAGTTGCAAGGTCCAGGCTTCAAATCGCTCTATC
The DNA here is from genome assembly GCF_000316035.1 of Paenibacillus sp. PAMC 26794. Classification (GTDB taxonomy): domain Bacteria; phylum Bacillota; class Bacilli; order Paenibacillales; family Paenibacillaceae; genus Paenibacillus. The sequence continues at coordinate 20,043 of NZ_ANHX01000006.1, forward strand.
AATTCTGGGGTAGCAAACTCGCAGATCAGCTTCAATCAGAAAGCAACTACATCCTAAATCTGGCTTCCAAAGAGTATAGCAAAAATATTTTGCCTTTTCTGAGCGAGGAAACCCGTTTCATTACTTGTGTATTCGGACAAATGGTCAATGGGAAGCTTGTTGAAAAGGCAACTTGGGCCAAGATGGCCAGAGGTGAAATGGTACGTTATATGGCAGAGCATAAGATTGCAGAGGTGAAGGACGTAAGAAACTTTGATCGGTTGAACTTCACTTTTTCAGAAGAACGATCCGACGATAGCACATTTGTTTTCATACAAGGAGAGGGAAAGTAGCCTGCTGTGCAACGGTAGGTTCCTATACAAAGTCGCGCCCTCTAATGTCACAATGAGAAAAGACGCAGGGGGATGTTATCCCTGCGTCTGATCAAGAATCAAATCCGTGTCTAAAGCTGATGAGCTTTTGGGCTTACTTCCCGTATTCCTCATGATAGAACCAGGATAGCCAATTCCTCCAATATTCATATTACATCCTTCCTGTTAACGAACATTAATCCAAGCGGTCCACTGTGTTGGAATATTAATGGAATATACCGTACCTACAAATTGTCCCCCTGTACTAGGCGCTTCATAAACCCAAGAATAGGCCCAAGCATCTACGACACGATCACCGTCCAGATCAATAGCTTCAGACCAGTTGTTTGTCATTGTACTGCCGGCGAGTGTGCCGTAGTGACTGCTGTCATAACCGACCTGGAAAGTAATACACTGAATCCAAGCCCCACCATGATCATTGGTTGTGGAGAGTGGGTTGTTATTGAAGCCGTAAATTTCTTGGCCGCCATTAGGAGATACGACACCGTATACATTAATGTGAGATACTTTCGGAGCAGGCGCAAACAGAACTGGACCACCCGCATTATCAGCCTTCTGCGATTCAAACTCAGCCTTAGCCGCTTTCACAGCTTCACGGAATTCTTTGGAATTAATAATTTCTTCCTTTGTCATAGGTTTGGCTTGAGTCACGTCACCGTCTGCATAGGCAGCTACATTAAACGAAAGCACTAGAACAAGAATAAGAGCTAAACTAATCAATTTTCTCATAGCAATAAATTCCACCTTTCTTGTTATGGGTATTTTTTTACAAAAACATGCGGTTACGACAAATAGACCTGCTTGCAGCTTAAAGCCTCTTGCCCTCCTCTCTTTTAAAGATGGTTCTTCCCCTTTTTTCTTTACTGAAAAAGAAATTAAGGAGGTAGAACTCTACAGGCTAGAAAACTCTATGAAGTAGGAATGTATATGTAAAATGAATGCCTGCCAATGATTATGTGTTGCAGACAAAATGTAAAACTCATTTATACGCATTGATATCTTAGCTATGATAGGCTCTGATACCCATCTTGAAAATAGATGATTCCAAAATAAATATTTAAATTGTAATATATTCCATTTATATAAACATATAGTACAACTAATCGTCAGCACAGTCAAGTTTGTTAATTAATTCTATTATCTGTAAAAAATAGATCTTAAAAGACAAAAAAAGCTGTCGAGGGACAAGAATATGGTCCCATTAAAGTCGCTATTTTAGCGGCTTTTTTGTTTAATCGGTACAAGTTCTTATCCCGAGCCATGGACAAGAACATAGTCCGATTGCCGATTAGGCTAATATCTAATTGTTATTTTGCCTGTTAATTCATTAAGCTAACGGGCAGTTGATTTAACTTGAAAGTTCGCTATTATATAATTAGAAAAATCATTTTTCCCGGAAAATAATAATGAAAGAACACAAAGGAAAAGTGTATTACGAACGTGAGACGGTGGAACTTCGAGAAAAAAGCTTACGAGCTCAAAAACTTGTGAAGACATATAATGGTTGCGATCCAGAGGAGAAGAAATAATATGTGCGACAAGACAACGCAAAAAAGATCACTTCATTGTAGAATATAAGAATTATGAGATGGGCGGGAATTGTACATTTTTTCGGGGGAAGATCTTTATTATGTGTACTAGGAAAGAATAAGCGGGTCTTATACAATAGCATTAGAGATTGTAAACGCTTGCTTTGAATTCTAAGGATGCAATCAATGAATTACCGTAATAGCCGGATATTTGAGCGCTATTCCTGGACCGAGCGCGGGAATGCCTACATGCTGGACGATGAGGCGCCTCCCGTGTTCGCGTGCCTCAGCCAACGGCTTCACCGGCATCTACCTGGGGCTGCGCGCCTCGGGCAACTGTACAGAGAACGTTAGCCCTGCTTATTATGAAGGATTCTATTATTCCAATACCAAAGGAGATGCCTTATGAATCAACAACAACAACAACAACCTAAGCCCCACCAGCCGCTCGTAACCCACATCTTCACTGCAGACCCGTCCGCCCATGTCTACGAGGGCAAAATCTACATCTATCCTTCCCATGACCTTGATCATGACGAGCCGAGCAACGATAACGGCGACCAGTATAAAATGGAAGACTATCATGTCCTCTCGATGAACAACTTCGATTCCCCGGTGGTCGATCACGGCGAAGCGTTGCATCTGAGAGATATTCCGTGGGCCTCCAAGCAGCTCTGGGCACCGGATGCCGCTTATAAGAACAATACCTATTACCTGTTCTTCCCAGCACGGGACCATGACGGCATCTTCCGTCTGGGTGTGGCAACATCAGAGTCTCCGGCAGGCCCGTTCACGCCGCAGCCGAATTATATGGAAGGCAGCTTCAGCATCGATCCGGCCGTACTGGTGGATGACGACAATCAGTCATACATCTATTTCGGCGGACTCTGGGGTGGCCAGTTGGAGAAATGGCAGACCGGCAGCTTCGTGCCATATGCAGAAGGACCGACTCCTGACCAGCCGGCGCTTGGACCGCAAGTTGCACTGCTTAGCGACGACATGCTGTCCTTCCAAGGCAAGCCTGCCGAGATATCGATTGTCGATGAAGACGGGAATCCGATTCTGGCCGGGGATGAGGAACGGAGATATTTTGAAGGCCCATGGATGCATAAATATAACGGCTATTACTACCTGTCCTACTCTACAGGAACCACGCATAAGCTCGTATATGCGATCGGCAAGAACCCGATGGGACCATTCACGTTCAAGGGCGAGATTCTCTCTCCGGTTATAGGCTGGACAACCCACCACTCCATTGTGCAAGTTGAAGACAAGTGGTATCTGTTCTATCACGACAGCTCCCTGTCGGAAGGCGTCAACCACAAGCGCTGCGTTAAATATTCCGAGCTGAAATACAACGAAGACGGAACGATCCAGAAGATCAATCCTTATCCGGGTGCTGAGTAAGCTGGCAGGTTAGCGGAAACAGATAAGATTACAAGATAAGGCATAACATGAGGCAGCTCCTGACGGGGCTGCTTTTTTGATAGGAGGATTAGTTGTGTCACTCAAACTTGGAGAAAATCTCTGCTGAATAAAAAATATTTTTACTGTGACACTATGTGTAGAACAGTAGAAAATGATTCTTTCTATAGAGGACCATTTTGAAACAAACCTACTTAGATGAAGTTATAGAACATGTAAAACATATAGAGAACACAGATTTCTGGTATTTACATACCAATACGAAGGTGTCAGCAATAACTGGTGCTAATTTGATTAAGGCTGGTGAGTATTTTTATATTCTATTTGAAGTTGAGGATGAATTCGATTTAGAAGCTATTCAGAGGAGATTCGATGAAAAAAATCCTTTGTTTAGAGTGGAAGCAGTACTTGATAACAATACAATGTAGTGAATGTTTTTGACCGATTAATGAACCTACATTAGACTTTCTACATGATATATTTGTTTTGTGGAAATCGGGCGAGAATGAAACGCACAGCTGCAATAGCGGCATATGACTGGGGCGTTCCTCTTCTCGCCTTTTCCAATTCTCAGCAAAACAACTGATGGGACAACCGGGAGGCATTCGAGCAAAGGGGAACTCCTGATAGAGTTTCTGGCTATGCTCCTTCGGTTGTTTTGCTGTTTATAAATTCAATATAGCCTCTCGGCATTCGCCGATGTTTGGGCTTGTATTGATTATTTTATTTTGACGGTTTGTCAAGTCAAGTGCGACAGTTCCTCTGTGAAAGATTCGTGAGCGG
>NZ_ANHX01000007.1 GCF_000316035.1 Paenibacillus sp. PAMC 26794
TATTTATTTCCAGTAGGTGTCGCACTTCATATTACAATCCGTCATATATTAAAAATATTGAATTTAAAGCAATTAAGTTTTTGTAAAGCAAGTATAACATTCCTGTTTCGTTATTTAACATTATGGGCGATTAATGGGTATTTGAAGTCCTGGTAAATTTGAGCAATTATTGGATGAACATTATGGAAACTTGGACGCTGGAATGTGGGCTTATATTAAGGGGCTTCTGGAACAAAACATGAGCAATTATATGAACGACGAATCTGCGGTTTTACAATTACCCGATGATGATGTACTGACTTCCCAATTCACTACAAGGAAATGGTCAATGACCAGTAAAGGGAAAATACTTCTTGAAAGCAAGAAGGACATGAAAAACGCGGTCTCAAGTCACCAGATAGAGCTGACGCGTATGTTCTGACTTTTGGCGAATATTTAACAGAAGTCCCTTAGTCTATAATGCTTTCGACCATAGCTGGATTGTCATTAAGAAGATAAAGTTCTTTGGATTCTTGAGTAGGGCGCTATAACTATAAAACAGAGATTGGTAGAAAAGCTGTCTTCTTACTAACCTAAAGAGAGGGCGGGGATTTTTCACATCCTCGCCCTTGCTGATCTTGTTAAATTTACATTTCCTTATAGATTGTTCCTTTGTACTGTGCCTCCCAGTATGACCCATCGGGATAATTTACTTTTATAACAGTACTAGATCTAGTAAGAACACCACCATAATCGCCTTCATAATAAGTAGCTCTAAGTGGAACCATATCTTTTGTATAACTAGAAGTTGGGAATTTGAGAAAAACTTCCACTTCTCTTTGGAGTAATCCTTGGATCTCGATTTTAGGATGCAGAGAATTAGTCGACACTGAGTTTCCAGTCTCTAAAGCAAAGGCTGACAAGGGTAAAGTGCAGAATGCGGCAATAGCGGCTAATAAGATTTTTTTCTTCATTTTTTTTATCTCCTCATTTATTTTGGATTACATTACAATTATATAATATATTTACATGTAAATATGTAACATATTTAACAATTTCATAGAATGGTATTTATTCTGATAAAAGTATTACTTCTACAGTATCCGGAAGTTGTTTATACGGGGATAAGGATACATGATACCGGTGAGTTGGGGTATGACAGATGGGTTGAATAAATTCATAGCAGAAGAAGGACTTCCATATAAAGACGTCGCTATAAACAATGGTTATCTTCGTTGGATGAGCATTACGGAAATTTGGGTGCAGAAATGTGGGCATCCATCAAAGGACAATTGGAACAGAGTATGAGCAATTTTGTGAACAGCGTCCCTTCTATACTGCAGTTGCCTGACGATGATGTACATCTTTCCCAATTGACTACAAGAAAATGGTCAATGACGAGCAAAGGCAAGATACTTCTTGAAGTAAGTAGGAGATGAAGAAGCTTGGATTAAAATCACCTGACCGAGCTGACGCATATGTTCTCACATTCGGTGAATATTTGATGGGAACCCCTCAGTCTATTATGCTTCCAACAATAGGCGGTGTATCAATAAAAAGATAACAAGAAACTTTGAAATCACATTAAGAGGGAGGGCGATTATAAATTAACTTGTATCTTCAATAAAAAAGATCTGCTACGGGCAAGACGACAAACGCTACGATTCTTATAGAGAAACAGCGTTGGGTGTACAAAAGATATGACTTCTGTACACACCAGTTGGAAAGAGCTCAGAGTTTAATCAAAGACGAGAATGCCCGCAAGGCGATTGATTACAGGTATATTAAAGGTTATTCTTACAAAGAAACCTTGTTGTATTTCCTACGTAGCCTCAGTGATAGTACAATTCGTCGAAAGCTTGTAGAGGGCACAGAAAGCATGGCCAATACCCTTAAACTAATGGTTTTTTTGAAAAAGATGAAATATAAAATAAAAAGACACACCTCCAGCTTTTTTTTAGCAGGTGTGTCTTTTTATTTGAGAAGCTAATGAAAATAACTATAAAAGTTATTAACAATTAGAACATTTGTTCTGATTGAAAGTTGTTGATAACTTTTATATTATATTCTCATAGGCAAATGGTTCCATTTGTCACATAGAAGGAGTGGAACATATGGGAACGAACTTTCCTCAAAATCAACAGCATGATGACACTATTCAATTAATTTCGGAAAGACTTCTTCATAGCGGATACTCAGTGTTAGCAGACCATATTAATTGGGCATATGGTAAACCATTGGCTGTTGAAGGAGTGGTTCCTGATATATTTGCTTTTAATCAACATGAAACAATTATATATGAAGTACAAACAAAAGACACTTTTCAAGATAGGTCATCGTTAGATAAATTGCGTGTATTCAGCAAGAAATCTGCGTATAAAACGATCTTAGTCATCCCGCTCTCTCTTTCAATTGGTTTGAACGAACACATTTCAAAAGCTCAAGAGTTGATAAAGAAATACAACTTAAATGTTCAGTTAGCTTCTTGTGACTTGAAACGTAAGGAAATTAACTTTATACAGAAGCTAGAGGGGGACATATAGAGTGAGGAGATTTACGCTTTACTTAGATGAGATTCATACAGGTGGACATTTTGATCATTTCAGCTTAATGGGCATTGTTATTGCCGAAGAAGAATATGAAAAAAATGTAATACCACATGTGAATAAATTGAAAATGAAATACTTTGGTGACGATAAAGTTATTATCCATGAAAAAGAAATACATGATCGAAAATCTGGAACTCCATTTAGTGTTTTTCAGAATAAGGATAAGCGAGAAGAGTTTTGGAAAGATATCTCGAAAACTTTTGAAGAGTTGCAGCTTCCTATCTTTGCAATAAGTATCCACGAGAATAACTGTGGAGAACTTTATAAAAACGGAAGAGATAAGTATTTCATAGCTCTACAAATGATTATAGAAAACTTTGTTCACTTTCTTGAGCAGAATGACGGTAAGGGGGCTATCTATTTAGAATCAACTGATTCAAACCCTGAGCAAAAAGATCAGCAACTTCAACATCATTTCCATTATCTTATGGCCCAAGGCACTCTCTTTTACAGTAATAAAATTCTACAAAAAAGGTTGAGTACTATTAGCTTCAGCATAAAGCCGGATAATGTTATCGGTCTTCAGTTGGCAGATCTTCTACCAAATTCATGGAATAGAAAGCTAAAGGGGAAACAGCAAAGGACTTTTGGTTTTATTAACGTTATCGAGAAACTAGCATACGATGGGGGTTGTGACAAGAAGGAAAGGTTCGGTTTAAAAGTTGTTCCATAAATTCGTTGATTTTCTCAAAGAAGAGAGATATACTATTTAGGTGGTGATTGTGAAAACCTTCATCACACCCGTTCTATATAAGAACTGCGAAAGCTCTTCTTACACTAAAAGACATGTATATTTTAAGCAAGTCAACAAATACTATTACTGTATGATACAAAAGACTGTGAAAACTCTCTTATGTATCAAAACTTGAAGAAACTGCGAAAGCTCTTTTTTCAAGACGAGGTGCCTCAACTGGGGCACCTTTTTTATGTTATAACTGTATATTTCATTTCTGAAATTCCCCTTTTTTTGAGTTCGAAATCTGACCGTTAACTGAATGTATTATGGACTTATATTGTACCACACATGACGATTTTTCCGTGATACATTAGGAGCATAGAAAAAGCGCAAATGAAACGTACGGCTGCACAATGCGGCATATGACCGGGGCGTTCCTCTTTTCGCTTTTTCTATTTGACCTTCTTCTAGTTTGAGATATATTTAAAACAAAGGAGATGGTCACATGACACTAGTGAGTTGGATAATTAATATGGTTGGAATATTGATTTCTGTAATAGGTTCCTGGTATGCCTATAGGGGAGCGCCGAGAGATACAATTGGATTAGAGAATAATTATTCATTTCCACATACCAGGGAAGAAGCAGGAGAAATGTTCAAAGATTTTAGTAATCGTCAGAAGTTCTCACAACGCGGATTTAAACTTTTGATTATAGGATTTGCACTTCTTGCAGTTGCTCAGTTATTTGTTTTCCCTTCTTACTGAAATTAATGAGTAAAACAGAGGATGGGGTAGAAAACGTTAAGAATTAGGGCAATGAGTTTAAGTTTTGAAGTTGACTACTGTTTGGAATGATAAGTAAAATGGTCTTGTTCTTCCTCTACAGTTACAAAGCACGTATGCATTTAAAGCAAAGAGCGCAGCGTTTTTGCGGCGACCGTTTCGGGCGCATGCTTTTAGGACGTAACACCAACTTCATACATAACACATAACACATTAAAGTCGTTCCTTCATTGGATCGGCTTTTTTTATTGGAGGAATTGAAGTGATCAGCAGAAGACGGAAGAAGATACGCATTCGCCCGAACAAGCAGCCAGAGAAGTGCAAAGGTTGTGTATGGGGGCGCTTCGACGGGGTTAAACAGTTCTGTAGTAGACCCATTTGTCCAAAAGAGGTAAAATATACCTGGAAGTCATCTTAGAGAGAGGGGGAAACTAGCATGAATACACCGCGTTTATTACCTGTTAGAGATTTGATTAAAGACGAGCTTGGAAATTATTACGATATTTTGTACGTTGATAATCAAAATAGCAAGGTTGTGCTTGTGAATGCAGTTGTTAAACTTTCGAGTAACCGTATTTTGACTGATGATTATTACCGAGAACATCAGCACGAGGTACTCACTCATGAAGCTACAAATATTCTTAAGGCAAAGATCAAAAACCTTAATGAAGGTAAAGTTCCAGGCGACATCTATTCGTTGGAAGAGTTGAAGTCAGATTTCGGTTTTGAATTCGTAGTTGAAGGACTGTACGATCCCAGTCCTAAAGTTAATTAAAAGTAAGCATCCTTCGGGGTGCTTTTTCTTTATCTCGAATGAATAAAAATAGTTTGCGACCAAAATGTTCCAAGGTCGTATATTATCTCTAGCACGTTTTAATAGTGTTAGAGGAGGTGTAAGCTGATGAAAAATAGCGTCAAAATTATTCACAATTCAAATATCGACTCACTTGAGAAGTTGGTTAATCAATGGCTTCACGCACACTTAATGGCTGATATCAAGTCTATTCAGTACCACAGAGAATCAAATAGTCATGTGGCAGTTATTTGGTATGAAGGATAGTTAAGAATTGCACCCATTGTGGTGCTTTTTCTTTTGCATTCATATGACGGAATGTGAGTCGTTCTGAGCTTCTTAACATGAGAACGTCCGTTTGCAGGGATCAGTCCATTGAAGAGCGGAGAACAGCAACTGAGTGAGCCTACGCATGCATATGATGATCACCCAAACGTTGAAACCAACTCAACACAAAAAAAATTAAAATCGTAAATTAAATAGTATAAAAGATATGTTTTGTTAAATAAGTGAATTAAATTCCATAAAGAAGGATTTATTACTTAAGAACTATATCAATAACCTAAAATATTCTATATGATTACAATATGTTACATAAAAGTGTTTGGGGAGGAATAAATAGTGATAATCAGAAAAAAATTATTTAAGGTATTCGGAGCTCTTGCTCTTGCGAGTACATGTATGTTAACTTCTGTAGCACCAGCATCTGCAGCAGGATTTGGTGCAAGCGCAAGCGCAGATATGGAGGTATGGAATGGTTATTTAGAAGGTGGACTTTATGTAAACGGAGGGCATAATTTTGTTTCATCTATAAGTGCTTATATGGAATTATACAGGGACGGTACTTATTTGGGATCAAAGCAAGGATACAGCGGAAATTGGTATCTTAGCCGATCTGCTACAGCATTGATTACAAGCAATACCCATAGTGCATCAGGATTGTACACTATGACATGGTCCGGACGAGTTACGGGATACACATTAACTGGTGGAGATTGGTCAGACGCTGGATCAACGACTTATTATAAAAATTAAATTTTAATAAGGAGAATTAACGATGAAAAAAATAAATAAAAAAGTTATTACCTTGGGGATTGCTTCCTTTATGCTGGTCGCTGGGGCAAGTGCTTATGCTAGTGGGACTATATCTGAGCTTTTTCCTACTGTAGAATCTGAACATCAGGTCCAAGCCAAACAAGTCGAAAATCGGTTAAATCAGTCTTGGGCTAAAGGTAAGGAAGTACTAGAAAGAAATACAAATGCTAATACATCTGCACTAAATAGTATGCGTGGCAGCGTTAATAATGATTTGTCTAATTGGACTTTCGGAGATATCACTAATCTTGATGAATTATTATCATCTTTCTCTGATCAAGAAAAATCTTCTTTCTTAGAAGCATTTTATGGTAAAGAAAGACAAGAAAATCTTGAACAAGGAGATTATATGTCTGCTGTCCTTTTGAGTCCCGATAAGGAGCAAGCCATAGTTTATTGGGAGAAAGCAAATGGGAATTTCATAACTCTCAATATGAAAGCTAAGTTTGATAAATCTTGGTTTGTTGATGAAGTCAAACTTCAACCAGCTCAATAAATATTAACAATTAAAACCCAACACCATCTGGTGTTGGGTTTTCTGTTGTACAAGATATTGCAAGCCATGCTAAAAGGAGAAAGAAACTAAAATTTTATTGATAACATTGTTTAAAGTGGAGGTAGAGAACATGAACATCAGAATCGTGCCAATCGATCAGATTAATGCAGCAGCCTACAACCCCCGTGTTGACCTTCAGCCTGGGGATCTTGAATACGAGAAGCTTCGCCGGAGCATAGAGGAATTCGGCTATGTTGAACCGATTGTCTGGAATGAACGCACAGGGCATATGGTCGGTGGCCATCAACGTTATAAGATCATGGTCAATGAGCTTGGCCACACTGAGCTGCAGGTTTCGGTTGTGGATCTCGACGATCAGCAGGAACGGCTCCTGAATATTGCTTTAAATAAGGTATCAGGTGATTGGAATGAAGATGCCCTATCGCAGTTGCTTGTTGAGCTGCAGCAGGAAGGAGTGGACATTTCCTTGTCCGGGTTTGACGATGTGGACCTGAAACAGATGCTTGATGATATTGAGATCCCGAACTTTGAAGCAGGTACTTTCGAAGACCAAGGCGATTTGGGGGTATAGAGCTCAAAGCTTGTGACTTGTCCACACTGTGGGGAGGGATTTGAGCATGATTGATTTAAAGGTGGATTGGGCGACGTATGCAGCCGCAAAGTTTGCTTGCGAGAACTTCCACTATAGCCGAAGCTTACCTGCTGGAAAGTCGGTGAAGGTGGGAGCATGGGAGGGTGGCCAGTTCGTCGGTGTTGTTATATTCAGCCGTGGAGCGACTCAGAATATCGGTTCTCCATATGGCCTGACGCAGCGTGAATGCTGTGAGTTGACACGGGTTGCCTTAACCATGCATCAATCATTTGTATCGTAGATCCTTGCCAAAGCGATCCGGTTCTTGAAGGAGCAATCCCCCAATGTGGAGTTGATCGTCAGTTATGCCGACTTTGAGCAAAAGCATCACGGTGGGATCTATCAGGCGACGAACTGGATCTATGAGGGAAAGACGGACGGGGAGCATTATTTCATCATACGGGGCAAGAAGACACATCCCAAATCGATTCACAGTAAGTGCGGTACCAGTGGTCAACGCATCGATTGGATCCTTGGATGCCAATGCCGAATTGTACCGGACAGAGGGGAAGCACAAGTACCTGATGCCGTTGAACAAGAAGATGTTGCCAAAGATCATGCCTTTGCACAAACCGTACCCAAAATATAAAAGGGAAGATTCCTGTTTTCCAGGACGATGGAGATTCATTCGAAGTTTTGCGAAGCGGCGAACCCATTTTAGTTAGATTGATCTTTTAGAGAGAAGGAAAAGTTATATAGATCGACTGATGAAAACTATTAACATGCATTTAAACTTGTGTTATAATTTACCAAATATCTGAAAGGAATGAGAACTATGTAGTCGCATTAATTTTTGGTCCTCGAGCAAGATCTCCACCTTCTTCTTTCTATTAATAATGTAAGAAGAAATCAGGATGAAAATTGAGGAGGATCAGTATATGAGTAATTACATTTGGGCTGGAATGAAAGTTAGATTGCGTCCGGTATCACCAACAGACGGGGAAAAGTTTCATTTCAATGATCAAGATTCGGAGAATGCAAGATTATGTGACGAGTTACAATTTCCAAGGTCAGAAGAAGGTACAATCAGTTGGGCAGAGCATCAATCCAAAAACACTTCTCATGGCGACAACGTTTTTTTGGCTATAGAAACGCTTGATGGAACACTTATCGGGAGCATTTCTACAAACAGTTGTAATCTTCGATGGGGTACATTTAAATATGGAGTTTCGATATTCCGTGAGCATTGGCGCAAAGGTTATGCATCTGATGCTATTAAAACTATACTTAAGTACTACTTTGAGGAATTAGGATATGTGAAGGTGAACGCTCATGTGTATGCATTTAATGAGGGTTCTGTAGCATTGCATGAAAATCTAGGCTTCATTCAAGAGGGAAGAATAAGAAACATGATTTTTACAAAAGGACGGCACTATGACGAATATATCTATGGTCTAACTAATAAAGAATTCGATGAAATTCACACGTTAGGGAAGATATAGCAGATTCTTTGTACAGTTTCGTCATATCATGAAACGATAGCTCACTAAAAACGACCTATCAATGAAATGCCCCGTAAAGTTATACAGATTATATCTTTAGGAAACTTGTTGGGCAAGAATCCGGTACCATACCGGACTCTTGTCTTTTAGTTTTGTCTTAATGCGTTTGTTGTTGTAATAATCAATGTATTTGGATAGCTCTTGTTTAGAATGTGAGATATTTTCAAATTCCTTTACTTTAATTTCGACTCAATAAAAAACTAGCGGATTTTCCGCTAAATTCCCATCTCACCTCATCCCTTGAGTTACAATCTCCCTGAGGTGACCATACCATGAAGGATAATATGTCAAACCTGATCGAAGATTTGTTTCACGGAAACCTGCGGTTGGACGAGTCGATTCATCCTGAACAAGCCGGATATCAAGAGATCAATCGCCAGATATCGGACCTGATGCAGGACTACAAAACACAGCTTACCAAGAACGAATACGATGCTTTGGAGCAACTGATAGACTTAATTGGACAATCCACATCTATGTATGTGGAAGCAGCGTTTGAGCAAGGTTTTCGCACAGGCGGCAGACTAATGATTGAGCTTCTAGTCAAACCGTGAGTATTTACCTACTTCATAAGCCAGCGGCAGACAATACACAGCAATTCAAAAGTCCCCTCCTCCATTACCACCGATTAGGCTGGCATTGGGGGAGGGGACTTGCTTTTAAATTATTCTTTTATCTTATTTACTCACATACCTACCGTGCCCCAATATTCTTACCCGCTGGCGTACCCGAGCCAATCAGATCACTACCACCCGCAAGCTTGAGGAAATTGCCCAGGACAGGCGTTCCGTCCGCGCTACGTGTTACCGAAGGCACGAGGGAGACAAAGTCGGCTGCGCTGGCGAGCAGGCCTTTGGCGTTCTCGCTTTTTTTGTTCTTCCACCAGACGTTGGTGCTGCTGACGTCGGTTCCACTTGTTTTGTCACTGGCGCCGCCTTGGAAGGACAGGTTGTTGGTGAAGATGTGAGTGCCTACATCAAAGGCAAAGTTGCTTTGCCCATTGTTCCAGGAGGTGTTATTTTTCATTTGGATCGAACCAGGATTGCTGTTGTAGGTGAAGCCGTGCTTTTTATTATTAAACGCGATGCTGTTCTCTACGATATGATTCACCGCAATTTTCTCGCCGCCCAGCTTGAAGCCGTTGCCATCGCTGTTGGAGGTGGAGGTACCGTCTGATGTTGCCCCGTTACCGTAGGCGATGCTGTTGCGGATCGTGACCGCACCAATGGCGCCTGTGTCCGTTTTGCTATACAGATCCCAGCCATCGTCCACGTTATAGGCCGCAATACAACCGTCGAAGACATTGCCCGGGCCAACGGTCAGTTTGGCTGCAAAACCGTCTGCATCCTCGCCGTCATCCGGGTCATAGTTGTTGTGGGAGTACGAACGAATGACTTCATTATATGCAGGCCATTCACTCTTGGCGGCTGTGGAAGCATAACGTCCCATTTGAATACCCGTATCCCGGTTGTGATGAGCCTCGATCTGCTCCAGGCGGTTGTAACTGCCTCCGATGAAGATGCCGTTGTCGCCCGCCCCCTTTACCTCAAGCCCTTTGACGAACCAGTAGTCACCGAACATTTGCAGTCCACGATTGGTGGAAGCGAAGGTTTGGGCTGAGAAATCCAAGACCGGTTTTTCCGATCCATACGCCACCAGGTTTTTACGTTGGCTCGATGTGCCGCTGTTTCCACGTTCAATGGTAATGGTCTGGGAGAAGTTATAGTTACCGCCGCGTAGATAGATCGTTTTGCCTGGTGCGATCTGGGTCAATGCGTTAGCCAGTGACGTTGGACTGTTGAGGGTGCCCGGATTGCTGGCTGAGCCGTTAGGGGCAACATAGAGATCACCCGCAGCAAGTGTCATACTTGAGGCAGCAGCGGCTTCTGATGGATTATTTTGCAAGCTACTCTCGATCAGTTCCGCCGCACTAACCGACCCACCACCAATCAATAATAGAGGGAACGCGGCACTCAGACAGATATGGGCCATTTTGGATTTGAGGGAGCGGTCCTTCAGAGAACGGGCAGATCGTGCAGATACATGAGTTGATGTGGATGGGAATAACTTCATTACGTAGACCTCCTTGGTTAATGGGAAATAGGATGCGTGAGCTGTTGTTGCTGTATGCCGGACAGGTGAATCAATGGGATGCGTCATTGCGGTTGGATGGAACCCATCTGTACAGCACAGATTTATGGTAAATGTTGTAAGAGTTATCATCAATAATCATTTGCTCAGATTGGTGCACAAGCTGGTGTGGCAGGCTTCTCCGGTTCTAACGCCATGCATTACACAGGTGGCACATAATCCTGCCATTGGTTCATCGCCCTCATTTAACAGTCCATCCTCCCAAATGAATGTACAAAGGCTTTGTTTTGTCCATAGATGACACCCAAACACACCCTTAATCCACCAAAATCAACCTCGGTATCAACCGATGACGATGGGGAAAAGGACATTGGTGACTGTAAAAATACGTCCTTCATCTATCGTGTCAAAAAAATGTTGTCATTCAGGTCATGACGTGAGATAATTAACTTTTGTCCAGCGGCCTTTTTGGAACGGAAAATTGAAATTGGACCGCTTTGTCTAAGAATGGAGGCTGACCTAGGATTGTCAACACAACGTTATCCTTTTGCATATGATCCGGCTGAACCTTTTGTATCCCGTCTCGGGGAATGGGTTGCCGATGTTTTTTACGATATTTTGCCAGAGTTCGGCTTCGAGGTACGGGATGAACAGATTTTTATGGCGTACCAGCTCGAACGGGCCTATGGAGATAAAAAGACCATTATGGCGGAGGCCGGTGTCGGAACAGGCAAGACGTTAGTCTATCTGCTCTACGCGGTCTGTTATGCACGTTATACGGGCAAACCGGCGGTGATCGCCTGTGCCGATGAGTCCTTGATTGAACAGCTTGTGAAGCCCGGTGGAGATATTGCGAAGCTGGCTGCACATCTGGACTTGGAAGTGGACGCACGTCTGGGCAAGTCGCCGGACCAATACCTCTGTCTGAACAAATTAAGTGCGATGCGATCCGCGGACGAGGACGCGCAGGTGATCGAAGAGGTGCATGAGAGCCTGCCGGATTTTGTGAATACGCCGGGTACACTTCAGGCTTTCCATCCGTATGGTGATCGCAAACAGTATCCACATCTCAATGATCGTCAGTGGAACAAAATTAACTGGGACCCGTTCCAGGATTGCTTTGTTTGTCCCAAAAGACAACGCTGTGGCCTGACGCTATCGCGTGACCATTACCGTCGTTCCAAAGACATCATCATCTGTTCCCATGATTACTACATGGAGCATGTGTGGACCTATGATGCGCGCAAACGCGAGGGACAATTGCCACTGCTGCCTGACCACAGCTCAGTTGTATTTGATGAAGGCCATTTGCTGGAAGAAGCAGCCCTGAACGCACTGAGCTACAAGCTGAAACACCGTATCTTTGAGGAACTCGTCACTCGCCTGTTAGAAGGAGAGATTCGTGAATCCCTCGCGGAGTGTGTGGATGAAGCGATTGAGAGCAGTGAGCGACTGTTTGCGTTGCTGGATACGTATACGGTGGCGATCCCTGGATCGGAACGGAAAGAAGTTCGGGTAGAGGCGCCACTGCTACGTGAGATTGAGCGCTTGACCAGTGTGCTGGATGCGATTGGTGAGGAATTGGTATTTGAGAGCGGATTGTTCTCGCTGGACGGTTACCAGATGCGTGTCGTGGAAGAACATCTCGATATGATTCAGTCTGCGCTTGCCTTGTTCCGCAAGGAAGATGGTTACATCTGTTGGGCGGAAGAGAGCGAGGATGAGACGACCTTATCGATCATGCCGCGCACCGTGAAGGAAATGCTGAACGAGCGTGTGTTCAACACAGGTATTCCAATTGTATTCTCCTCCGCCACGTTATCTGTGGACAGTTCATTCCGTTATGTGGCGGACAGCTTGGGCATTGAAGATTTTGTATCGTTCTCGGTGGCTTCCCCGTATGATTATGCGGACAAAATGAAGATGAAAATTACCAATGAAGCTATACCGGGTCACCCGGAGAACGAAAATCGCTTGCGTGATGCGGTGTCGTTGCTACAGGAGAGTGGAGGACGTGCGCTGATTCTGTTCCGTACGATGGAAGAACTACGCGCGTTCAAGCAGGACATTGTTCATGTACCTGAAGCAGAAGGTTTGCGCTTTATGTATGAGGGCGACCGGGAGATCAGTGATCTGATCGCGGCGTTCCAGCAGGATGAGGAAAGTGTGCTGTGCTCCGTTAATCTGTGGGAAGGACTGGACGTTCCAGGCCCGTCATTATCCAATGTCATGATCTGGTCGCTTCCGTATCCACCACAGGACCCTGTCTTTAATGCGAAACGCAGTGCGTCGGCAGCACCATACGAAGAGATCGATCTTCCGTATATGCTCTTGCGTGTGAAGCAAGGTCTCGGACGTCTGATTCGGACAAGCACGGACTCCGGTTCTGCGGTCATTCTCGATGAATCGCTGTATACCAAAAAGGAAGCCAAAGACCGCATTGCGGCCCTGCTTCCCGAAGGTGTGGAATGGACAACCCTGACACACTAACCAGCTTACGTTAAATGTTCTTGCTTTGTTTTTGATGATAAGGTTTCTTGCCAAAATAAGTTCTTGTTCTCTGCGGATTCACCATCCGTATGTGAGCAAGAGCTTATTTGTTTATTTTGATGGTTCCTCCAATGGACTTCTCTTCCCGTTTTTTCGAAGAATTTTCCCTCGCTCCCAATCGCTCCAAAATTCTAACGAACCTACCGCACCTTATTAGGGTGATAATGAAGTGATGTAAAGTCTAACGAATCTCAGTAACGTTATCCCGTCCTAAAATGCTTTTTAACCTGGAAATCGACCGAATTTGGAGAAATAACGTCGCTGTGATTCGTTACAAGTCAAACATGCGCAAATAGGAGCGAATAACGTGTGTCAGGTTCTTTAGAACAAATGAATGCTAAATGAACACTACATGAGCACTACATGAATGCTAATAAAGAAGAGCCTTTGTCATGCTCATGACTTATGGGACATGGAAGCCTCTTTTTGATGTGTACAGATTTTAGCTGTGTTAAAAAATACCCATGCTCAGATACCGTTCCCCGGTATCCGGCGCAATGCAGAGCACCCGGTGCCCCGGCCCCAGTTCCTTCGCGATGCGAAGGGAGGCCCACACCGAAGCGCCAGAGGAAGGGCCGAGCAACAGCCCTTCCCGGGCAGCAAGCTGCCGCATCGTATCCAGTGCGTCCTCATCGGACACCTGGATGATGGCATCCCACACGTCGGTATTCAGGATGTCCGGAATGAACCCCGGACTTGTACCGACGAGCTTGTGTGGTCCGGGCTCGCCACCGGACAACACCGGAGAACCTATGGGCTCCACCGCATAGATGCGGATATCAGGCAACTGCTTGCGCAGTTCTTCTCCCGTCCCGGTAATGGTTCCGCCAGTTCCCGCCGTAGCGATGAAGGCATCCAGCTTGCCATCCATCTGCTGCATAATCTCGGGAGCTGTCGTAATCCGGTGAATATCTGGGTTTGCCTGATTCTCGAACTGCTGCGGAATGAAACTTCCCGGAATGTCTGCCTGAAGTTCTTTCGCTTTGCGAATTGCACCAGGCATCCGCTCCGCAGCAGGGGTGAGCACCACATCTGCGCCGTAGGCTTTCAGAATGTTGATGCGTTCCTTGGACATATTGTCCGGCATGATCAGAATGGCTTTATATCCTTTGGCGGCGGCATTCATCGCAAGACCAATCCCGGTATTGCCACTGGTTGGTTCGATAATGGTTGCGCCGGGAAGTAAGTGTCCCGCAAGTTCAGCCTGAACGATCAGGTTGTAGGCGGCACGGTCTTTGACGCTGCCACTTGGGTTGAAGTATTCCAGTTTCACGTATACATCAGCGGAGTCGCTGCCTGTGAGTCGGTTCAGTTTAACGGCAGGTGTCTGGCCGATCAGTTCGGTTACATCTGCGACAATGCCTGTATGTGCGGGTGTTCGTTTAATCGAATGTGTATTCAAATCCATGAAGTACAGCTCCTTGATTGATAAGACGTTGAGAGTATATCCGGTTGAAATCATATCATGCCTTATTGGAATGGTTGGATATCTCTATTCCATCTTAATGAACACAGCTAGCGATGGTCAACCCGTTCAATTGTCAAACCTGTTGTGTCAGATCCATCTGCAGATGGCGACTCAGCTCTTTTTTGACCTCATTGCGTGCAAATGTCCAGAGCATATAGAACCGTTGCATGTATCCCCTGCACAAATAAACGGTCTCAATGCCATCCTTTCCCCGCGTTTCCTCCAGAACTTTTACTCCACGGGTTCTCATCTGTTTGCGCAGTCCCAGCATCTCCTTAAGTACTTCATTCTGAATGCGGGTGAGCGACAGGATATAGACCTCGGGCATTTTCAGAAGCAGCGTATCCAGAGTTCGAATATCCCGTTCCAGTACATCCAGCAAAAGCGTAAGCACAACCATCCCTTTGATCAGACGATGATCTTCATCCGCAGGAGTTGGGGCTGAAGTGGAAGAGGAGGCCATATGTTCACTTCCTTAGCCATAAATATATCGTTCTATTTAGGAACAAATGTTCCTGTTTATATTATAGTCAGCATAATCCTGAGCCATGCAGGTTTCAACCTGAAAATATTTACATTCTCTCTTAAAGGCAGCTTGAATCACTTGAAAACTCTTATGGGATAAGGAATATACGCAATTCCATATTGTCGAAATGCAGAACATGAAAGGAGAATTTACGCACAGTGTTTAGAGTTTGTTTATAGTAACTCGTTATAATATCTGTAAAATTTGAAACCACATCGAAAGGAGTTCTAACATTCAAGAATACATATTCCAATGAAGTACGTCTGATGGATATACGAGCATAGCAGTTGAGTAGCTCTGAAGTAGATTTGTAAGGTTGAGACGGAGATGAAGTCGCGAGGGACAAGGATTTTATATGATGAATGGAAGGGCGATAGTGATGAATAAAAGGTTACTGAGGTTTAAAAAAGTGATAACGATGCTGATTGTAGCTGCATTAATGTTTGGGGGAATTCCAGGATTTCAGGCGTTAGGTGTAGATCGTGCTTATGCGTCAAGTGGAACATGGGTAGATGTGGGTGGAGTTGGATTCACGGGTGGACAGGTAGAAAAAATTTCGTTAGTTTTCGATCGCCTAGGTACGGCTTACATCGTATATAAGGATAACGTTAATGGTAATAAAGCGACCGTGATGAAGCTAATTTCCGGGGAATGGCAACCTGTTGGGCTGCTCGGATTTACAACGGGACAAGCTGAGACTTTATCGCTCGCATTTGACTCTCAGAATACTCCATATGTAGCCTACCAAGATGTTGATAATGACAGCAAAGCTACTGTTATGAAATTCAACGGAAGTCATTGGGAAGTTGTGGGCAGTGCTGGTTTTACGGCTGGAGCTGCGGTGTACGTCACGCTTGCATTTAGCCCTAATGATACGCTCTATATTGGTTACCGGGATCACGCTGCCAATACTAAAGTGACGGTTAAAAGATTGAATGGAAACCAGTGGGAGACAGTTGGAACTGCCGGTTTTACGACAGGTGTTGCACTAGAGATGTCCAAACTGATTTTTGATGCTAATGGCATTCTTCATTTTGCTTTTAAAGATTCAACCAATAATAAATTGACTGTAATGCAGTATGCAGGTGGTTCATGGAAAAATGTAGGGAATGCGTCATTCACAACAGATGCAGCATCTTATCCGTCCCTAGCGTTTGGTCCGAACAATGTACCTTATGTTGCATTTCAAGACGGCTCCAATAGTTATAAAGCAACTGTAATGAAACTTAATGGCAGCCAGTGGAAAGTGGTAGGTAATGCTGGATTCTCATCAGGAACGTTAAATAGTATGTCTCTGGCCTTCGATCAGGAAGGGGTGCCTTACACGGCTTTTAAAAATCTTGTTAATTTTAGCATGGAACCACAAGGTGTAATGATGAAGCTGGATGGAAATCAATGGACTGTTGTCGGAGGAAAGCCATATTCTGCAGGTCAAATCAATGAATCTTCGCTTGCTTTTGGTCCGAACGGAATGCCTTATGTTGCTTATGCAGACAACACCAAAGGGAATAAAATGACTGTCATGACACTCTCTACGGAACATTCAGTGACTTACAATGCCAATGGTGCAACTACGGGTAGTGTTCCGGTAGATAATCAGAAATATGAAAAATATGCAACGGTGACAGTGCTAGATAACTCGGGAGTGCTTGAGAAAGAAGATTATCAGTTCATCGGATGGAATACATCCGCAGACGGCAGTGGAACCAGCTACAGCGCAGCAGATACATTCTCCATGAATGATAGTGATGCTACGTTGTATGCGCAGTGGCAACCGCTTTATGTAAATATTAGTTTTGAATCCAACGGTGGAACCGAGATTGACAATCAAAAGGTGAACTATAACAGCCCAGCAGTCGTTCCTGATGCTCCGCAAAAAGCAGGTTACACGTTCTCTGGCTGGTATCGGGATAGCCAGTTGCAACAGACTTTTGATTTTACGACGAATCTTACGCAAAATATTACACTGTACGCGAAGTGGAAATCATCGACAGCAACACTTTCCAGTCTGGTAGTGAGTTCGGGTCAGTTGACACCTGATTTCTCTGCAGATGAACTCGATTATCGCGTAGATGTGGAATCTGATGTGACAAGTCTAAACGTGTCCTTGGGCAAAGCAAATGACGGACAAGTAGTACAGGTAACAGGTGTTACAGATGAAACCGTCACGGATGGTATATACACATACACAGTTACGGATCTAGTATACGGCTCAAACCTTGTAAACATTAACGTTCAGGCGGAGGACGGCACTAGTAACGACTATAAACTTAACATCAATCGAATTGACATCACCAATGCCAAATTGAGTGAAATAGCTCTACCTTCGATCACATTATCTCCGAAATTCAGCCCGGAAGAAGAGATATATGAAGCGACAGTCAGCAGTTCTGTTAGCACGACTGAAATTAGCGTTAAACCGGATCAAACTGGAGCCGTAGTGAAAATTAATGGTATCAGCGGTAACAGTACAGTCGTACAATTAGTCAGTGGTATGAACACAATTACGATCGAAGTGACTGCACTGGATGGAGTAAGCAAGAAAACATATACGCTGAACATCAAGCGCAATACTGATAGTTCAGGCGGATCGGGTGGTAATGGAAACTCAGGTGGAGGATCTGGCAACTCTGGGGGAAGTAGTCCAGGTACACCAGTGACTAATCCCATCGTAACTCCGCCATCTACAGGTGCTCAGGTGCTAGTGAACGGTAAAGCCGAGAACGCTGGAAGCTTAGCCACTACTGAAGTGAACGGGCGAAAAGTTGTAACCCTTACAGTGAACGCAGTTCTCATTGCACAGAAACTTCAAATCGAGGGGAACAACGCCATTGTCACGATCCCTGTGACAGGTAATGGCCAAGGAGATCTGGTTATTGGTGAACTGACGGGCCAGACAGTCAAACTCATGGCTGACAAACAAGCCGTATTGGTGCTTCAAACGGATATTGCCTCTTACACGTTACCTGCACAGCAGGTTAATATTGAGAAGCTCGCGCAGCAACTGGGTGTGAATTCTGACAATTCCTTGGAGAACATCAAACTGCAAATCGAAATTTCACAGCCAACAGAAGCAGTGATACAGACAGCACAGTCAGCAGCTCAGCAAAATGGATATACTCTTCTGGGATCACCAGTTGATTTCAAAGTAACAGCCACTTTCGATGGCAAATCCGTTAGTGTGGATAAGTTCAATAGTTATGTATCACGTACGATTGCATTACCACCTACCGTTAATCCTAACCAAATCACCACAGGTGTTGTAGTGGATGCAGAAGGAACTGTGCGCCATGTACCCACAGAAATTACACAGGTTAATGGGGTATACCATGCACAGATTAACAGCTTGACCAACAGTGTGTATGCCGTTATCTGGCACCCTCATAGCTTCACTGATGTAGTCCAACACTGGGCCAAGACAGAAGTGAATGATATGGGTTCACGTATGGTTATCGAGGGAATCACGGACACAACCTTTGGACCGAACCGTGGAGTTACACGTGCAGAGTTCGCTGCTATTCTGGTACGTGGATTAGGATTAAAACCTGGAGAACGGGTTAACTTTTTCAAAGATGTGAATGGAAACGAATGGTACGCGGATGCTGTGAATACGGCAGCTAGCTATGGATTAATCGATGGTTATGAAGATGGAACATTCCGTCCACAGGCACAGATTACTCGTCAGGAAGCGATGGCGCTCATTGCACGAGCTACGACAGTGACTGGAATGGAAACAGTTGCTTCTGCCGGGAACGTTCAGCAATGGTCTGATTACGTAGACGCTGAGCAAGTAGCAAGTTGGGCGAAGGAAGCAGTAGCATCCAGCATCTCCATCGGACTGGTGTCAGGACGTGGAAAAGATACCATTGCTCCGAAACAATCGATTACCCGTGCCGAAACAGCTGTAATTATACGCAGATTGCTTCAACAGTCTGGTCTGATTTAGACAGCCGCAGCTTATAAGTACGAAATTACGAAATAATGACTAATGAAACAGGCAGCGCGAGGTTATGCGTTGCCTGTTTTGTTTTATGGAAGAAATTTAATTCTACTCAACTCTTATTGAACTTCTTATAGGTCAAAATATATTTTCCAAAAATGAATTTCAGAAAACTATATTTTTCTTTTTTTATTTACAGAACACATGTTCTTATATTATAATTGGAAATAGCAAGTAGTAGGGAAGAAGTAAGCTATAACGATCATTCCTCGTCTTCTTTCGTCTTCTTTAATTTACTGAAAGCAACAATCAGGACAAGCCTGCTCCAAAATAAGGTATAATTTATGGGTTTTGCAGGAAACCTAAGGCCATAAACCAAATAACCTTTATGCAATGCAGTCTGCTACAGAAGTAATTACAAGCAATGAATTGAAGCAGTGAATTACAATAAGGATTTCAGAATGACTTGCCGCAACACGATGATGCGAAGTCAACGAGAAGAAGCAGTAGTATTTTAGCGAAAATGAGCAACAAAAAAGCCCCTGCCTTGGGCGGCGGGGCCTATGGAATACTGCCGATTCAGCGGCAGGTTTGATGATATGTTTAGAAATTAAGCAAGATATTGAGGCTTTTCGTAGAACGCCTCTTTTTCAAGGATGACCTTATAAGGTCTTTCCTTGCCCTTCAGGGAGGGCCCAATGGTAGTTAGCGGTACGGCCGGCTTGTGGAAACGATCTTCTTCCTTGGGTTCCGGAACCGGTCGTGATGATTCGGGCGCAGAACTGAGGCGTACCTTTTTTTCGCTGCCCCAGCGCTTGCTTATTTTTTTCGTTTCCGGTTTCATTCCGGTTCGCCTCCTAACAAATCGTTGATGGCGTTGAACAGTTGACGATTCTGTAGGTCAATCTGCTGAAATACCGCCTCATCCGCTTCAATATGTCCAATAATGTGGACGGTGATTACATACCTCTTGGCTACAGGATAGCATAGCAGATACTCTTTCTCAAGGTAATCATCATACAGATTGATCTTGATTTTATTCTCCCGGTAAGAGTCAATCACCAGGATGCGCTTGGGATCATCCGGTTGTTTGTCGTCGTTAGCGGACAAGTCATACTTTCTCCCCGGTTCTCCAACATTACCACATAATTGCTCAATATAACCACTGTCATCTGTACGGTATATGGCTGTGCCACGTACAGCGAATGGAGGATGAGAGACAAAGGCAGTACGCAGGGCATCGCTCATTCGCTCCAATATCTTGGCATCTGCTTTGCGGGTACGCAGCAATTCCCTAAAGAACCGCAGCAACTTAAGCAGTTGTAACCTTGCTTCTCCTTCAGTGCGTTTATGCTTCTCAATGATGTTCTCCAATTCTGGATCACTCCAGCGTCCTTGTTCCTCAATACTGTCTGCGATTTTGGAACATGCCACGGACACGGCTGGTGCCCACTTTCCGTCAGAACGGATTTCATATACGAGTGGATTTAACCCCAGCAGATCTGTGGGCATACGCAATCCTTCAACCTTGGTTGTGTCCTTAATGTCTGTAATATCCTCAGGAAGAATGAAAAAAATACGTTTTCGTCCCAGACGACCCATAAACAGACCCATTTCCAGCATTGTATTATCCCGGACCGACGCGTAGTACTTCCCGCGAATTTTGGATATATCATCCGGATGAAAAATAAAAATGGCAAAGTCAGTCGTACGGACCTCTACTTCCAGATCGTCCATGGTATAGCTGCTTGGATTAAAAACCCCGGAATACCAAGGGGTAACTTCGGCTGAAAAACGTAAGTTTTCGTGTACTGCGGCTGCAATCGGCTTCGCTTCCAGCGAGCAGCCAATAAAGACTCTTGGCTTTAACGTTTTCATCAATCCGCCTCGCTTAAACGGTAGTGGGATTCAATTGTTATATTATACCATAAACAGCAGAGTAAGTCTGGAAACGTCTGAACTGGACAAAGAATAAGCCGATTACGTTTGCTATAGTGTATGTGTGAAAGGAAAATGATTCCTTTAAAAAGCGCAAGAAAATAAAAAAAGGCCCCAATTTGTCACAGTTGGGTGACTGACAGTTATTTTTGGAAGCTTTGGTCATAGAATAAAGGAGCAGGTTGCACCATTAGCAAGCATTGCTTATCCTGGTGTTGCCGTATGACTGCTGGAGCAGTCCAAAGGCTGCTTTATGCCTGTTTTTGAGGGATCTGCTGTTTAGACCCGGTCACGTTGGTGTTATATAATAGAAGAACAAGCAAGTTAGCTTTGGTGTTTAAACTGAATGAACTTGCAACTGCTGGAAGTTGGATTTACAATTTACACAGGAACGAAGAGTGCAGAACCCATCTGTAGAAGCGAAGCGTTCGCCTGAAAGCTTTTTGAATGAAAGCAGCTTCGGAAGCATAAGCTATCACCGGATTTTCCCCAGAGGGAAAATGGAATTCCAAAAATCCGGGGATAACCGCGATCGAAAGAGGGTACTGTAATCCAAGTGTAAGTGTATAATTAAATGTTCAAGCTTATGCATTGTAGTTATTTTTCAGTTTAACTGAGCACAGCTAACCACAACAGAACAGAAAGGATCAGGATACCATGAGTTCCCGAAGGACAATCTCCCCAAGGACGATCTGGAAACGTTACGATCTCTCATACACATAGCGCCCCTTGTAGAGTACACCAACCGGTTCAAAAAAACGGCTGACTCTGCGAAAGAGGGGATTGGAATGAATATTCGAAGGACGTACACGATGATTTCTTCCAGGCTTACCTTTTGCAGGGTACGGTCGGTCTAAAAAACCAACCTACAAACTGCGAGGGAACCTGAATGAAGAGAACATCGTTAACCTTACAACACGTTAAAACAGAGGCGATCAAATTCGCCATTATGCTACTCGGTACATTTATTTTAGCTTTTGCTTATTATCACATTAACTTTCAGAATCATTTATCGGAGGGCGGATTTGTTGGTCTGGCCCTGCTCGGAAAATACGCAACAGGCTTATCACCTGCTATCGGTATGTTGTTACTGGACATTCCGGTCATGATCCTGGCTTGGTTCCTCAAAGGCTGGAAATTCATGATTCAGGCATTGCTTGGCGTCGGTGCATTTTCCCTATTCTATGACGGCTTTGAACGATACTCCACACTGGTATTGTCGTTTAACGGAAATCTGTGGATTCCGGCAGTTCTATCCGGTATATTGACAGGGGTAGGCGCTGGGATCGTGCTTCGATTCGGTGGAGCGACAGGCGGAGACGATATTCTCGCCGTGCTGGTTAGCCGCTGGAAGGGATGGAAGCTGGGAACAGTTTTCTTTGTCAGTGATGCTTTTGTATTGGGATTGTCGCTTTTCTTTCTTCCGGTAAAAGAAACTTTATATACGATTCTGGCCGTATGGATTGCCAGTAAAGTCATCACGTACGTCGTCAGTGTTCCGGCTCGCGGAACCGT
Organism: Paenibacillus sp. PAMC 26794; assembly: GCF_000316035.1. Lineage (GTDB taxonomy): Bacteria > Bacillota > Bacilli > Paenibacillales > Paenibacillaceae > Paenibacillus. The sequence goes on from NZ_ANHX01000007.1 coordinate 22,615, forward strand.
GGTTACAACTTCGGCTGTGAAATTGCCGATGCCATCGGTTGCAGCCAAGGCAGTTAACGCTGCTGCTATTTCACAACGGACTACGGTGGCTAGAGGGGTATCCAATTAACCATACGTTTCAGAACAACCATAACCTGTATGCATCATATTCAGGTCTTGATAGTTAAAGTTCATACAAAATCCCTTTTGACTGCTCTTCAGCAGCAAAAGGGATTTTGTTGTTTTGCGATTCATTCAGGGCTTGATCGAAGAAGCAATCTGACCATCCTGATTATGGATAATCGCTCGAATATTTTGTTTGCTACTCAGTTCTTTGGCCTTATCTACAGCTTCTGCCTTCGTATCAAATGTCGACAGATAGGTAGACTTTCCTTCTTCCTTGATCGCCCAGCCAGAGTCGGTAGGCACTACATGGATGTTGTCATGACTTTTGGACGAAGAAACGGGCTCGGAATGACGACGATCTGTGGAGGACGACTTTTTAGGGTTGGAATTATCGGAAGAAGATGTGGAGTCCGATTTCGAACTTTCCGGTGCGGGATGATTTTCATCCCATTCTTCCGCCTTAGCTGTCGCTATGGCAATCGAGCGGCCTTCCTCATACCCGTCATCGAGCATGGCATTGGCAATCTCAATTGCTTTATGTCTGACACGTGGTTCCAGGTTCTTCATGGATACCGGATAATCCTGTTTATTCCAAGGCATATGAACCCCTCCTGTACAATAATGGATTAGTTGTATATTACCCTGTGAGGGAAGGGATAAACGATAAACAGGTGAGGTCGTGAGTGTAATTAACGATGATCCAGAAGGATCCCGTTCCTATACTTTTGCAAGACAGAGGAGTATAATGCTGTCCATGAAAGAAATAAGTTCAATAACAGGAATATAAAGGAGTACATACATATGTTTAGTCTTAGCCTGGCAATCCCTATGCTGTTCACCATGCTGATTCATGCCGCAGATAGCTTGTCATACGCGCTCCGCCTTGGTGGTTTACGCACCCGCAGAATAGCGCTAGCCATTTCATTGGCAGGTATCTTGCTGCTGGTCTCTCGAACCTCGAATATGGCCCAGGGTCCGATGGTAGGTAATCTGGTGGATACTGCAACACGTGGAGCCAATCCACACTTTGCGGCGCAGCTACACTGGTTAATGGGTGCGGCAACAATAGGAACGGCATTAGCCATATTGTGTTTTCCAACCATGGTGAAGCTCTCATCGAGAATGGTTGTACATTTTGAAGCAGCCGGTTCCATCCCTGCGATGGTTCGCAGTATGCTGAAGCGAAGCAAGATTAGAAATGCAACGTATTACATCACCCCGCCATCCTGGAAGATGGCCAAACGATTGGTACAACATGGGATGCCAAGACGGTTAATGATGCTGAATGTAGCGGTAACCGCAATCTACACCACGGGTGTCCTGTCCAGCTTGTACGCAGCGTACCTTTACCCAGGGCAGGCTGTAGCTGCATCCCAATCGACCGGGTTAATTAACGGAATAGCGACTATTTTGCTAACCATCCTGATTGATCCACGGATTTCCCTGCTCAGTGACCGATCATTACGTGGCGAGATCCGTTTGGATCGCATGAATCAGATTTATGGTTGCATGCTCGTATCCCGTTTATTCGGTACACTGTTGGCACAGTTGTTATTAATTCCATTTGCGTATTGGATCGGTTGGATCGTAAGTATGATGTAATTGTAATGTGCAACAAAAAGAGCAGCGGGATCATCATCATCCCACTGCTTTTTTTGTATTTGTATTATAACTTATTGGAAAAGGACGGCGTACTCACCGTATCCTTCTTTTTGCAAGTCTTCTTTGGGTACAAAACGAAGTGCCGCAGAGTTGATGCAATAACGCATTCCACCTGCTTCGGCAGGACCATCGTTGAACAGGTGACCCAGATGGGAATCACCCTCACGACTTCTCACTTCGGTACGAATCATGAAGTGGCTGAGATCGGTTTTTTCCTTCACGTTGTGGTCACGCAATGGACGTGTGAAGCTCGGCCAGCCGCAACCGGAATCGTATTTGTCAGTAGAACTGAATAATGGTTCGCCGGATACGATATCTACATAGATGCCGTCACCGTGGTGATCCCAGAATTCGTTATGGAATGCAGGCTCTGTCGCGCTCTTCTGCGTAACTTCATATTGAAGCGGCGTCAGACGCTCTTTCAGCCCGTCTTTGTCCACGTTGCCAGACCAGTTGCGTTCGATGAAATCTACGCGTCCAGAACCTTTGCTGTACCGTTTGTAGTGGGCAGGGTTCTTACGGTGGTAGCCTTGGTGATGTTCTTCCGCTTCATAGAACGGTTTGGCTGGCAAGATCGGCGTAAAGATTGGTTTGTCAAAACGCCCGCTTTGTCCCAGCTCCGCTTTGGAAGCTTCCGCAATCTGGCGCTGCTCTTCGCTGTGATAGAAGATGGCCGTCTGATAGGAAGATCCGCGGTCATGGAATTGCCCGCCTGTATCCGTAGGGTCAATCTGCTGCCAGAACAGTTCAACCAGTTTCTTATAAGGGAAGATGGCAGGGTCGAACGTAATTTGTACAGCCTCTACATGTCCTGTTGTCTCCGAGCAGACCTCTTCATATGTTGGATTCTCGGTATGTCCTCCTGTATAACCCGATACGATCTTGTGAATACCGGGCAGTTCTTCAAAGGGGGATACCATACACCAGAAGCATCCGCCTGCAAAAGTTGCTAACTCACTTGAATGTTGTTCCATGCTATAGTCACTCCATTTCTGATGAAGATTTAGCGCTCGTGTTCGAGCTCCAGCAATCTACTGTTTTATTGAAACTTGTTACCACAAGCATTGTGCTTGCTCTTCTATTATATCCTGAATTGGCAAGCCAACCAAGCCGCAATGAAAACAAGCTAAATCTGAATGGCTTAAGAATTCTGAATTCAGGCTTTGTTGCGTGACCGAAAGCGAAATAAGAGCAATACAATGGTCATGAACACCAGATATCCGGCAAGGATTCCCAGGCTCAGCCAGATTGAGGTTTCAGCCTGTGCACCTGCATAGGCAAATACAAAAATCGCGGGCATTTTGCCAATTGCCGTGGCGACCATGAAGACCCAGAATGGCGTATACGTTATACCTGCGTAGATATTTACGGCCATCTGAGGCACGATCGGCAACAGTCGCATCGACATGACACCCATGAACGGATGTGCTTCCATCCATGTGGTAAAACGATTCAAACCCCGAATACGTTCGAGGTACGATCTCGCCTGATGTCTGAAGATGGTTCTTGCTCCGCCATAAACGAGCATGGCTGCAAGTGTGGTGCCAAGCCAGCATATCCAGGCTGCCGTGGTGGTACCGTAACTGTAACCAAAGGCGATAATAACAAACTTATAAGGGATCACAGGCACAAGAGCAAACAATGTTGCCATGGCGAGTAACAGCGGGATGGACTGATGAAGATCCGTCCAGGCCAGCAGTTCATATCTGTAAATAAACGTGACTCCTGCAAGTAAAACATATAACAGGAGCCATAACCATTTTCGCAAAATCCCAAACGCTCCTTTCAGATCAGGCAGGTCTAGTCGTGTCCCGATCTGTACTGCTATTCCTCATAAGTTTACCACGTTCGCCCATTGTCTGAACAATTCGTGCGAAGTCTGCTGCAATCACTGGCAAGTTGCTGTCCGAAGGGTTACACTATAGGACGTGGAAATATAGAACCGAACTGAAGGTGGAATGATCATCATGGAAACAACCCAACGTAAACGAGTTGCAATTATCGGCCTCGGCGATATTGCACGTAAAGTATATTTGCCGCTGTTAACAGCTCATCCGAACGTGGAGATTGTAGGCATTATGAACCGATCTCCGGAGCCGGTCAAAGCCGTTCAGGAGGCGTATCGATTAGAACGGGGAACAACGGATCTGAAAGAACTGTTGTCCTGGGACTTGGATGCGGTGTTTGTACATACAGCAACGGAAGCGCACTTTGACATTGTCATGCAATGTCTGGAACAGGGATTAGCCGTGTACGTAGACAAGCCGTTATCCTATACGATTCGGGAGTCGGAAGAGATGACTGCTTTTGCCGAGGCACAAGGGCTGCTACTGGCAGTGGGCTTCAACCGCAGATTCGCACCGATGTACCAAAAAGCGAAAGAATGGATGCAGGGTGGAAAAGGCTTCGAGTCCCTGACAGTGACCAAACATCGTACAGGCACTCAGGATCGTCCTGCGGCAGAAACCATCTATGATGATCTCATCCATATGCTGGATCTGGTGTTGTGGTACTCGGATCATAATGTGGAGTTGCTTCATCAATGGATTCGGAAGAATGATCTGGACAGACTGCTGCATGCAACCGGAACGGCCAAGCTGGGCAGAACAGCCTACGGTCGATTTGATATGGTGCGTGAAGCTGGGGCAGATCTGGAGAAGATCGAATTGCATGGTGGTGGACGATCTGTTGAAGTGGTGAACATGGACACGATCAGCTGCATGGAACAGGGGAGTCTGGAAACCAAAGAAACGTTCGGGAGCTGGGACACCGTGTTAGCACGCAGAGGTTTTAGCGGAGCAGTTGACAATTTCCTGGTTTGTCTGGACTCACCTGATGATTGCCTGATCAGTGCAAGTCTTGTCATGGACAGTCATGAACTGGCGGAACAATTGATTCGCAAATAATTGCAGAATACACATACGGAGGAATACAATTCATGGATGAATATGAAAAGGAACGTAATAAACAGATCGAGGAAACTGTTATTGAAACTTATAAACAGGAAGAAGAGATGATGATCCTCGTATTTGCCCAGTGGTGTGTCAATAATGGTTTGGACCCGGAAGAGATGTACCGGCAAGCCTACCCGGATCAGCAGAGCAACGAGCGTTTGCAGCAGGTGCAGAAGCTGATTGTATCCAAGGAGGAAGCCGGTGAGATCCCGGATGATACGGTACTTGGCGTGTTGTCCATGTTTGGCAATGAAGATCTGGCGATGGTTGTATCCGAGGCGATAGCCGCGCGCAAATAAGTTCAACTTACGTATACTGGTATGATTACATCTGTTCCCGGTGAATGACGCGGAATTCCTTCGGAGACATGCCGAACCGGGAACGGAATACCCGATGAAAATAGGTATAGTTATTAAAGCCGGAAGACTCAGACACTTGCTCCAGGGTCATTGGACTGAAAATAATCCGTTCCCTGGCCATGTTCAGCCGTACGTCAAGCGTGTATTGCATGATGCTTTTGCCAAACGCTTCTTTGAAGAGATGAACACCACGTGAGACACTGATGCCAATATGTGTTGCCACATCATCCAGCTTGAATAAAGAGGAAGCGTTCTCTTCAATGTAGTTTTTGATCTCATAAGCCACATAATTGGTGTTGGTTATCGTTGGATGCTCCGCGAGCAGACGATCCACTTCGAGACATAAAATTCGCATATAATAACTTGAAATTTCCGGATAAGGATTGGAGATGCGGCGTTGCTCCAGTACGAGCTGTCGAAACAGGACCAAGAGGCTTTCTGTCAGTTCGACTTTAATTCGGGTCGGCCGTTTGTGACGCTTCCACCACTCATCCACCCAGGAACCATTAAAGAAGATGTGATAGTCGCCACTCTCCACCAGTCGTTCTCCCATCGGATTGGTTTCATTGTCTATTCTCAGCTCATAGGGCTCGTCAGGATCAAAAAGAAGCAGATCGCCCGCATCCACCAGGGACATGTCCCCGTCAATACGTGCACGGCAACGTCCGTCTGTTTGCAGTCTTAACAGGTAGTTCTTCACACCTTCAGGCTGCACCATAGCGTAGGGTTTACGATGAAATGAAAAGCCTGCTGTAAGAACTTGGCAGGATTGATCTGTCGGCATGGGCATACTCCTTGCAATTTGAAAATTATGACCAGATAGTTCATGTTTCAATCATATTATTCATTTTAATTGAAGCTGAAACGGAATACCATAGTATTAGATTTAAGGAACAGGAAACATCCAACAAAACATATGTATCTCAACCATTCAAACGCGGATTTTCACCATGCGTAAGGAGATGAACGTCACAGTGGAGAAAATGAAAGCAGGCATCATCGGGTGTGGTAACATCAGCTCCATCTACTTGGAAAATCTCAAAAACAACCCGGTCATTGAAGTCGTGGCTGTTGCGGATTTGATTCGTGAACGCGCTCAGGAACGGGCAGATGAATTTAATATCGCAAACGTTTACAATGTAGATGAGTTGCTGCAAAATAACGAAATTGAACTTGTGTTGAACCTTACGGTTCCTGGCAGTCATGCCATGACCGATCTGGCCGCACTCGAAGCAGGCAAACATGTGTATGCCGAGAAGCCGCTGGCAATTTCTCTTGAGGATGGTCGCAAGGTTGTTGAGCTGGCTGAGGAAAAGGGATTGTATGTTGGTTCTGCACCGGATACCTTCCTTGGTTCAGGCATAAAGACAGCTCGTAAAGCCATTGAGGATGGGCTGATTGGCAAGCCGGTTGCAGCGACTTCATTCTTCATGGGTGGAGGACCAGAAGCTTGGCATCCTAATCCGGAGTTCTTTTATGTTGCAGGTGGCGGACCGATGTTTGATATGGGACCTTACTATCTGACCGCTCTGATTACGCTGCTTGGACCGATACGCAGAATCAGCGCCTCGGCTGGAATACAGATTGCAGATCGCAAGATTGGCTCTGGGCCAAAGGAAGGTACAGCACTGCAAGTAGAGACGCCTACCCACTTGGCAGGAACCATTGATTTTGCAGAAGGTGCCATTGCAACCATGATCACAAGTTTCGATATTCGCGGAGCTTCGGATCTGCCACGTATTGAAATCTATGGTACAGAAGGTACGCTTAGTGTACCGGACCCCAATTATTTTAACGGGGAAGTGAAGGTTCGCAGATACGGTCAAGACACTTGGGAGACGGTCAAACCAGTCTTCGAAAGTGGACAAAACGAACGAGGCATCGGCGTAACGGAAATGGTTGAATCCATTCGTGCCGGACGGGAACACAAGGCCAGTGGCAAGCTTGCTTATCACGTACTGGAAGCCATGCACTCATTCCAGCGTTCTTCACTTGAAGGCAAGCACATACATCTGGAGAGCAGCTATGATTCTTTTGCAGTAACTCGCACAGTTCAAACTGAGATTGAAACCGTGGAATCCCACTAGTCTGAGTAACAAGTGTTCGAAGCTTGATGCTCTTACGAGTGAAGCAGAATAACCAGTATTCTTACGTTCAATTTCAGGATAGAAACACTCTCGATTTTCCACACTAATCAAACAGGCATGTGATCTGAACGGTAATGGTATACAGTTCAATATTCATGAATTCAGCAATCATACGATATCTAATCCAGGGAGGAATCGCACTTGAAACTCGGCGTATTTTTGGTACTATTCGGAGGACGTAAATTGGAGGATGCTCTTGATTATGTAGCATCCAAGGGATTAAAAGCAGTAGAGATCGGAACAGGCGGACATCCAGGCAATGCACATTGTAAGCCAGATGAGTTGTTAAGCAATCCTACAGCATTGAAAAACTTTAAAAATGCAGTGGAATCACGCGGTTTGACGATCAGTGCACTCAGCTGTCACGGTAACCCGCTACATCCGCAAAAGGATATTGCCAAAGGATTTCACGATGATTTTGTTAAATCGGTAGAACTGGCTGAGAAGCTGGAAGTACCTGTAGTGAATACATTCTCCGGTTGTCCGGGAGACCATGAGGATGCCAAATATCCGAACTGGCCTGTTGCACCATGGCCAAATGACTTCCAGGAGATCCTGAAGTGGCAGTGGGAGAACAAAGTTATCCCTTACTGGACAGAGTGGGGTAAATTTGCAGCAGATCGTAACGTAAAAGTTGGATTGGAACTGCACGGTGGATTCTCCGTTCATACTCCAGCAACGTTGCTGAGACTGCGTGAAGCAGCAGGTGAAGTGATCGGAGCCAATCTGGACCCAAGTCACATGTGGTGGCAAGGTATTGATCCGGTTCAGGCAATTCACATCTTGGGACGTGAAGGAGCCATCCATCACTTCCACGCAAAAGATACAACGATTGATCCGGTAAACGTGAACAAACACGGTGTAACGGATATGCAGGACTATACCAATATGCTGGATCGGGCTTGGCAGTTCCGCTCGGTCGGTTATGGACATGATAACAAGACATGGGCAGACATTATGAGTGCCTTGCGTCTGGTCGGATATGATTATGTAGTAAGTATTGAGCACGAAGACGGTCTGATGTCGGTTGAAGAAGGATTCTCTAAAGCTGTGCAAAATCTCCAGCAAGTATTGATTGAAGAACCGCTGGGCGATATGTGGTGGGTTTAGAGCTACACTAGGGGGAAATTGAATATGATCAACGTCACCATTTGGAATGAATTTGTCCATGAGAAAATTCACGATGAAGTAAGGGAAGTCTACCCGGATGGTCTGCATCGAGCACTGGCTGACGGACTTGGCGGCGAAGGCTTTGCTATTCGTACAGCTACACTGGATCAGCCTGAACACGGATTAAGTGATGAAGTGCTGAATTCCACAGATGTGCTTATATGGTGGGGACATATGGCACATGATCGCGTAAGCGATGAGATCTCACAGAAGGTCGCGCAGCGAGTGCTGAACGGGATGGGAATGATTGTGCTCCATTCAGGTCATTTCTCCAAACCATTCAAAGCGCTGATGGGAACCAGCTGCGATCTGAAGTGGCGTGTAGCTGACGAGCAGGAAATTGTATGGTGTGTTAACCCATCTCATCCGATTGCGGATGGCATCGAAGGCAAGATTGTATTGGAAAAAGAAGAGATGTACGGCGAATTCTTCGATATTCCAGTACCGGATGAACTGGTGTTTGTGAGCAACTTCCAGGGTGGAGAAGTATTCCGGAGTGGATGCACGTTCCGGCGTGGTGAAGGTAAAATCTTTTATTTCCGACCAGGTCATGAGACGTATCCGACCTATTACAAACCGGAAATATTGAGAGTGATCAGCAACGCAGTGAAATGGGCATATCCTGCCCGCAGCTTTAAGCCGGAATTTGGCAAGAGTGAACCTGTAAGACCATTTGGTGGCGTGCTGGTTTAATTTACTAATTGCTTCGTGAAAGATATATAAGTTTAACTAACATTTACACATTAACGGAGAGGGCAGAAATAACTTGAAGAAGCGGAGCGTGCGCCTTTATCCCCGGATTTTCCCTTTTAGAAGGGAATTAAAAAAATCTGGGGATAACAGCGATCGGAAAGTTGTTCTGACGTCGGAGTGGTAGTGTAAATATGCTTTAGTTGAACTTATACAGATAATGTATACGAAGGAACCCTTCTGCAAGTCAATGATGACTGTGGCAGTTGGGTTCTTTTTGGGTAAGATAGTAGTACGGGGAAGTTATACGATATTTCCCATGGTTACGACGCAGCGTGTAATGTATACTGGGATGTATAATCCATTTTGGATGTTATGCTTCTAAATTTTAAACTTTTTAGTTGCAGGCGTTTTCTTTGAAGCTTAAATATGTTATTATGAAATATACTAACAAAATGTAAGTTGATTTGAGTGATCTCTAAAGAGGTGATTAATGTGGAAGGTCAAGAATTGCGGATGTGTCCGCGTTTTGAGACGGCGTTTTCTTTTTTGGGCAAGCGCTGGAATGGTTTAATTATTCAAACGTTGATGAGTGGTTCGAAGCGATTCAAGGATATCTCCAATCTCATTCCATCCATGAGTGATAAGATGTTATCCGAACGGATGAAAGATCTGGAGAGTGAAGGTATTCTGGTTCGTCACGTCTATCCCGAGACGCCGGTCCGTATTGAATATGAGCTGACGGATAAAGGTAGAGCGCTCCAGCCTGTCATGAATCAAATTCAAGACTGGGCTGAGCAGTGGGTTGACTAACGTATAAGCATATCACCCACTTTCGTTGCATGAATGACATAGACTCCTGATTTCCGTGGAAATCAGGAGTTTTTGTCTTAATTATTAGGTGGATCGGCGTTTTTCTCTTAGGCTATGCACATGTTGTCATGAGTTGTAGTATAATCTATAGAAAATGGCCACAGACGGCCGGAGCGAAGGAGGCCCACTTGTCATGAGAGAAGAAAGCTTATCCCGTGAAGTACGCTACGGCAAAAAAGATATTGCGGAACTTGAGAGCGCATCCATTCAGGTACATCTAATCTACAAAAAAGCTGCGGAGTTGTTTAAGCGCACAGCATATTCGCGTTCGGTTAAAGATGATTTTGCCGAAGTAAATACGCATTCTGTGAACAGCGATGGTCCGAAATTAGCTCCGGCGGTGCTGCAAAAATGGATTCAAACGTCCAGGGGCTGGAAGTGTATCGGATGTGAGCTGGGACAACCTGATTCAACGATGTCTCAGATGGAAGAAACCATCCATGGAAAGCAATTGGTTCTGGATGTGGGAGAAGGTCGATTGGTTCAGGCAGAAATGCTGATTCAGGCGGTTGTTTGGTCTCAATATGAGAAGATTCGAATGTTTGCACCATGGCTTGGTGATGAACCCTTTTATAGCGTTCAGGAACTGGATGTCATTGCCCGTTATATTGTGCCTACCTATTTCTCGGAACGGCCTTTGCATGAGCAAGGGAAGGTATTCAAGGTACATCAACAATATGGGCAGATTCCGTTGTATCAGGAGTATGTAGACGCACCTCCATGTTGCGTGCAGGTGGACGGTGGATTGCTTGAAGGGCGATTGCTGACAGGTGTATATGTATCTGAGGAGCAGTTCTTCGGGCTTAATCCATATCTGAAAGATGGAGATGGAGGACGGACATACATGCAGGCTAGTGTCCAATGATAACGTAACCAATTAGAACATAAAAATGATATAGATTGGAGAGCCTGTATGCAGGCTCTCTTTCTTGTACAAGCCCTATTTGGAGGGGAAACCCTATAAAAGTAACGGCTTTGACACTTTTTTTTGCCGAAAGTTGTGCCATAATAGAGGTTATGGACAACAGGGTGAATGATTTTACGCAGGGTGGTGTTACCTACATGATGAAGAAAATCCCCGGTTACATAGGTGTATGTTTGCTCCTACTGGCGATCTTGGCTGGTTGTAGTGAGACACAGCCTTCTGAGCAGCCAATTGTCAAAGAGACAGAAACAGCGAATACGATCACAGTGGCTGTAGATGGCAGTACGTTTTTGCCTGATGCAACAAAGTCCATTAAGCGAGATTTTAGTGAGGGCTTGACACTCAAAAAGGCATTACTCAATAGCGGACTGGTTGATTTTACGGCAGATGGCAAACGGATTCAATCCGTCGGTGAAGTTTCTCTGGATTCTTCGCTTAGCTGGGCTGTCAAATTGAATGGCAAGGATATTGAACAGGAAGATTGGGACATGGAGCTTCATGCCAAAGATGAAGTGATCATTTACGTGAAAGCCGCTGACAGTGGGGGGGATGGCGTTGCATATCAGACAACGTTACTCAAGGTTAGCGGTGGAAACATTATGCCAACCCTCAATCGTCAATATGCTGGCGTCTACGTTCAAGAGTGCACAGTTCGTGATGTGTTAAAGTCCAGCGGCATTGTAAGAATGTCGGAGAATAACAAATTTGTCGTTTCGGTCGAGAATGTCACGCCTCGTATGAATGAGCGGTGGGTCATTATGGTGAATGACAAAGAATTAATGGAAAATGGTCTGGACATGAAATTAAATCCACGTGATGCGGTAAAGCTTGAATTGACCAATGCATCCTAAGTATACCAAGAAGCCCAATCTCTTTTTAGAGAACTGGGCTTTTTTTCATTAATTTATATATAGCAATATCCGATTAGAATAGTAAACATTAAATACGACAGATCTCGTTCGGGCAAAGTTCACAATGACAGATCCCTTGCAGCATCTTCAGATCTTTGATGACGATCATGCCATTGTCATATTCAATCGCATCTTTCTTGCGCAGGTCGCTTAACATGCGGTTTACACTTTCACGAGTGGCTCCAATCATATTGGACAGGTCCGTGTGGGTAATTTTTTTGTGAATAATGACATGCTCTCCATGAGGCTCACCATACGAATTCGACAACCGAATGAGGGTGGAGCAAAGTGCACCCGGTTTGCCATATAACATGAGATCCCGGAATTTGGTCTGTGTCAACCGGTGGTGGATGCCCATCCATTTCATAAAATCGATCGCGAAGTCACAATGCTGGCAGATTAACATCTCCAGGTCTTTATGCTCCAGCACACCGATCTCACTATCCTCCAGCACTTCCGCTGAGAAGCTGTGTTTAGAGCCAAAAAAGGGATCAGCCTGCCCAATCATATCACCGGATTGATACATGTACATGATCAGTTCTTTGCCTTCATCCGTGGATTTGGTGATCTGGGCACGGCCCCGTTTCATATAATAAAGTTTGTCAGAGACGTCGCCTTCCCAGTACAGATGTGTACCTTCCGGATAGGTTCTATCTTTCATGGTAACCAGCAGATGGTTGAAATTTGCTTCCGTGAAACAATTGGTATTGCCGCGCTTTTCCAGTACAGTTGTTAGTTCTCTCATAAGTCTATCTCCCCTTTATGTCCATCGGACGACCTTCTGTAGTAAGCAGTAGCCTCCGAGGTTCGCCGCAAACCGTTGCCGTCCTGATCAGGGTCATCTCGGCCGGGAGGAAGGACGGTACAAATTGCGGTGGTTCAATTTTTAAGTTCAGTATATACCTTATCTTGCCGTTTGAGGGGCGTGGAAAGGGGGCAAAAATGGCGAAATTTCAAACATTGTGATTAAATTCACTTTTGATGGAGAGGATGAATTTTACAGCCCTATATTTTAAATAGGAAGTGAAATGGTCGTATGAAGGACACTACAAAACTTAAATTAAATTTGTTATACTTTGTGAAAAAAATCACATAATTAAGTTTATTGTCATGTTACGATGTGAATGTAAACGAGAGAGACAAACTAATACGAACCTTTAGGAGGATGAGGGAGATGGCTGTAAAGAACGAAGTCGCCCCAGCAAAAGAACCGACAGCAGGTCAGTATATCCAAACGTTAATTGACAAAGCGAATAAAGCACACGCTGCATTCATGAAGATGGACCAGAAGCAGATTGACCGGATTGTGCAAGCGATGGCGCTTGCGGGTCTGGATAAACACATGATGCTCGCCAAGATGGCCGTAGAAGAAACAGGCCGCGGAGTATATGAGGATAAAATCACCAAAAATATATTTGCAACTGAATATGTGTACCACAGCATCAAGTATGACAAAACCGTAGGTGTGATTGAAGATAACGAATATGAGAGCTTCCAGAAAATTGCGGAGCCGGTCGGCATTATTATGGGGATTACACCCGTCACGAATCCAACATCAACGACGATGTTTAAAGCACTGATCTCCATCAAGACGCGTAACCCGATCATCTTTGGTTTCCACCCATCTGCACAGAATTGTAGCCGGGAAGCTGCCAAAATCCTGCTGGAAGCGGCTGTGAAACATGGTGCACCAGCAGATTGTATCCAGTGGATCGATGATCCTTCCATGGATCGTACAAATGCGCTGATGAATCACAATGATGTAGCTCTCATTCTGGCAACAGGCGGATCAGGCATGGTACGAGCAGCGTACAGCTGTGGTAAACCTGCACTGGGCGTAGGACCGGGTAACGTACCTTGCTTTATCGAGAAAAGCGCGGATATCAATCAGGCAGTAACGGATTTGATCCTATCCAAGTCTTTCGATAACGGCATGATCTGTGCTTCCGAACAAGCGGTCATCATTGAAGAACCGATCTTTGATCAAGTGAAGAAAAAAATGATTGCAAATGGCTGTTACTTTGTTAACAAAGATGAAGCAGCAAAATTGACAGCAGGTGCGATTAATGCCGAGAAATGTGCAGTGAACCCGGCGATTGTTGGTCAATCTGCGGTGAGCATTGCGAAATTGTGCGGCATTGAAGTTCCAGCGGGAACCAAAATTCTCGTGGCCGAGATTGAAGGGGTAGGTACCAAATTCCCATTGTCGGCTGAGAAGTTAAGCCCGGTACTGGCTTGTTACAAAGTTAAAACAGCAGCAGAGGGAATTGAACGTGCAGCAGAAGTGGTTGCTTTTGGCGGCATGGGTCACTCCTCGGTTATCCACTCGAATAACGAAGAAGTGATCAGCAAGTTCGCAGATCGCCTGCAAACTGGACGTATTATTGTGAATTCCCCATCCACACACGGCGCAATCGGTGACATCTACAACACTAACATGCCTTCGTTGACACTGGGATGCGGATCATATGGACGTAACTCGACTTCTTCCAACGTAACCGCTGTGAACTTAATCAATGTGAAAAGGGTGGCTCGCCGTACCGTGAATATGCAATGGTTCAAAGTGCCGAACAAAGTCTACTTCGAAAAAGGCGCAACGCAGTATCTTGCCAAAATGCCTGACATCACACGTGTTGCGATTATTACGGATGCCATGATGGTGAAACTAGGTTATGTGGAAAAGGTAGAACATTATCTGCGTCAACGCCAAATTCCGGTAGCGATCGAAGTGTTCTCCGATGTAGAGCCTGATCCGTCCACAACGACAGTAGATCGCGGAACGGAAATGATGCGCCGCTTCCAACCAGACTGCATTATCGCACTCGGCGGTGGATCACCGATGGATGCTGCAAAAGCCATGTGGTTGTTCTATGAATATCCGGACACGGACTTCAACGATCTGAAACAAAAATTCATGGATATTCGCAAACGGATCTACAAATATCCACGTCTCGGCGTAAAAGCGAAATTTGTAGCGATTCCAACAACTTCTGGTACAGGTTCTGAAGTGACATCGTTCGCGGTTATCACAGATAAAAATCAAGGTAACACCAAATATCCATTGGCCGATTATGAGCTGACACCAGACGTAGCGATTGTCGATCCGGAGTTTGTATACTCCCTGCCTAAAACGGCTGTAGCGGATACAGGTATGGACGTACTGACTCATGCGATTGAAGCTTATGTGTCTGTTATGGCAAATGACTACACAGATGGACTTGCGATCAAAGCAATTCAACTGGTGTTCCAATACCTGGAGCAATCTGCACTGCAAGGCGACAAACTGGCACGTGAAAAAATGCATAATGCTTCCACGATTGCCGGTATGGCGTTTGCCAACGCATTCCTGGGCATTAACCACAGCTTGGCGCATAAATGGGGCGGTCAGTATCACACCGCACACGGACGCACCAATGCGATCCTGATGCCGCACGTTATTCGTTACAACGCGAAAAAACCGACCAAATTCGCATCGTTCCCGAAATATTCGCACTTTGTAGCCGATGAGCGATATGCCGAAATTGCCCGTATCTTGGGATTGCCTGCTCGCACAACAGAAGAAGGGGTAACCAGTCTCATCAATGCCATCCGTAATCTGAACAAAACACTGGGAATTGAAGAATCGTTCCAGGAAATCGGATTTGATGCCAAAGACTTTGAAGCACATGTCGATTATCTGGCAGACCGTGCCTTCGAAGACCAATGTACAACCGCTAATCCGAAGTTGCCTCTGGTAACTGAACTGGCTGATGTATACCGCAACGCTTTCTACGGAAAGTTTGAATAATAAATCTAGAACGAAGAGAATGCATTACGGCAAGAAGATCAGGGTTCCCCGAAAGGGGAGCCCCGATTGCCGTCTTTCACACAATAACGAGAGGGCAGAAAGACAGAAGAGCGAAGCATCTGTTTTTCAGGATTTATTCTAAGATTTGATGTGCTCCGAGCCTAGAGGAGCAATGGCTCTTAAAGAGGTTACACGGAATCCGTGATGTGGCCGATTGAGCCAGATGTTCACACAATAACGGAGTGGGCAGAAAAAACTGAAGAAGCGGAGCGTTCGCCTTTATCCCCGGATTTCACCCTTTGAAAAATAAAATTGAAAAAATCCGGGGATAACAGCGATCGGAAGTTGTTCTGCCCGCGCAGTGGCTAAGTGTGAATTTACAGGGTTCAATGGGACACAGCGCAGGTGGAGTGAGTTAGTTCACTGACTTTGTGACAAAAATCACAGATGATGAAAGCCCCAAGTCGTATACTGAAAATGTAAGAAAAACATTCATCCCGCGGTTCCGGTTCCCAAGTAGAGAGAACATGTTCCGGTTTATGTGAAACAATTCACATTAATCGCGGCTCTGGGCACACAATGCTACGAATGAAGCAAGATGTTATGTGTCCAGAAATCCAAATTAGTGGAGGGATTAAGATGTCGGTGATTGAAAAAGATGTCAAACAACAAACAGGCTGGAGAAACTTTACCAAAGGAACATGGACCAAATCCGTAGATGTGAATGATTTTCTGGCACACAACTTGTCTCCGTATTACGGCGACGAAGCATTTCTCGCAGGTGCAACCCAGAATACCAAAGAATTGTGGGATATCGTATCTGATCTGACCAAAAAAGAACGGGATAACGGCGGTGTCCTTGACGTTGACGTGAACACACCAGGGACTATTATTTCTCACCAACCCGGTTATCTGGATCAATCCAAAGAGCAGATTGTCGGCGTTCAGACCGATGCTCCGTTCAAACGTTCCATTCAACCAACAGGCGGAATCCGCATGATGATTGACGCATGTGAGGCATATGGCTTTGAAATGCCACAGGGCGTCATTGATATATTTACAAACATTCGCAAAACACACAACCAAGGTGTATTCGATGCTTATACTTCCGATATGCGTGCAGCGCGTAAAGCAGGGATTATTACAGGTCTTCCAGATGCTTACGGCCGTGGCCGGATCATCGGTGACTATCGTCGTGTAGCTTTGTACGGGGTAGATTTCCTGATTCGTAACAAAAAAGGTGAACTGAATGCACTCGAAGTTGATGTTATTGATGAAGATGTCATTCGTCTGCGGGAAGAATTGTCTGAACAGATTCGTGCATTGCAAGAATTGAAGCAATTGGGCGATATGCACGGGTTCGATATTTCCTTGCCAGCGACAACAGCAAAAGAAGCGTTCCAATGGTTGTACTTTGGTTATCTCGCTGCGATCAAAGAACAGAACGGTGCTGCGATGTCACTGGGACGTGTATCTTCTTTCCTGGATATCTACATTGAACGTGACCTGCAAGAAGGTATTTTGTCCGAAGAACAGGCTCAGGAATTGGTTGACCATTTCGTAATGAAACTGCGGATTGTCAAATTCCTGCGTACACCGGATTACAACGAACTGTTCAGTGGAGATCCAACATGGGTGACTGAGTCCATCGGTGGTATGTCTGTGAATGGTGAAACACGTGTAACCAAAAACAGCTTCCGTTTCCTGCATACGCTGCACAACTTGGGTCCTGCACCAGAACCGAACCTGACTGTTCTCTGGTCCACGAAACTTCCAGAAGCTTTCAAAGATTATTGCAGCAAAGTATCCATCGAAACCAGCTCAATCCAGTATGAAAATGATGATCTGATGCGTCCAATCTACGGTGACGATTACGGTATTGCATGCTGTGTGTCGGCTATGAAGATCGGGAAACAAATGCAATTCTTCGGCGCTCGTGCCAACCTGGCTAAAGCTCTCCTGTATGCGATCAACGGTGGTCGTGATGAGAAATCCGGAGCACAAGTTGGACCTGAGTATCCTGCCATCACTAGCGAAGTACTGGATTACAATGAGGTTATGAAACGCTTCAAACCAATGATGGAGTGGCTCGCGAAGCTGTATATGAACACCCTGAACGTCATTCACTACATGCACGATAAATACAGCTATGAGCGTATCGAAATGGCATTGCATGACCGTGACATTGTACGTACGATGGCTTGCGGTATCGCTGGTCTGTCGGTTACAGCAGATTCACTGAGTGCGATCAAATATGCCAAAGTAAAACCAATTCGTAACGAACAAGGCATCGCTGTTGATTTCGAAATCGAAGGAGACTTCCCTTGTTACGGTAACAATGAAGACAGCGTAGACAGCATTGCTGTTGAACTGGTCGAGAACTTCATGGGTATGATTCGCAAGCACAAAGCTTACCGTAACGCAGTGCCAACGCAATCCGTTCTGACGATCACTTCCAACGTGGTATATGGTAAGAAAACAGGGACTACACCGGATGGTCGTAAAGCAGGTGAACCATTTGCTCCAGGTGCGAACCCAATGCATGGTCGTGACAAAAAAGGTGCACTGGCATCCCTTGGCTCTGTAGCCAAATTGCCTTATGAACACAGTCTTGACGGTATTTCCAATACCTTCTCCATCGTGCCAAAAGCATTGGGTAAAGAGGAGACTACACGTAAATCCAATCTGACTGCGATGATGGATGGTTACTTCGGTCAAAACGCTCATCACCTGAACGTTAACGTATTTGATCGTCAGCAACTGATTGATGCGATGGATCACCCGGAAAACTATCCACAACTGACTATACGGGTATCCGGATATGCCGTTAACTTCATTAAATTGACTCGTGAACAACAGTTGGATGTCATCAACCGTACGTTCCATGGTTCGATGTAAGTAATTTGCAAGTATAAGACCGCTAGAGCAAGGCATTCCAAATCATATTAAACGCACAGCGGATGCGGATACAGAAAGGAAGAGGCAGCATGGTTAAAGGACATATTCATTCACTCGAAACTTTCGGGACGGTTGACGGCCCAGGCATCCGCTTCGTGCTTTTTATGCAAGGATGTCTACTCAAGTGTCAATATTGCCACAACCCTGATACATGGGCGCTGGATGGTGGAAAAGAAATGACGCTTGAGGAGGTACTGGCTGAAATTGAGCCTTACCTGTCTTACTACCGCAGCTCCGGAGGCGGGCTCACGATATCTGGTGGAGAACCAACGTTACAGGCTCACTTTGTAGCCGAAATCTTCAAGGAAGTGAAGCGGCGCTGGGGATTGCATACGACACTAGACAGCAACGGATTCAACGAACCGGAACGGATTCACGATCTGTTGGATCACACAGACCTGGTTCTGCTGGACCTCAAACATATTGATGATGAGAAACACATCAAGTTGACAGGAAAATCCAACGAGAGAACGTTGAAAACGGCCAAGTGGTTATCGGAGCAAGGTCGGAAAATGTGGATACGCCACGTGTATGTGCCTGGTATTCATAACGAGGAAGAGGATCTGCTTAACCTCGGACGGTTTATTGGAACATTAAATGGCGTCGAGAAGTTCGAAATTCTTCCATACCATCAGATGGGGATCTACAAATGGGAGGCGCTCGGCAAAGTATATCCACTGGATGGTGTTCCTTCGCCAAGTGAAGAAGAAGTGGAGCGGGCGTATCGCCTGATCGAACAAGGTCGCCAGGAAACGGCTGGCGTGGCTTGTTCCGGTAAGTGATCTAACCTTTATATATAGTAAAAACAATCAACCAAGCAGTCCTTGCGAACATGTTTCGCAGGGGCTGTTTTTTGTCCAGTGAAGGATTTTATCCCTCCATTGATGAATTGTCAGCCTTACAATGTAAGCTCCGGCTTTTTATAATCAGAGTGTAAAGCCAAATGCTCAATATCTTGAGGAGGGTCAACCAGATGAAAAAAGGAATGACATTACTGCTTTCATTATTGCTTATCACTTCATGGACTTTGGCGGGATGTGCAAGCTCAAGTAACGAGCCACAGCAAGGTGCAAGCAATACACCTGTGGAGGAAACAAGTAAGGAACCGGTTGAAATGCTTCTCCGCCACACACAGGTGGGAGCCGACAAACAGAAAAGACTGGCCATTCTCCAGGATGTAGTGGACAAAGTTGAGGGAGAGGTACCCAATCTGACCTTTACGCTGGATGGTGTCGAATCCGATGTGAATCGTAAGGAAAAGCTTCGGGGAGAGATGGCGGCAGGTAACCCGCCGGATATATTTGAACTGTTCGGTAGCCCGGATTCCAAAGTTTATGCCAAGGAAGGTATGCTGCTTGATCTGACCCCAATCCTGCAAGAGTTGGGCATTCAAGACCAGTTTACATCCCTTGAACCGTTTACGTATGAAGGCAAAGTATATGGACTGCCGATTGGCGGTTCGGGCGAAGGCTTTTTCTATAATAAAGAGTACTTCGAACAAAAAGGATGGAAAGCACCAACTACCATGGCTGAACTGGACAATATACTGGCAGAGATCAAGGCCGATGGCAAAGTGCCGCTTGCTTCCGCATCCAAGGCAGGCTGGGTGCCGCTCATGTTAACCAACCACCTGTGGTCCCGATATGCCGGGCCGGAGATTACCGCAAAGTTTGCAACAGGTGAAGCGAAGTGGACCGACCCGGGTGTTGTGCAAGGTTTTGCCAAACATAAGGAATGGGTTGATAAGGGTTATTTCAAAAAAGGTGAACTGGGCTTCGAGTATGCCGAATATACCACGCAATTTACAAGCGGAGAAGCGGTATTAATGTATGACGGAACATGGAAATCATCTGTATTCAAAGAAGGTCAGAGCGGTGAATCGCTCATTGGCAAGGTTGGATTCTTCAATATGCCTCCGGTAGAGAACGGCGCAGGTGATCAGACGTCTTTGATGCGGGATGTGAACAATGGATACGGATTCTCGGCAGCGGTGGCGGATGACCCGCAGAAGCTGGAAGCAGTTAAGGCCTTTATCAAAAATTTCTACAATGAAGATATGCAGATCCGTGGTCTTGTGGAAGATGGCGTGTTGCCTGCGATGAAGCTGGATGAGAAAGTGCTGACCGACAGTATTACCGATGATCTGATGAAAGAAATTGTGGCCGTGCTTAATGCGTCCAAGACATCGTTCCCGGCATTTGATGCACTCGTTCAGGCTTATGTGACGACAGAAATCAGCAATTTGCAAATCCAGAAGTTGATTGGTGGGCAGACCACGCCAGAGAAAATGGCAGAAGAGCTGCAAAAGGTGCAGGAGGAAGCAAACGCTTCCGTGGAATAAATCAATCCAAGTTGAAACTGCGATCGTTGAAGTGACTGAAGGAGGCTGACCATGAATACTTCACTCCGCAGCCCGTTAATCTATACGCTGTTTGTAATGCCGGCCCTAATTCTGTTTGTGATGTTCTTCCTATATCCTATTGGCAGCTCCTTATATTACAGTCTGACGAGTTGGAATGGGGTATCCGCTGAGCCACGTTTTGTGGGCTTATCCAACTATGTGAAGGCACTGACCGATGAACGATTTTGGATTTCCACACGGAATAACGGCTTTTTCATCGGATTTTCGGTACTGATTCAGGTACCCCTGATCGTCCTGTTCTCGCTTCTGATTGCCAATGTGAAAAGGCTAAAAGGTCTGTATAAAACCGCTGTTTTTTTACCATCCATCATGTCGACAGCCGTTATCGGTATTTTATGGGGATTCATCTATGAGCCCAATATCGGGCTATTAAACAAAATGCTTCATGTGCTGGGCATCGATCCAATCTACTGGTTATCGGATAATCGATTTGCCATGTTGTCCATTTTGGTGACCAATGCCTGGCAGTGGACGGGATTCTACATTGTCATGGTGCTGGCGGCCATACTGGCGATTCCCCGTGATCTGGATGAAGCGGCTGCGATTGATGGGGCAACGGCGGTACAACGTGCAATGCGAATTACGTTGCCGCTGATCCTACCGATCATTTCAGTGGTGATCATGTTGTCCATTGCAGGTGCCATGAAAGCAGCTGACATCGTGATTGTCATGACCAAAGGTGGGCCCGCTGGGTCCACCGAGGTTCTGGCCACATACATGATTAAATACGCGATTACCAACTTCAAATATGGCTATGGCAATACCATTGCAGTGCTGATCTTTGCTCTGACGCTTGTGCTCACTGCGGTGTATCAACTGCTGGTAGCGAGGCGGAGCGAGAAGGTGGAATATTGATGCCGAAAAGCATAAAAAGTAGTATACCTCATGTGTTGTTAATGTTGTACTTGATCGCGATTTTGTTTCCCTTTTTATTTGTAATTTTCTCTTCATTTAAGCAGGATAACAATGAAATCGCCTTGAATCCATTCGGTTTACCTACAACATGGGAGTTTAACAATTACGTGGAGGCTTGGGTGAATGCCAAGATTGGCACGTATTTCTGGAATAGCCTGTACATTTCGGTTCTATCCTCGGCGTGTACGATTGTGCTCGGTGCCATGTTTGCTTTTGCGGTAACCCGGATGAGACACCGGAGATGGAGCCTGTTTCTGTACAGCCTGATTCTGGCAGGCATGCTTATTCCCAACAATGCACTTATGCTGCCGATCTATCTGCTTGTACGCAAAATGGGCATATTGGATACACATCTGGCATTGATCGTGCCCTATGTGGCCAATGCGATCCCGTTTACAATTATTATACTGGCGGCTTTTATGCGTTCTCTGCCTGGAGAAATTGAGGAAGCGGCGGTCATGGACGGCTTGAGGGCCTCGGGTATCTTTGCTAAAATAGTGATACCTCTTACAGTTCCAGCCATCGTTACGGTTTTTATCGTTAATTTCCTCGGCAACTGGAACGAATTTTTACTCGCCAACTATTTCTTATCCACCGATAAATTGCGTACGCTGCCAGTGGGCATGGTCCAGTTTCGGGATCAATATCAGATGAACTATGCCCAGATGTCGGCAGGTATTGTATACAGTGTTGTACCTGTACTTGTGATCTACGCTATACTCCAGGAGAAAATTATAGAAGGAGTAACTGCAGGTGGTGTCAAAGGTTAATACCATGAACCAGTGAATAGGGAGAACGGGATATGAACTTGCGAATGAAGCTGGCCTTGGCATTTCTGTTGCTGATTATTGTACCGATGTGTGCGCTGGGCATTGGCATGTTTCTGGTCACATCACATACGATTGAGAAAAAATACAATCAACAGGCCGAGTATGCGCTTCAGGCCATCAGCTACAATATCGAGAATGTATTTCAGCAGATCAACAATGTGACCGACAACGGGATAGCTACATCGGTTTTTCAAATGGCGTTGAACGCCAAAGATCCGACCAAGCAGGATCTGGGAACCGGTAATCAGTTATCCCTGAATGCCAGCCAGCGCAATTTTCGTTCCCTTCTATATAACTATCCGTTCATCAGTTATGCCTTTTTATATGATTTGCGTTCGTCCGAGAACAACCAGATTGTCTCCATTTTCACCAAAGAAAACTTTCAAGCCCTTCCTTTTCAGCAATTCAAAGTGCATCCCTTGTTTAACGAAATTCAGCAACTCAATGGCGTGCCTAAATGGCTCGCACCTCTGGAATATCCCGAATTAACCGGGGTAGAACCTGTCTTTACCCAGATCAGACTGGTCAAAGAACTCAGTTATTTTCAAAATATCGGCGTGCTTGTTGTTCAGATCAAAAAAGGAGAGATCGACCGGATCTTCCGTCACCTGCAAATCAGCGATTCGGCACAGGATACGTCGTTCCTGTTAATTAACGAAGAAGGGCTGATCGTTTATGATCCTGCAGGGATATATAACGGTGAGAACATGCAAAATCTTGGTGCTGAATCGGGCAGGTACGGTCCCGGTTTTAGCAGTGTCAGAACGGTCTTTGACGGCAAAGAGAGCATCATTTCGCAATATCATCTAAAGAACTATAACTGGAGTCTCGTCAGTGTGACTTCATGGGAAGCCTTATCTGCGGAAACGAATGCCTTCGCGGGTTGGTCCGTCATTATTATTCTGTCATGCCTGCTCGCAGCGATGATCTTTAATCTTTTTTTCATGAATCGCATTACGGGTAACATTGCTGTACTTGTAAGGTTTATGCGTCGTGTGGATGATGGTGACTTTAATGCGAGGGTGGAAGGAAAAGGATTCGATGAAATGCAGCTGCTTGCGCAAGGGTTCAATGAACTATTGGATCGGATCGGGGGATTATTCCGTCGTGTTCGGGCAGAGCAAGAGCAGAAGGCCCAAGCGGAACTGCGTGTACTACAGGCCCAGATCAAACCTCATTTTCTGTTTAACACATTGGAATCCATTAATGGATTAGCGCTGCGAGGGGAGGGCCGCAAAGTAAGCGAGATGGTGACCAGACTTGGCAATATGCTTCGTATCAGCATTCAGGATCAGGAGGAGATTCCGCTGGGTGAGGAAATCAGGCATTTGCAGAGTTATCTGGAGATTCAACAGTACAGATTCAGTGATTTGTTCACCTATGAGATTGACATTGCACCCCATCTATACAGCTCAATTCTGCTTAAGCTTACCCTCCAGCCTCTGGTGGAAAATAGTATTCAACATGGGTTTGAGGCGATCACCTATCCAGGTGTACTGCGGATAAGCGCATATGCAGAACGGGATTATCTGGTGTTATGTGTTGAGGATAATGGGATCGGTATTCCCCAGGAAATGCTCGCACGATTTGAGTATATGGCAGAAGATCCGCCGGAAGATATGCTCGTTGAAGGGGCGGAATCATTATCGTCCATAACGGAACGCAGGGGATTGGGATTACGAAGTGTGGCAGATCGAATCCGTATTCAATACGGGGCCGGGTATGGCATATTTATATGTTCAGCACCGGGGTATGGCACAGTTATTCGATGCATCATTCCATTATATGAGCAGGAGGAAGTCGTATGAATCTGACTGCAATGCTGGTTGACGATGAGCTGCCGATTCTGGAGAATCTGAACTTCATTTTACCCTGGGAAGAGATGGGGATTGAAATCACAGGTACAGCGAGAAGCGGTGTAGAAGCGCTGGGGAAAGTAACAGAAAGTCATCCAGACATTCTCTTGTGCGATATTCGGATGCCGTCTATGGATGGATTGGAACTTATTCGTTTACTGCGTGAGCAGGGTGAAACGTGTGAAATTATTTTGCTGACCGGGTATCAGCAATTTGAATATGCTCGAACCGCTATCAAATATAATGTACATGAATACATATGTAAGCCAATTGATTATTTGAATCTGGAACATAAACTGCGTGAGCTTGCCGGGCAGATCCAGAAGAGACGTCTGGAAAACGAATCGCAACGTTATCGCAGCCAAGAGATGGAAAGCTGGATCAGACACAAACAGTTGATTGACCTGTTGCGAGGAGAAGCACCGTTGAAGATTGCCTATCCTGCCTCTATTCCTGAATTCATAACAACTTCTGCACCGTATACGTTGTGTCTGGTGGATGCGGTCGGTTATTTTCGCCATTCTATCGGCTGGGCCGAGCTTCAGCATCAACGATGGCATGAGACCGTAAGTTCCGGACTTAGGGAAGTGACAGAGAGAACTATGGATGACTGTCAGATTCTTTCGACCCGCAAAGGGGAGTGGTGCATCCTGCTGGAGGCATCAGGTGAGTGGAAACGTCGCTCAGAGGAACTGGCCCATCAACTGTGTCTCGAATTAAATGCGATATTGTCCTTGGATTCAAGTGTGAAGGTCAGGGTTGTTCAGGATGATGTGCCCGTGAACCTGGAAAGTCAAATTCTGGAGCGATACCGGCATTGTCAAAAAATACTGATGTCCCATTCGGAGAGTGAAGACAAGGTGCTGAAGGCGAGTTGTCCCGAAACCACCTTATCGCATGATCATACGGCCTCCAAAGGGGCTAACTCATGGATTACAAGAGAAGATCTGGAGCTTGTCACTCGGTGGATTCGGCAAGGGAACAAGCAGGGGTTACGCGATGTATTGGATCGGTTTAAACAGCAAATGGGGAATTCAGGGCAATCCTTCAGCAAGATAGATGAAACCAATCTTCGGTTTATGCTTGTACACATGCTTCGGGAACTGCGTGAAGTACAGGCCATCGCTGAAGAGCACGAAGTGAGTTATTGGAATGCACTGCAAGGGGCCGTATCCATGAGGGAACTCCTTGAACTTGCAGAGGTCGTTACCCATGCCTGTCAGGGCAAACAAACGCAGCCACGTCCTTCTGTATCGGAACTGATTCTGTCTGCATGTGAGTATATGGATGCACGACTGCAACAGGACTTGGGAATAGATGAAGTCTCCGATTGGCTCGGAATCAGCCCGGGATACTTCTGCCAGCTATTTAAAACTCAAATGGGTGTTACTTTTGTAGAATACATGACGCAGAAACGGATGGAAAGTGCCGCTTTATTGTTGAGTACAACCGAATGGAGCATTACAGCGATTGGGGAAGCAACAGGTTTCAAGGAGCGCCGTTACTTCTCCAAGGTGTTTCATAAACACTTCCACATGAAACCCTCCGAGTACAGGCAGAGTAAACGATTGGGTTCGTAGTGGCAAGGGAAACGGGGAGGAGAGGTCGAATGAAACCCTTGAATGATCTGACATTGGAGCAAAAGGTAGGCCAATTGTTGATGTGTGGATTTCACGGTCAGCACGCAGATGAACAGATTACTCGCTTAATCCGTGACTATCACGTCGGAGGTGTCATTTATTTCCGGCGCAATGTCGAAAGTGTAGATCAATTGACACGGCTGTCCGCCGAACTGCAAGATATGGCGGCTGAAGCGGGGGCCCTACCACTCATGATTTCGGTGGACCAGGAAGGTGGCATGGTTGCACGGATTGACCAAGAGGGAATGACCCAAGTGCCGGGTAATATGGCACTTGGTGCGACAGGCAATCCGGAATATACCCTGGAGTGTGCTCAAATTCTGGGTCGTGAGTTAAAAAGCATCGGTATTGATATGAACCTTGCGCCGGTAGTCGACGTGAATAACAACCCGCTTAACCCGGTGATCGGTGTGCGTTCGTATGGTGAACATGCTGAAAGTGTGGCCGCTCATGGCGTAGCAGCCATCACTGGATATCAATCACAGGGCATAGCTGCTACTGCCAAACATTTTCCGGGACACGGAGATACCGCCGTAGATTCTCATCTTGGTATGGTTACGGTACCTCATGATCGAAACAGGCTGGAACAGATGGAGTTGTTACCGTTCCGCAAGGCGATTGAGGCCGGAGTTGATGCTATTATGACAGCTCATGTGATGTTCCCTTCGATTGAGCCCGAGCCCATTCCGGCAACGTTGTCGCATAAGGTGTTAACGGGTCTGCTACGTGAGGAAATGGGTTTTGAAGGCATTATTATTACAGACTGTCTTGAAATGCATGCAATATCCAAGCCATATGGGGTAGCTGAAGCTGCCGTTCGTGCTGTGGAAGCAGGAGCAGATCTGATTCTGGTGAGTCATACCTTGCAAGATCAGGTTGCTGCGCTGGAAGCCATTGTGGATGCAGTTCGAACGGGGCGCATTCCGGAAGAGGTTATTCATCAAGCGGTGGAACGCATTATGACATGGAAAAGAAAGCGCTGCGGGCAGCAGAAAGATCATCTTGTTTCGCCAAAAACGAGTGAAACGGTCGAAGCAGGAGATGTTGAACCTGTTGATTGTACTGAATCCACTGAACCTAGTGATCCCGGTGAACCAAACGAATCGACGCTGTTCAAGATTGCATCAAGCAGTATTACCATCGTTCATAATGATGGGCTGCTGCCGTTGGACCCAGAGAAGGACGTGTATGTCATCTGGCCTGAGGTTGTGCAACGGACAGAGGTGGATGAACCGTGGTCTCATACAGAATCGCTGGGTATTGCGCTATCGCAGTTGCGAGGCAGAGTTCGTGAGCACATCATTACAACTCAGCCCACTTATGATGAAGCAGATCGGATATTGGCTGATGTGTCAGATAGTGAACAAGTTATCGTATGTACGTACACATCGGCAGGTCATCTTCCGAAAGGGCAACAGTATTTGGTTGAAAAGCTTAGTAAGAATCATTCGCTGATTGTAATTGCTCTGCGCAATCCATATGATCTGCTGGAGATTTCGAGGCCGGGAAGTTATGTGTGTACGTATGAGAATACACCTGCAGTTGTTCGGGTACTGTCCCATGTGTTAACCGGTGGACTGCAGCCAACCGGAAGTCTGCCTGTCCGTTTGCGCTAGACCTATTCAATCCTTACATCTCTCTGCGATATGGTGCTGATTGACCATCTCCCGGAGAGATTTTTTTGTTGGAATTTTCTATTGGTTAATTTTGGGATATGAATGCTAAAAAGATAATTGATAGATAACTATTTTCATAGTATTTTCCTTCTATTAAAAGTTTACAATTCTCCTCTTAACTTTTTAGCAACTTTTCCCGGTTCCAAGCGTCTAATAATATGACTTTTTGAGGGGGATATTTATAAAATGGGAGCAGAAGGAGCCAAAGACAAAGAATGAATTTGAAGAAGAAATTGTCCATACTTACCGCTTTTGCTGTGTTTCAGGCGTTTGCAGTGATTCCTGCCAATGCACAATCAGCAGATCAGAGCGATACTACATCAGTGAATACAGCCAAAGTTAAATCCGTGGAGGTTGTGAAGAAAGAACAGACCATCGCGGAATCCGAAGTGAAATCCGGAACAAACACTCCAACATCAAATAATGAAACAACTGAAGAAGTGAACCCTGAGACAGATGTTCCTACAGGAACAGACGCGACTCCTGTTGAGCCGGTAATTGAACCTACGGACGAAGAAGGTACGGCTGAGGAAACACCAGCACCTGCACCAGTAGAAGTGGAGCAACCATCTACAGGCGGTTCATCTGTTGCTGGAGGCAGGGGTGGAGACCTCACTCTTTATATGAACAGTAATAAAATGATGCAAGATGGCAAGACGTATCTTGCTGGACAGCCGATGGCTGTTAAAAATGGTGTATCCTATGTAGCGATCCGTGCTCTCGTTGATCGGGTTGGCTATGATGTCAAATATGATAACACAACTAAAGAAACGATCATTATTAGTGGTGAAGATGAGCTGCGTTTCAAAACAAACAGCAAGATCTATACCGTTAATGGTGTGTCCAGAACGATGAAGGGCGCGGCTTATCAACAAAAAAATACGTTCATGGTGCCGTTGACTTCAATTACACAGGCTCTGGACATTACGTATAAAGTAAATCAATCTGCCAAAACGGTTGTATTGAATCTGAGTACCAAACCGGTGGCAAGCTTCACGGTACAAAAAGAGGTCTTTGCCGGAGACCAGGTAACCTACACAACCAGATCCAGCTCTCCCAAGGGACTCAGCATTGTAGATGAGCGTTGGACAGGCCGTCAGGATTCATTCGACCAACCAGGTGTATACACAGTAACCTATGCGGTCCAGGATTCAAGTGGTCAGTGGAGCGATCCGTATTCGGTTACGATTAAGGTTGAAAGACCGAATCTGCCACCTGTCGCGATGTTTACGACAGATAAAGAAGAATACAAAATGGGTGAGAAAATCACTTATATTGATCAAAGCACAGATGATGAGAATGCAATTGTAAAAACAGAATGGGATAACAATGCACTTGCATTCTTTGTTCCAGGACCGAAGACCGTAACGATTACAGTTACCGATAAACATGGTGCTAGCGATAGCTATACCAAGATGATCAATATTACGGGAGAAACACTTTATAGTGTGACTGACTTCAATCAATTGTTCACACCAGTCGGTGAAAAGTTCACTTTTGACGGTGGTGGAGTACCGGCATTGGAGAAAGTACCTTTCACTTATTATGATGAACCAAGTCTGCTGATCCGCAGTAACAGCCCGGAAACCGTGAATACGGAAGGCATTGTGTACAAGGAATCTTCCTTTGGACAGACACGCTTCATGATTCACCATGTGAACAACACGGGCAAAAGCGTAAAAATGTATGTTGTAGCGACAAACAACAATGCATACACGGCGTCCATTGACCAGCAAAACATGGGTTTTGCAGGACCGTCTCCTTTTGCAACGGTAGCTGGAAAGTTGTCGATTGACCGTTGGTTCCAGTCCATGCAGAATGGTACCGGACAAAAGAAAGTGTACATCCAGCCAGGAGAAAGCAAGCTGATTCTTAATGATCTGAGCGTTCTTCCGATGAAACAGGGACAAGTCATTTCCTTGTATTCGGATGTATTCAGTGACTATGAATTGGATTACAACGTTATCATGATCGAAGAAAACAAGGACCCGATGGAAGTGTTATCGAGCCTGCCGGTTCTGGATCGTGATGGAGTTCACAACCGTGGTACCTATCCAAATGCAACACGGATCATTACGTATGATCAAGAAGTAGGGTCGAAACCTGCACGTCTTCCACTTGGAGACAATGCAAGTGATCCAAACCTTGTAGGAACGGACCCTATGGCTTTCACTGAAGCGTCCAACGCAGGTAACTTCGGTGTATTGTACAAAATTACATTGAATAATGTTGCTCCGCGCACGTTGATTTCATTCAACCCTCGTGGAGGCAGATATTCAGGTGTGGCACTCGTGAATGGACAGGTCGTTCAGATTTCCACAGGTAAATCTGTAACTGCACCTAATGAGCAAAGCGTAATGTATCGCACAGGTTCGTACGGCGAGAGTGTAACCATTCTCTTCTCGGCGGCACCAGGAAGTAACTTGCCTGTTAACCTGCTGTTCACGCCGCTTCCGGCTGAAAAGTAATACCATGAACATGCACGGACGGTTTGGAGTGAAAGCTTATATCATATATACCCGTTCACCCCAAAAGTCGCCCGAACGATTGATCATCTGAACCGTCAGGAAGGGACTCCATCAAAATGTAATGTCATTAGCTCAAGCTAGACTAATGGCAATGCATGTGCATGGAGTCCTTTTTATGTGATGTTGGAATGACCTAACCCGGTGTCTTCGTTGACTCTAATCGTAATTTGATGCATTATTAGATGTATACAGAAGAGGCAAAATGCTCGTATGACAGGAGGTGCTTTAGATCATGCTGTCGACAGAACAGATTATTTCGACCATGTCCTCACAGGGGCTTCGCATTACCGATCAGCGGAAAACACTGGCCCGGTTATTTGCCGAGTCTCCGGGGTATCTTACACCCAAGGACGTCTATGAATATATGGGTAAGACTTACAGCGGACTGAGTTTTGACACAGTATATCGGAATTTGCGGGTGATGCAGGAACTGGGTGTACTGGAACAGGTCATCTTCGAAGATGGCGTTAAATTCAAAGCGCACTGTAGTGAAGATCATCATCACCATCATATGATCTGTCTGAAGTGTCAGAAGACATATCCTATTATTTTTTGCCCGATGCAGCTTGCGGATGCGCCTGAGCAATTTCAGGTTGTAGACCACAAGTTCGAGGTGTTTGGATATTGTAAGGACTGTGCAGAGCATGCTCCGGCCAAAGCGGCATCGGGACATACACACGCTCATGGGAAGCACTGACCATGAAGTTATCGCGCAGAATTGCTCAGGCACCCATTCGGGTGTACCGCAACTATATCTCTCCATTAACACCGCCAACATGTCGGTTCTATCCGAGCTGTTCGGCTTACGCCATGGAGGCGATTGAAGTGCACGGTGCGCTCAAAGGTTCGTTGTTAACAGCGAAACGTATTGCCAAATGTCACCCGTTTCATCCAGGCGGTGTAGATCTGGTGCCACCAAAGGCGGAGAAATCCATGATGGTATCAGAGTAACCATGTAGCCTGAAGTATTCGGGTGGCCTGGAAGCAGGCCGGGATTGACTTGAGGATGCT
The DNA here is from genome assembly GCF_000316035.1 of Paenibacillus sp. PAMC 26794. GTDB lineage: Bacteria > Bacillota > Bacilli > Paenibacillales > Paenibacillaceae > Paenibacillus. The sequence continues at coordinate 54,034 of NZ_ANHX01000007.1, forward strand.
GTCCACTTGACAAAGGGGTCCGCATTTCAGTATATTTTTCCTATATGATTTTCCAGTGAAGGGATAAGTACAGACACACCCCCAGTGCAGAGAGCCGGATGAGCTGAGAACCGGTCTGGGAGGAGGATGGAATATGGTCCCGGAGGAACCTCTTTCGAGCGTGCAGACAGTGATTTCAGAGCTGCTGTCGTAAGGCTGAGGCGTGATCCAGCGTTAATGGGCGGTCGAAGGACCGACAGAGCCTGTGTTTTGCGAAAAACATGGGGAATTTGGGTGGTAACACGTGAGAGCAACTCTCGTCCCATAGGGGCGGGAGTTTTTTGTGTTCTTTTTTAGTTGTTTTGGACGAAGGGATCACATGAAGCAGGAACATTTGAAGGAGGAGAAATCATTCATGGCTGACCAAAAAACATTTTATCTGACAACCCCGATTTATTATCCGAGTGACAAATTGCACATTGGGCATGCGTATACAACTGTGGCGGGAGATGCGATGGTTCGTTACAAGCGTCTACGCGGTTATGATGCTCATTATCTGACGGGAACCGATGAACATGGCCAGAAGATTGAGCGCAAGGCACAAGAGAAAGGACAGACACCGCAAGCGTTTATTGACGATATCGTTGTGGGGATCAAGGAACTGTGGAACAAGTTGGACATTTCCAATGACGACTTTATCCGTACAACCGAAGAACGTCACAAAACCATTGTTCAGGATATCTTTGACCGTTTGCTGAAACAGGGAGATATCTACAAAGGTGAGTACGAAGGCTGGTACAGCATTCCGGATGAGACGTATTACACAGAGACTCAACTGGTGGATGTGGAGAAGAATGAGAAGGGTGAGATTATCTCGGCCAAGAGCCCGGATAGCGGACACCCGGTTGAATTGGTCAAAGAAGAATCTTATTTCTTCCGTATGAGCAAATATGCAGATCGTTTGTTGAAATATTATGAAGAGAACCCGGGCTTTATTCAGCCGGAATCCCGTAAGAACGAGATGATCAACAACTTCATCAAGCCAGGTCTTGAAGATTTGGCCGTATCGCGGACTACATTTGAATGGGGCGTCAAAGTTAAAGGCGATCCAAAACATGTAGTTTACGTGTGGATTGATGCGTTGTCCAACTATATTACAGCACTGGGCTACGGTTCATCCGATGCATCCCTGTATAACAAGTTCTGGCCTGCGGATGTTCATCTGGTAGGGAAAGAAATTGTTCGTTTCCATACGATCTACTGGCCAATTATGTTGATGGCGCTGGACTTGCCTTTGCCGAAGAAAGTGTTTGCACACGGCTGGTTGTTGATGAAGGATGGCAAGATGTCCAAATCAAAAGGCAATGTCGTTGATCCGGTTACCCTGATTGACCGTTACGGTCTCGATGCACTGCGTTATTACCTGTTGCGTGAAGTGCCATTTGGTTCCGATGGTACATTCACACCGGAGAGCTTCGTAGAGCGTGTCAACTCTGACCTCGCGAACGATCTGGGTAACCTGTTGAACCGTACAGTTGCGATGGTAGACAAATATTTTGAAGGCAAAGCCCCGGCGTTTGCTTCGAATGTAACGGAGTTTGATGCTTTGCTGGAAGAAGCAGGCCATGCTACAGTGGAAAAAGTGGAACAGGCGATGGAAAACCTGCAGTTTTCCGTAGCACTGACAGCGATCAGCCAGTTTGTCAGCCGCACCAACAAATATATTGATGAGACGCAGCCATGGGCGCTGGCTCGTGATGAAGCAAAACGCGATGAATTGGCATCCGTTATGGCTCACCTGATCGAAAGTTTGCGAATTGCTTCCATCTTGTTGCAACCGTTCCTGACACGTGCTCCTCATAAAATCTGGGCACAACTCGGCATTCAGGAAGGCGAACTCACGGCTTGGGATTCAGCCAAGCAATGGGGTCTGGTTCCAGCTGGAAACGCCTTGCAAAAAGGTGATCCAATCTTCCCGCGTTTGGATTCCGAACAGGAAATTGCTTATATCTCCGAAGCCATGACTGGCGGCCAAAAAGCACAACCTGAAGCAAGTCAAGCAGATGCTGGAGCTTCGGCAGCTGTTGAACCGGTAACTGCACCTGAGGGCACGGAAGAGATCGGGATTGACGATTTTGCCAAAGTTGAACTGCGTGTCGCGCAAGTCATTGCCTGTGAACCGGTCAAAAAAGCGGATAAGTTGCTGAAATTGCAGCTCGATCTGGGTTATGAGCAGCGCCAGGTCGTATCTGGAATTGCGAAGTTCTATTCGCCAGAAGAGATGGTTGGACGCAAAGTCATCTGTGTGACCAACCTCAAACCGGTGAAACTTCGTGGTGAACTGTCCCAGGGTATGATCCTTGCAGCATCGCATGGCGACCAGCTTACACTTGCTACAGTACCAGACAACATGCCTAATGGCGCACAAGTGAAATAAAAATATAAATATATAAATACTGTCGTAATTATGACTCAAGGTGGCCCGATGTAATTCGGGTCCCTTTTTTTGTTGATATAAATCGCATCTTAAGGGAAGAGAACAAGCATATACTGTTATGAACTTCGTACTTCGGGAGAGAATGAATAGGACGAGATAGCTTGACAACTGGGTTCAGGTTACCTATAATTCTTTCAGTAATGTTTACGATTAAGAGATGCGGAGTGAATCATAATGACATTTTATAAAGTGCAACATCAAGTTCAGGATAACCGGAAAGAAAAGACGAGCAAAAGAGGCAACATGAAGTTACTGTGGATGGGTTTGCTTATTCTCACTTTGCTGGTATTGTCAGCGTGTGGGCAGGATAGTTCCAATAGTGCGAAGATTGTGGAAGGCAAGGTAAACGTTGTGACGACATTTTATCCTGTATATGCTTTTACGACTGCAATCGGTGGTGAGGATGCCAATGTTATTAACCTGCTGCCAACGGGAGTAGAGCCACATGACTGGACTCCGAAGAGTCAGGATATTGTTAATACGTCTAAGGCACAGCTGTTTTTCTATAATGGAGCTGGACTGGAAGGATGGGTGCCAAATTTCCTGAAGTCGCTGAATAGTGATACACAGGTAAAGTCTGTTGCTGTCAGTGAAGGTGTTAAGCTGTTAACCGCTGAGGGTGATGATGGGCATGGTCACGGCGAAGAGCATGCGGATGAACACACAGATGAGGCTACCAGTGAAGATGTGGCTGATCATCATATTGATCCACATACGTGGGTTAGTCCGAAATCAGCCATGATCATGGCTGAAAACATCAAAAATAGTCTGGTCGAGGCAGATCCTGATCACAAAGCAGGTTACGAACAACGTTATGAAGCGCTTCGTACGAAGCTTGAGACGCTGGATCAGCGTTTTACAGATGAGTTGGCTACCGTACCGAACAAGGAAATTGTTGTCTCGCACCAAGCGTTCGGCTACCTTGCGCGTGATTATGGACTAAGCCAGCATGCCATTATGGGACTCTCCCCGGATGCTGAACCGACAGGACAGGATATTGTGAAGCTTGCGAAACTGGTTAAAGATGAAGGCATTAAGTACATTTTCTTCGAAGAGCTGGTATCTGACAAATTGGCGAAAACACTGGCAAGTGAAGCAGGAGTGGAGACCATGGTCCTTAATCCGGTTGAGGGATTAACCAAGGAGCAGGCAACAAACGGGGATGATTATTTCACCCTGATGGAGAAAAATTTGCAAAATCTGCTGATCGCATTAAAATAAGATAGAATGAAGGATTCAGCTCGAAGAGTCTTTACCGTTCGCGGTGAAGGCTCTTAGGACCTATGCAATCCTTATATATAATGAAGGGCGGCTTTGCCATGCAGCAAATCATGCCACTATGTCATGATCCAATTATAGAGATCGAGAAACTATCATTTTCCTACGGGGACCAGCGAGTGATTGAGAATCTTGATTTTATGGCACAGGAACGGGACTTTGTCGGGATTATCGGTTCCAATGGGGCGGGTAAAACGACATTGCTGCGCATGCTGGTAGGACTTCTTCCTCCTGCGCAGGGAGATATCAAACTATTCGGACAGTCGATCCACAGGTTCAAGGACTGGGATCGAATCGGGTATGTTCCACAAAAGAATGCATTTAACCCATTGTTCCCTGCGACCGTTCGTGAAGTGGTCATGTCAGGCTTGTACAATAACAAAAACATGTTCCGTCGTATGTCTCGCAAATGTCAGCAACAGTGCACGGATGCGATGCAGGTCATGCGGATCGAGGATCTGGCGAACAAACGAATTGGTCAATTGTCCGGCGGACAGCAGCAGCGTGTATTTTTGGCACGAGCGCTTATCAATCACCCGGATCTGTTGATTCTGGATGAACCCACCGTAGGTATTGATGCTGAATCACAGGCCAGTTTCTTTGAACTGATTACCCATATGCATGAACATCACCGCATGACTTTCCTGATGGTGTCTCATGATATGGATCGGATGGAGAGTTATCTGGGTTCTGAAGCTGCGGTAACGAATGGCAAAATTAATTTCCATGTCCGTCATTCGCATGAGGTACAGGATTGTGCTGAGACCAATCTGCAACATACCACTGCACAGGTACGCTAGCCGTATTTATGGCCCAATAGATTAGAGTAAGGCCGAAGGAGTCGTGTTTGTTTTGGAAATATTAATGAGTGATTTTTTTCAGCGTGCGCTGGCGGGGGGGTTGCTAATTGGCATTACCGCTCCGCTAATCGGACTGTTCCTGGTCTTACGGCGGTTATCCATGATCGGAGACACCTTGTCTCATGTGACCATTGCCGGAGTTGCACTTGGATTCCTGATTGAAGTGTATCCCATTGCGGTGGGCTTGATATTTGCCGTGCTTGCTTCATTTGCGATTGAGAAGTTGCGCAAAGCGTACAAGAGTTACGCCGAATTATCGATTGCCATTATCATGTCTGGTGGCGTGGCTCTTGCTTCCTTGTTCTTCACGCTGGGCAAAGGATATAATGCAGATGTCATGAGTTATTTGTTCGGCAGTATATATACATTAGACGCTACGGATCTGAAGCTGGTAGGTGTGGTTACGCTGATCGTGGTGATTGTAGTGGCATTGTTACATAAGGAATTTTTCCTGCTCAGCTTTGAGGAAGATGCGGCAGCGGTTACAGGGTTGCCTGTGAGAATTCTGAACATGTTAATCACTGTGATGACAGCACTTGTCATCAGCACAGCGATCAAGATTGTCGGTGCGCTTCTGGTGTCAGCGCTATTGACCATTCCGGTAGCGGTCAGCCTATTGATGGCCCGAAGTTTCAAATCCGCCATTATTTTGTCTGTGGTGATCGGCGAAATTGCCGTAGTCCTTGGACTGGTCGTAGCAGGCATCTGGAACCTCGCACCAGGAGCAACGATTGTATTATTGCTGATCATGATGCTGATTCTAACGATGATTGGAAAAAAAGGGTTCCGAGCCTGACGATTGAACGAGCAAGCACGTGAGCCCGGGGAAGGGAGACATCCGCTTCATGCCTGATGTTAATGTATGGATGGCTTTTGTAGCAGGTTTAGTCTCATTTATATCACCATGTTGTCTTCCGCTGTATCCATCATACCTCTCCTACATTACAGGTATGACGGTGCAACAATTGAAGGATGACCGCAATCAGCGCGAAGTCCGCTTTAAGACCATGACGCATACGCTGGCGTTTATTTTAGGCTTCTCGGCTGTATTTTATTCGCTTGGCCTGGGTGCCGGACTGTTTGGCCAATTTTTCAATGATAACCGTGAATTGATTCGTCAATTGTCTGCGATTTTGATTATGCTTATGGGGTTATTTTTGCTTGGTGTGTTTAAGCCACAGTTTCTGATGAAGGAACGCAAGTTGGATATGAAATGGAAACCAGCAGGCTATCTGGGCTCTTTTATATTTGGCATCGGTTTCTCAGCAGGCTGGTCACCGTGTATTGGCCCTATTCTGGCAACAATCATTGCTATGGCTGCAAGTGAGCCCACAACCTGGTTGGCGTTAATTACAGGTTATACCGCAGGGTTTGCAATCCCGTTTTTCATTTTGGCCTTTTTCATTGGTTCGACACGCTGGATTTTACGGTATTCCAATGTCATGATGAAAGTTGGGGGAGCATTAATGTTGTTCCTTGGGGTATTGCTTTTTACAGATCAGATGACGAAGATTACGATCTGGTTGCAGCAGATTACACCAGACTGGATGATTATTTAAACGGATGAACTGAATTCAAGTATTCTTATTATGTATGGCAAAGCAGGCTACATGTTACCAGAGACGTTCTGGGTCATGTAACCTGCTTTTTAATCGTTTGTTAGGAATGCCTATCCGAGCATATCATTACGGGCAGTCGCGTTTTTCGTTTAGGTGAAGTAATCAATATTGGATAGTGGAAAATGTTCAAAGATCCGTTCCGTAATGAATTCGCGCAGCGCATCTTGCTGGTCATCCTTATACACATACTTGTACTGACCCCAGCGGCCCCATTTCATCTTACGTTTCTCAATATCCATCTCCAGCTTGGTTTTGGGATAACGTTTCTCAATGGTTGCTTTGGCCGTTTTGGTAAAACGGTGCTGGATCATCTCAAAGGTAAGATCCTTGGTTGCTTCCTCTGGAAGCGTATCTGCCAGCTTCTGCAACAGATCCGAGTATCCTTCTTCCCAGCCTTCATACCACATAATCGGAGCGATAATGAATCCCAGGGGATAACCGGCGTGTGCAATTTTGCCAGCAGCTTCAATGCGTTCCTCAAATCTGGAGGTAGCCGGTTCAAAGTTTTTGATGACGTAATCCGAATTGACACTAAACCGGATACGGGTGTGGCCGTTATGCTTAATGTTCAGCAACGGATCAACGTGATGATATTTGGTTACGAATCGCAAGCGTCCATATTCTTCTTCCGCCATAAAACGAATCAGGTCACTTAAATTTTCCGTGATATGCTCGAGTCCTACGGGATCAGACGTACAGGCAGCTTCAAATCGTGTGATTTCAGGCGCGCGTTCTTCAATGTATCCTTTTGCAGCCTGAATGATCTCCTCGGTATTGACATAGACACGGACATAAGGTTTCGCACCAAGTGTAGTCTGAAGATAACAATAATGGCAGTGCCCCATACAGCCTGTAGAGATGGGAATGGCATATTCCGCTGAAGGTTTCGACTGGTCAAACTTGAGTGTTTTGCGCACACCGACGACCAGAGTACGCTTTGCCATCCGATATTTTTCTTGTTCGGTTTCACCCGGCAAGTTTGTGATTCGGTTATGGGATGTGGTCATCTGATAAGGGATGTTTTTGGATGTCACCCATTCCATAATCCGTTTGCCTTTATCATATTCCAACGCACCGGGTTCAAAATACACCAAATCGGGAATAAAGGGTTTAGTACCTTTTGCTTTACGAACTGGCGTTGAGGCTACACTTGTACTCACGAAATCACTCCTTTCGATGCGGAACTTTGCTTAGTTTGCCTCGTTTGGGGAGAAGTCACGCCTGCCAATTACTTGTGTAACAGCGCGCCCCGAACTGTGCAGGACTTGCCAATGCGTATTGATAACATGTATCATTATAAGATAGGGACCAGGCACGAATAGGGGCCGGTCAGAGAGAAAAGAGGGAAGCAGATGCCAACGCCCAGTATGGAAGATTATTTGGAGCGTATATACAAATTAATTGATGAAAAGGGCTATGCTCGTGTGTCTGATATAGCTGAAGGACTGGAAGTACATCCTTCATCGGTGACGAAGATGATCCAAAAGCTGGACAAAGACGAGTACCTGATCTATGAGAAGTACCGCGGACTGGTGCTTACGCCAAAAGGCAAAAAGATGGGCAAACGTTTGATGGAGCGCCATCATCTGCTTGAACAATTTTTGGCAACGATTGGTGTTCAGGAAGAAAATATCTACAATGATGTTGAAGGCATTGAACATCATCTGAGCTGGGATTCCATTACATGCATTGAGTCCTTGGTTGAATACTTCCGTCAGGATGAGAGCCGGTTGCGTGACCTCAAAAATCTTCAGGACGTCATGAGTAATACGGAGTCTTAAGTTTCAGCAGCGGAATACACATGGTGATATACAATGAATCGTATTCCTGTGATCAAAGGATGCTTCTTGCCGTTTCAATGGCAGGAAGCATTTTTTTGTGTGCAATCACACCATAATTTGGTGATTTTCGCAACTAAACGAACGGTAAGAGCGTCTATTAAACTAGTAGAATTTACCGCAAATTTATAATGATTTTGGAGGACTGCACTAATGAACGTTCGTAAAGGATTGATGCTGCTGCTCATTTTTGTACTTGGATTACAGACAGCAGGCATGACGGCACAAGCAGCCGGGCAGAAGGAAATTGCTATTTTTTTAGACGGAAACCGTTTGGAATCGGATGTATCACCCTACATCTTGCCCAAAGTAAATGTAACGATGGTACCTCTGCGTGTTATTAGCGAAGGACTGGGTGCATCTGTTCTGTGGTCTCAGGCTACGCGTACCGTGACCATTCAGAAATCTGATTCGGTCATCTCTATGACGAGCGGACGCCAGCAGGCGACCGTGGATAACGCTGTAGTTGGTCTGGATGCATCGGTAGAATTAAAGCAAGGTCGGGTCATGGTACCCATTCGATTCGTCAGTGAGAACCTTGGTATTCGGGTGAACTGGAATCAGGCGGCCCAGACTATTGATCTGTACACAGGAGACGAATCAGTCCCAACTCCTGAACCAACCCCGGTAACCCCAGCGGAGCCTGGGGGCACGGGCACTGTACCAGCTTCTGAAGAGATGCGGGGAGCCTGGATTTCCACTGTGAATGGAGACTGGCCTACATCCGGTGCCAAGGGAAATGTAGAGAAGCAAAAACAGGAGTATACGAAACAGCTAGATACGTTGCAAGGTATGGGCATTAATGCCGTATTTGTCCAAGTGAGAGCCAATGGGGATGCCATCTATCCTTCAGGTCTGGTACCTTGGAACAGCGTATTGACAGGAACACAAGGTAAAGATCCAGGTTATGATCCCCTCGCGTTTATGGTTGAGGAAGCACACAAACGGGGCCTGGAGTTCCACGCCTGGTTTAATCCGTTTAGAGCAACGAACTCCGCAAGTACATCGAACTTGGCTGCAAACCACATCTCCAAGCTTCATCCCGACTGGATTGTGAATGCATCCGGCAAAATGTACATTAACCCGGGTATCCCGGAAGCCAGACAGCATATTATCGATACAATCATGGAAGTGGTCAATCAGTATGATATTGATGGTGTACATCTGGATGATTATTTCTATCCATCCAACGTGACCTTTAATGATGATGCAGCTTTCAAAACCTATAACACATTAAACACTAAAGACCGTGCAGAATGGCGTCGGGACAATATCAATCAGTTCGTTAAGCAGCTTGGTCAGAGCATTCACAGCGTGAAAGCTAACGTTGAATATGGAATTAGTCCATTTGGTGTATGGCGTAACAAATCCGTTGATCTGACAGGTTCTGATACCAAAGCAGGAGTAACCGCGTATGACAGCATGAATGCAGATGTGCGGACATGGATTAATCAGGAGTGGATCGACTATGTCGCTCCGCAGGTGTATTGGAGTATGACACTGAGCGTAGCTCGATACGACAAAGTCGTGGACTGGTGGGCGAATGAAGTGGCTAACACGAATGTAAAATTGTATATCGGTCACTCTCCTTACAAGTTAGGTACGCCGGAGATTGGCTGGCAGACATCTCAGGAGATCATCGATCAGCTGAACTACAACAAGAAGTATGCTTCTGTTAAAGGGGATATTTTCTTTAGTTCACAATACCTGACGAAGAATCCTCTCGGCTTGATTGCCAAATTAAAAGCCTACTATGGTCTATAAAACATTTTAACAATACAGTGATAAGACAAACCCTTGTTCTCATAGAGTGGCAGTAGAAACGTGGCTGCCTGGAGAACGGGGGTTTTGTTGTGTTAATTAACGCGGTGTTTGAAGGTGGAGGCGTCAAGGGAATATCGCTTGCGGGTGCTGTACAGGGTGCTCAAGACTGCGGCATTCAGTTTAATCGAGTGGCAGGCACATCATCCGGTTCCATTGTAGCTGCTCTGCTAGCGGCCGGTTACAGGGCCGAGGAGATGAAAGTCATTATTGAGAATACCCCCTTTGTTTCATTGCTGCGTCGTTCCCCCATATTTAATACCCGATGGATCGGACCTGCGGCAAGGCTGTTCTTGAAGAAAGGCTTGTATTCGGGGGAGGCGCTGGAATCATGGATTCGCAAGATGCTGGAGCAGAAAGGGATTCGCACATTTGCTGACTTGCCACAAGGTAAGTTGCTTATTACCGCATCTGATATATCCAATGGGACCATTCTGGTGCTACCAGACGATATTCGGAGGTTCGGCATTGACCCTGCGAAGCTGGATGTTGCAAAGGCGGTACGTATGAGTTGCAGTATCCCGTATTTTTTCGATCCGGTAGTCATACGAAAATCACCAGTATTCTCCAAAGGACTTCCTTTTCAAGATCAGTTTGTGTATGTCGTGGATGGTGGATTGCTTAGCAATTTTCCGTTGTGGCTCTTCGATGGTGATCGTTCGGAACGAGGAGGAGACGTTATTCCGGTTGTCGGGTTCAAAATGGTAGGTAAGACGGAAGTGGAACCTGCCCGGATTAAAGGACCGCTAAGCATGCTTCAGGCCCTTGTAGAGACGATGCTCACAGCACATGATGAACGTTACATCGAACAGATTAACCGGTTTCGTACAGTGAAGATACCAACGCTTGGGATTAAACCAACGCAATTTCATTTATCGGTACAGGACAGCACAGCCTTATATCGATCAGGCGCAACCGCAGGGAGCGAATTTTTCAATGGGTGGAATACGAAAATGTATGGTGAACAGCTGGACAAACAAAGAAAAGAACTGCGCAAGAAACAGGCAGAAGCTCCCCCTCTGATTCCTGTATAAACGCGAAAAAAGCAATTCTCCGCATGTTGGGAGAACTGCTTTTTTGTATGTTTCAGTAGCTTTTAGTGAAATTTCGGTATATCTTCATCGCTTTTCCCTTTTTGTCCCTGAATCACTTGGAAAGGATAATCCTTGCGTTTCTTTGAAGAGCCGCTGCTCTTTCTGGCACTGGACTGTGCATTGACTTTCGCCATGGTTCGTGCCGATGGCTTAATCTTTGGTGATTTGGCTTTTTGTGCCCAGCGACGAGGCGGATATTTGTACAGCAGGAATACGGCTCCGAACACGACCAGAGGAATTATGATCCTAGATGGACTAGCGTTCCCCAGCCAAGTCAAGACTCCAACAGCAGCTAGTGCGATGAACGTCCAAAATAAGATTGCCTGCTTGTTCATATCATTCACCCTTTCACAGGATCGAGTGTTGCAACAGGTACTTCTGACATAGCAGAGACATTGGCAAGCTTGGCATCCAACTCACGCATACGGTTAAACGAAGCAATGGATACTTCTACCTGTTCGTTGGTCGGTTCTTTTGTTGTCAGCAATTGCAGCCACAATCCCGGGTATCCAAGATAACGCAGTACAGGAATATCACGTACTGAATTCGTGAGCTTTAACAGCTCAAAAGAAATGCCCAGTACAACAGGCAACAACAGCAAACGCTGGCCCATCCGTTCCCAGAGGTTATCGTACGTGAAGAGGGAGTATAGAAACACTCCAATAATGACAGTCAACATAATGAAGCTGCTTCCGCAGCGGTAGTGCAGTCGGCTGTACTTTTGCACGTTCTCCGGTGTCAGTTCTTCACCAGCTTCATGTGCGCTGATTACTTTGTGTTCCGCTCCATGATACTGGAAGAGACGTTTGATCATCGGCGTCTGTGAGATTAACCACAGATAGGCGAGTAACAGGATCAGCTTAATGCCGCCTTCCAGTAAATTATGCAAAAACTGATTGTCGAATGCATTTTTGAATAGAAAATTCTCGATAACAACAGGAAGCAATGTGAGCACAACTTTACCAAAAAGGAATGAAAGGATGGCGACGGCGGTCACACCAATGATCATGCTTAGGCTCCAGCCCGAACCTTCTTTCTCTTTTTGCTTGGCTTTCTCTTCCGGTTCCAGTTCATCATCAGCATAGGCGTCAGCAGAATAATTGAGATGTCTGCTACCTTTGACACTTGAATCTATAATGCTGACAATTCCGCGTAATAAAGGAATCCGCCGCAATTTCGTGACCCAGGACTTGTCTTGCTTGGGAACTTCCAGATACGTAATTTCGCCGTCTTTTCTACGAACAGCTGTAACGTTGACATGTTTCCCACCGAACATTACGCCTTCAATGACAGCTTGCCCCCCATAGCTGACAGGCTTGGATTGTTGAGGCAAATTATTCACCTTCCTATTCTGTTCTAGGCCTTCGCGATCAAAGGCAGTTTAATAACCCTATTGTATCGAATTTTAAGACCAATTTCTAGTTTGTGAGTCAAACCTTGAAGGATGTTGTTAAGATTGTCCTGTTTTGAACATACTACCTCGTAGAATCGGAGCGGAAATTAGAGGCATAATGCGGGATTATCAACGGAATGAAGGAGAATATCGATGACAGAACGTAAGCATGAAAATACATCACAAGATGAAGGTCAACGTCCCAATGAGCGGCAGCAAAAAGACAAGGGCAGGCGCCCTACCCAGAGGCAAGGTCAAGCACACTACTACACGAAGCCATTTTCCTTTGCGTTAGAGCTTGGCTTTTTTGCCGGTTTTATCTGGGGTGGGCTACATTGGCTATTCTATCTGTTGCATTTTACGATTGTACCTGTCGGATTTCTGGCCGAGCCTTTTTTCAAACATGAATATATATATACCGCAGCAGGACATTTGACAGGCTGGCTGTTTTTTATCGTCTTTTCCATCTTGGCATCCTTGCTATACACGTTCACGATTAGAAAACTGAAAGGGCCGTTACCCGGCATGGTTTATGGAATCGTCTGGTGGCTGATTCTCTTTATACTTGTAGGACCAAAACTGGGGATGATGAAACCTTTGAACGGTTTAACGTGGGATTCAATCATCACGGAACTCTGTTTCTTTTTGCTATGGGGGCTGTTCATTGGTTACACGGTAGCCATGGAGTACACGGACGAACGCAAACGCGAGCCGGAGCAAGCGGGGGCATAGCGCAAAAAAGCTTCTCAATCCGGCAATGCCTGTGTTAAAATAGCAGATGGTTATTTGCAGAGAGGGTGGAGCAGCGATGAAACGAATTATTGTGATCAATGGTCCGAACCTGAACATGCTTGGTGTACGCGAACCGGGCATCTATGGAACGCTTAGTCTGAAGGATATTGAGGACAAAATTCGCAGACAGGCTGATGAAATTGGCGTCTCCATCGCTTTTTATCAATCGAACCATGAAGGGGACATCATTGACCGCATTCATGCAGCGTTGGGTGAGGCAGACGGAATAATACTGAATGCCGGAGCATTTACCCATTATAGCTATGCTATACGTGATGCAATCAATGCTGTAAAAGTCCCTACAGTGGAAGTACATCTATCCAACATTCATGCACGCGAAGCGTTCAGACATCATTCAGTGATTGCAGCGGAAACAATCGGGCAGATTGCCGGATTTGGCGAAGTAAGCTATGAACTGGGATTGCTGGCTCTTGTGCGTCATCTGGACAAACAAACCTGAGCCGGGAACCCGGGAATGTGAGAGAAAGAAGGGTTACCGATGGAAAACAAACGAGTAAATAAGTTGCGTGAAGCCATGCGTGAGCATGAACTCACTGCAATGCTGATTACAAACCCGATTAACCGTCGTTATATGACGGGTTTTACAGGCTCGGCGGGATATGTGCTGATTACGGAACAGGATGCATATCTGCTGACTGATTTCCGTTATATGTCACAAGCACCTCAGCAAGCCAAAGGATTCACCGTAGTTGAGCATGGAGCTAAGCCAATGGATTCGGTGCGCGAACTGCTGGCATCGGCGAATATCAAAGAAGTTGGCTTCGAGCAGGATAGTGTTACATTCGGCACACATGCTGCTTATGCTGAAGCACTTCAATCTATCGAACTGAAAGCTGTATCCGGGATCGTGGAACAACTTCGTATGTTCAAGGATGAAGATGAGATTGCGGTCATGCAGAGAGCAGCAGATCTGGCGGATGCCACGTTCAGCCACGTTTTGCAGTTTGCAAAACCAGGTATGACGGAGCGTGAAGTGGATCTGGAGATGGAGTTTTTCATGCGCAAGCATGGAGCAACGTCCTCTTCGTTTGACACCATTGTAGCATCGGGTGAACGTTCTGCTATGCCTCACGGTGTAGCGAGCAGCAAGGTCATCGGACAGAATGAGTTAATTACATTTGACTTTGGTGCACTTTTGGACGGATACTGTTCAGATCTGACACGTACCATTGCAACAGGTTCACCTGTACCTGAACTGCGCAAAATTTATGACATTGTACTGGAAGCTCAGTTACATACGCTGGAGAACCTGAAACCGGGTATGACCGGACGGGAAGCAGATGCATTGGCTCGTGATATCATTGCAGGTCACGGATATGGAGATCAATTCGGACACAGCACAGGCCACGGTCTGGGTATGGAAGTTCATGAAGCTCCTCGCTTGTCCAAGCTTAGCGACGATGTGTTGAAACCGGGTATGGTTGTTACTGTTGAACCGGGTATATATATTGACGGGCTTGGCGGCGTGCGTATCGAGGATGACGTAGTGATTACCGAGACGGGTATTCATATTCTCACGAAGTCGGACAAAAAGTTCACCGTAATCGGCTAAATTACAGCCACAGGGATATAAGACGATTTTTAATGTGTTATTTAAATTGAAAATAAGAAATTTCACCATAACGGAGAGTGCAGAACCAATCTGAAGAAGCGAAGCGTTCGCCTTTATCACCGGATTTTCCCATTGATGATGGGATCAAAAAAATCTGGGGATAACAGCGATCGGAGGATGGTACTGCAATCGAATTGAACGAGGTGGCCTTTCTTGGACTCATTTTACATATAACATTAACCCATCGTCTTATATCACCTACTTTTTAACCATATCAGGAGGGATTTTTTGTGATTTCAGTAAACGATTTTAAAACAGGCTTGACCGTGCAAGTAGATAACGATATCTATACCGTGCTTGATTTCCAACACGTTAAACCAGGTAAAGGCGCTGCCTTTGTACGTTCCAAATTGAAAAACCTGCGTAACGGTAACACCGTTGAAAAAACATTCCGTGCAGGCGAAACGATTGGTCGTGCCATCATCGAAAACCGCGGCGTATCCTACCTGTATGCAAGCGGTACAGAGCACACGTTCATGGATAACGAAACATATGATCAGTTCACATTGACTAGTGATCAACTGGAATGGGAATTGAACTTCCTGAAAGAAAACATGGTCGTTAAGATTGTTAGCTACCAAGGTGAAATTCTCGGAATTGACTTGCCAACAAGCGTTGAGTTGAAAGTCATCGAGACTGAGCCAAGTGTTAAAGGTAACACTGCACAAGGCGCTACCAAAAATGCAAAAGTGGAAACAGGCTTGAATGTACAGGTTCCTTTGTTCATTAACGAAGGTGACGTTCTCCTGATTGACACACGTGAAGGTAAATACTCTTCCCGTGCGTAACTTTCACAAGCTGTAAGCTAATAAACGGTATTAACAACCCTTTGCCAATCCTTTGGCGGAGGGTTTTTTCGAAAAAAGATTAGCCTATAAGACGCTTTCGTAATATACTGGGTTAAAGTCATTTCTCGTAGAGAATAATGACGATGGACATTAATTATGCATACTGCACAAGGTAGGGAGTGGATTTGCGTTGTCATTGTACGTCATGAAATTTGGGGGCAGCTCGGTCGGAGATACAGAACGCATGAAGCGTGTAGCCGGACGTGTTGTAAAAAAAGCTGATGAAGGACATCGGTGTGTAGTCGTGGTTTCGGCCATGGGGGATACAACAGATGATTTGATTGATCAGGCAAAACAACTGAATAGTGATTTGCCTGCTCGTGAGATGGATATGCTCTTAACGACAGGAGAACAGATTTCGATCTCTTTGTTATCGATGGCTATTCAAGCGCTTGGACGTAAGGCAGTATCGTTTACGGGCTGGCAAGCGGGATTCCGCACAGAGCCGGTTCACGGAAAAGCACGTATTCATGATATTCAACCTGACCGTGTGAATGCAGCACTTGCCGAGGGCAACATTGTTATTGTTGCAGGCTTCCAGGGCATGACGGAAGACGGCGAGATCACAACGCTGGGTCGTGGTGGTTCGGATACAACAGCTGTAGCGCTGGCGGCAGCAATTAAGGCTGATGCGTGTGAGATCTATACGGATGTAGACGGAATATACTCTACGGACCCGCGGATCGTTAAGGTTGCGCGCAAGCTGAAGGAAATATCCTATGACGAAATGCTGGAACTTGCTAATTTGGGAGCAGCGGTGCTGCATCCGCGTGCAGTAGAGTACGCGAAGCATTCCGGTGTACCTTTAATCGTAAGATCCAGCTTTAACCATAATGAAGGAACGGTTGTGAAGGAGGAAGCAGCAATGGAACAAGGCGTAGTGGTTAGTGGTATTGCCTATGACAAAAATGTGGCTCGCATCAGTATCCTGGGTGTGCCGGACGTACCAGGAGTTCTGGCCGAAGTGTTTGGCTCTCTTGCATCCGAACAGCTGGATGTGGACATTATCGTTCAGAGCGGAGTGATGGATGGCAAAGCGGACTTCTCGTTCTCTGTGGCGCTGTCTGATCGTGAGAACGCATTACGTGTCATTGAAGGCCTTCACAGCCGCTTGCCTTACCGTGAAGTCACATCTGAGGAGAACCTCGTTAAAATCTCCATTGTTGGCGCAGGCATGGTCAGTCACCCAGGTGTAGCTGCGAAGATGTTCAAAGTCATTTCCGCTGAAGGCGTGAGTATCAAGATGGTGAGCACTTCCGAGATCAAAGTATCTTGTGTCATTGACGGAGATAAGCTGCATGACGTCATTAAGGCATTGCATACAGCATATGATCTCGACACTGCCGAACAAGCCGTTATCGGTGGACCTCAAGATCGCAGATAAGTATTTTCTATGTATGTAAATTAGCAAAGGTGTACTGTTGCCAACGGGCAGCAGTACACCTTTTTTTGTTTTTCTCATAGTAATTCTCACATCAACTTAAACATCTTTCCGCCGCGTATGCCTTTATAAGGTTGCATGAGGTTCCCCTCCCCCATCTCGGGAACACAATCCAGCAAGTTTAATTGAGAACAATACGAAATATCATGAACTCTGCCTAACTTTTCAAGCCTACGCCCGCTAACAGATCCCTGCACCAGCTCCGGGATGCTCTCCTGACATTGGGATACCGTCTGATGAAGTACTATGCCGAGATCGTTTAGTTGGAGGGGAGAACAGGATTGACGGTGCAGTTCGTCGATGATACATCCAGCACACAAGGCGTCCTCCAGTGCAAATTCATCCTGATTCCCCGCACATAACAGCAATACATCTCGTTGAAGTTGGCAAAGAACTGCTGCGACAGCCCTGACATTGAGAAATGATCCAGCTAGTACATGTTTCGCCCTGGAAGCTTTAATCAAAGCTCGGGTTCCATCGGTTGTGGTTAGAATGATTGTTTTATCTGCAATGCCTGCAGTCATATATTCATAGGGGGAATTCCCCACTTCGAATCCGGTGATTTTTTTGTCAAAACGCTCCCCGCCTCGAATGCAATCTTTCACTTCCATTTGTTTGGCTTGAGGAACGGTCTCTACGGCAATCACAGCCGAAGCGTCATACGCCAGAGCCGTAACAATCGTACTGGTCGTACATAATACATCAATGACAACTGCACTTCGCCCTGCAATATCAATGGTACGTACTTCATTCACATTGCCAACGACATCAACTCGCACTCCCCACAACTCCTTTCTGTATCTGGGGATCGGTAGTTCTGTTTTGAACCGAAATGGAACTTACCTATCTGCAATTACTATATGCATGCACATCTAGACGGGTGCCTAGAACAGAAGGTGGATCTATGGTTTCAACTCTCAACCGTATTCTGAAGAATTGATAGATTTCAGCGTCATAAATTAAATGTACAGGCATAAACTTGAGATATGAACAAGCGCCAGAAGTGTGAACCATATGATCTCAAGGTTGGAGGAGCCTACTCATGAAGGTGAACTGGAGGGAACTTTTTCCGGAACCGATCCGAACCATTCTTGGAAGAATGCCACCCGCTCTATTGGAACAAGTGGAGGAAGTACGTATTCGTGAAGGCAGACCCCTGGAGATTAATGCAGGCAACACATACCACTTCCTGACACCTCAAGGTTGTCCGACCGGGAATCCTGAAGAAGCGTATGTTCCTCAAAAAGAAGTGACGCACAGGTTGCTGGACCTGATCAGTAACCATTCACTTTATACATTGGAAGAGGAACTGCGCAAAGGGTTCATCACCATACCTGGGGGACATCGAATCGGGCTTGCTGGAAGAACCGTACTGAGCGGTGGGCGTGTCGAATACCTGCGTGACATCAACGGGTTTAACGTTCGGGTAGCCCGTGAGGTACATGGAGTGGCTGATCGTATCCTTCCTTATCTTCTCGATATGAAGAGCGGACAGGTCCTCCACACGTTGATCCTATCACCACCACAACAAGGGAAAACGACGTTGCTGCGAGATCTGGCGAGACAACTTAGCAGTGGTACAAAGCTTACAGGCGGAACTGAACTGGTTCAGGGAATACGTCCGCGTCTGAAAGTGGGCATTGTGGATGAAAGGTCCGAAATCGCTGGTAGCTACAAAGGAGTACCTGGCTTCGACGTAGGTCCCCGAACAGATGTGATGGACGGTTGTCCGAAGGCTGAGGGCATGATGATGATGCTTCGCTCCATGTCGCCCGATGTCCTGATTGTGGACGAGATCGGTCGTCCGGAGGATGCCGAGGCGGTGATGGAAGCCCTGCATGCAGGAGTCTCAGTGATTGCGACTGCGCATGGCCGTGACCTATCAGAGCTGTCGGCCAGACCCGCCCTCAGAACCTTAATTACGGAGCAGATGTTTCAACGTTATGTCCAGCTGCAACGGACGAGCCGGGGCATGATCTTTCGGCTGGCTGATGGCAAAATGCGTGGGTTGCAGCAGACCGGGGCAGGAGGTGAAGCCTTTGGTTAACATGTTTGGTGCGGTAATTATTCTGTTAGCCAGCACCCTCGCCGGTTTTTACAAGGCCAGACAGTATGCATTAAGACCGAGACAGTTGCGAGAACTCATTGCAGCCCTCCAGCGACTAATGACGGAGATTAACTATGGGCTCACTCCCCTTCCTGATGCCATGAGCAAGATGGGAGCACAGACCAAAGAACCTGTAAAGACGCTTTTCCTTCATGCAGCCACACAGATGGAACCTCCTCATGGACTCACTGCCCGGGAAAGTCTACAGTCAGGCGTGGATCTGGCGTGGGGAAGATCGGCCATGAAGGCTGACGAGCGGGAAGTCATGCTGCAATTAAGCTTCAGCCTTGGCACAAGTGACCGTCAGGATCAGACCAAACATATATCGTTAGCCATTCAACAACTAATGCATGAGGAATCCCGTGCCCAGGCCGATCAAATGAAATATGAACGAATGAGCCGAAGCCTCGGGATGCTTGTCGGAGCGTTAATCGTCATTCTGATCTTCTGAAATAGCCGGGATAGTGAGGTGCCAAGGTCATGAATCTAGAAGTGAACGCAATCTTTCAAATTGCGGGTATCGGAATCATCATCGCCATGATTCACACGGTACTGAAACAAATGGGAAAGGAAGATATGGCTCACTGGGTGACCGTAATCGGATTTGTCGTTGTATTGTTCATGGTGGTCCGTATGCTGGACAGCCTGCTACAAGAGATCAAATCGATATTTCTTTTTCAATGAAAAACGGTCATGAAGCCGGATGGTGGTGACCTGTGGAAATTATCCAAGTTGTAGGTTTGGCGCTGATCGCAACAGTGCTCATTCTGGTCATTAAGGAACAGAAACCGATGTTTGCCTTTCTGATTGCCGCCGCGACCGGCATTGTCATCTTCATGTTGTTGATTGGTAAGATCGGTGCAGTCATCGAGGTGTTGAAGCGGCTTGCCGAGAATTCAGGCATGGAAAGTATTTATCTGAAAACGGTGCTGAAAATTATTGGCATAGCGTACATCGCTGAATTTGGCGCACAGATTGTCAGGGATGCAGGCCAGGAAAGCATCGCGTCCAAGATCGAACTGGCTGGTAAGGTGCTGATCCTTGTACTTGCTATACCGATCATCAGCATTATTATCGAAACCGTCATGAAGCTGATGCCGGTGTAGAAAGGGCGTGCGGACTTCATATGAAATCAATGCATCATAAGCCGCAGTGGCGCCTTACGGTTGTGCTGATGCTCTGTTTTCTGTTTGGTATCCTGGGACAGGTTACTGCAAGCTCGCCTTCCGGTGAGTGGATGCAGCAGCAGGCCGATCAGCTTCCCAAGGATCAGGTGGAGAAATACTGGGATCAACTGATGCAACAATACGGTGGTTTCTTCCCGGATGGGAAGACCCCTTCCTTCATGGATATGTTAATCCCCGGCAATGAAGGGTTCAGCCTGAAATCGGTGTTTGTAGCGATAGGAACCTTCATGCTGCATGAAATTTTATATAATGGCAAACTTCTGGTCACGATTGTGATGTTAAGTGTACTCAGCATGATTCTGGAGACACTTCAGACTGCATTTGAGAAAAATAATATTAGTAAAATCGCCTATTCCATCTGTTATATGGTCATCATCATCATTGCAATCAACAGCTTCAGTGTGGCGATTGGATACGCCAAGGATGCTATAACCGGCATGATCAACTTCATGATGGCCATGGTTCCCTTGTTATTCACACTGCTTGCGTCCATGGGTAATGTCATCACCGTCTCGGTTACACATCCACTCATCATTTTCATGATTCATCTGGTGAGTACTTTGATTCACTTGCTGGTATTCCCGTTACTCTTCTTCTCAGCTGTTTTGCATCTCGTCAGTTCATTGTCTGACAAGTACAAGCTGACACAGCTGGCAGACCTCCTGCGCAATATTAGTGTGGCACTGCTGGGTATCCTGCTGACGATGTTTTTGGGTGTAATCTCGGTTCAGGGAGCATCGGGATCGGTAGCGGATGGAGTCAGCCTGAAGGCAGCTAAATACATCGCAGGCAACTTTGTTCCTGTCGTGGGCAGAACTTTTGCGGATGCGACGGATACGGTAATTACAGCTTCTTTACTTGTCAAAAATGCAATTGGACTCACCGGGGTGATCATCATTTTGTTTCTATGTGCCTTTCCGGCACTCAAGATCCTGGCTCTTGCCTTGATATACAACATTACCGGTGCCATTATGCAACCGCTAGGAGACACCCCGATTGTAGGATGCCTGCAAGCCATCGGCAAGAGCATGATCTACGTATTTGCGGCGCTCGCAGCCGTCGGGCTGATGTTTTTCCTGGCAATCACCATCCTGCTGACCGCGGGCAATCTGACGGTCATGATGCGCTGAATGTATGTTGGCAAGAAAGGGGATGGAAAGGATGGGGTGGCTGAGCAACTGGCTCCAGGAATTGATTATGATCGTTCTGCTGGCGACTTTTGTGGATATGCTGTTGCCCAATCGATCCATGGAACGTTATGCCAAGCTTGTGCTGAGCCTTCTCATCCTGCTGACCCTTTTATCACCCATAACCAAGCTCCTCAAAAGTGATCCGGTTGGCGAACTGAAACGGGCAATGTCGGCAATGGATGCCCCAGCGGATGGGAATGCAACACTCGAACAGATATTGGCTCAGGGCAAGCGGTTGCAATCCAATGAACAGGAACAATCCTTACAATGGACAGCGAAAGAACTGGCTAATGTCATGAAAGGCCAGATTGAAGAAACAACCGGAGCGAGGGTGCGGTCCGTAGAGGTACAGCTGACCATGAGTAAATATGAAACCGAGATGGAAGCTGCCTCATCAGTCGAACTGCCTGTGATCCAGCGTGTGTTGGTCGAGATGGCCGGAGAGGGTGCAGAAGGAGAAGTGAAGGCAGGGCAGCAAGAAGTTCCTGCAAATACACAACCCATTTTTGGAACGGACACAGAAGCGGAGAAGGATAAATCACCTCAAACACAACAGCCCATCCAGGTTGGGCAGATTGAAGTGCCTGATGTACAGATTGATGTGAGTAAAGGGCAGCGTGATGGGAATGAAGCGTCTTCCGAGCCTGTTATACGTGATCAGGCAGATAAGACGAAGCAGCAAGGCGAGACATCCACAAGGTCCGAACATGCGGTACAGATTATTACATTGTTGACTGCAAAGTGGGATGTTGATGCAAACAACGTTCAAGTCACAGAACCAAAAAGTGCTGAAGTGCTCTGAGAAGGAGGGGGTCCGATGAAACAATGGTTCAAAAAGATGGAAACCTGGATGGGTGGCGGAGAGGGTGGGGCAAGGCGAAGTCAAACCTTCCGCTGGCTCATTATCCTGGGTTTGATCGGGGTGGGAATCATGCTGTTCAATTCCTTCGTCAATGTCAAAAAAATTGATTCCGAAAATATCGGTCGGGAACCACCGGACCCGGCAACATCCATGGCATCCATACAGAGTGATCCGTCAGAACAGAATCCTTTTCAGGCCATCGAAATTGCATTTGAAGACAAAATCAAAGGTGTGCTGGAAAACATTGTTGGTGTGGGAACGGTTGATGTGATGGTTACCGTGGATTCCACAGAAGAATTGGTCGTTCAGCGGAATGTGAAGGATTCTCAGCAACTTACCGAAGAAACGGATGCTAGCGGGGGCAAGCGACATATGACGCAATATACCCGTGATGGCGAGATTATTACGTACGAAATATCAGGGGATCAGACACCTATAGTGACCAAAAAGCTCAAACCGCAGATCCGTGGGGTGCTTGTAGTTGCGAGGGGTGCAGAGAACAAGGTTGTGAAGGACCTGATAACCGATGCTGTGGAAAAAGGACTGAATGTAGCAGCCTACCGGATCTCGGTTGTACCGCGCAAACAAGACTAATTTGGTATGTTGAATCACAAGATTCAATTCTCATAAGATTGAAGCCAATTTGAGGAGGAAGTTCTAATGAATAACAAACGTCAAACGGTATGGCTCGTTTCCATGCTGAGTCTGATGGTCATTTTGTCCGCGTATTATCTGTTCACTGAGGATTCTGGTCCAGTCAACGCACCGGTGGCTGACAGTCAGCAAGTGGATGGAATCAAGCAAGGGGAAGCAAAGGAGACGGCAGGCATTCTTGATCCTACAGAAGGTTTGGTTGTGAATGAAGTAGTGAATAGCGGCGAAGTTGAAAGTGATCCAAGTGCGGCTGGCGCTGTGGAAGAACCGGCGGCTACGGAAGGTAAAGAAGCTGGAAATACAGAGAAAACACCTGCTGTCGAACCAGGCGAGAATAAGGGTGAAGCAGGAAAAGAAGCTGACAAAGAAACTGACAAAGAAACCGACAAAGGGGCAGCAACCACACCAGAGACGGACGGTCAGACAGGAGGCACTGCAACCAAGACGGACGAGGAAGTCCTCAAGGAAATGGAAGAGCAGAATACGACAGCATCTGCGAGCAGCCAGTTCCAGAATTACCAGTGGCAGCGTGAGGAAAGCAACAATCGCAAGTATGAGGAACTGATGACCGTGGCAGGTGACTTGGGTAAAACACCAGAGGAGAATGCCAAAGCAACGGAGCAGCTCCGTACACTGGAAGAAAAAGAAGCCAAAATCACTGGCATCGAGGAGACGCTCTCTCAACAGTTCGCTAATGCGATCGTTCAAGAAGATGCCGACAAGTATAAAGTTGTGGTCCTCAGTGACAAACTGGATGTAAAACAGGCGGTATCCATTGTGGATCTGGTGATGAAAGAATTGGCCGTTTCACAGAACAAAATCAGCGTGCAATACGTCACAGAGCAGTAATCCAAATCATGGAAAAGCAGTCCCGAGAGCTGGTTCCTCTCTCGGGCTCTTTCCATTTTTAACGATTATGATATAATACATAAAGCCATATGACCGTCCTAGTGAGACTGGCATGATGCCGAAGGAGTGAATAATGGAAATGTTTAAATTGAGTGAAATCAAAGAACTGATTAAACTGGTAGATGAAAGTTCCGTTCAAGAGTTGGAAATTGAAAATGAAGGATCACGGTTATCGATCCGCAAACCGGGCAAAACGGAGTATGTTCAAGCAGCTGCTGTGCAACCGCAAATGATTGCTGCTCCGCAAGTACAGCCGGCAGCAGTGGTAAGTGAAGCTGCTCCGCAGGTCGATACTACAAGTCATTTACATAAAATTGTATCTCCGATGGTAGGTACTTTTTACAGAGCTTCTTCGCCGGAAACGGGTCCTTTTGTAAGCGCTGGTGATAAAGTTGTTGAGAAAACAACGGTATGCATCATCGAAGCGATGAAGCTGATGAACGAGCTTGATGCTGACATCAAGGGAGAAATCGTTGAAGTGCTGGTTGAAAACGGACAGCTGGTCGAGTATGGGCAGCCCCTGTTCTTGGTGAAACCGGAATAACCGTTATAGCTGGTAAACAGCTAACCGCATGAGCTTCGAAGGAGGACAAAAGGAAATGAAATTTCAAAAAATACTGATTGCGAACCGTGGAGAGATTGCGGTGCGTATTATTCGTGCCTGCCGGGAGATCGGCATATCGACGGTAGCCGTCTATTCGGAAGCGGATAAGGACTCTTTGCATGTTCGTCTTGCAGACGAGGCGTACTGTATCGGACCGACACTGTCCAAGGACAGTTACCTGAACTTTACCAATCTCATGAGTGTAGCAACGCTTACAGATTGTGATGCAATCCACCCGGGATACGGTTTTTTGGCGGAGAATGCTGATTTTGCGGAAATTTGTGAGTCTTGCAATATTACGTTTATTGGACCTTCTCCTGAAGCCATCACCAAAATGGGTGACAAGGCTGTTGCCAAACAGACGATGAAAGATGCTGGAGTACCTGTTATTCCAGGATCAGATGGTCTCGTGGAAAGCGCGGAAGAAGCGATTATGATTAGCCGGGATATTGGCTACCCGATCATTATCAAAGCTACTGCTGGTGGCGGAGGAAAGGGGATTCGTATTGCTGAAGACGAAGAAACACTGGTGAAGCAGATTACGGCAGCTCAGCAGGAAGCACAGAAGAATTTCGGCAATGCTGGTGTTTATCTGGAGAAGTTACTGACGGGCATGAAACATGTGGAAATTCAGATTATTGCCGACAAACATGGGAATGCCGTACATTTGGGCGAACGTGATTGTTCGGTTCAGCGCCGTCGTCAGAAATTGGTAGAAGAAGCTCCGTGTCCGATACTCTCCGAAGAAGTACGTACACTGATGGGTGAAGCCGCAGTACGGGCAGCACTTGCTGTGGATTACTCCGGAGCGGGTACGCTGGAATTCCTGCTCAGCCCAAATGGCGAGTTCTATTTCATGGAGATGAACACGCGTATTCAGGTAGAGCACCCGGTAACTGAGATGGTTACTGGCGTGGATCTGATCCGTGAGATGATCTCGGTAGCTGAAGGCAACCCACTTTCATTCCGTCAGGAAGACGTGGTTATCAATGGCTGGTCCATTGAATGTCGTATAAATGCAGAAGATCCGGACCGTAACTTTATGCCATCACCAGGCAAAATCGGATTCTACCTTGCACCGGGAGGACCTGGCGTTCGTGTAGATAGTGCTGCTTATCCGGGTTATACCATTTCACCTTTCTATGACTCCATGATCGCAAAATTGATTGTGTGGGGAGCGAATCGTGAAGAAGCGATTGCGAAGATGAAGCGTGCGCTTGGGGAATTTGCGATTGAAGGCATATCCACAACCATTCCTTTTCATCAGAAATTGCTGGAGCACCCAACGTTCATTCGTGGTGACTTTGATATCAAATTTCTTGAGGAAAACGAGATTTAAAAGGTATATTGGACTTGTTTGTCATAATGTAGCCCAAATGATATAGTATGTAATAATAAGAGCGCATGTCTCCTGCAAAGGATAAGCCCGCACCTCGCGGATGTTTGCAGGAGTTCCGGTAAAGCCGGACCGGAAGGGTTCTGAAGGTTGATTAACCTGAGTCCAGCGCCCTGACGGATGGCCGCAAACTTATCTCGCGAAAGGTGTGTTGAACAGTTATGAGTACACTACCGACTGAATTTGAACGAACGGATATCGGTGAAATCCAGATCGCACCTGAAGTTATCGAAGTGATTGCTGGATTGGCAACGCTTGAAGTGAAAGGTGTTGCAGGCATGAGCGGCGGATTTGCTGGCGGATTTGCTGAATTGCTTGGTCGCAAAAACCTCTCCAAAGGCGTTAAAGTTGAAGTGGGCCAACGTGAAGCTGCAGTTGATGTTTCCGTAATTATCGAGTACGGATATCGTCTGCCACAGGTGGCTACGGAGATTCAACAGAACGTGAAACGTTCCATCGAGAACATGACTGGATTGAATGTGAATGAAGTGAATGTGCATATTCATGACGTTCAGTTCAAGAGCACCGAGAAAGTGGAAGAGATCGACCTGAACAGTCAGCGCGTAAAATAAAAGAAGACAGATTCCCCCGGCATCATCTGCCGGGGGTTATCCCGTCTTGGACAGGTCTTCATTATAGCGAAAGCTAGATGAGGATCTGATTTTTTGCTAGTGAACAGGTTAAGTAATGTTAGTGAGCAAGGGAGGCTGTGCAGTTCGTGGCTAAAATACTGGATCGGCTTCTGTTGTTTATATACAGCATAAGCGTTGGAGCAATATCGGCAGCCGTCATTCTTCTGATTAGCGGTGTGCTGCCTTACGAATTGAATTACCAGCAGGAACAAAACGTTATTGTTGCGTCGGTTATTGCAGCAGCGATTTTGTTTATCCTGAGTTTGCGATTTTTCTACATCTCGGTTCGGCGTGAGCGTGCATCGTTGCCGTCTGTAGATCAACGTACTGAGTTTGGTGATGTACAGATTTCGATGGAGACGATTGAGAATCTCTGTTTGAAGGCGACTTCCCGTTTCCGGGGAGTACGTGATGTCAAGGCACGTATACGGGTAGTTGAGTCAGGACTGGAGATTATGATCCGTGCGGTAGTGGATGGCGAGACACCTATTCCAGCGCTGACTTCTGATCTGCAAAAGGCGATACATGATCATGTACAAGAGATTACGGGCATCCCGGTTTCTTTTGTCACGGTGTATATCGCTAATGTAACCCAGTCGCCTAACTACAAGAGTCGAGTGGAATGAGGTGAGTTTCACTGATGCTGTGGAAAGAGATTTGGGATAGTCACAGAGGCCGAATTACCGGAATTATCGGCGGCATCTTTTTTGGATTTCTTTATGTATGGATCGGTTTTTGGGATATGTTGTTCTTTGCACTCTTGGTGTTCATCGGTTATACGTTAGGCAGACGAAGCGATTCGAAGTTGGGTTCGTCCATTCCCTGGAGGGAGTGGGGACAATGGCTTGGCGATCGCTGGCGTCCGTTTAAGTGATCTGCCTGAACCCTGCAATATGTTTCTTCCGAAAATAGAGCTGTAGTTTAGGTTGCCCGTTTTTTGGAGGAAATGTATTGCAGGTTTTTTTGTGGAAAGGGATAACAATAACAATACCGTGGAAACCATCTCATCAAATCCAAAGCAGGATTTGATGAGATGGTTTCAGGATTTTAAAATAAGCATGATGATGCTCCAGACGGAGCGTTGCAGGAGGCAGGACATGAAAAGACGTTTGGCAAGGGAAATTGCAGTACAAAGTCTGTATCAGATGGAAATGAATGAGGTAGGCGCAGCAGAAGCTGTGAACATGTTGATCAATGAAGCTGCTGAAGATAATGAAACTGAAGTGGTCATTCGCGATGCAGATGTAATGCGTACCTATGTTACTGAAATTGTACAGGGAGCCTGGAATAATAAAGAAGCGATTGACGGGTTGCTCGTGGATTATTTGAAAGGTTGGCAGATCAGCCGTCTGTCACGCGTAGATCGCCAGATTCTACGACTGTCTACGTATGAAATGGTGTTCCGTGATGACATTCCGGCAAAGGTATCTGTCAATGAAGCGATTGAACTGTCCAAATATTTTGGTACAGAAGAATCCGGTAAGTTCGTCAATGGCGTACTTGGACGCATGATTCAGGAAGTTGACGCCATTAAAGCAAAATTATCTTAAGTTATGATTAATTATAGTGTGTGTTCAAAAAGACCGGTTTTCAGTATCCTTCGTAATCAAAAGCGGGCTTTTTGAACAACCTCTAAATTTATATTCACATAAGGGAGAGAGAGTACAATGACAGCATCTATTATTAACGGTAAAGAAGTATCCCAAGAGATCCGCGCAAGCATGACAACAGAAGTAAAACAGCTTAGCGAACAGGGGGTAGTACCTGGTCTGGCTGTTGTGCTCGTCGGGGAAGATCCGGCATCCCAAGTATATGTGCGTAATAAAGAAAAAGCATGTCACGACCTCGGTTTCTACTCCGAAGTGCATCGCTTGGATGCAGATACGTCCCAAGAAGATCTGCTTGCGCTGGTGGACAAGCTGAACAATCAACAATCCATTAACGGAATTTTGGTTCAACTCCCACTACCGAAACATATCGAAGAGAAAGCGGTCATTGATGCGATAGCCGTGGATAAAGATGTAGACGGATTCCATCCAGTCAATGTTGGTAATCTCGTAATTGGAGACGATAGTCTGCTTCCATGTACCCCGGCTGGTGTAATTGAACTGATCAAACGTACTGGACTGGAAATGTCCGGTAAACATGCAGTGGTCATCGGAAGAAGCAACATCGTTGGCAAACCGGTATCGCTGTTGCTACAACGTGAGAATGCGACGGTAACGATGTGTCATTCCCGTACAGCCAACATGAAAGAAATCACGCGTCAGGCGGATATTTTGGTTGTAGCCATCGGCCGTGCCAATTTTGTGGACGCTGATTTTGTGAAACCGGGTGCTGTTGTTATTGATGTCGGCATGAACCGTTTGGAGAATGGCAAACTGGCAGGAGACGTTGATTTCGAGAGCGTGAAAGAAGTTTCTGGTCCAATTACACCCGTTCCTGGTGGTGTTGGTCCGATGACAATCACAATGCTGATGCAAAATACATTGATCGCTGCCAAGCGCGCTCACGGATTGGCCTAGGGTTTTGTCTGTGGCAGATCAAAAGATCTACTCCATCAAAGACCTGAACCGATACATCCGGATGAAACTGGAATCGGATCAGGTCCTGTCGGACGTTTGGCTACGCGGGGAGATTTCGAACTTCACACATCACTCCAGCGGCCATATGTATTTTACATTGAAGGACAAGGACAGCCGGATTAAGTCGATTATGTTCGCGTCCCATAACCAGCGATTACCCTTTGTACCGAAGGAGGGTGCAAGGGTTATTGCCCGTGGTAATGTCTCGGTGTATGAACGGGATGGGCAGTATCAATTCTACGCTACCCATATGCAACCGGACGGAATTGGAAGTCTGTATCTGGCTTACGAACAGCTGAAGAAAAAGCTTGAGGATGAAGGGTTATTTTCACCTTCGCGAAAAAGACAGATCCCTCGTTATCCACAGACCATCGGGGTTGTAACTTCACCGACGGGAGCGGCGGTGCGAGACATTATGATCACACTCCAGCGCAGATACCCTTCTGCCAAAGTTGTTTTGTATCCTGTTCTGGTTCAAGGCAAGGGTGCAGCACCTTCCATTGTCAAAGCGATTGGCAACCTGAACCGGATGGGAGAAGCCGATGTACTTATCGTTGGACGCGGAGGCGGTTCACTGGAGGAGTTGTGGGCCTTTAATGAGGAGATTGTGGCAAGAGCAATAGTCGCTTCGGATATTCCTGTCATTTCTGCGGTTGGGCACGAAACGGACTTTACTATTGCTGATTTTGCAGCCGATTTGCGTGCGGCTACACCTACAGCAGCTGCTGAATTAGCTGTACCTAATCGAGCTGAGTTGCTTGATCAGATCGGACAACGTCAGCGCCAGTTACAGCACAGCTTACGTCAGCGTGCTGTACATAATCGTGAACGGCTCGCAAGATTACAGCGTTCGCCAGTACTGGTGCATCCAAGGCGTACCTTGATGCAGCATACGGAACGACTGGATATGATGCACCAACGTCTTTTGAGAACAGTGGATACACGTATGAAATGGACAGGAGAGAAGCAGGAACGTCTGCGGGCAGCACTGCAACGATTCAATCCTCGTGAGCAGGTCAATGCAGCACGCCGTGAGAATGCGGCAGCACGCAGACAACTGGAACTTGCGATCAGGTCTATAGCCAGATCGAAGCAGCAGCAGTGGAAATCATCTGTGCGGCATCTGGATGCGCTTAGCCCGCTTAAAGTCATGTCACGGGGATACAGCCTTGTCTATGACGAGCAAGAACAGCGATTGATCAAGTCGACGAAGGATGTACAGCCTGGAGATTCAATTAAGATTAAATTAACAGACGGACAGCTGGACTGTCAGGTTTGGGGAATGAAGGAGGACGACAATACCCATGGCGAATGAACCGGAATTGAATTTTGAAGAGGCAATGGCGGCATTGGAAGACATCGTAGGTCAGCTGGAACATGGTGATGTTCCGTTGGAACAGGCTATCGATCTGTTTCAGCGCGGGATGAAACTTTCGCAACTTTGCGGTCTGAAGCTGGAACAAGTGGAACGCAAGATCGAGATGATCGTAGAAGAAGATGGAGAGCTTCGCAAGAAGCCTTTCGGAACTGCTGACGATGAGAGCGGTGAAGTCCATGAGTAATCGTCCTTCGTTTCAAGCATATCTCGAAGAGGTCACAGCTGAGGTGACAGAAGCGTTGAAACACACGCTTCCTGATCACTGGGATGTACCCCAGTCGCTGACGGATGCGATGCAGTACTCACTCATGGCCGGAGGCAAACGCCTTCGTCCTCTGCTGGTCGTTGCTGCGGCGGAAGCCTTCGGTGCACAGCGTACAGCTGCAATGCCGGTAGCCTGCGCCGTGGAGATGGTTCATACGTATTCACTGATCCACGACGACCTGCCTGCTATGGATAATGATGATTACCGTAGGGGGAAATTAACGAATCATAAGGTATATGGTGAAGCAACAGCCATATTGGCGGGCGATGCGTTGCTAACTCATGCTTTTTACAGCATTGTTCAAGCGGGTCGTCGCAGCGGTGTGACGGCAGATGCATTGCTGTCCATCGTAGAGGACATGTCCGAACTTGCTGGAGCAAGAGGCATGGTCGGCGGCCAAGTTGCGGATATGGAAGGCGAGCAAGGCATGACTGATCTTTCACAGCTCCAATATATTCATTTGCACAAAACAGGTGACCTGATTGTTTTCTCACTCATTGCTGGAGCACGAATTGGTGGAGCTACGGAAGGACAATTGGAAGCCTTACGTGTGTTTGGCCGTGATCTGGGGCTGGCGTTCCAGATTCAGGATGATATTCTCGATCTGACGGGCGACGAGCAGAAGATGGGCAAGAAAACACAGAGCGATGTGAATCAGCAGAAGGTAACATATCCTTATTTTATTGGCATGGAGGCTTCTGTAGATGAAGTGAAATCCCTTACCCAATCTGCAAAAGATGCACTCGAAAGAGCGGAGTTACCTGATGCATCCAGATTGCTGGAAATTGCAGATTATCTGATGAGTCGAGACCATTAGATTCTGATAAAACGCGCTGTTTCAAAACCTGTATAACCGTGTAATGAATGTAATGTCCTTTTTCCGAGTGGATGGAAAAAGTCTGTCCCGAGTGGATGCGCGAATACATATGGAGAAGAATTTTAAATAACTTGCTGGCGAGAATGCTCGTTATCGGGAGTATAGTGCAGTAAATTATGATTCTTGTTCTTTTATGTTATAATGATTTAATGTCATTTGATTCATAATGTATATATCGATTTACAACAATAAATAAACAATCTAGGAAAGCGGGGAGATTCTCGTGCTGCTTCCACAAATTAAACAACCCAGTGATCTAAAGTCGATGTCTCAGGATGATCTTGCCCTTTTGTCAGCAGAGATCCGGCAGTTTCTGATTGAGAAACTGTCTGTTACAGGTGGGCATCTCGCACCCAACTTAGGCGTGGTTGAGCTCACGGTAGCCCTGCATTACTGCTATAACAGTCCAGCAGACAAAATGATTTTTGATGTAGGGCATCAGGCTTATGTGCATAAAGTTCTGACAGGGCGTATGGATCGCTTTGATACATTGCGTCAACATAACGGTCTGTGCGGGTTTGTCAAACGCAACGAAAGTGAACATGATGTATGGGAAGCTGGACACAGCAGTACTTCATTGTCCGCTGCGATGGGGATGGCCCTTGCACGTGATCTCAAGGGTGAGGACAATCAAGTCATTGCGATGATTGGTGATGGAGCGCTTACAGGTGGTATGGCTTTTGAGGCTCTCAATCATATCGGTCATGAGCAGAGAAAACTGATGGTTATTCTGAATGATAATGAAATGTCCATTGCTCCAAATGTTGGGGCCATGCATAAATATTTGAGCAAGATTCGTTCGGATCGTCATTATCTGAAAGCGAAAGATGATGTCGAGGGGATGCTTAAAAAAATTCCAGCTATTGGGGACCGTTTGGCCAAATCGGCAAGCTGGATCAAAGATAGTGTCAAATATATGATGGTACCAGGTGTTCTTTTCGAAGAACTGGGCTTCACGTATTTGGGACCGATTGATGGGCACGATATTCCCAAATTGATCGAAACCTTCAAACAGGCAGATAACGTTGATGGTCCTGTGCTCGTTCACGTGCTCACGACCAAAGGCAAAGGTTATCAGCCAGCAGAAGCCGATTCGCACAAGTGGCACGGGATTTCTCCGTACAAAATTGAATCCGGTCAAGTGCTGAAGGCAGTCGGAAAACCGATGTACACGGAAGTGTTCGGTCAAACGTTAATTGATCTTGCGAAGCAGGATAAGCGGGTCGTAGCTGTAACGCCAGCAATGCCTACAGGATCAGGTCTCATTCCTTTTAGTAAGGAATTTCCTGAGCGCATGATTGACGTAGGTATCGCAGAACAGCATGCGGCAACCATGTGTGCTGCACTGGCTATGGAAGGCTTGAAGCCGGTCTTTGCCGTGTATTCTACGTTTATGCAACGTGCATATGATCAGATTGTACATGATATTTGCCGTCATAACGCCAACGTGATGTTTGCTATTGACCGTGCCGGGTTTGTTGGTCCGGATGGGGAAACACATCAAGGGGTATATGATGTGGCATTTATGCGCCATATTCCAAATATCGTTCTGATGATGCCAAAAGACGAAAATGAATTGCGCCACATGATGAAAACGGCGCTTGATTATAATGAAGGTCCAATTGCTTACCGTTATCCACGAAACAATGTGGTCGGTGTACCTTTGGATGATGTACTTGTTCCGATTCCGATTGGATCATGGGAGCAACTGCGTCCATCGGAAGGATATGCTGTCATCGCTTCAGGTTCGATGGTCCAGCTTGCAGAAGAAGCAGCAGAGATGGTGAAGCGGGAAGGGATCACAGCAGGCGTAATCAACGCTCGCTTCCTGAAACCTCTTGACGAGCAAATGTTGCGTGATTTAGCTGTTCGAGGCACCAAATTGATAGTACTTGAAGAAACATCCCAAGCAGGCAGCATGGGTAGTGCAGTGCTGGAGTTTTATGCAGAACAGGGACTGCATGATGTTCATGTACAATTGATGGGGATTCCGGATCGCTTCATCGAGCATGGCAGTATTAAGGAACAACGTGAGGAAGTGGGTCTTACCGTTGAAAATGTATGTGCTGAACTGCGCAAGATGGCTGTTCAATCATCTTACGGCATACCCAAAACACGTTTTCCTTCGTAAATTTACATGATAGGAGACAGACATGTCACTCCCGAAAGAACGAATTGATGTTTTGCTGGTTGAGCAGGGCTATTATGAAAGTCGTGAGAAGGCAAAAGCTGCAATCATGGCTGGACTGGTATATGCCAATAATGAGCCGATCGAAAAGGCGGGCATGAAAATTCCAAGGGAAGCCGAGCTGAAAGTTAAAGGCTCGGTACATCCCTATGTCGGCAGAGGCGGATTGAAGCTCGAAAAAGCGATCCGTCATTTCGGCCTTGATATGAATGGACTTGTCATGCTCGACATCGGTTCATCCACCGGCGGTTTTACGGATTGTGCACTACAGCATGGTGCGTCTCACGTCTACGCTATTGATGTGGGCTATAATCAGCTCGACTGGTCTTTGCGTAATGATGAGCGGGTTACTGTTATGGAACGAACTAATTTCCGCTATGTGACTCCTGAAGATCTGGTGGGACCCGTGCCGAACTTTGCAAGCATTGATGTGTCGTTCATTTCATTGCGAATCATATTGCCGCCACTTCTGGCTCTTTTGAAACAACCTGCAGATATCGTTGCATTGATTAAACCTCAATTTGAGGCAGGGCGTGAAAAAGTAGGCAAGTCCGGTGTGGTACGTGATACGAAGGTACACAAGGATGTATTGCAGACGATGCTTCATTTTGCCAGTCAACTTGGTTTGCATCTACAGAGTTTAACTTTTTCACCGATAACCGGTGGAGAAGGTAATATAGAATTTCTCGCACATTGGCGTCTGGAAGCACCAGAGACCACACAACCAGAGATCGATCCAGCTTCACTTGATGCACTTGCGGAGCAAGTTGCGAAGGAAGCAGCTCATACATTTACGGGAAACTCATCATAAGATGGGTTTCTTTTCGCTGCAAAGGTGATTGATGTAAAGGGAAATCGTTACTGAACCTCGAATATGTCTTCGAGGTGAGCGATAATGGATGGTCAATATGACACAATCGTTATAGTTGTACTTGCTGTCTGTTTGATCTTGTGGCTGTTCTTTGGCTTGCGTAATTGGGTGAACCGACCGATGCCGGTAAGCTTGTCTGGAATGCAACTGAACGTGAAGATTCAGGATTCGCCGGCCTTGGATTTGCTAGAAGCACAGGGTTACGAAGTCATCGGTGGCAAAATGAAAGTCCCTCTGGCTTTTGAGGCCAATGAATCCGTTTATTACAGCAGATTATTCATTGATTATGTTGCAGAACGTGAGGATCTCAGATACTTGGTGAAAACGTCTCGTCGTAGGCAGCCAA
The DNA here is from genome assembly GCF_000316035.1 of Paenibacillus sp. PAMC 26794. Taxonomy (GTDB): domain Bacteria; phylum Bacillota; class Bacilli; order Paenibacillales; family Paenibacillaceae; genus Paenibacillus. The sequence continues at coordinate 89,178 of NZ_ANHX01000007.1, forward strand.
TTGAAATGACCGGCCCTGCGCTAAGGGATCGCTTCCTCAATTATCTGTTGTTATATCCTGGCTGTGAAGGATTGCTGTATATTGACTTGGAGGATTCCGATATTAAGTTAATCAGGCTCATGGACTATCAGGAAGATGTGTATGATGGGGATGATCTGGACTAATATAAAAGAATGAACATTGCAGGGCAAAGTCTGCGGCGAATTACAAATGCTGCTTTATTGCAATACATTTAACTGGAGGCATGTATGAAAGGACAAAGGCACATCAAGATTCGTGAAATCATTAGTCAAAATGAAATTGAGACCCAGGATGATCTGGTTGAAGCACTACGCAAATCAGGATTTCAGGTGACTCAGGCGACGGTATCCCGGGATATCAAGGAACTTCTGTTAATCAAGATTCCGATGGATGACGGAAGATACAAGTACTCTTTACCGACAGATCAACGATATAATCCGATTCAAAAGTTGAAGCGTGCACTCGTTGACAACTTCTTGCACATTGATCACACAAACAATCTGGTTGTGATGAAATGTTTGCCAGGAACAGCCAACTCCATTGCAGCTTTGCTTGATAATATTGAGTGGAATGAAGTCATGGGCACGATCTGTGGGGATGACACCATTCTGATTATCTGCCGGACTGAAGGTAACAGTGTGACCGTTATTGAACGCATCATGGGTTATATTGCTTAAAGTGCGTGTTCAAAAAGAGCGGTTTTCAGTACCGAGAAGATGGGATGAAGCTAGAAATGGAGTAGCGGAGCGTAGGGAAACTACGTGAGCAACGGACATTTCGGCTGAATTCCATCTTCGATGCTGATGATGCCACCAGGCATCCTTCGTAATCAAAAACGGACTTTTTGAACAACCTCTTGAATCAATGTTTCAAAAACATAATATCTGAGTTAGTCATCCGGAGGTGTTTTTGCAGATGTTAGTTACCTTATCGATTCGTAATCTGGCTGTGGTGGAAGAAGTGGATGTTGTATTCCACCCGGGATTCCATGTACTTTCTGGGGAAACGGGTGCAGGGAAGTCGATTATTATAGATGCACTTGGTTTAATTGCTGGTGGACGCAGTTCAGCAGATCTGATCCGGTACGGTTGTGATAAGGCAGAGATGGAAGCCCTATTCGAGATGGAGCAAAGTCATCCGGTATGGCTGACGTTGGAGAAGCTGGGTATCCACTGTGAGCCTGAAGAGCATTTGGTTATTCGACGTGAGTTGAATACTCAGGGGAAGAGTACGTCCCGCATTAATGGGCAATTGGTCAATCTGACCATGCTGCGGGAAGTAGGCGAGAAGCTGATCAATATTCATGGACAACATGAACATCAGAGTTTGCTGCGTGCAGAGAGCCATCTGGGCCTTCTCGATACTTATGGCTCGGAAGTAATCGGACCGATCAAAGCGAAGTACCAGGAGCGCTACAGCAAGTTTATCACGGCGGAAAAGGAACTGCGTGCGCTTCAGGAGTCTAGTCAGCGTGCATATCAACTCTTGGACATGTATCGCTTTCAGCTTGAGGAGATCGCAGCAGCAAGCCTTACACGAGGTGAGGATGAATTACTCGGGGAAGAACGGGTCAAACTATCCCATAGTGAGAAAATGATGGACAGTGTTGCTGGTGCATATGATCTGCTCAGTGGTCAACGCGGGCTTGAAGCTGTGAGCATTGCTCTTTCAAGAATTGAAGACATTTCTGGATATGATAACAAAGGACTGCAACCAATCGTAGAGCAGCTGCAATCTGCATTTTATCAATTGGAAGATGCGACATTTCAGTTAAGGGATTACCGGGAGAAGATTGAATTTAATCCGGCAAGGCTGGAAGAAGTGGAGCAAAGGCTGAATCTGATTTCTGGCCTCAGACGGAAATACGGGGACAGTGTTGAACTTATTCTGAGTTATTATGATCAGATTAGCCATGAAACCGACCAACTGGAGAACAAGGACGAACGGCTGGAGAAATTGCGAGCTGAACGTGACAAAATGCTTAACCTTGTGATGGAGTCTGCCGAGGAACTCAGCAAGGTTCGCAAACAATGCGCCGAGGAACTTGCTGCACAGGTGGAAAGCGAGCTCAAGGATCTGCAAATGGAGCGGACTACACTGCGTGTTCAGATAACTCCATTCGAAGATCCGAAGGGCATTGAATGGAATGGACGCCGTATTCGTCTGAATCGTCATGGTGCGGACAACGCGGAATTCCTGATCTCACCTAACCCGGGTGAGCCATTACGACCACTTGGCAAGATTGCTTCGGGTGGTGAGTTGTCGAGAATGATGCTGGCGATGAAGAGTATCTTTGCGCGACATGACCGGATACCTGTGTTGATTTTTGATGAAGTTGATACCGGAGTTAGCGGTAGAGCAGCTCAATCCATTGCGGAAAAACTGTTCCGCTTGTCTTCGACTTGTCAGGTTTTCTCAATAACTCACTTACCACAAGTGGCTTGTATGGCAGATCATCAGTATCTCATTGAGAAACATGTCTACGATGGACGAACGATGACGCAGGTCGAATCGCTGTCAGACGAAGGCAGAGTGAAGGAATTGGCACGTATGCTGGGCGGCGTGGAAATTACAGAAAAAACGCTGCATCACGCACAGGAAATGCTGAATTTGGCGGAAGCCAAAAAAGGGTGAAACGAACGGCTGGCGTAATGATTGACAGTAATAAAAGCCTGGGGGCGAGGTTATCTTATAGGTACGCAATTGGCGACCACCTTTCGTCAAGCGAAAGAAGCAAAGGGAGTGTGACAGCCATTGAATTCCCCCCTCAGGAAGAAATTGCTAGGTCTTTTATTTGCCTTCTTTCTTTGTGTGATTAGCCAGGCCATTCAGCCTGTGCAAAGTTATGCTTCACTGCCGGATGAATTGCAGGTGTTTGCTGGCAGGCAAGCGGATGTCCGGCTCGCTGTTCCTGCTGCTTCAAGCGCCGTTGTAGATCGTCCTGATATCGTTGGTTTGGATGATCAGGCAGCGATGCATGTTACAAGGCAACAACCTTTGCATCTTCACCCTCAACAGACGGGACATGCCAAATTAACGTTGAAGTTGTGGGGTAAAATTCCGGTCAAAACAGTCCATGTGAATGTGATTCCGGATTTGCGTGTTGTACCCGGGGGACAAACCATTGGCGTCAAGGTTAAATCGGCAGGCATTCTGGTGGTTGGACATCATCTGGTCCGTACCGGTCAGGATGAGCGTGTATCGCCCGGAGAAACAGCGGGCATTAAGCTGGGAGATCTGATTACGCATATGGATGGTAAACGTCTTGATGGCGTGGCAGGTGTCTCCGAAGCCGTTGAACTCGCAGGTAAAAGTAAAAAAGGTATTGATGTTGTGTTAAAACGTGGTAAGGAAACGGTGAAGACACGATTAACTCCGGCCTATGACTCCGAGGATCAAGCGTGGAGGCTTGGATTGTACATTCGTGATTCCGCAGCCGGTGTGGGCACACTTACCTTCTATGCTCCCGATCAGGGCGTATACGGCGCACTGGGCCATGTCATTACAGATATGAACACACAAACAACTATTGTTGTAGGTAGTGGTCAGATCGTTCAATCCAATGTGACGTCCATTTCTAAAAGCGAGACCGGTGATCCGGGTGAAAAACGTGCTCATTTCCTCAAGGAAAGCAAAATTTTGGGCAATATTGAACGTAATACGGCTTTTGGCATCTTTGGTAAAATGTCCGGAAATCCTGAGCACAGTTTGTATTCGAAAGGCATTCCCGTCGCTTTTTCTCATGAAGTAAAGGAAGGACCGGCCGAAATACTTACCGTGGTTGACGGTCAACAAGTTGAACGCTTCTCCATTGACATTGTTCATGTGGCAGATCAAACTGAACCAGCAACAAAAGGTCTGGTACTTCGAATTACGGACCCGAAACTGCTGGATAAGACCGGAGGTATCGTTCAAGGGATGAGTGGCAGCCCCATTGTACAAAATGGTAAGTTGATCGGTGCAGTTACTCATGTATTCGTGAATGATCCAAAATCGGGTTACGGTTGCTTCATTGAATGGATGTTACAAGATGCTGGCGTTATGATGAAAAAGGAAAACGATAAGAACCTCAAGGCTGGTTAAACAGCCCTGAGGTTCTTTTTTGTCGAAAGCAAACATAATATATCGGATAATGAAATAAATTATTTATTATATAGGATCAAGAAAAAAAAATAAAGAAAAATAATTTTCGACAGGAGGAATTTAACTCGCTGTGTCGAAAATTAAACGTGTAAGGAAATGTACGAAACGATGTTTAATTTAAAGGAGGATACCGTTTTGCAAAAAATTGAGGTATTGCTGGCCGATGATAATCGTGAATTTACGAATTTGCTTGCCGAATATATATCTGAGCAGGAAGATATGGAAGTAACCGGTATTGCATACAATGGAGAAGAAGTACTGCAATTGCTGGAGCAAACTCGCGATGTGCCGGATGTATTGATTCTGGATATTATCATGCCTCACCTGGACGGACTGGGTGTGCTTGAGCGCTTGCGCGACCTGAACCTGTCTCCACAGCCTAAAGTCATTATGCTTACGGCATTCGGACAAGAGAATATCACACAGCGTGCCGTGCAACTCGGAGCTTCTTATTACATTCTCAAGCCGTTTGACATGGAAGTGCTTGCGAATCGTGTGCGTCAACTGGTGGGAACACAGACCGCGATGTCCACAAGCAGTGGATCATCCATGTTCATGAAATCCAATGTTGTGCCAATGGGCAAACACAAAAATCTGGATGCAAATATTACGTCCATCATACATGAAATCGGCGTTCCTGCGCATATTAAAGGATATCAGTATTTGCGCGAAGCGATTACGATGGTGTATAACAATATCGAAATTTTGGGAGCCATCACCAAAACACTGTATCCGGCGATTGCCGAAAAATTCAAAACCACGCCGTCCCGCGTCGAACGTGCCATCCGGCATGCGATTGAAGTGGCATGGACTCGTGGTAACATCGACAGCATCAGCCACTTGTTTGGCTACACGATCAACATCAGCAAGTCTAAGCCAACAAATAGCGAGTTCATCGCGATGGTTGCTGACAAGCTGAGAATTGAGCACAAGGTAAGCTGAAAGGGTCAGGAGTAGTGAGCTGGCAAGTATAGTTTGGATTCAGATTAGATTCTTAGATTCTAGCCAAATGGTTTTTGGCGGTCTATATCTGAATTCGTTCATTTCAGGTCCATAAACTTCTGTGAATTATGCCAACGAATACCGTCATTTATTGGATTAAAGATATCCAGTAAATGACGGTATTTTTGCATAACGAAATAACACAGAACATGATGATGAAATTTAGTTTTGCATGATTGTTTCTGAATTTTGAGATCAAGTATTAAAGTAAGCTCCCTATAGCAAAATTCAGATAAAAATTATCTTTCATAAACTTTTACCCTCAGTTAACGCTTTTTCAAGTAGAAAGTGGTACGATGTGACCATTGACAAAGACCTACATATATATTTGAAAAGTTCGGATTAGATGCTACGAACAGAGGAGTAGAATAGTATGTTTACGCAAATAGGCGAGATTGCTGAACCAATTCCTGTAGTACAATCTGATACAAAATGTGATATCGTCTATCATCTTTTCAAGTCCAATCCTAGTCTGGAAGGTATAGCTGTTATGGGGGAGAAGGGGGTGTCATTAATGATGCGGCCCCGATTCTTTCAGCAGATTGGCACCCAGTATGGCTATAATCTGTATATGGGACGTCCTGTAGAACTGGTAATGAACACGCAGGCACTGGTCGTGGATTATTCGGAACAGATTACAGATGTCAGTGTTCTAGCCATGGACCGAGATGAAGGGGAAATATATGATCTTGTGTTGGTCACGTCAGTGGAAAGTTTCTTTGGAGCTGTGAGTATTCGACGTTTGCTACTCGCAGTTGCTGATGTACGGGCTGAAATGGCGATTTTTATGAACCCGCTGACTGGTCTTCCAGGTAATCATATCATAGATGAAAGGCTGTCTCAGGCTCTTCAGATGGACCATTTTAGCGTACTGTACGTTGATCTCGATCAATTCAAATCCTACAATGATAGCTACGGCTTCAAAATGGGGGATCAGCTTATTCAGGCGACAGCTAACTTGCTTCGCAAGCTATTTGTTCTCCCTGAAGCCTTTCTTGGACATATCGGTGGTGATGATTTTATTACAATCCTGAATCACCATGATTACAAACATATTAGTGAGGAAGTCATCTCAGGTTTTGAGAAAATGAAAAAGACATTTTACAACGAACATGATTGGCATCATCAATATGTTCTGGGGGAAGGACGTTCCGGGCTAAATCGGCCCATTCCTCTTGTGTCGGTATCCATCGCCGTTGTAACCAATAGCAAGCGAAAATATGAAAACATAGATCAGATAATTGATGAGGCCACACGCATCAAAAAAGTTTGTAAAGCGATTGCTGGCAGTATCATCTGTGCAAATGATACCGCCAGTACTCTGTGCTAGAGATAAGAAATACTCATAGTAGCTACAACTACTAACGTTAAAGATACAAGAAAAACCGCTACTTATCAGGAGTTAGTCACCTGTAATAGCGGTTTATCTATTATGTGATGCGAGTCAAGTGCTGTGTTGCGAAAACACTTCAACCTCATTATGTATACATATAAGTATGTTAGAGCAAAGGGTACTCAGATTCGAATATCGACGGATGGATATGAAGCAGCAGGAGATGTAGAAGCCGTAGTTTGCGGACCATTTCCTGATTCCTGATCTGTGGTTCCGCCATCTGATGGGTGCTCCTTACTTCCCGTTTTCTTTCCTTCATTTACTTCCTGATCTTCTTCTCCAGATGTTGCAGAGATAGGTGGTTGTACTCCCTTTTTAGGTGCGGGCTGATGGATCTCTTCCACCAGTTCCCCAATCTTCTGATTGACCTTGTTTAACTGGGAGTTGATGTCCTGAACAACCTCTCGCTTTGCCTGAAAGACAGTGCGCTCTGAGTTTTCCAGCATCATTGATTTGCCTATATCTTTGTCTGCATTGATCTCCAGAACAAGTCGGTCGAAGCGGGTCTCTCCTTCGGTAGTCTGAATGGAGCCCTGCATGCGATCCCGCAAACCGACCAGCTTACCCAATTGATCATAAGTCTGACTATGTTTAATTAGATGATCCAGTGAAGGGGCTTGTGCCTCGTCGGTTGGTTTGGGTTGTTGCTGTTGAGCCTTTTCGGGCTGTCTTAATTTGTTCTTTTCTTGCAATTCTTCAGCTTTAATTTGGGCAATCTGACTGTCGATCTGGGAAATGGAGCTTGTTAGGGATTTGATTCGCTGAGCTTTGGTTTTGGTATCCAACTCGTCATTGGTTTTTACACCTTGCATTTCTTCATTGAGCCGGATCTTCTGCTGCATGAGTCCCTGAATTTCTTTATCCCGACTGGAGACTTGATTCCCGGGAGTGAAACTGCTTTTGGTTGCAGATGAGATTGAATTCATATCCTCTGTTCTCCTTCTACTCTTTATCATGGTTCTATTTACATATATCGGATGTTAAGAGAAGGATTTGAATAGCTCTTTTTTCTTCTAAATGATTCATTTACATCGGTTGTATTGCGTACTTTATCATAATAATTGATAATGGTTATCAATAAGTGAGTAGAGTACAGACACAAACTATGTATACGGAGATGGGTTAGCAAAATGTGGAATGATTATTATATCCTCTGGAACTATGCTGCGGTGAGTATAACAGATATCCGTTACATGGAATTAGAGGCATATGAAGAGATGAAATACAAATTTCCGACAAGTACCTTTGTACTCACCATTCAGGGTGACGCTGGAGTTACGATTGACAATCAAACGTATGAAGTGAGTCGCTTTTATGTTTTCCATGGGGGAAAAGGGAGTAAGTTGGTGATTCAAGCAGGCGAATCCGGATTACGCTTATATTACTTGATGTACAAAGCAAACCTGCCTAGTGGAGGAAGAAACGATCTGGGAAGGTTAATGGAGCGAATCAATCCGTTCCAAATGAACTATGGCTTTACCCCCGATACGCCAACCATTCTATATGAGCAATTGAAAAAGATGCACTTTTTGTGGGATCAAAAGAACCCTATTCAGCACTTTCAGGCCAAGAGTTTGTTCTATGCATTTGTGGAGCAGGTCTCATCACAGATTCCTCGTGTATCCAATCGCTATCCGAGTATTGTGGATCAGGTCAGCGAAGTCATTGAAATTATAGAGTCTTCATACACCGAGCCGCTTACGCTGCATGCTTTGGCAGAAATGATCGGCTCCAGCCCAAGAAGTTTGTCACGCAAGTTCAAGCAGTCGACTGGAACCAGTCCCATCGATTATTTGATTCAGTTTCGTTTGTTCAAAGCCAAAGAGATGTTGCTGCAAACGGATGCCACGTTGGATGAGATCGCTGTAGGAATCGGTTATCCGGATGGATATTATTTGGGACGTATGTTCAAGAAACATACAGGTCTTTCTCCTCTGCAATTTAAAGAAAAGACCTCAGCCCCCCTATATTGGCCTGATCTGACATCAGGTGTGGCGCGAAATGACATTTTCAGAGGTGGAAGTGGAAGGTATGTTTATACTGATGGTGATAATCATTATCAATATAAGCATGGAGGGTCAAACAATATGAACAGACAGACAAGAACGGGAATGCTGCTTAGTATTTTATTAAGTCTTACGTTACTGCTAAGTGCCTGCTCAACAGGTGTTGCCAGTAATTCAAGCGGGGATGCATCCGGAAGCAATAATACGTCAAGTTCCACGAAGACAGTAACAGCGGAGAATCAAAGCAAATCATCGGAACCCCGCACAGTCTCAACGGTTAAGGGAGATATTACAATCCCGGCTGAACCTAAACGGATTGTGGTTGACTTGTATCTGGGAAGTCTGATCGCCCTGGGGATCAAACCTGTGGGTACACCCGAGATGAACCTCAAGAATCCTTATTTTATCGAATCACTTGAGGGTGTGCAAAATATTGGTGAATATGAAACCATTTCTCTCGAAAAGGTGTTGGAACTTGAACCGGATCTCATTGTGACAGGTAATCCTGATTTATTTGATTCCTTTAGCAAAATTGCACCTACCCTGGTTGTTCCATATGGCGAATTGAAAAACACCCATGAAGAGATTGCCTACTTTGGAGAAGTGCTGAATAAAGAAAAAGAATCCGAGGCATGGTTAGCTGATTATGACGCAAGAATTGCAGATGCCAAGAAACGTGTTGGTGAGGCGATTGATCCAGCAGCCGAGGTGTCGGTCATGCAGTTTTATGATAAAGGACCGTTGGCCTTTGGTGATAATTTTGGTCGGGGAGGTCAGGCAGTCTACAGCGCGCTTGGCTTGAATCCTCCTGCAGATAAAAAAGAGATTTTAATGAAGGACCAACTGGTTGAAGTTTCATCGGAAGCGATTCCTGAGTTTGCCAGAGATTACATTATTCTAACAGCGGACAATCTGACCCTGGAAGAGTTGAAATCGAAACCGGTCTGGAGTTCACTGGATGCGGTTAAAAATGATCGTGTGTTTATCTGGAGCCCGGATCGTTCATGGTACTTTGACCCGATTGCAACATTGGATCAAACAGAGGAATTGGCCGCGTGGTTTACGAAGATCTCTGAACCAAAATAAGTCTAACAAGTGATGGATGAGATGAAATCCAATTCCACTCTAAATTTCAGTTGATAATGAAAATTATTATCATCTATAATAAAAGGAATATTAGTGAACCTCTGCTACGCATATGTTATAAGGATTTGCGGCAGAATGATGACCTTTACCTTGTAAGGTCTTTGTTACGGGTGTGCTGGGATTGGAGAGTATTCGATGCAATTAGACGAACAGATGAAATGCTGGAATCATGCCGCTGTTAAGGTTCTGGATATACGCCGAATCGTTATGGAGGCAGGGGCACAACTGAGTTCCTACACACTTCCGGCAAATGGTTTTATATATACGATTCGAGGATCGGGTGTGCTTCAGTTAGATGGACAAACATACAAGGCAGAGCGGTTCTACATGCTTCATGGGGCCAAAGGATCTTCACTGGATATACAAACCAACGAAGATTTCGAATATATTCTGCTCTATTACAGAGCATTTCTTGCCTTTCCTGGTTATCGTAAAAAGTGGTTATTGGCACAGCCGGAAGTTACACCATTCTCTTTGCAATATGGATTTGCACCGAGTAGTCCGCTGGGGCTGTTACGTTACCTTGATGAGCTCGAGGGTGCATGGATACAATCTGGCAGTTTGGATCTGCTTCATACAAAAAGTTTATTTTACCAATTCATTCATGAAATGATGGTTCAGTTGGAAGAGCAGGAGATCAAAACAGAGCTTGCTGACCCGGTGAAACAAACACTTCGTTATATACAGAATCATTATAGGGAACAGGTCACGCTTGATTTCCTGGCTGAACAGTTCAACTACAGCTCCCGACATTTATCCATGCAATTCAAACGACAGACGGGTTACAGTCCTATTGATTATTTAATTCAGACTCGAATCGCTAAGGCTCGCAATCTGCTTTTGCGATCTGATGCAACGCTGAGTGAAATTGCAGCAGAAGTAGGATATTCGGATGTGTATTATTTTAGTCGTATCTTCAAAAAACATGTGGGGATATCTCCGATACAGTATCAACGAAAGATAAGAGAAGAAGTGAGAACAGAGGATCGTCCATTGGTAATCTCTGAATCGTCCATTGGCCGAAGATGGAAGTCGGGATATATTGATTATGATAATCATTATCAATATATAGACGGAGGGTCTACACTAATGAAAAGAAGAAAAACAAGTTCCAGTATGATTATGGTTGCATTATTGAGCATAACGATGCTCCTCGCAGCCTGCTCTTCAGGTACAGCAACAACACCAGCAGCTGGCGAAGGAACGGGTGCCAGTTCCAATAACAGCAGTACGGCAGTGTCCACGGACGCGGGAAGTCAGACGAACAAAGACAATGAAACACGTACGGTCTCAACAGTTAAGGGTGACGTAGTTGTTCCAGCTAATCCGAAACGGGTTGTTGTATTGTATCTCCAGGGGGATGTCGTCGCACTTGGAGTTAAGCCAATCGCTACCTCAGATGTATATGACGGAGCTGCATACAAGAGTGAGCTAGAGGGTGTAAACGCATTGGGGACCTGGTTTGAACCGAATCCTGAAGCTGTCATTGATCTTGATCCAGATCTGATCATTGTTCCTTCAGAAGAGACGTATACGTTATTAAAAGATATTGCACCTACGGTATATATTCCGTATGAGAAACTGACTACAGAAGAGAGACTTCATGATATAGCAAGTATCTTTGGCAAAGAGAAGGAAGCCGAGACGTTAATCACCAATCTCAACAATAAAGTCGAAGAGAGTAAGAAATCTCTTGCAGATGCAGGCATACTGGACAAAACAATCTCCATTGTGGAGGGCGGTTTGAAAGGTATGGTTATTGTAGAGAGCAAACAATTTGGCCGTGGATCTCAGGCGGTATATGAGTACTTGGGAATGAAAGCACCTGAAGTCGTACAGAAAAAAATCGACGTGGTTTCGGACGCGGCTGGCTCTACGATCTCCATGGAAGTCCTTCCTGAATATATCGGAGACTATGTGTTTCGCTCGGTATATGAAGGGGCAGATAACTTGACAGATAATCCAATATGGAGCAGTATCCCAGCGATCAAGGAAGGTCGTCTGATTGAGATTGATTTCGATTTCTTCTATTATTCGGATATCTATTCAATTAATAAACAACTTGATTTTGTCGTTGAAAAGCTGATGGCGGCTCCAAGAGCGCAATAGTAAAGAGCGGATTTGTTCGTAGAATTTTTGTACAAGAAATGTTTGTTTTTTAGCCATTGTATTTTGATAAGATTACCATTACACTAGGATTTAAGTGATAATGATAATCGATATCAAATACTCGATGTTCTGGATCGAATTAACGGAGGTATTTTTAATATGAATCAGCAGTTGGAACTTTATGATGTAACCATTATCGGCGGTGGCCCTGCGGGCATGTACTCTGCCTTTTATAGCGGCATGCGGGATATGAAGACCAAGTTGATTGAGGCACGTGACAGATTGGGAGGTCGCATGCTCTTTTATCCGGAGAAAATGATCTGGGATGTCGGGGGTGTGACGCCAATTCTGTGTGAAGATCTGATCAAACAATTGGAAGAACAGGCAAGGACTTTTGAGCCAACCCTCGTATTTGAACAACAGATCGAAGGATTCGAGCGTCAACCTGATGGCACGATTCTGTTAACTTCTGCAACAGGTGAACAACACTGGACACGTACCGTCATTATGGCAATCGGATATGGTATATATAAAATGGCCAAGCTGGAGCTTGAAGGTGCAGACCGCTATGAGGTTAGCAATCTGCACTATACCGTGCAGGAACTAGAGCCATTCCGTGGTAAACGCGTGTTGATCTCGGGTGGAGGCGACTCTGCTGTAGACTGGGCGAATGAACTGGAAGCACTGGCAGAGCAAGTTACGGTTGTGCATCGTCGTGACCGCTTTGGCGGGTTGGAGCGTAATGTACTGCGTATGAGAGAATCCTCTGTAGATGTCCGTACACCATATGCGGTAGAGACACTGCATAGTATGAGTGGTGATGTGATTGAACAGGTGACCATCTCACACGTGGACACTGGTGAAACTGAACTGCTTGAAGTCGATGCTGTCATTGTAAACCATGGCATGAAGAGTGACTTTGGTCCAATCCGGGATTGGGGACTTGATCTTGGCGAATGGCATGTCACTACAACGGAGAGATTGCAAACCAATATTCCTGGTGTTTTTGCCGCAGGTGATTTTGTAGATTATGGTAGCAAACTGTACCTGATTGCTGGTACTTTCACTGATGCAGCCCTCGCGGTAAACAGTGCGAAGCTTTACATGGACCCTGAAGCGGAGAAAGTGGCTTATGTTTCTTCCCATAACAGTCGCTTTAAGGAGAAAAATAAAGCTCTTGGCGTTGTAGAAGAATAAAGGTATGCATTTGCATACGATTAAGATGACTTTGGGTTCATTCCGAAGTCATCTTTTTTTGCATAAAATGGGTATTGTAAAGGCATAATTTCACCAGACACAACGGCTATCGAATTGAATATACACTACCAAATGTCTATAATTAGCCTGAGAAACATTAGAATAACATCAAGATACAATAACTAGATCAGAGTGGAGTGCAGCGTATGAAAAAGGGGTCACAGCCACAACGAGGTTTCACCTTCATCCAGCGGTGGTTCAAACGATCTGATAAAAAAAAGATCAAATGGTCTGAAATGTATCTCGCACTTGCTGGTGCGCTTCATCGCTTGTTGGTTGAAGGGCGGCGTGAACGTTCAGCAGCCAAACGGCTGCATCAGGACTTACCTATTAACGCGTTGGGCGAAATGAAGCTAGAGCCAGGGGATATTGTGTACACGCCAAGCTCGGAATCTACGTATTACGCCGGGCATATGGGCATTATTGGTCTCGACGGCAAGGTGTATCATGTGCACCCTTATGGGCCTGTATTTGCTGATTCATTAGAGTGGTATCTCACGCGGTTTTATGAAGGAGATCGCTTCATTGTATTCCGTTCCAGATTGAATGAGGCAGGAATGAAAGCAGCCGGGTGGGTACATGACCATTACAAGCAGGTGAAATTCTACCGTTTGCAGACCAATCTGCGCAGTATTGAGCGCAATTACTGCTCTAAGTTTATATATCAGGCCTATCAGTTCACATCGGGACTGGATCTGTGGAGTCGCAAATTTACCCGAATGAATCAGGGTTATATCTATCCATTTCGAATTGAGCGCTCATCAGAGCTGGACGTTCTGGGAACTTTTTATAAATAAGGCTGGAACCGACTAAAATACTGTTCTTCCGAAAATAAGGAGAGCAGGTTCTGTCGGTTTTTTTTATATGTGTAGAGATTAAAAACAGGAAAAACGCTCAAAACGTCGAATAGATTATGAGATAGGCACGCACAACTTGGAATCGTATACATAAAAAAAGGCGAGATGATTTTTAGCCCAGAGCAAAAAAATGACTACGAAGTAGACGAAAAAGAAAGAGTGAAGCGAGATGAAATGGCCGGGCTTCTTACAACGATTCCGACCGAACAAAAACGTGGTTAAGTTATCGGACTATATCCCAAAAAAGGAAAGGAGGCACTACTGTTCCATATGCAAGAAAAACGTTAAATCGGTCGTGCATTATGCGGCCCCACAGGGAAATGTTTCAGGTGTATGCAGTTCTTGTAAGTCTTTGGCGGATGAACGTGGAATGTTTCCCATTTAATAAGAAGAGATGCGCTCAGGAAATAAGAATTTTTTGATTTATGCGCGTTTTTGTAGTACATTAGCAAATGTATTCGAAGGAGGATTCTAATGTACTCAGGTAGACAAGACGATACTTTATACATCATGACCTACACCTTAAACAGCGGTATCAAGGGTACGGTTCCACTGTCTAATAAGCAGATTATTGAGTGGCTGGATTGCTACAGAAATGAGAAGCGCTTCGTGACCGAAATCGGCAAGGAGTTTTTTGGATTGAATGCAGGATTGGTAGCAGACTTCAAGGTTCAAAATCATTTATCGGATTATCAGCAGACCATTATGCCTACACAGCAGCAGGATAACCTGGAACGCTTGTCCAGTGCTTATAAATCAACCGAGTTATTAATGAAGATTGATTGTAAATGTGGCACGGCTTATGTGACGGAATCCCCATACAAGCGCACAAAATGGTACTGTACAAAGTGTAAAGAGATTGTATTTTTGGATGCCAAAAAAGGAATGGTGGAAACGTCGCGTGGTGACGCTTACTACATGACCAACAAATATTTTGTTTCCCGGGACTAGCGGGAAGTGACTCTGGAAGCATCGCTGCGAAGCGGTGCTTTTTTGTGCGAATGTTTGCTCTATAACAAAAAAAGCCCCAAGGGGCCTTTTTGGAAGATATCTAAGATCTTTTAGGAATTATGATGAGCATTCAACTTTGTGAGGAGGAATGAAGCAGCAACGACAGCGTGGCTCGTAAGCTTCTGAATCGCCAATCATGACAACCGGACCCAAGGTAACAGGCTCCCCATTGACGATACGTTGCGTAAAGGCTGCATCCGGGCTGCCACATACCGCGCAGAAAGCCGAGAGTTTCTCAATGTCATCTGCCATGGCAAGCAAACCACCGACATATCCGAATTCCTTACCACGGTAATCCATATTAAGTCCGTCCACAATGACATGTTTGCCACAATACGCTAACTCCGAGACAAGTTCCATAATGGCACTGCTGAAAAATTGTACTTCATCAAATGCAACAACATCAGCATCTATGGTTTGGTTCAAGATCATTTCTACGGATTCCGGGGTTAATTGCCGGGGGATGGAATGGGCAGGGAGTCGATAACCAATTCGGCTTACGATCTCGTCCTGGGCAAACCGATTATCCTCGGCTGGTTTGTAGGCCACAACCTTTTTACGGCCAAATTGTATTAATTTCTGACAACGGCGAATGAGTTCACCGGATTTTTCACTGAACATGGGTCCAGTAATTACGGTAATACGTCCTGTTTGCACGGTGCTGCTACTCCTCTCACATACGGGATTCAACAAAAAAAGCGACCTTTACAGAGTACCACAAAATCTTTGGAAAGAGCCAGAACTAATCTGCGCAGCTTTGTGTTACTATATGGATTGTTAAGGTATTGGTTACGGCAGCTAGTTAACAGGAGTTGTGAAAAGAGGTGTTTAGTATGAGTGAAGCATTAACATCACTTCAAGAGCGATATGAAAGCCTGAAAGAGCAGGCATCCCTGGATGAAGCGGCGCAGTCGTTATTTGCAGAACTGTTCGCAGAAGCGGAGAGACTGCAGGCAAGTAACCTTGCCTTGCGTAGAACGATCTTGAAGTCTTCTTCCAAAGAATCGCGTATGTCTACCAAACTGCGGGATGCCTTATACGAATGACCCGGAGATTACTCCGGGTCCTCTTCTGTCTTTAATTTGCGAGGGAATAGAATACCTGCTGTAATTCGGGCAATCATGGCAAAGGTGAGACCAATGCCTGCAAACATGTAGATTACGGTAAAGGCTTTGCTGAATCCGGTGGTTGGCACAAATTCAGGATGTCCCACCGTAGTCAGAGTAACCGCACAGAAGTATAACGCATCGATCCAGTGCAGACCTTCAACACGAGTGTAAAATAAAGTGCCTGACAGCAACGTTGCTGCCGTTAATGTAAACAAAGCCAGAAACTTGGGGTCTTTGAACGCATGGAAAATGCCTTTGAGCAATCGTTGTAACGTGATTAGAAATGATACCATGATGAACCATCCTGTCTATGTAAAGTAGGCGGTGTGTTGTATAAACACACAAAAAGCCCGGACTCATGGAGTCCTTCCGGGCGTCTCTGCTTTTTCAGGTACACTTTTGGACCGGAAACGGGGACCTACATAATTACGCTTGCGGTCACGGAACAGGATCCAGCCTCCCAGAAAACTCATACCTGCGGCAAAAAGGACAAGTCCACCGCCAAAGGAAAGCCACTGGAACCCTGGTGAAATCAGTTCGTTCCCGTGCTCGGCATAATATAGGAACAGGGCATCTTTCATCATCAGAAAACCCTTCATTGCCATTAAACCGGGAATGACCAGAACAACAATCGCCAAAAATCGCGCAAAGACCAATCTTGTATTCATGAGCATTATACCCTTTCTGCCAAAGTCGACATTAAATAAAGGTTACGCTTACAGATCATACCTGTTTCCATCATAGCTTGGAATGCATGGGCTGTCCATGTGTGATTGCTTCAAACTTTGAGTTGACCGCTCAAGGAGAGTACAATGGCATATAGAGGGTATAAGCTAAACCATGATTCAAGCCATCATAAATTATATCGAAATTTGATTCATAGAGGAGAGCATGAGAGATGCCAATTACATGTGATGTTGCAATTCTTGGAGGAGGGACCGGTGGATATGTAGCCGCGATCCGGGCTGCACAGCTGGGAAAACAGGTCGTTATCATTGAAAAGGACAAGCTTGGCGGTACCTGTCTGCATCGTGGCTGTATCCCGAGTAAGGCTTTGCTGAAAAGTGCGGAAGTATACGCCGAGATCCAGGAGAGCGAGACGTATGGTATCGAGACAGCTGGAGCTACACTTGTATTTCCCAAAGTACAGGCGCGCAAGGATGCAATTGTCGAACAGCTCCATCAGGGCGTTCAATATTTGATGAAAAAAAATAAAATCCAGGTTGTACACGCGAAAGGTCGCGTCATCGGACCATCCATCTTCTCACCGCAGAGCGGAGCAGTCGCTGTGGAGTTTGAAGATGGAGAGATGGATACGGTAGTTCCAACCAATCTCATCATTGCCACTGGTTCCCGTCCACGTGTGCTGCCAGGCCTGGAACCGGATGGAAAATTCATAATGAGTAGCGACGAAGCCCTGCGTATGGATGAACTTCCTGCATCACTCATCATTGTCGGTGGGGGTGTGATTGGACTGGAGTGGGCATCCATGCTGAATGACTTTGGCGTAGACATCACAGTAGTAGAAGCAGCTGCTCATGTGTTGCCTGCCGAGGATGAGGATGTTGCCAGAGAAATGCAGCGATTGCTCGGCAAACGAGGTGTTCGTTTCCTGACAGGTGCCACCGTTCTAACGGAAACATATAGCACGGATCAAGAGGGCATCCAGATTGATGTGCAGCTTGGTGAAGATAAGCAGGAAACGCTGAGAGCGGAGAAAATGCTCGTGTCGGTTGGACGTCAAGCTAATGTCGAAAATATCGGACTCGAAAATACAGATATCAAACTGGAGCGTGGGTTCATCGCTGTGAACAAACAGTTACAGACCGGTGAAGGTCACATCTACGCCATTGGTGACTGCATTGGCGGTTTGCAGCTTGCACATGCCGCAAGTCATGAAGGTATTCTCGCTGTCGATCATCTGGCGGGCGAAACGGTACATGCCGTAGAATCCCACCGCATCCCGCGCTGTGTGTACACACGTCCGGAAGCAGCAAGCATCGGATTCACCGAGCGTGAAGCCAAAGAACGTGGCTATGACATTAAAACAGGGAAGTTCCCATTTTCGGCCATTGGAAAATCGCTTATTCACGGAAGTCGGGATGGATTCGTGAAGGTGATCGCAGATGCCAAGACGAATGATATATTGGGGGTACATATGATTGGCACCCATGTGACGGAATTAATCGCTGAGGCTTCTCTGGCTCAGATGCTGGATGCCACACCTTGGGAAGTCGGACAAACCATTCATCCGCACCCTTCTCTGTCGGAAATTATGGGTGAAGCCATGTTGGCGGTCGATGGAAAGGCCATTGGGATGTAAGCCAAACAAGCTTATGAGAAAGGTCCTTTCCTTTTTTGGGTAAAAGGGATTATAATAAGGTTAAGCCAAGTCTTAGTACCAGGTTATAAGATCGGGTAGTAAGTATGGCACAGGCTCTGATTAAAAGGAGGTACCTCATATGAGTTCACAAGGTACTGCAGACGCGGTCCACCGGCATCAACAGCTGGGACTTAGCGATGGTGAAGTATTGGATATGTACAAATACATGCTGCTCGCGCGCAAGTTTGACGAGCGTTGCTTGCTCTTGCAACGGGCTGGCAAAATTAACTTTCACGTATCCGGTGTAGGACAGGAAGCTGCGCAAGTAGGCGCTGCTTTTGGTCTGGATCGGGATCACGATTATTATTTACCTTATTACCGCGATTACGGCTTTGTACTGGCGGTAGGCATGACTCCGCGTGAGTTGATGCTGTCTGCTTTTGCGAAGGCAGAAGATCCGAATAGTGGCGGTCGGCAAATGCCCGGTCACTTCGGTCACAAAAAGCTGCGGATTGTGACGGGTTCCAGCCCGGTTACAACACAGGTTCCGCACGCTGTTGGATTTGCACTGGCTGCCAAAATGAAGAAGCAAGAATTTGTTTCTTTTGTTACGTTTGGCGAAGGATCAAGCAATCAGGGTGACTTCCACGAGGGAGCCAACTTTGCAGGTGTGCATAAATTGCCTGTCATTATTATGTGTGAGAACAATCAATATGCAATTTCGGTACCGATTCACAAACAGTTGAGCGGCAAAATATCCGATCGAGCACAAGGATATGGGTTCCCCGGACTGCGTGTAGATGGTAACGATGCATTAGAAGTATATGCTGCAGTGAAGGAAGCGCGTCGCCGTGCTATAGCCGGGGAAGGCCCGACACTGATTGAAGCGATGATGTATCGGTTGTCACCTCATTCCACCTCCGATAATGATCTGGCTTACCGGACCAAAGAGGAAGTTGAGGAGAACTGGAAGAAAGATGGCGTTCCTCGCATGAAAAACTACTTGATCGATTGTGGCATCTGGGACGAAGCTCGGGATGCGGATCTGGCTTCCCAGCTTGCGCTGGAAATGAAAGAAGCAACTGAATATGCAGACAACGCGCCATATCCTAAACCTGAGGACACTCTGACGCACGTTTATGCGGACAGCGAAGAAGGGGGACGGTAAGTATGGCAGTGATGGAATATATTGATGCAATCCGTCTCGCGATGAAAGAAGAGATGGAACGGGATGAAAATGTTTTTATCCTTGGTGAAGACGTAGGTCTCAAAGGTGGTGTGTTTACCACAACTAAAGGGCTGCAAGATCAGTTTGGCGAAATGCGAGTGATGGACACACCATTGTCTGAATCCGCTATTGCAGGTGTTGCCATTGGTGCAGCGATGTATGGCATGAAGCCGATTGCCGAAATGCAATATTCGGACTTCATGTTACCGGCAACCAACCAGATCATTAGTGAAGCGGCGAAAATTCGCTATCGTTCCAACAATGACTGGAGCTGTCCGATTGTTATCCGTGCGCCGATTGGTGGCGGGATCTTCGGTGGGTTGTATCACTCCCAATGTCCGGAATCGATTTTCTTTGGTACACCTGGTCTGAAAATTATAGCTCCCTACTCGGCATACGATGCTAAGGGACTGCTTAAGGCCGCTATTCGCGACCCGGACCCGGTACTCTTTTTTGAAAATAAAAAATGCTACAAACTTATCAAGGAAGATGTGCCTGAAGATGATTACATCGTTCCGATTGGTAAAGCCAACGTACTTCGTGAGGGTGCGGATATTACGGTGATCGGTTACAGTCAGCCATTGCATTTTGTGATGCAGGCTGCTGAGGAGCTGGAACGGGAAGAAGGCATTACAGCACACGTTCTGGATCTGCGCACATTGCAACCGTTGGATCGTGAAGCGATTATTGCTTCCGCTCGTCTGACAGGCAAGGTGTTGATCGTACACGAAGATAACAAAACGGGTGGTGTAGGTGCTGAAGTTGCCGCGATTATTAGTGAGGAATGTCTATTTGAACTGGATGCACCGATTCAGCGTCTCTGCGGACCTGACGTGCCGGCCATGCCAATTAGCCCAACATTGGAGAAATTCTACATGCTGAGCAAAGACAAAGCCAAAGCAGCAATGCGTACACTTGCAGAGTTTTAATTTCGTTTTTTGGATCGTTTAAAAGTAAAGTTTGGAGTGATAATCAAATGGCTGAACGTATGAAATGGATCGAGGTCATTATGCCGCAATTGGCGGAATCGCTGGTCTCGGCTACCATAGGCAAATGGTTGAAAAAACCGGGCGACCGTGTGGAACAGTACGAGCCGATCTGTGAAGTAATCACGGATAAAGTTAATGCCGAGATTCCATCCACTGTGGATGGAATTATGGGTGACCTTTTGGTTGAAGAGGGCACAACGATTGCTGTTGGTGAAGCAATCTGCCGCATGCAGGTCGCAGCTTCTGACGAAGAAGCGGCTGAGCAAGTAACACAAGTATCGCAGCAACAGGAGCAAGTGCAGCAACATGCTAGCCACACTCCTGTTGCCGCCTCAAATACAGCAGCACATGACCCGAACCAGCCGATGCGCAATCGGTATTCCCCGGCAGTGCAATCCTTGGCAGCAGAGCATGGCTTGAACTTGCAAAGCATCCAAGGCACTGGGACCGGTGGTCGTATTACTCGCAAAGATGTGCTGGCATTTGTTGCACAGGGAGGTAACGCGGCTGGATCGTCTGCACAAGCATCATCTGCTTCATTACAGCATGCGCCTTCTGGCTTGTCGTCTGCTTCTCCATTCAGCGGAGTGAATCGTGGAAATGGAGAAATGGGTTTAACATCCAGAGACGCGATCTCAGCAAGAGATGCAGGTGTTCCAGTGAGGCATTCTGGCATTCATCTAACCGAAAGTCCGAAAATTCCCCAGATCGAAGTGGAAGGTGGCGGCCAGGGAAGATCGGAGTATTTCATCGATGTTACCCCTGTGCGTAATGCCATTGCCCGGAATATGCGTCAAAGTGTATCGGAAATCCCGCATGCATGGACGATGATCGAAGTGGACGTAACAAATCTCGTGATGCTGCGCAATAAACTCAAGGATGAGTTCAAGCGTAAGGAAGGCATCAATCTGACATATCTGTCCTTCATGATGAAGGGAGTCGTTAACGCGATTAAAGACTACCCAATCATGAACTCGGTATGGGCAGTGGACAAAATTATCGTCAAACGGGACATTAACTTGTCCATGGCGGTAGGAACCGAAGATTCTGTACTTACACCCGTAATCAAACATGCTGATCAGCGAAATATTGCAGGTCTGGCCCGTGAAGTGGATGAACTGGCTCGCAAAACACGTGAAGGTACGTTAAAGCTGGACCATATGCAAGGTGGTACGTTCACGGTGAACAACACAGGTTCATTTGGTTCGATCCTGTCCCAGCCAATCATTAACTACCCGCAGGCAGCAATTCTTACATTTGAGTCGATTGTCAAGAAGCCAGTGGTTATTAATGATATGATCGCTGTTCGCTCGATGGCTAACCTGTGTCTGTCGCTGGATCACCGAATCCTGGATGGTGTAATCAGCGGACGTTTCTTGCAACGTGTCAAAGAAAACCTTGAAGGATATACCATGGAGAGCAAGGTGTATTAAGTAAATAGTTGACGGGAAAGTGTATGTGCCGGAGGCCGTGCACTTTTCCTGCTGTTTATGGACATGTGCTCAATTGTACATTGAACCTGGAGCAGAAGGGTGTGGGGAATCATGAGCAAGCCGTTGGATGTTGCATACATACCGATGCTTGATTATGAAGAGGCTTGGAACCGCCAGAAAGCGATTGTGCAGCGATTGGACGAGGGCGAGGGAGCGGAGCAAATGTTGCTTTTACAGCACCCGCCAACGTATACGATCGGCTCACAAAATCATCCGGAGCATCTGCTTCTCAGTCCGGAAGAGTTGCGTGAGCAAGGAATCTCATTGTTTCAAATTGACCGTGGCGGTGATATTACTTATCATGGTCCGGGCCAGTTGGTAGGCTACCCTTTATTGGTTCTTGGTCGGGATGAAGACCTGGATTTACACGGCTATTTACGGAAACTTGAGCAGGTGCTTATGGATTATCTCGCAGACCAGGGCATCGAAGCCGGACGCAAAGAGGGTTACACGGGTGTGTGGATTGGCGATATGAAGATTGCTGCGATCGGAATCAAGTTTAATCGTTGCAAACACCGCCGCGGTTTCGTGACCAGTCACGGATTTGCATTTAACATCAGCTCAGGCATTCAACATGCTGGTTTTCAGGGGATTGTTCCTTGTGGGATTGAGCAGTATGGCGTTACCTCATTGGAGGATATAACGGGTAAGTCCTATGCAGTGGAACAGGTAGCGCAGGAGATTGTTCCATACTTTAATCGTATTTTTCCATATGAGATTAATTGGGTCACCGAAAAAGAAGCCCTTCAACGTCTGTAAACAGACCGTCGAAAGGCTTTAGGTTGCTATCCGAACAGCAACGGTTCGAGAGCTATGAAAAGGGTGGACCCGATCATGGCGATCAGCATGAGATAGATAATGATTTTGAACCATTTCTTTTTTTGCATGATGAGAGAACTCCTTTCAACATAAAGTAAACAAGCCATAGTAATTGTATTGTACCGTATCCACGAGAGGGAGGAAAGTCCTATGATTAAACAACAACGTGTTATCGATCAGTTCATGGAACTGGTGCAGATTGATAGTGAAACGAAAAATGAACAGAACATCTCGAAGGTGTTAAAAGAACAGTTTGCAGATCTCGGTCTTCATGTCTATGAGGATGATACCTTGGAGCAAACCGGACATGGCGCCGGAAACCTCGTCATTACCTGGGAAGCCGAAGGAACTGAAGGGGTTGCACCGATCTTTTTCACATGTCATATGGACACCGTGACGCCGGGACAGGGAATCAAGCCTGAACTGGGTGAAGATGGCTGGATTCGCAGTGATGGAACAACGATCCTGGGAGCAGATGACAAAGCAGGGATTGCGGCATTGTTCGAAGCGATTCGTGTGATCCAGGAAAACAAAATTCCACATGGTAAAATTCAATTCGTCATTACGGTCGGCGAAGAGTCTGGCCTGGTGGGCGCACGTGCCATGAATCCGAAGGATATCGATGCCGAGTTCGGTTATGCGCTGGATTCTAATGGAGCTGTAGGCACGATCTGTGTAGCTGCACCGGCCAGAGCTGAAATTCAAATGAGCATCTATGGTAAGTCTGCCCATGCGGGTGTGAATCCGGAAGACGGGATCAGCGCCATTCAGGTAGCAGCCAAAGCGATTGCTGCGATGACACTGGGCAGAATTGATGATGAGACGACAGCGAACATTGGTAAATTCCAGGGTGGATCAGCACTCAACGTGGTGTGTGACTTTGTACAGCTTGAAGCGGAAGCTCGCAGTATTGTGCAGGAAAAAGTTGAATTGCAGGTTGCACAGATGCGTGACGCGTTGGAAACGACATGTCGCAAATACGGTGCAACAGCTGAATTCAGAAGTGAGATCCTGTATCCCGCATTTGGTTTCCATGATGAACATGAAGTTGTACAGCTTGCACAGCGTGCCATCCGCAGTATTGGGCTGGAGACAAGTACGTTTGCTTCCGGTGGTGGCAGTGATGCCAATATCTTTAACGGATTCGACATTCCAACAGTGAATCTGGCGGTAGGATATGAGGATATTCATACAACCAAAGAACGTATTCGTGCCGAAGATATTGTGAAGTTGTCTCAGGTAGTCGTAGCTATTATTCAGGAAACGGCAGCTGACAAGAAATAATATAGAGCACATGTACCTAATATGCAGTTCGTAGACAAAAGTCCGAACCCGGTCTGTATCGGATTCGGACTTTTTGCGAATTCATGTTATATTTCATGGGAGTTAATTTAGGGTCAAAAATGAAACAATGGATCGATTACCCATTCATTTACGTCCAGCGAGCAGATCGATTAACTTGGCATCCGGGCCCCACTCGCGCAACCATTGTTTGAGTATGAGCTGTACTTGCCGGGCTTGTCCTACCACGTGTACGGATTGAGGCGTCATATAACTATTCATCGAAAGTCCCCCTGATTCGTTTATATTTGCTGTGAGAATTCTATACGCTCACCATATGCCCAAAATCAGAGATATATACATTAACCGAATATATAAATTGAGCTAATCCTTTACACAAGAACGGAGAGGACAGAAATAACCAAGAGAAGCGGAGCGTTCGCCTTTATCACCAAATTTTATCTATTAGTTAAAGAAATCAAAAAAATCTGGGGATAACAGCGATCGAAGGGTTGTTCTGTCATTGGAGTGGTTAGTGTAAATATCTTTAGTCCATTTATATATAATCCTACGATATGGAGTTGAAGAACAAATGAAACCAAACCAATCTGCCCAATCCATCCATGCAGCCCAACCTGCCAATCCGAAGCTGGATGAAGTGACCGTATCCACCAAGCCAATCTTCGAGGGAAAAGTCATTTCACTTCAGGTCGATACGGTTAAGCTCCCGAACGGCCAGACAGCTACACGTGAGATTATCCGGCACCCTGGAGCGGTAGCTGTCCTCGCTCTGAAAGGGGATCGTATGCTTGTAGTGGATCAGTATCGTCAGGCAATGGGACGCACCGAAGTGGAGATTCCTGCGGGGAAACTGGACCCGGGAGAAGAGCCGGAAGCTGCTGCTGCACGTGAATTGCGAGAAGAGACGGGATATGTAGCCAAGTCGCTGCGTCATTTGCGTTCGTTCTACACGTCACCGGGGTTCGCAGATGAGATCATTCATCTCTACATCGCCGAAGAGCTGGAAGCCGGAGACATGGAACTGGACGAGGATGAATTCCTCGAAGTATCCGAGATCACACTGGAGGAAGCCTACGCACTCATGGACGAGAACCGGATTAGTGATGCCAAAACGATGATGGCTGTGTACGCGTGGGACCTCTACAGAACGACAGGACGGTTCTAAGGATGCAAGACGAACTGGAAACGTGCACGACGTGGGAGCCCTGTTACACAGACCTGCATATTCACATCGGACGAACGTCTCGCGGCGAGGCTGTTAAAATTAGTGGCAGTCGGGATCTGACATTTGAGAATATTGCCCGGGAAGCTTCGGAACGTAAAGGAATTCATTTGCTTGGTGTTATTGATTGTCATTCTCCGGTTGTACAGATGGATATTGAACAATTGCTGGAGAGTGGTACCATGTCCGAGATTGAGGGAGGCGGCATTGCCTATCAGGACACCACCATTCTTCTGGGTACAGAGATTGAACTGCGTGAGCCTGGAATGCGTGAGTTCCATATGCTGGCGTACTTCCGTGATCTGAAAACGATGAAGTCCTTCACGGACTGGATGAAACGTTATATGAAAAATGTGAATCTCAGTTCTCAGCGGGTATACGTGCCCGCTCTAGAGATGCAAGCAGAGATTAAGGCACGTGGTGGGCTTATTGTGCCTGCACATGTGTTTACACCGCATAAAGGCATCTATGGCAGTACTGCACCCCGTATGGGCGATGTACTGGATACCTGCCTTGTGGATGCGGTAGAGCTGGGGTTAAGCTCGGACTCATCCATGGCCAGTTATATTCGGGAATTGGATCATGTACCGTTTCTAACCAATTCGGATGCTCATTCACTCGGTAAGATTGGACGGGAGTATAATGAACTGCAAGTGGCTGCCCCTTCTTTTGATGAATTCCGTATGGCACTTCAAGGAGAAGCCGGCAGGAAGATTGCTGCCAATTATGGACTGAATCCAAGGCTGGGCAAATACCACCGTACATACTGTGCAGCATGTGGCAGCATCATGGACGAGCAGGCGATGTCAGCAGAGCGCTGCCCTCACTGTGGCAGTCTGAAGCTGGTTCAGGGGGTGCTGGATCGCATCCTGGCAATCTCTGATCGAGAGAGTCCTCATGTTCCTGCAAACAGACCAGCCTATCATTATCAGGTACCACTGGAGTTCATTCCCGGACTTGGAAAAGCCAAACTGCGCCAGCTACTGGACCATTTTGGTACAGAAATGAACGTACTTCATCGCACGCTTGAGGAAGAGCTTGCTGCGGTTGTTGGACCTGTGCTAGCAGGCCTGATCGTGTCTGCACGGAACGGACAACTGGAGCTATCCTCCGGAGGTGGCGGCACGTACGGAAAAGTTGCTGTTCAGGAAAGAGCCTCGGAGTGACCAGTGTAAATATTCTGTAGTAATATTCTGAGGTTCAACTCATATAGCTTTCGCTTTACAGAGGTCCAATCTGGACAAGAAGTCATACAGGTGCATTCCGGTTCATAAGAATGACTATGAGGATGTAACTGAGAATCCTTGCAGCATGATACCGGAAAGGGGACTCGTACCTGTATGCGCTCTTCCTACTTTACATTTAAAGGTCAGACTTCGTTATATGTATTCGTGGCCGTCTTGTTTCTGGTCGGCGTCATTTTTGGCGCGCTCATGGTGAACGCATTGTCTCTTGAGCAACGTCAGGATCTGGAGGGTTATCTCGGCAATTTCTTCATGACCGTGCAGCACAGTGCACAGGTAACAGAGACCGGGGCATATTGGGACATTGCCATGCTCCATCTGAAATGGGTGGGTCTGATCTTTATTCTGGGTTTATCCGTCGTTGGACTACCCGGTATACTGGTTCTGGATTTTCTGAAAGGTGTACTCATTGGATTCACAGTGGGGTACCTTGTTGGGCAGTATTCCTGGAAAGGGCTGCTGTTTGCACTGGTTTCCGTGGCGCCGCATAATTTATTTGTCATTCCGATCCTTCTGATCTGCAGTGTGGCGGCGATGACGTTCTCGTTATACATCATTCGCAATCGTGTTTTGATGCAGCGAACACCGGGTCGTCAAAGGCCTTTTGCTTCATATATAGTATTAACTTTGGTCATGGCTGCACTGCTGCTCGGCGTGGCGTCTTTTGAAACATGGGTTACACCTGCGATGATGCGCTGGGTCACGCCAATGCTACTACCGGCCTAACGTGCACCGTATAGTGTAAAATGTTGACTTTAATTACGCACTCCCCCTATAATGAAAAGAGTGGGTTAAGTTGCAGTGTGCAGTGATTTCCTAGGGGGAGGGAGAAAATGGAAGCACGGATTGATAAAATTAAGCAGCAACTACAGTCCCAAGGATATAAATTAACGCCCCAGCGGGAAGCCACCTTAAGAGTACTTCTTGAGAATGAAGAAGATCATCTGAGCGCAGAAGACGTATTCATGCTCGTTAAAGAAAAGGCTCCCGAAATCGGTCTGGCAACCGTGTACCGTACCCTCGAACTGCTGAGTGAGCTGCATGTTGTAGAGAAAATCAACTTCGGCGACGGTGTAGCGCGTTATGATCTGCGCGGAGATACATCCAAGCATCACCATCATCACTTAATCTGTGTTCAATGCGGAAGTATGGATGAAATACGTGAAGACTGGCTTGGACCGCTTGAAGAGCGTTTGGAGCGGGAATTCAACTTTTCGGTAGTAGATCACCGACTGGACTTTCATGGAATTTGTTATCGTTGCAAAGCTAAAAATGAAGAGAAACCCAAAGATGAAGAATAACATAGCATATCTTCAAGCTCTCACCGGCGGTTTTGACGGGAGAGCTTTTTTGGCACCGGACATGATCTGGAGTTTCTCCCGAATGGCATAAACCTGTGTTTATGGACATACCCTGATTCAAGGACAATACCGGATTCGAATCAGGAGGGGACGCGCCCATGATTATATCAGTGCGGAGAGGGCTCCGTTTTATTCGATTTATTATATTTTTTGCCGCATTAGTTTATCTGTTCTATCATGTTCTGGATCTGTTCAATGGCTGGATCTCACCTGTGGATCAGTATCAGATGCCAACTGGCAATGCAATCAAAGTATTTCAGGAAACGGATTGGCCGGGTAATGGGGAAGGACGTCCTACGATGGCAGAGCGTCTCCGTCTGTTCTATTGGTACGGGGAGTAGCTTCGAACAGCCAGGGATGCAAATACGGGAGCAGTCTGCCAATGCGGTAGATCTGTCAGTTGAGGAGCGTTGTACATGAAACAGACGATACACGCCTATGCCTTATACTTGGAAGATGATAAAGGGATGTCGAGCAGCACACTTGAATCATATCTCCGAGACGTGGACAAGTTCATTGAATTTGCAGATAAGGAATATGGCATACGCGAAGCCAATCAGGTCAGACGCACTCATGTCGTCCTGTTTGCAGGTCAGCTCAAACAGGCAGGACGTGCCAATGCAACCATTGCCCGCAGCATCGTATCTCTGCGCTCCTACTTTCATTTTTTGATGCGGCGGGGTGATATTATACAGGACCCTACGTTTGATGTGGAAGCTCCCAAGGCGGACAAGACGCCACCACAGGTGTTAAGTATCCAGGAGATCGAACAACTGCTGACAGCGCCTGATACTCGTTCACCGCAGGGTGTGAGAGATCGAGCGATGCTTGAACTGTTATATGCTACAGGCATTAGGGTCTCGGAACTGATTGCCCTTGACATTCGGGATGTACAGCCAGGCATGCGTTTTATACGATGCGGTGGGGCGGGCAAGGAACGCATCCTTCCCATCGGTGCACCAGCAGCACATTGGGCAAGTGTATATGTGGAGGAATTCCGCAACAAGTTGCTCAAAACCGATTCGGACGAGCAGGCACTATTCGTGAATGTATCTGGTAGACGTTTAACCCGGCAGGGCTTCTGGAAGCTGCTCAAAAAAGCGGCGGTGGATGCAGGAATCTCGGAAGAAATTACGCCGCATACGCTGCGTCATTCCTTTGCAGCACACCTGATTGCCAACGGGGCGGATACACGTGCGGTTCAAGACATGCTGGGTCACGTGGAGCAGCCTGGACAACAATATGGCAATCATGGTCGCAAAACCATGAAAGAAATCTATGAAACCCATCATCCGAGGGCAAGATAGATTTTGACGCATGGCATTCACAAATAAATGCGGAACATTGGGCCGATTTAGGATAAAATAAATTGAATACATCCAAACGCCGTTATACATAAGACGGATCGTTTCAACTCAAGGAGGAACATACATCGCATGACAGCATTAAACCAACAAATGATTTCGGAAGCAGCATCTTATATTCAAAGCAAAAGCTCCATCAAGCCGGAAGTCGGTTTGATTTTGGGTTCAGGTCTTGGCGTACTGGCAGAACTGATTGAAGATGGCGTAAGTATCGCTTATCAGGATATTCCGCATTTTCCAGTGTCCACAGTAGAAGGACATGAAGGTGAACTATTGGTCGGAACCATCAAAGGTCGTCCAGTCGTGATGATGAAAGGCCGTTTCCACATGTACGAAGGATATGGTCCGGAATTGACAGCTTTCCCAGTACGGGTTATGAAAGAACTGGGTGTAAGTAGCCTTCTTGTAACCAATGCTGCGGGTGGTGTGAATACGTCGTATGAAGCTGGAGACTTGATGCTGATCTCTGATCACTTAAATCTCACAGGCAAAAATCCACTGATCGGACCAAATGACGCTGCACTGGGCGTGCGTTTCCCGGATCTGTCCGAAGCATATAGCCGCCGTTTGCGCGCACTGGCGAAGGATACGGCTGCATCACAAGGTTTTAACGTACGTGAAGGGGTATACGCAGGTATGCTCGGTCCGAACTACGAGACACCGGCAGAGATCAGAATGCTGCGTACATTGGGCTCAGACGCAGTGGGCATGTCCACTGTATCTGAAGTAATCGTGGCACGCCATGCAGGCCTGGAAGTGCTCGGTATTTCCTGTATCAGCAACATGGCTGCCGGAATTCTGGACCAGCCGCTGTCACATGATGAGGTTATGGAGACGACGGAACGTGTGCGTGAGTCGTTCCTGGCGCTGGTAGTGGCAGTTATTCCACAAATGTAAGCAAGATTTGAGTAGAGAAGGTTACCTCTTTGGATGAGAAATCATCGGGGGGTAACCTTTTTTGTTGTGTTGAATGTACGGTTACTCATTCGTTGAGTGCAGTGCGTTTTTTTTGCTTTGACCACATTTTCAATAAAAGTTCGGGAAATCATGCTTTACATGGAATAATTTACTGGAAACGGGCCGACAATGATTAGCAGTACATGCATGGAACATGCAGTAAGCAAGTCATTTGAGGAGGTAACCTTGTGAAGAAAAGAATAATGGCATCGTTCATGACCCTATGTATCCTGCTGTCCCTTATGGCATCAACAGCATTGGCTGAAGAAACACCGAAGGCAGCGGGAGGAACTGATCTGGCCCCGTCGGCGCGCTCTGCGATCTTGATGGATGCAGACACGGGAACGGTTATTTATGAGAAAAACAGTCATGATCAACTGCCTCCGGCGAGCATTACAAAGATTATGACCATGCTGCTTACGATCGAAGCGATCGACTCAGGCAAGCTGAAGCTGACGGACAAAGTAAGAACGAGCGAATACGCAGCTTCCATGGGCGGTTCGCAGATCTTCCTGGAGCCTGGGGAAGAAATGACGGTCGACGATATGTTAAAAGGGATCGCGATGGCTTCGGGCAATGATGCCTCGGTAGCTATGGCTGAGAAGATCGCTGGCTCGGAAGAAGCCTTTGTACAGCTGATGAATGAGCGTGCGAAGGAGCTTGGCATGAAGGATACTCATTTTGCCAACTGTAACGGCCTCCCGGTCGATAATCATTATTCTTCCGCCCATGACATTGCCGTCATGAGCCGTGAACTACTGAAGCATTCCGGGATTACGAAGTACACCGGTGCATATCAGGATTACCTTCGCAAAGATACGGAAAAGCCATTCTGGCTGGTGAACACGAACAAGCTGGTTCGTTTTTATCAAGGGGCAGACGGTTTGAAAACAGGTTACACATCCGAAGCGAAATTCTGCTTGTCCGCAACAGCGTCCAAAGATGGACTGCGTGTCGTTTCCGTGGTACTCGGTGAACCGAATACCAAAACACGGAACAGTGAGGTGTCTTCGATGTTTGACTATGCCTTTAGCCAATATACGATGAAGGCTCTCTACAAGGCAGGGGATCTGCTGGGCAGTCTGAAGATCGAAAAAGGTGAAGTTGCCGAATTGCCTCTGAATGCCACGCAAAATTATAGTGTGCTGATGCGCAAAGGAGCCAAATCCAATGACATCCGGCATGAATTGCTGGTCGCCAAAGAATTGAAAGCTCCGATCAAAGCCGGGCAAAGTATTGGTAAACTTGTGGTGTACCAGGGCAATGACGTGATTAAGGAGTTCGACATTCAGGCTCCGCAGGATGTGAATAAGGCTGGCTGGTGGAAGCTGTTTAAGCGGACAACGTCCAACCTGTTTGACTAAACGGCGATTTCTGCGAGTTGCACGTATCCTTCGAACATATTTTGTAGTTAAATAGGGGTTTTCTTCTAGTTTTGTCGGGGGGCAGGAAAAGCTTTCGGAAGCGTAGAAATCCTTGTTCTAAGACAGGGAGGAGAGTGAGCAAACGTGAACTTGCATGTGGAAATGGAACACCATCGCGGGATTCTGATTGTACGATTATCCGGGGAGCTGGATCACCATACAGCTGACATGGTACGGATGCAAATGGATGAAGCCATCCAGCGGAGACAAAGCGAGCATCTCGTACTCAGCCTGAAAGATCTGCAATTTATGGACAGTTCAGGTCTGGGTGTCATTTTGGGAAGATACAAGCTCATTAAGAATAAAGGTGGCAAGATGGTGGTCTGTGACGTCAATTCGCCAGTGTACCGTTTGCTGGAAATGTCGGGTCTGTTCAAGATTATGCCGATATACGAAAATGAGGGAACTGCTCTCTCAGGTCTGGAGGTCGTCTCATGAATGAAAGAACAGGGACAAATTTCATGAATCTGCAATTCGCGGCCAAGTCAGAGAATGAGTCGTTTGCACGGGTAACCGTTGCTGCGTTTATCTCCCAGCTTGATCCAACGATGGACGAGCTCAGTGACCTGAAAACGGTCATTTCGGAAGCCGTGACCAACAGCATCATCCACGGATACAACAACAACTCCGAAGGTGTGGTGTCCATCCAGGCCGAGATTAGGGAAGACATGATCACGATTATCGTGGAAGACCGCGGTGAAGGAATCGAAGATCTTGAACTGGCCAAGCAGCCGCTATATACGTCCAAACCCGAACTTGAGCGGTCGGGCATGGGCTTCACCATTATGGAAAACTTTATGGATGAATTCGAAGTCAGCAGTGAGCCCGGCAGAGGCACCTCCATCAAGATGAAAAAAAGGATTGAATCCAAGAAAGCATTGTATAATTAGGGGTTGGTGTTCTTATGGATGCTGAAGTGAAACGATCTTCACAGACCTATTTGGACGATGCCGAGGTCAAGCGGCTGATTGCGCTCAGTCAGTCGGGTGACCATGTCTCACGGGATACGCTGGTGAACTGCAACATCAGACTCGTCTGGTCCGTCGTACAGCGTTTTATGAACAGGGGATATGATCCGGAAGATCTGTTCCAGATTGGTTGTATCGGTCTGCTCAAGTCAGTAGACAAATTCGATCTCAGTTATGACGTGAAGTTCTCAACCTACGCGGTACCGATGATCATTGGAGAAATCCAGCGATTCCTGCGGGATGACGGTACCCTGAAGGTCAGTCGTTCACTGAAAGAGATGGCGAATAAAGTCCGCAAAAAAAGGGACGAACTGTCCAAACATCTGGATCGTTTACCAACGATTAAGGAAGTTGCCGCAGAGCTGGGGGTAACCCCGGAGGAAGTCGTATTTGCCCAGGAAGCGAACAAACCACCGACCTCCATCCATGAGACGGTATTTGAGAATGACGGTGATCCCATTACGTTAATGGATCAGATTGCCGACGAGTCTCAGGAACGTTGGTTTGACAAGCTGGCCCTGAACGAAGCCATCGGTGGTCTCAGCGAGCGGGAGCGGTTAATCGTTTATCTTAGGTATTACCGGGATCAGACCCAGTCCGAGGTTGCCAGCAGGCTGGGAATATCTCAGGTACAGGTATCACGTCTGGAGAAAAAAATACTGCAATCCATCCGCGACCAGATCGCGCAGTGATTTCATGGGTTGCACCAACAATATTGGCGCATATACACCAATATACGACAACTAACAACCTTCTATCGCGCATTATGGCGAGGGAGGTTATTTGTTGTTTAGGTCATGTAGTTGAAGTATTTTCAAGGAAAATAAAAGTTTTAATGATGGCTCAAAACCATAATTAGTGGTTGACTATGAGCTGATTTTTCATCGAATCTTTGAAAGGCCGTTACTACCAGTCTAGTAATCTAGAACATTGATCTATCTTCAGTGTCAACCACTAATCTTTTAGAAGAGCTTAATGATAACTTATATTTTAACAGTTAAGGAATATTTATGAGTATATAAATTGTCAAATTCAAGTGTTACAGTTCATTTGTGAAAGATTCGTCAGAGGATATCCGGTTCAAGTCTATTCGTGGTCTTGATAAATTAAATAGGGTGAATGGGCGAGATTTCATCCTGTACTTGAGTGGGAACCCGTATCCTTGGTTGAAATTCTGGTAGTAACCCGTTCCCATTTTGCTCAAACCGCGTTGCAAGGTAGAATGCGATCGGCAAAATAGACTTACAGACGATGGGGGTGTCTGCGTTTGTATAACCAGAAAACTCCTTTCC
Organism: Paenibacillus sp. PAMC 26794; assembly: GCF_000316035.1. Classification (GTDB taxonomy): domain Bacteria; phylum Bacillota; class Bacilli; order Paenibacillales; family Paenibacillaceae; genus Paenibacillus. The sequence continues at coordinate 123,218 of NZ_ANHX01000007.1, forward strand.
TCTGTCAGCCCTAGCTGTAAGTAAGGTGTCTTTAAATTAATGTGAAATGGCTGTATGAGTACAATTTCTATGGATAATGGGGTGCGATCTGGCATGATAATGGCATGTATGGACGGGGCTTTTGTTCAAAGCATCTTTTACTTTTCGATGACCAGACACGACGGTATCTAGTTCCCAGTGTTTCACGAGAACAAACTTCTTTCGCAATTTGAAATCGTTTGGCCGATAGTCAATTACTAGGTGTATCTGCGGATTTTTGACGTTTACCTTTTTTGCTGGAACACCTGTAATATGTACTCAGCGAACCGTCATTGTAGATCCGATGTAGATGGTCTATTTTGAAAGAGATCGTGGCAGGCTATAAGCTCGGAAGCGTTCGCTAATTTGTTCAGTGGACCTCGTCACCTAAAGCTTCTCTCAAAATGAGCAACCAACATACCGGACGATTTTCCAAGTGAGACGGAGGCTTTACGACATTCCTAATAAGCGCTCTAGACTTGTTCTATCTGATAGGATTGTGTCCCAGCAATTCACGACAAATAGTTGATGGTTACCTTTCTAGTTCTTTTGCAATAGGGCGTGAACGTTGACATGCTGATAGAGGAATTCTAGCCTACTACGTTCAATTATGCTAAAATATGTGTACCCATGCTGGATTCCCCTTGTATGAATGAGATATGTGAGCACTTTCATTCTACATGAGTCAGACAATGGGCTCTTTTTATTTATTTCCAGTAGATGTCGAGCTTCATATTATAATCTGTCCTGTGAAAAAAATTCTTAATCTTGAAATTTCGGCAAAGCATTAATCGTAAGAGATATAAAAAAACTGATGGGAGATATTTATGATTAACAATTGGATGCTTAGCAGACCTAATCGCAAACTAATTCCGATTATTGATACACTTTCTGTATTTTCTCTTCTGACACTAGGGGAATCTTGGACTTCGGATGTTCAAAGACAGCTAAACTTTGAACTGGAACTGGAGAGAGCTGGACTTAAGCGATCTGGATCACGTAGGGATCAAAGAGCAGGTGGAGCTCGTACCTATGAAAGTTGGTTGAATTCTCTCGGTTTAATTTACAAAGAAAATGGCTCTGGGATCCTACGTCTAACAATGTCTGGAGAGGCACTACTGGATGGTGAACCGCCAGTTCCCATTATGACGAATCAATTGCTGAAGTATCAATATCCATCTCCTTACTCTACACGACAACGAGTGAATGTCCATGCTAGGTTTAAGATTAGACCGTTTCGCTTCATACTAAAATTGTTATTAGACTCAAGGATTGGAACATTATCTAAACAAGAACTTGCAAGAGTGGTAATTACAGAAGCAGAGAATGAGTCAGATAAATGCTATGAGTATATTGTATCTAAAGTATTGGCTTTCAGGAACCATGGCAATGCAATTTTACCATCAGAATTTGCAAACATGTATCCGAGCAGTACAACAGGGGTTCAAACATTGGAACAAACCTTGAAGCGACTCGAAGATAATGCAAATACCTTGATCAATTATCTCGATTACACACAGCTTATAGTACGAGATACTCCAAGTTCGCCAATATATATTCCTGAAGATCAATTGCCTAGTGTTGTTACTCTTCTTAGTGAAGATAGAGGGCTAATAAAGGATCATGAGAATGAAGAGGTTTTCCAAAGAAGATTTGGTCTTCCACCTGGGAAAATGAGGGATAATCGTTCATTTGGAAGTCAATCATTTAATACTGCAATGTACGTTCAAAGGCTAGTAAGGAATCAGATGTTGTATATCGCAGGTACAAGGCCTGTTTCAGCTATTACTCCAGACATTATCCGTGAAATATCACTAGCAACGGGACTTACAGTGAGTGCTGTTGAGAGTGGATTATCAGGCTGGTCAGCAGACACACTTGGAATTTTTGAGGCTAGCTATGTTGATATGGCCTTCAGTAGTAGAGAAAAAGCGCTTGATTTCGAGCTTGCAACCGTAGATTTGTTTAAGCAACTTGGATTTTCAACACGGCACGTTGGAGCGTCACCAAGACATCCGGATGTCTTGATAGAGTCACCCCTTTGTTATTCTGGTATAATAGATAACAAAGCTTATTCAGCTTATTCCATATCGAATGATCATCGTAATCGTATGGAACAAAACTATATACCAACCTATCAAAGTTCTCATGGTGATTTAGCTTTCTTTATGTATATAGCAGGAGGATTTATTAATACAATTGATAATCAAATTGCTAGAATTGCCATGACAAGTGGAGTTGCAGGAAGTGCTATTAAAGCCTCGGATATGATTAAGATTCTCCAAAAGCATCAGAATAGTGTCATTGACCACAATCTCCTGAAGGCTTTATTTAGAGCCAACAGACGTATCACAATACAGGATATTCATTCTCTGTAAAACCAGCTTTTTTCAACAATCCAAGCATATCCAAATTTTGATGCTGCTTTTACGATAATTCTGTAGTAGAATAGAACTAATGTTCGTTTTTTTGTATTTTGTAAGAATGGAGTTGATATTATGATCTTCAATAAAGGAGAGTTGTTCAGCGGCCCGGGTGGGTTATCACTGGGGGCACAATCAGCTGAAGTAATTAGTCCAACAGGTGAGCTCTTCAGAGTGCAACATAGATGGGCGAATGATTATGATCCTGCTGCGTGTGAGACATTCAGGCACAATATTTGTCCTGATAATCCCGAATCAGTTATTGAAGGGGATGTCAGAGCACTAGACATTGAATCCTTGCCGCCGATCGATGCTTTTTCGTTTGGCTTTCCTTGTAATGATTACAGTAATGTCGGAGAGAAGAAGGGATTTAATGGAGATTTTGGACCATTGTACACTTATGGAGTTAAAGTGCTGAATATTCACAGACCGCTCTGGTTCATTGCTGAAAATGTTGGAGGTCTTGAAAGTGCGAACGAAGGCGAAGCCTTCATTAAGATACTATCTGACTTGGAGCAGGCTGGTTATAACATTACACCTCATTTATACAAGTTTCACGAATATGGCGTTCCCCAAGCAAGACAGAGAATTATAATTGTTGGCATCAGAAAAGATTTAGGGCTTCAATTTAGAGTGCCTAAACCTACACATGGACCTGGAAACTATAGAACTTCTAAACATGCTCTTGAAGATCCTCCAATCCCAGCCAATGCTACAAATCAAGAATATACTAATCATCAAAGTAAAGTCATTGAGATGCTAACGCATATTCCACCAGGAGAAAATGCTTGGTATGACGGATTACCTGAACATCTGAGATTGAACGTTAAGAAGACTAAAATTAGTCAAATTTACAAACGACTACATCCAGATAAACCTGCCTATACAGTAACAGGTAGCGGCGGTGGTGGGACACATATGTATCATTATGCAGTTCCAAGAGCTTTAACAAACAGAGAACGGGCTAGATTACAAACTTTCCCTGACAAGTATGAATTTTTAGGTGGGAAAGAAGCAGTTAGGAAACAGATCGGGATGGCTGTTCCGCCAATGGGCGCAAAAGTAATAGTTGAAGCTATTTTGAAGACATTTGCTAGGGTTCCTTATAATTCTATAGAGGCGAAATGGACATTCGACAACACAAAAGAAGAGATAACCTTGGTAAAGAACAGAGTTAGGGAAGAATCAATAGGATATGTTGTAAAGTAATCAGGTGGGCGGGATTAATTCCGCCCTTTTGCTTTATGTTAAATGCACTGCACCTTCTCAATTTGATGTTCCCAAACCCTAAGGACAAAGAAACTAATCTTGATGTCACTAAATGTAACAGAGCACAGACTAATTTGTCATGTATGTAATACGACAAAATTCTAAATGCATTTGGAGGAAAAACAAACTCCATGTCGAATTAAATTTATGGATACATTTAGGACTGAGATTTAATTTTTTTTTAGACACAAATATTGGAGGGAATTATATGCCAGTAGCAGGAGACCGATTTAAGGTGACATTAAAAGCAGCGCATCTTCGTTGGGGAACTCTTGGGAATTCAAGGAAGTCTAATAAAAGAAGTAAATACGAAGCATATGTTCAAATCCCACTCTCACAGGCTAGAGTGTGCACTATTTCCACTGGTACCATATTTAACGGAACAACTAGTGATGGATTTTTTTCTACACAAGTTAGAGCATCTGGTTCAGCTGGAGATAATTTAGAGTTTGCAAAGCAATTCCAAGGTAGTGGAAACTTAAAGTTATTTGGATATTGGTTCCAACATATTAACGCGAAACCTGGTGACATAATTCAGGTTGATTTCATAACACCAAAAGACGTGTTATTCACAAAGCTGTAATGTAGAATGATAACATATCTTATCATGTGACTGACTAAGAGTAGTCTTATCGTCGTCTGAAACCAAATGTTGTAGAAGATATTTTTTTTGCGGTTCACGATGAAGTATCCATACCTAGTGTTAATTGGGAGCAGTAAAACTGATTTCATTCAGATGTAGCACCTGCATCTAACGAAGAGTCGCCAAAATTCTACCTAATATCTGCATGAACTATATCCAGACATGCCGACATCTAATGATCTGGGTGTGTAGCAAGCAAAATAAATAGATTGGCTGAAGCAAGTCGAAATTATTAAAAAAGAAAAATCTTCATACGATATACAAGCGTTTGCGTCCAACGGGTTGACCTGGAAATACTAGGTCACCTGTTTTTTTTGTTTTTGATATGCATAGAAAATCACTTCATAATTCATGGAATTTTGCTTCAGCGAAGCCAAGACCCAACTTTTAATTCCCTTCCTGCCTACTCCTCCAGCATATTTATTTCAAACGTTTGGAAACGGGAGGACAGTAGGTAGCGGAGGGATGGAATCGGTCAAAAGGAGCGAAGCGTTCGCCTTTAGCACCGGATTTCCTCCTTGAAAAGGAGAGTTCAAGAAATCCGGGGATAACAGCGACCAATGACCGATCCATCCCGCAGCGTCCCCACCACCTCACGATCTTTTCCAACCCGTTTGTAATAAATTTGCACATTCTTCAAATACTAACCTAAATTACGCAGTAAAGGAGTGCTTTGGATGTCCCAGACACCCACTCCAATGGTCTATATTCGTCTGCGCAGCCGTATTCGCATCCAGAGGGGCAGAGCAGTCAAGCTTGGAGACATTGCACATGTACTGACCTCTTCAGAAGACCAAGAGGGCAGGCTATTGGAGCTTGAACTGCTAAGCCCTGGACCAGAGGATGGCAATCTGATCCTCATTGATATATTGCAGATTATTCCCCAAATTCGGCACATCTTGCCGGAGGTAAGTGTGGAACTGATAGGATCAGGCCATACGTTGGTTGAAGTCATTGCGGGAAATGGTCAACCTTCCAAGTCTCTGTTCATATTGGTTTGGCTGCTGCTGTTCTTCGGATCGGCCTTAACCATTATGAATTTTCATGCCGATGTGAACATGCAGGAAGTACAGATTCGTATTGTGGAGATGCTTACTGGGCATCGGGACGAACATCCCTATCTGTTCCAAGTGGCGTATTCCATTGGCATTGGATTCGGAATGGCAGTATTTTTTAATCATTTGTTCAAGAAAAAGTGGAATGAGGAACCTACCCCGCTGGAAGTAGAGATGTTCCTATACCAGCAAAATGTAGATAAATATGTGGTGATTGAAGAAAGTGAACGGATGCACGAGCAGGAACGCAGGGAGATGAATGCGGATGAGCGTTCTTAATGGAGCAATCAGCATTGTATTGGGTATTGCAGGGGGAATTGCCGTAGGGAGCGGCGTAATTGCGCTCATTCTGGTGCTCGATATGATTCCCAGGTTGGCTCAACTTACGCAATCGTATGACAAGACTCACTGGTACGAAGGGGCGCTAATAGGTGGTTCACTGCTCGGGACGGTGGCGGACTTCTGGCACTGGAAAATGCATGGGGTGCTGTTGCTCAGCCCGATTGTTGGTTTGTTCTGTGGCGTGTTCATCGGTCTGCTGGCCGCGGCGCTCACTGAGGTACTCAATGTACTGCCCGTATTAGCCAAACGATTGGGCATGAAACCTTATTTGTTTGGATTACTGCTCGCCATGATTTTGGGCAAAATGACAGGTTCCCTGTTTGATTTTTTTATATATCAGCGGTAACTCGTGGCCATAGGAGGATGGAAGATGGATGAACGAACGGAGCACACAGGCCAGGAAAATAGTGAAGGTATAACGGAAGAGATGTTACACAAGTCTGCTTATGAGATTCAGAAGGAAGAAGAGGAGAAGGCGTACAATAAGAAAAAACAAAATGAGATGTCCGACAGCATTGAGGAATCCGTACAATATTGGCAGGAAAACGATGATATCTCCCCACGCATGAGTGAGAATAGATATACACTGCAACAGGTACTGGGGCTTGGAGAATCGTTCGACGTGAATATGAGGGAAATGGTTCTGGGTGGCAAGCATGTTGGATTGCTGATGATCACGGGCTTCGCCAAGGATGAGATTTTGCTTGAAGTGTTGAAAAGACTGACCTATCTCACGCCGGATGACGTATCCGGACACGCGCTCAAATCCTATTTCGAATGTTATATTCCCCATATTCAGGTGGAAAAAGTCGAGAAGATGAGTGCGGTCATCAACAAGGTTCTTACCGGGATGAGTGCAATGTTCGTTGAAGGGGACCGCTCGGTCTTAATTATGGATACCCGGAGTTATCCGGTTCGTTCACCGGAAGAACCTTCATTGGAAAGGGTAGTTCGGGGTTCGAGAGACGGCTTTACCGAAACGCTCCTAACCAATGTAACCTTGGTCCGTCGCAGAATACGCGACCCTGGGCTGAAGTTTGAGATCATGCAGGTGGGGCGGAGAACCCAAACGGATGTCTGCGTGGTGTACATTGATGATATTGTGGATAAAGTGCAGGTGGATTCGGTCCGTGAAAAAATTCAGCGAGTGGATATCGATGGTATTCCCGCAGCCGACAAGCAGTTGGAGGAAGCGATTATCAACAAGGGTTGGAATCCGTTCCCACTCGTTCGATACTCCGAACGACCGGATGTTACAGCTTCTCATTTGCTGGAAGGGCGAGTTGTCATTTTCGTAGACACTTCCCCGAGTGTGATGATTCTGCCTACGACCTTCTTCGACCTGTGTGAACATGCGGAGGAGAACAGACAGACCGCCTTGATGGGAACGTATTTACGATGGGTACGTTTTGCAGGGATTCTCATATCGTTGTTTTTGCTACCACTATGGCTTCTGATGGTTATTGACCCTTCGATTAAACCGATGGGACTTGATTTCATTGGTCCGCAGGAAAATGTAAAGTTACCGCTGATTCTACAGTTTCTACTGATCGAACTGGGCGTCGATTTATTACGGATGGCAGCGGTTCATACGCCTACACCTCTGGCATCAGCTATGGGCTTAATCGCGGCCATTCTAGTCGGGGATATCGCGGTGAAAACAGGATACTTTGTCAATGAGGTTGTGCTCTATATGGCCATCGCAGCCATCGGTATGTTTGCCACGCCGAGTTACGAGTTGGGTCTCGCCAATAGGCTGGTCAGGCTGGTTCTGCTAGTCGCTGTTGCGATATTCAAGGTTCCGGGGTTGGTCGTGGGCTGTACATTACTCATATTGGCGCTCACCGTTCACCGGTCGTATAATTCTTCGTATCTCTGGCCTTTTATACCGTTTAATGCAAAGGCCTTGGGCAACTTTTTATTCCGGCTTCCGCTGCTGGAAAATAAAAAACGTCCATCATTCAATAAAACCCGTGACAACACCAAAATGTCCGATGATCCGGACGGGGAACTGCAAAAAAGTAAAAAACACAAATGATCTTCCGAAAAATCCATTCATCTCGCTGCCTAATTTGATATACTGGTGTAAAATCATTGGAATATCAATTGTTCCAGTATATAAAAAGTGAGGAATGCAGATTATGTATTTACATGGTACAAGTAAAATAAATGCGCAAGGACATCTGGAGATTGGCGGAGTTGATGCAACAGATCTGAAAGAACAATTTGGAACTCCCCTGTACGTTGTGGACGAGCAATTGGTTCGCGAGCGTTGCAGAGAATATATGGAAGCATTCCGTGCTTCCGGATTGGGCTTCCAAGTTGCATACGCAAGTAAAGCATTCTGTGTAATGGCGATGTGTGCCCTTGCAGCTGAAGAAGGACTTTCCCTGGATGTTGTATCTGATGGTGAACTGTTTACTGCACTGCAAGCAGGATTCCCGGCTGAGCGCATTCACTTCCACGGTAACAACAAAACGCTGGAAGAGATCGAAATGGCTCTTGATGCAGAGATTGGATGTTTTGTTGTTGATAACTTCAATGAATTGCATCTGTTGCAGGCTGTAGCAGCGGACAAAAATCGTAAAGTAAACATTTTGCTTCGTGTGACGCCTGGTGTTGAGGCACATACGCATGAATATATTTCCACTGGTCAGACGGATTCCAAATTTGGATTTGATATTGGCAATGGTACAGCATTTGAAGCGATTGACTTGGCTTCCAAGCAGTCTAACCTGGTATTGCTCGGTGTACATTCCCACATCGGGTCCCAGATCTTTGAAGTTGAGGGTTTCCAGATGGCTGTTCAACGTGTTGCTGAATTTGCAGCAAGTGTATATGAGCGTCTTAATGTTGCTTTCAAAGTGGTTAACCTTGGTGGTGGATTCGGAATCCGTTATATCGACGGAGATACGCCACTTGAAGTTGCGCAATACGTGAAGGCTATTACAGACGCAGTTAAAAATCATTTTGCCCAAATCGGCTATGCCGTACCTGAGATCTGGGTTGAACCAGGCCGCAGCATCGTGGGTGAAGCGGGAACAACGCTGTATACCGTTGGAACTAGCAAAGACATTCCAGGCGTGCGTAAATACGTTGCCGTTGATGGTGGTATGACCGATAACCCACGTCCTGCTTTGTATGAGTCCAAGTATGAAGCTGTGCTTGCCAACCGTGCGAATGAGGCTGCTCAGGAAACAGTATCTGTTGCTGGTAAATGCTGCGAGAGTGGCGATATGCTGATCTGGGATCTGGACTTGCCCAAAGTGGAAAGTGGCGATCTGCTCGCTGTAGCTTGTACAGGCGCGTATAACTACTCCATGGCAAGCAACTACAACCGGATTCGTCGTCCGGCTGTTGTATTTGTCAAAGACGGTCAAGGAGATGTCGTGGTACGCCGTGAGACGTATCAAGATATCATCCAGAATGACCTGGTACCAGCGCGCATTGGAAAACAGCCAGTAACTCGCTAATTCGTCAAAAGATAATGCGTTTCTGCATTATTCAAGATATAGGGATTTTGCAGATGAAAAGGGAACTTCCTTTTTCGTCTGTTTTTTGCGTATTTAAGCTAAATCATGAAAAAAGTTGCCGTTTTTTTTGCGATCCAGACATTTTCGGTGTACACTAAGAAAAGTGCTGTAATGCTTGGCCCAGGGTCATGCGTTCTGGCACCATTAACGATGGTCAATACGAAAGGAGTCATTTACATATGGCGAAACAAGCGAAAATTAAATTGGCAAACGGCGGAGAAGTTCTGATCGATCTGTTCGATCAAGAAGCTCCAAACACAGTAGCAAACTTTGAGAAACTGGCTAACTCCGGTTTCTACAATGGTCTTACATTCCACCGCGTTATTCCGGGCTTTGTAGCTCAAGGCGGATGCCCTAACGGTAGCGGTGCAGGTGGCCCAGGTTACACAATCAACTGTGAAATTAACCCGAACAAACATGAGCGCGGAACACTTGCTATGGCACATGCTGGCCGTAACACAGGTGGAAGCCAGTTCTACATCTGCTACCAACCACAACCACATTTGGATGGACAACATACTGTATTTGGTAAAGTAACTAAAGGTATGGAGTTCGTGGACGCTTTAGAAGGTAAAGACAAAATGGAAACTGTTGAAGTTGTAGAAGCTTAATACCTTCACCTTAACTGGATCCAAACATGAAGTGCTTCTTTTATAGAAGCACTTTTTTTATTTTTTACATACTTGAAATCGGTGATTAGAAAGGATGAATAAAACCTTGGATATGGTTACTCAGCTAAGCTTGTTAAAACAAATTTATAGTGAGCGCACGTTGTGGGATGAAGAATTGCAGGCATCGCGCCATGTCGTTCCGGATAGTCTATCCGTAAAGGATCGAGAAGCGCTTGAGGCAGCCGGGCATGAACCGAATCGCTTTGTACGTCCGCAACATGATGAAACGATTACTGAGCTGAAAAAAGTTGCGAATCAATGGACGATCAATGATGCAGCGCAGGCCTTTGTATCCTCTTTGTGGTCAGCACCCATGATCTGGCGTTCGTTGCTTACGGGCAAGCTTATTGCGAGCAGTATGCCAAGCCATGAACATACGCCATATCCATCTTCGAACACTTGTAAGATCTGCGGATTAAGTGTAGATCAAGCAACCGACACAACGCTACAATGGTATTGGCGGATGACCAATGGAACCCCGTTGGACGGTGATCCTTTTGGATATGTGTTGGCACTTCGAGAGCTGGCTACCGCGCAGGAGCTTCCAATACCCAATGAGTACGACCGCTGGACATTCCGTGCGGTGTTAACGGTGTTGCACGAATTACCTCCCAAAACACGTTACAGCAAGGCAGCAGTAGCGCTCAAGAAGGAACGTCTTTTGCCTACACAGAAGGAATATGCCTACCGTGATTTGCTTGAGACGTTAGCTCTGATTGGCATATTGGATACGCCGGAACATCCTGGAATGATCACGGGATTCACCTCTTACATGCAGCGTGACGCACGCCCCAATGTGCGGGTTGAAGTGCAGGCCCCTCTGGCGTGGTGGGACTCATCTGTCGGAATTAATGAGAACAACCTGAACAAGATATTTCATGATTTTGATCTGAGTAATATATCTCTTACGGATAAGCCTGATGAGAGTCCAGCTGTAAAGGACACGATATTAGGTGCATTGGAGAAAAAGAGAAGTGTTCGTGGAAAAGTACCAAAGGCATCTCCTGATGCAGGTACCGGGGAAGTACAGTCTGGAGATGTGTATGCTGTTCGGGTCCGAGAAGGTGTATGGGTGACGGTGTATTGTCATGAAGTCAGAGACAAGCGCGTCATCGTCGAATATCTGGATGGTGTCTTTCCAGAGATGCCGGGAAAAGCAGATTTGCATGGGACGTTTCGACCGAGAGCGAATGGACGCTGGAAATGCTCGGCTATTGCGATCGATTCCACAAGTTGGGTCAGAAGGGTGGCAAGAGAGTTCCCGCTTCCAGCTTCGCCCCTGCAAGAACCTGATCGCACTCCATTCCATAATGCCAAAGAATTAAAGCATATGGCGAGCTGGTGTTTTCCTGATATGTAGAATGATACGATGGATGTGAAATGTGTCCCCAAACCAAAACCGTGCCTCCTTGAGAGGAAGCGGTTTTTTGTTGTTTCTTAGCTTATTAAAAGTTAGCATGTGACAAAAAGGAACAAAAAACAATTGATTTTTTGGCATTAAAGTGCTAACATCCAAGTAATAACGAAAGCAATCCTTCAGGGCAGGGTGCAATTCCCTACCGGCGGTGATGCAGGAAGTGTAAGGACCTATGTGTCCAGCACTTGATGCAAAGTCCGTGACCTGTCTGCCATTGGCAGATGGCTGATCTGGTGTAATTCCAGAACCGACAGTATAGTCTGGATGGGAGAAGGAGAGGTGCAGACCTAACAGGTTTGCATTCAGCAGGAGTATTGCTGCACAGTCACGATTTGTGATGTCTTGCACTGTGCAGGGAAGATCCGGTTACGCCGGACAGTTCCATACATATGCCGCACTATAAAAGCTCTTTACCTGTGATTGATGTTCATTAAGGTATGTGTCTATTTTCACTTGCCCGAAATGAAGTTTTGGGCAAAGTGTTGGCGTGCTGTATCCATTTCACTCCTGCTGTTGACATTTGTCTCTCATCATCCCCATCGAACTGATTGTTCGACGGGGATTTTTTAATAAACAAGACTTTAAACCGCGGGGTGAACGGATTTGGAAATGATCAATGATGAATTTTATATGGCACTGGCATTGGATATGGCGGAACGAGCACAGGGACAGACGGGGATCAATCCGGTCGTTGGATGTGTAGTTGTGAAAGAAGGTCGTATTGTAGGCCTGGGGAGCCATCTGAAACGTGGAACCGGTCATGCAGAGGTGCATGCACTTAACATGGCAGGCAGTGATGCAGAAGGAAGCACGGTATACGTTACACTTGAGCCTTGTAGTCATTATGGCAAGACGCCACCTTGTAGTGAACGCCTGATTCATGAAAAGGTGAAACGTGTTGTGGTATGTTGTGAAGATCCAAATCCGCAAGTATCCGGCAGGGGCATAAGCATGCTTCGTCAACAAGGCATTGAAGTTGAAGTTGGCGTACTGCGTGAGCGTGGAAGACGCATGAATGAAAAATTCATTAAATTTATTACAACGGGTCTACCTTTTGTGACACTGAAGACGGCTACTACTTTGGATGGCAAAATTGCTACGCGCAGCGGAGACAGCAAGTGGATCTCTAACGAGCCCGCTCGTGAGATTGTGCATGCCCTTCGTCATCGTCACCAGGGAATCATGGTTGGCGTCGACACGGTGATTGCCGATAATCCGGAGCTTACAACCCGTTTGCAAGTCGAAGGCATTAGTCCAGTGCGCATTGTAGTTGATTCCAAGTTACGTCTTCCCGTAGGTGCCAAAATGGTTAAAGATGGTCTTGCTCCAACATGGGTGCTGACAACAGACGAAGCCAGTCCTGAAGTTGCTGAACGTTTGGAAGCTTACGGCGTCGAGATTATACGCTGTGGTCCTGGACCACGTGTGGATCTGTTAAGCGGACTTAGCAAGTTGGGTGAGCGTGATATAGGTTCGATTTTGCTTGAAGGTGGAGGCACCTTGAATGGAGCCATGCTGGAGGCACGGTTGGTTGATCGACTGCTCATGTTTATCGCTCCGAAGATTGTAGGCGGTTATGATACACCTGGAAGCTTCCGCTTCGAGGGTGTGGAACGTATGAATCAGGCGATTCAATTGAATCAGTTGGAGATCGAGCAAGTTGGAGATAATATCAGCATTGGCGGTATTCCGGTGTGGCCTGAATAAATAAATGGATTTTAAAGTAAAAAGTTAAGTTTTTTATAACTTGAAAAAGGGAGGCGGCAGCATGTTTACCGGTTTGGTGGAAGAAGTCGGTCAGATCCGGCGTATTGGTCGGAAAGGCGAAGCGATGGTCCTGAATATCGGAGCTTCCGCCATCATGGACGATCTGAAGATTGGTGATAGTGTAGCAGTAAACGGCGTGTGCTTAACTGCGACAACGCTCGAAGGTGGAGGGTTTACCGCTGATGTAATGCCTGAAACGTATCGCCATACCAATCTCAGTCAGCTGCAATCTGGAAGTAAAGTTAATCTGGAACGGGCCATGCAATCAGGCGGTCGTTTTGGCGGACATATCGTTCAGGGCCATGTCGATGGTACTGGCGTGATTGGCAGTATAACACGTGATCAGAATGCAATTGTGTTTGAGATCAAGCCTGATGATCACCAGTTGTTCAAATACCTGATCCCTAAAGGATCGGTTACATTGGATGGCATTAGCTTGACCGTTGTCCATACGTCGGATATCGCATTCACGGTTTCCATTATCCCGCATACCATTGGTGAGACTGTACTAAATGTGAAAAAGACAGGGGATACCATTAATATCGAATGCGATATTTTGGGGAAATATGTGGATCATCTGCTCCAGTATGGGAGAGGACATCAGGAGACGGGTGCTGGCAAGCCGCGCAGTATCAGTGAAGATTTTCTCTCCAATCACGGATTTGCATAAATAGAGAACAGAAATAAACTGGAGGTGGACTAATGTCAGAACAATCCATTCTGGACACAATAGAAGAAGCCATATATGATCTCATGCGTGGTAAACCCGTCATTGTTGTGGATGATGAAGATCGGGAGAATGAAGGCGATTTTATCGCTTTGGCCGAAAAGGCGACACCTGAAGTCATTAATTTCATGATTACTGAAGGTAGAGGTCTGGTCTGTGTTCCGATTACACAACAACGTGCGGACGAACTTAACCTGAAACCCATGGTTCAACAAAATACGGATTTCCATGGAACAGCCTTCACCGTTTCTGTGGACCACAAAGATACGACAACAGGTATTTCGGCACATGAACGCTCTATTACCGTGAAAGGTCTGATCGATCCTGAGGCGAAAGCCGGGGACTTCCGTAAGCCTGGTCACATGTTCCCGCTGATTGCAAAAGACGGCGGTGTGCTTCGACGTGCCGGACATACGGAAGCGGCTGTAGATCTTGCCATCATGTGCGGTTCGTATCCCGCAGGCGTTATCTGTGAAGTGATTAAGGAAGATGGCACGATGGCCAGACTTCCGGATCTGCAGGAGATTGCTCGCAAGCATGATCTGAAGCTGATCAGCATTCAGGATATGATTCGTTACCGTAACGAAAAAGAGCAACTGGTTCAACGCGAAGTGGCTGTACGCATGCCAACAGACTTTGGTGAGTTCCAAGCGGTGGCCTATACAAACGCTGTGGACAACAAGGAGCATGTGGCTCTGGTCAAAGGTGAGATTGATGGTTCCAAACCCGTACTGGTACGTGTACACTCTGAATGTTTGACAGGCGATGTGTTCCATTCGCACCGTTGTGACTGTGGTCCGCAGTTTGATGCGGCACTCAAACAGATCCATGAGGAAGGCAATGGCGTACTGCTATATATGAGACAGGAAGGTCGGGGCATTGGGCTGATCAACAAACTCAAAGCCTACAAGCTGCAAGAAGAAGGTCTGGATACGGTGGATGCAAACCTGAAGCTGGGCTTTGCTGCCGACTTGCGTGATTACGGGATTGGTGCCCAAATTCTGAAAGACCTTGGGGTTCGTCAGATCAGACTGCTAACTAACAACCCTCGTAAAATTAAGGGTCTTGAAGGATATGGACTTGAAGTTGTAGAGCGTGTTGCGATCCAGATGGAAGAGAACGAGGACAATACGGTGTATCTTCATACCAAGCAAGCCAAGCTGGGGCATATGCTCAAGTTCGATGATATCGAGCAGAACGAAGAGTAAATGTGTTTTAGATGAACACACTTTCACCATGTAATTTATGGAAGTGATTACTTAGGAATTTACGTTACTTACATTATATTATACCGTTAGGGAGATGACTTGAATGCCACAATTTTTTGAAGGACATTTAGTATCAGAAGGATCCAGATATGGAGTTGTCGTTGGACGTTTCAACGAATTCATCACCAGTAAATTGCTTAGCGCAGCGCTCGATGCATTCAAACGTCACGGCGTGCAGGATGATGAAGTGGATGTAGCCTGGGTTCCAGGTGCGTTCGAAATCCCTTTGATTGCGCAGAAAATGGCGGAGAGCGGCAAATATGATGCGGTGATTACCCTGGGAACCGTTATTCGTGGATCAACTACGCATTACGATTATGTGTGCAACGAGATGGCTAAAGGGGTAGCAGCAATTAACCTGAAAACCGGCGTGCCTACAATCTTCGGATTGGTTACGACAGAAAATATTGAACAAGCGATTGAACGTGCCGGAACCAAGGCGGGGAACAAAGGTTGGGATGCAGCTACGGCGGCAATTGAGATGGCAAACTTGACGAAACAGCTAAAATAGTGCTTATTTAATAGTAGTGCCCTGCTTTGCGCAGACGAACACGGGAAACCGGATTCGGACGGCTTAGCAGGGTTTTGTATTTTTCTGGCGGGAGGATTCGTCTAGTGACGGTAGTTACATACAAACTGGAGACTTTTGAAGGGCCTTTGGATCTGCTGCTTCATCTGATTGATAAGGCTGAAATTCATATCCAGGATATCCCCATCAGCGATATTACCGATCAATACATGGCGTATCTGCATTCGATGCAGGAACTGGAACTGGATATTACGAGTGAATTTCTGGTCATGGCAGCAACACTGCTGTCGATCAAGAGCAAACTTTTACTGCCCAAACCACCGGTTATTGAGGATTTCGAGGATTATGATTATATGGAAGAAGAAGATTATGATCCACGTGCAGAGCTGATTGCGCGTCTGATAGAATATCGCAAGTACAAGGGAATTGCGCGTCATCTTCATGAACGGGAGTGGGAACGCAGCCTTATTTTTTCCAAAGAGCCCGAGGATCTGCGCCCCTATATGCCCGTAGAAGCCCCTTCGAACCCGGTTGAGGGTTTGCACACCTCTGATCTAATTGCAGCATTTCAGAAGGCGCTACGCAAGGCTGAGAAGCGTACAACTGTAACCCGAATCAAACGGGATGAGATTTCGGTTAAGGACCGGATACGGGATGTCATCGGCGCTTTGGAAAGTATGGGGCCGGGAGGCAGACTATTATTTTCCAAGTTGATGGATGAGCATATCTATCGCCATGAGATTGTTGTCACTTTTCTGGCGGTGCTGGAACTGATGAAGATGAAGCAGATTGTCTGTTATCAGGAACGGATGTTTGAGGATATCGTTATGGAGTGGAGAGGGGAAACAAAGAATCATGGATTTTCCGAAATTGAAATCGATTATTGAAGGCCTCCTGTTTTTGTCCGGAGAAGAGGGTCTGAGTATCAAACAAATTGCCGAAATCGTCGATCAGCGAGTTGAGCTTGTAACGGACGCGATTGAGGAGATGATTGGTGAATTTTCACAGCAAGGACGAGGTGTACAGATTCTCAAGATCGCTGGTGTAGTTCAGTTGGGAACCTTGCCTGAGCACGCTGTGTATTTCGAGAAACTGGCATACTCTCCCGCACGCACGTCCTTATCCCAAGCGGCTCTGGAGACGCTGGCTATCGTAGCGTACCGACAGCCCATTACACGGGTAGAGATTGAGGAAATCCGCGGTGTAAAATCGGAGCGGGCCATCCATACGCTAGTGAATAAGGATCTAATTATTGAAGTGGGACGAGCCGAGGCGATCGGACGACCAATTCTGTATGGAACGACCAAGTCATTCCTGGATTATTTCGGACTGGCTTCAATTAAAGACCTTCCGGAACCAGGCTTGTTCGAAGATTCGGAAAACCTGGAAGAAGAGACACAACTGTTATTCAACAAACTGGATTTGCAACAACTGGAACCGGAAAATGCTGATCCGGCAGATGATCTAAGTCATATCGATAGCGAAGACGATAATACGGACTCTTCACTCTAATTTGCAAGCTCATACTAACCGACACCCATCAGTGGAGTCGGTTTTTTTGTGCATTATTTTTAGATAAACGGTGAATAAACAGTTTCCAAACAAATATGAAATGGGATTTTTAGGTCAGACGTGAATTTTTTCCTATTCAAAGTGCCATACTAGACGAGAAAAGAATTGAGGGCTTGGAGGTAAGGCCTGTGTGGATTTGGCTTGGAGGAATCGGTTTGTTGTTCGCATTGCTGATTGCCGCAGTCCTCATCTCAAATGTTCATGTACATTTTACATTCAGTAAACATAAAAGTGATGATTACGCCAATATTAATGTTCGTCTTCTCTATGGAATTGTGCGGATTAACTATGAGATCCCGAGTATTGTTTTTCGCAATATGAAGGAAGGTTTTCTGGTCAAGACCGAACAATCCATGAATCATTCCAGAGGCGAGGCCCAGGGAAGCGAGCGAGTCAACAAACGCAAAGTCAAAAAGTGGGCTAAAGATGTGAAAATTATGCTTAGGGCAACGGACGCGCTCAAGCTGTGGCTGAAGCAAACACTTACACGCGTACATATGACCCAACTGTCCTGGGCTACCCACATCGGCGTTGGTGATGCAGCATATACAGCGGTGCTGACAGGCTGGGTGTGGAGTATCAAGTCCATTATTATTGGTTTTCTCACCTATCAGATCCGTTTTGATAAGACACCTGTTCTTCAGGTTATGCCGGTATGGTCCGATGAAATGGATTTCAGAACGGAGCTCGATTGCAGAGTGAAGATTCGAATTACAGCTCTTTTGATCGCTGGAGTTACACTGCTAACCCGTGTGCTCCAAGTCGAAGGCGGATGGCGGATGTGGCTCAAGCTTCTTCAAGAACAACGCCGCAAGCGTAAGGAGAAGCAAAAGCAGAAACTTAGTGGGACAACTCTATAAAACCCTTTATAGCCGATCTGTTTTGGAAATATGAGGTTGGGGTTCCGTGAGTGTACTTAAAATGCTTATGTACATAACTCCCTTCAAGTTTGGGGATGATATGGTTAGATCAAACCTAGCTTACATTGAAACTGGAGGGAATTTAAATGTCAGATCATCCAATTCAAGGCTTAATGGAAACCGCAATGGAAAATATCAAGGCCATGGTGGATGTCAATACAATTGTTGGCGATGCAGTAGAAACACCAGATGGTACCGTGATTCTGCCAATCAGTAAGGTGGGATTCGGATTTGCTGCCGGTGGTAGTGATTTTCACGTCAATGGAGAAAGTAGTGGCAAAAGTGGTACTACGGGCACCTCTGCTGAACATGCGAGTTCAGCTAAAGTGGCTTCTCCGTTTGGTGGCGGTAGTGGCGGCGGTGTATCCATACGTCCTATTGCGTTCCTGGTGGTAGGTAAACAGGGGGTACACATTGTACCACTCGATAACTCCACACATCTGTTTGAGAAACTCATTGACTCCACCCCTTATGTTTTGGACCGAATTCAAGGCATGTTCCAACGGAATACAACACCAACGAATACTACAGGTGTACCGGTTACACCAGATCCATCAACCTATAGCTGAATCATTTCGTCATGATCCCTCCCGCATCCAAGCGTGAGGGATTTTTGCTGTTTTTGCCCGATGGGACATACTCCAAGTTGTCCGGACATAAGATAGTACAAGATTCCAAGTGACCCGGAGGAATGAATTGATGCGAAAAATAACGAAAGTTCTTGCATGCATGCTTATCCCTGTCTTCTTGCTGTCTTCATTAGGGGTTACTCAAGCCCAAGCAACAATTCAAGGTCCGTCTACACATGCGCAAAGTGCCGCTCTCATTGATGTCACATCAGGCCGGATCTTATACAGCAAGGATGGGGATAAAGAACTGCGAATTGCCAGCTTGACCAAAATCATGACGGCGATCGTAGCGATCGAACACAGCAAGCTGGATGAGAAAGTGAAAGTGTCTCCCTCGGCTTTTGCCAAAGAAGGATCTTCTATCTATCTCAAGTTAGGCGAAGAGATGACGCTTGAAAACATGTTGTACGGGCTAATGCTCCGTTCAGGCAATGACGCGGCCTCTGCGATCGCAGAACATGTCGGTGGATCGGAAGAAGGCTTTGTCCTGTTAATGAACAAAAAGGCGGAGCAAATCGGTCTGACGCATTCCCATTTTATGAACCCTCATGGACTGGATGCAGAAGGTCACTATTCCACAGCCAATGACTTGGCCCGATTAACGGCATATGCGTTGCACAATCCGGTGTTCAAACGAATCGTAGCCACGGAGGACAAATCCGCACCGAACCCCAATGAAAGCTGGGAATACTCCTGGCACAATAAAAATAAAATGCTGCGGATGTATGAAGGTGCGGATGGAGTGAAAACCGGCTACACAAAGAAAGCTTTCAGATGTTTGGTCAGCTCCGCTACACGTAATGGACAGCAGCTCGTCGCGGTAACGCTGAACGACGGAAACGATTGGAACGATCATGCTCGGATGCTTGATTTTGGGTTTGAATACTTCCCATTGGTAGAGATCGCCAAGCAAGAACAGCCTGTGCAAAAGACAGATGTCGTTACGGGCCGGGGATTCTGGTACCCACTGGCTAAAAGTGAACAAGGCTCATTGACCAAGAAATTGATACTACACGAAAATAGAGGACAGTCGGAAACGGATGGCAAGGAAAAATCGTCAGATCCTTCGTTCGGATTGGCAGGTCGCATTGATATGCAGCTCGACGGCAAACTTGTTGGCTCAATTCCCGTGTATCGAAAAGGCAGTTATATACCTCCTGAACCGAAGACAGAAGATGCAACGCTGGGTGGAATCGGTGATGTCTCTTCCTGGGCAGCTGCATGGCGTGCTGTGTTAAGCCACCTGTTGTCTCCTTAGCTAAATCGCCATTGAAGGGAGGATATAATCCATGATTAATTTAATTTGGCTACTCATGATATTAATCGGATTTGCTTTTGCAGCCGTCAACGGTAATATCGAAGTGGTCACGCAAGCTGCTTTTGATGGGGCGGCAACGGGAGTCACGGTCTGTTTTGGACTGATTAGTGTGCTTGTGTTCTGGATGGGCATGATGAAAATGGCCGAGGATGCCGGTCTTCTGGCTCGGATTGCCAAGCTGCTCGGTCCGGTTGTGGGCTTCCTGTTCCCCGATGTGCCCAAAAATCATCCGGCGATGGGTTATATTCTCTCCAATATGAGTGCCAATTTGCTGGGACTAGGAAATGCGGCTACACCGATGGGAATCAAAGCCATGCAACAGCTGCAGGAGCTTAATCCGGACAAACAAACCGCTTCTCCTGCGATGTGCACCTTACTGGCTCTGAATACGGCTAGCATTACCATTATTCCGACAACGCTGATCGCCATCCGCTTAAACTATCATTCCGCCAATGCAACAGAGATTGTGGGAACAACATTGATGGCTACCATTATCGCTACACTTGCTGCTATAATCGCCGATCGCTGGTATCGAAACAGGGCTTTACACAAACCGCCGCGCATACCGAAAAGTGGCAATCCCGGCATGAAAGGATGAGCACCTTTGTTAACCTTCATCAACTGGATTTCCGTCTGGGCCATCCCGGTTATTATCGCGTTTGTTCCATTATATGCGTTTACCAAAAAGGTCCCGGTTTACGAATCCTTTGTTGATGGGGCCAAGGATGGTTTCTCCACTGCAATCAGTATTATTCCACATCTCGTGGGCATGATGGTCGCGATCAGCGTATTTCGTGCCTCGGGTGCACTGGATTTTGTGATTAGCCTGTTCGCTCCGCTGGTGTCCTGGATGGGTGTTCCAGGCGAAGTGTTGCCACTCGGAATACTACGTCCTTTAACCGGGACAGGCTCTCTGGCGTTTACAACCGATTTGATCAAAACCCATGGCCCTGACTCCATGATTGGACGTATGGCATCTACAATTCAGGGGAGTACAGACACCACATTATATGTGCTGACTGTTTATTTTGGGGCTGTAGGCATACGGAACGGTCGATATGCACTCAAAGTAGGGTTGTTTTCCGATGTCGTTGGTTTTATTGCTGCCCTCGCCATTTGTTTGCTCGTTTTTGGTTAAAAGATATCTCCTTTCCTTCCGATATATTAGATATGCTAGAATAATAGCGGAGGAGAGTGAGACATGCAGAAGAGTTGGAAACGAATGCTCCGTGTCGGAATGTCAGGCGTGCTTGCTATTGCAATGCTCGCAGGGTCAACGGGGCTGGCGGCAGCTCAAGCCGTTCAGACGATACATTTTACAGGTTACTTCGACAAACAGCTGCGTGCACAAATGGCAGTCACAGCGGATTCTTTTCCAGTCGTGAATGTACGTTTGGTCAAACAGGATGAACCCGATATGGTATATTATGATGTTGGTACCTCAATATTGATCTCAAAGGATGAAGTGCTCACGAATTATCATGTCGTTCAGAGTTTTGCTGAACTGTCTGATGGTGATGAAGGTACACTGACTGTTGCTAGTCCGGGTTCCTTGGGTAAGCCTGTAAAGGCAAAAATTATTAAGACAGACCCGGTGACAGATATGGCACTGCTGAAGTTGGACAAGGAAATAGACGCTCAACCGGTCACGTTCACGAACGCAAGGGATAACCAGGTCGTCTACACCATTGGATTCCCCAAAAATCCTGCTGGTGATCTTGTCATCCTGGATGAAGATTTTCCTTCAACCTACAATACGGTAGCCAAAAGCAGAGTGTTCAGTTCCCAAGCTTCTGACGTTCCAGGTAAAAAGGGAATCGGCAGTATTGTGAAATCCATGGCACAAGGTAATTCAGGTGGCCCTGTTCTGGATCAGAACAACCGGGTAATTGGTATGATGACATTTGTGTACGGTGGACGTACCTATTATATTACTTCCAAAACATTGCAGACTTTCATTAAAGAGAGTACTAAACCTGCCAAAAAACAGGTTGCAGTTGCCGGCAAAGTTTCCAATTAAATGATTTTTAAAAAAAGGCTTATCTTTACGCCAACTGTGTTCAACAGGTTGTGTGAAGGTAGGCTTTTTTGCGTCAATCTCGAGGAGGAAGGTAGCCTAAAGTGGATATTCGTGTCCCGAGTTTACAAAATCCTTGGATAATCCTTGTGATTTCCCTGCGTGATGGGTATCATTAGTGTGAGGTGACATGACAAACATGGAAAGATTACAAAAAATTATCGCACAGGCAGGCATTGCATCCCGCCGCAAGAGCGAGGAACTAATCCTGTCCGGCAAAGTAGAAGTTAACGGGGAGGTCGTAACCGAACTGGGCACAAAAGCGAACCCCGAAGAGGATATGATTACGGTTAATGGAAAACCGATCCGCAGTGAGAAAAAAGTGTACTTGATGTTGAACAAGCCAAAAGGCGTAATCACAAGTGCATCTGACCCAGAAGGTCGGAAAATTGTGTCCGACTACCTGAAAGGTGTCAAGGAACGCGTATATCCTGTAGGTCGTCTGGATTATGACACAGAGGGCTTATTGATCCTTACCAATGATGGTGAGTTTGCACATTTGCTGACGCATCCGAAGCATCACGTACCCAAAACGTATCATGCAACGGTTAAAGGTGTGCCGCATGGTACAGCTCTGGAGAAATTAAAGACAGGCATTATGCTGGATGACGGTATGACTGCTCCTGCAGAGGTAGAGTACAAAGATGTGGATACAGCGGCCAATGAGTCGATCATTTCCATTACGATCTATGAAGGTCGTAACCGTCAGGTTAGACGTATGTTCGAGGCAATCAACCATCCAGTAACCCGATTGAAACGGATTTCATTTGGTGGTATTTTGCTACAAAACCTGAAACGTGGTCTGACACGCAATCTGACCAAAGAGGAAGTCAACAACCTGATTACCCTCGCACAATCAGAACCAGCCAAAAAAATGAAAAAAAGGTAATGTGAGGACACAAAATTTTCATAAAACCGCCGCAGTTTTGTGACGAAATTCGCTATAATTGTTCATAGGATGTTCACAGTTGTCTTAGACCAATAAGATGCGAATGCTACAGTCACATAAAAGGGGAGCAGCACATGGGGAAATCAAGAAGAACGGTGCAAATCGTCATTTTGTTATTGATCCTGGTGTTGGGCGGATATGCGATTACCACATCGGTATCCGGCTCGAATGGCAAGCCAAAGGAAGGGGACAAGTCTCCTTCTTTTGAACTGCTGGGCCTGGATGGTCAAGTTCATACGTCTGATGAGTACAAAGGAAAAGCGATGGTGATCAATTTCTGGGGCACATGGTGTGAACCTTGTGTTAAAGAAATGCCTGCACTTCAGGCACAAGCTGACAAATGGAAGGACCAGGGAGTACAATTTGTCGGGATTAATGTTGGAGAAGACCAGATGACCGTTGATAATTTTGTGCGGCAGGTTGGGGTTACGTTTCCAATCATGCTTGACCGGGAGAAAAACTCGGTTCGTGATTTCGGAATCTCTCCGATGCCAACGACATTTTTTGTATCTGACACGGGCAAAATCTCTACCATTCATATCGGGCAACTTGATTTGGACACACTTGACGCTCAAATTTCGCAACTGGCGAAGCAGCCCTGACAGGAGGTCTATTCGTGTTCCAAAATACCAAATGTGAGTGCGGACACCAGAATCCGGTAGGCACTGTACTATGTGAAGCATGTGGGAAACCGCTGCTGGAGTCTGAAGCTAAATCGGATGAAGTGCTGGAAATGCGTTATGATGGCATGGCGCGCCGTTCACAGCGTAGTAATCCCAACATCATTGACCGCATATGGAACTTTTTTTCTTCCGTTAAAATTTCCGTCTATATGATTGTTTTCACGCTTGTAGGTTCTATGCTTGGTACAATCTATCCGCAAGAAAGTACATTCTTGAATATTGATCCTTCCGTGTATTACAAAGAAACATACGGTCAGTTGGGTCATATCTATTATCTGTTGGGTTTATCCCATACATACGAATCCTGGTGGTTTATTCTACTGCTGGTGCTGATCGGGGCATCATTGGTGATATGCAGTCTGGATCGCGTCCTGCCGCTCTACAAAGCACTGAATAAACAGAGAATACGTAAGCATACGCAATTTTTGACAAGACAGCGTCTGGTGTACCAAGGTACCATCGAAGAGGCACCAGAAGACTGGATTAAGAAAGCGGTTACGCCGTTGAAAAAGAAAGGATACCGCGTGCACACTCAAGGGGATGCATTACTCGCCGAGAAACAGCGATTCAGTCGATGGGGCCCATATGTCATCCATATTGGACTCATTATATTTTTGCTGGCGGTGCTCGCACGAGGTCTTCCAGGTCTGAATCTGGACGAGCACGTCGCTTTTCCTGAAGGTGAGATCAAAAAGATCCCGAATACGTCGATGTATCTGCAAAATGAACAGTTTAATGTTGAATTCTATAGTGAGGAAGAAGTACCTGAGCAATTCCGTAACCTGAATAAGACCGTTCCAAAACTGTTCGAAACAAAAGTTGTTTTGTATGAATGTACAGCAGATTGTTCGGATCTCTCGAAGAAACCTCAGTTAGCTGAGGTGGCCAGACATGATGTACGCGTGAATCATCCATTGAATTATAACGGTCTGAAAGCATATCAATTTGATTATGATCTAACACCCACCATTCGGTCCGTAACGCCTGATCTGGTCAATACAAAGACGGGTGAAGTATACGGGGCAATTAAGATCGATATGGTAGATACCCAAAGAACATTTGAAGCTGGTCCTTATAAGCTCACGGTAAAAGAAAAGTTTATGGACTTTGGATTGGATGAGAATGGCCAGCCCAAATCAAAATCGCCTTCACCTAATGCACCTGCTTTTCTCTTTCTCATCAAGGGACCGGATCTGCCCGAAGAGGGGATACAGTATCTGTATTTTGCGAAGCAGATTGATAAACAACGGTTTCAACAGGATGCGATTAACCAACAGTTGACTGGAGCTGAGATTCCTTTACAGCTGGAAGTAGACAGCATGGACAAGGTCGATATTATTCAGTCCGTAAGTTATCTCAATATAAGAGTGGATAAGGCAATGCCTTTTGTGTGGGTAGGAGCCGGTATTGTTATGTTGGGTCTGGTCATGGGTTTTTATTGGCATCATCGCCGCATCTGGATTCGTTTTGATGATAAACAGCTCACCCTGGGTGGACATACCAACAAAAACTGGTTTGGCTTCAGGCGTGAAGTTGCGGCCGTGTTAAAACAGATGAATCTGGAAGTGGAAGAGAAGTCGTTGGATAACGGGGGGAATCAGGCATGAGATTATTGGATTTCAGCAGCGACGCATTTATCGTATCTTTCTTTCTCTATTGTGCTGCATTCTTGTTATATGCTGTCGCGGTCATGGGCAAAAAATGGAGTAATCGTGATCCTCTGGACCATATGAATCGCTGGGGTAAAAGAGCTTTCATCGCTTCGACTGTCGCCTTGGCGGCACATATCGTATTTTTTGTAACCCGATGGGCTGGGGCAGGTCATATCCCGGTTAGTAACATGTATGAGTTCATGTCTTTTCTGTCCATGATGATTATGGTTGCATTTATTGTTGTATACGCCATAT
Source organism: Paenibacillus sp. PAMC 26794 (assembly GCF_000316035.1). Classification (GTDB taxonomy): domain Bacteria; phylum Bacillota; class Bacilli; order Paenibacillales; family Paenibacillaceae; genus Paenibacillus. The sequence goes on from NZ_ANHX01000007.1 coordinate 148,935, forward strand.
ACCGCAAGTCATTACTGGGTTTGTTTGCGTTACCACTTACCATTATTATTATGGCGTACGCCGCTGTATTTCCTCAGGAGGTACAACCATTAATCCCTGCACTTCAGTCCATCTGGCTGAAAATTCACGTGACGTTGGCCGCGCTTGGTGAAGCATTCTTCGCCGTGGGTTTTGCCGCAGGGTTCATGTATTTGCTCCGTACTGTTGATTTCAGTGGTAAGGACAAATCGTCAAGACGTCAACGAGGATGGGTTGAATTCACCCTGGTTACGATCGTTGTAGTCATCGGATTTATCGGAACGGTATTTGCCTTTCGTACAGCTGGTTACGAGGCGGTTTTTGTACAGAAAACGGTCAGCATTGACACAGAGGTACAGGAAAATAGTACAATAGAGAAAGTGATTTATCGCATGCCTCCGATTTTTGCACCATATAATAGCGAAGTGGAGAGCATGACACCGTTTCTTGGCATGAAAAAACCTTTACTTGAGACGCCTTCCTGGATGAACGGGGTAAATGCCGGGCGTAAGCTGAATACGGTGGTTTGGTCACTTATTGTAGGTCTGATCCTGTATGGAATTGTACGACTTCTTGTGCGCAGACCACTTGGACAAGCGTTACAGCCAATGATGGATGGAATCGATGCCGATGATCTGGATGAGATAAGTTATCGTGCGATTGCCATTGGTTTTCCGATATTTACGCTGGGAGCATTAATCTTTGCCATGATCTGGGCTCAGATTGCCTGGAGTCGTTTTTGGGGTTGGGACCCCAAAGAGGTGTGGGCATTGATTACATGGCTATATTATAGTGTGTATCTGCATTTGCGTTTATCCAGAGGTTGGCAAGGTCAGAAGTCTGCATGGCTTGCAGTTCTTGGCTTCCTGGTGGTTATGTTTACGCTGGTTGGAGTGAATCTGATCATTGCAGGATTACATTCTTATGCTGGAGCTGACTAGGACAGACTCGTATTGCAAAGGTTGAGTTTAGAAGCGGGAAACACAAACGTACCTTTTTATTGAAGGGTATTCAAATATTGTTCGCCAGATCGAACATAATAGAAGTGATGAGGAGTTATTGCAAAGGGGCTGGAGAGGCATGGCTGAACATGAGAATCGAATACTGGTCGTGGATGACGAAGAGAGAATCCGCAGGCTTTTGAAAATGTATCTTGAAAAAGAAGGTTATGAAATCGATGAAGCTGAGGATGGGGAAACTGCGCTGCGTAAAGCAACAGCAGGGGACTACGGGCTGATTTTGCTTGATGTGATGTTGCCGGGTATGGATGGAGTTGAAGTATGTACCCGTCTTCGTCAGGTGAAATCAACGCCGGTTTTGATGCTCACTGCAAAAGGTGAAGAGATTAACCGGGTTCAAGGCTTCGAAGTTGGCGCTGATGATTATGTTGTAAAACCATTCAGCCCGCGTGAAGTGATTTATCGCGTCAAAGCGATTTTGCGTCGATCTTCCGCGACAGCTTATCTCTCCAAGGAGAGCAATTCGAGTAACAACATCGTGTTCCCACATCTGGTTATTGAGCATGATGCCCACCGGGTAACCGCTGGTGGCGAAGAGATTAGTCTTACACCAAAAGAATATGAATTGCTGCACTACCTGGCAACATCTCCCGACAAAGTTTTCTCCAGAGAAGAATTGCTCAAAGATGTATGGAATTACGAATTCTTTGGCGATCTTCGTACCGTGGATACGCATGTGAAGCGTCTTCGCGAGAAACTTAACAAGGTATCGCCTGAATCGGCGGCCATGATTACGACGGTGTGGGGTGTGGGTTATAAACTGGAAGTACCGAAGTAGTTTTAGTTTCTGGAGATCACTGGTCGGGAAGTTATGGATCACTATTATCTGCCTTGTGGGTTGTGTACTTATAGCGCTGGGTCTTTTTTTGCTGCCATACATTGATACGAACTTTGCAGAATCCGAATCCAGAGATATTAAGCGGTTGTTCACCTATATCTGTATTATCGGATTCAGTTTAACCACGTTTTTTGCATTGTTTCTATTCACCAAAATAACGCAACCCATGCAGCAATTGATTCAGGCAGCCAATGCGATTCGCAAAGGGAACTACGGAACACGTCTCTCCCTGGTAACGAGTGATGAGATTGGTGAACTTGCCAACACATTTAATCATATGGCTGCCCAACTGGAAGATAATATTCGAAACCTTAACCATGAGAAGGAACATTTGGCGAGTGTGCTTCGCAGCATGACCGATGCTGTTGTTACATTTGATGGTGAAGGCAAAGTTATTCTGACGAATCCGCCTGGAGAGAAGATCATGCAGACATGGTATGATCTCGATTGGGCGAAAATGGACGAAGGACAAGAATCCGAGCAGTCTGACAAGACTTCGCGGGATGTACCTGAGCCCCTTCTTCCTTTGTTCAGAATGGTGATGGAGCAAGGCGGGGACCAGAACTCCAATGTTCATGTACAGCAAGGTGTCTGGTCTGTTCAGATGGCACCGTTGTATGCTGACAGTGTTGTCAGAGGGGCTGTGGCTGTCTTAAGAGATGTAACAGAAGAAGTGCGTCTGGAGAAAATGCGGCGTGATTTCGTGGCTAACGTATCTCATGAGATACGAACTCCGCTATCCATGATGCAAGGCTACAGTGAAGCCCTTTTGGACGGCATGGCAACATCACCGGAAGAGAGCGAAGAACTGATTCAGGTCATTCATGATGAGTCCCTTCGGATGGGCAGACTGGTTAAAGACTTGCTTGATCTTGCCCGGATGGAAGCTGGACACACGGACATGGTGATGAAGGAAGTTGACCTCGGAGAACTACTTGAACGTGTATATCGAAAGTTCTCGGTGCGTTCAAAAGAACAGGGAATTCAACTGCAATTTAAGTTCGAACAACCAACTATTGAACTTCAACAGGCAGATGAGGATCGACTTGAGCAAGTATTTACGAATTTGCTGGATAATGCGTTCAGACATACACCTACTGGCAAAAATGTAATGATCTCAGCCGAGCGGGTCACTTATCTTCGTGCTCCATTTGTTAGAGTTTCTGTGAAGGATCAGGGTGTAGGTATCCCTTCATCCGACTTGCCATTTATTTTCGAACGATTCTACAAAGCAGACAAGGCTCGTGTTCGGGGAGAAAGTGTAGGTACGGGGCTTGGTTTAGCGATTGTGAAAAATATTGTTGATGCGCATCAAGGCATGATTACCGTCAATAGTGTGCTTGGCGAAGGAACAGAGTTTATTTTGCAATTTCCCTTGGATTCATCGAAATAGCCTGAATTTCATACAAAAAGTGCGGAAACACCCTCTTATGGAGGGTGTTTTTTTGTTGAAGACTACCGTTTAATCTTGTTCAACGTGGAACATGAATGGTCTTTTTTTGACTAAAAAGAGTGTCCAAGATAATTTTCCTTCCTATGTGACATAAGCTTGAAAAGCAAGCAAGATAGAGGAGGATTGAGTTAAGCATGTCCGATGATCGAAAAAGGGTCAATATTAAAGCTTTTCTGGAAGGCAGATCTTTTAGAGCGGGCTCTCCGTTTATTCCAATAACCACAAGAGAACTGGAGCAGTTTGAATCCATACTTCGTTCTTTGGCTGTGGCTATTCCTGCTGCAATCAGTCAGCCGACTTCAGCCAATATACTGTCATTGCAGAACGGATTACGTCAGTTACTTACTTTTGTAAATCAATCCGGATTTCGTGCCGGAGTAAAGGCAGAATTACAAGCCGTATTGGAATTAACGATTGCAGGTTCAGAGGTTGTCCCTGTTCCTCTTATTAATCTTGCAGGGAACTTACAAAACTTACTGGATGACTTGTTAAGTGTGACGCTGCTTCTGGAAGTACCTCCTGCAGAAAAAGATAAACTTGTGGGATTAATTCGATCGATCTCCATATCGCTAAGTCGGGCGACGATAACTTTTGGAACTGGAGGGATTACCGGACCAGCTGGCCCACAGGGAGTGCCAGGAGTTCCGGGGGTACCGGGTGTTCCAGGAGTCCCTGGGGTAAAAGGGGCTACTGGACCGGCAGGAGGAGTTGGACTAGTAGGTCCAGTAGGGCCAGTTGGCCCACAGGGTCCGGCAGGAGCACCTGGTGTTGGCTTGAACAATATTACGGCGTTTGACCCTGCGCTTGGGCCCACATATGCTCAGGGTCAAGTCGTTAGTTTCAACGGAAGTCTCTATGTTGTCAATGTAAACGGTCCTGTGGGTATACCCGGAAGTTCTCCAGACTACACCCTTTTGTTGTCGGGTGGAACGACTGGAGCAACGGGGGCAACCGGAGCTGGTTTGACTGGAGCCTTGCCATTTGATCCAGCACTCGCGCCGGGTTATCCTGCGGGTCAGATAATCACATATAACGGTAGCACTTACATTACAAGTGTAGCTGGTCCGTTAGGAACACCGGGAACTTCATCGGATTATACATTAATTGCTGCTGCGGGGGCCACAGGTGCAACTGGAGCCACAGGTGTAGGATTAAGTGGCATCGTGCCGTTCGATCCGGCATTAGCCCCAACATATCCAGCTGGACAGATCGTCACGTTTGGTGGCAGTACTTATATTACAAATGTCGCTTCGCCAACGGGTACGCCAGATACTTCGCCAGACTATACATTGCTTGCAGGTGCAGGACCTACAGGAGCCACAGGTGCATCAGGTGTAACGGGAGCAACCGGGGCGGGATTGACAGGCATAGTGCCATTTGATCCAGCTGTAGCCCCAACGTATCCATCGGGTCAGGTCGTAACGTTTAACGGTAGTACGTATATAACTAATGTCGCATCACCAACGGGAACGCCGGGCACCTCACCAGATTACACGTTGCTTGCGGGCGCAGGAGCAACGGGTGTTACAGGTGCAACTGGCGTTGGAGTAACCGGAAGTACCGGAGTCACAGGGG
>NZ_ANHX01000008.1 GCF_000316035.1 Paenibacillus sp. PAMC 26794
AGCGACAGGTGTAGGTTTAAGTGGCATTGTACCATTCGATCCAGCCGTAGCCCCAACGTATCCAGCGGGTCAGGTTGTAACGTTCAACGGCAGTACGTATATTGCGAATGTAGCATCACCAACGGGAACGCCGGGGACTTCACCGGATTACACGTTGATCGCTGGAGCAGGAGCGACAGGTGTGACGGGTGCAACTGGCGTTGGAGTGACAGGAAGTACCGGAGCATCCGGCGTAACAGGAGCGACTGGTCTTACAGGGTTGACTGGGGCGACGGGAATTACAGGAGTCACAGGATTAAGCGTAACGGGATCAACCGGAGTAACTGGAGGAACCGGGGCAACTGGTGAAACAGGAGCGACAGGTCTTGTAGGGTTAACCGGGGCGACGGGAATTACAGGAGCCACGGGATTAAGCGTAACGGGATCAACAGGAGTAACCGGAGGAACCGGGGCAACTGGTGAAACAGGAGCGACTGGTGTTGCAGGGTTGACTGGGGCGACGGGGATCACAGGAGCCACAGGAGTAAGTGTAACAGGTAGTACTGGTGCTACAGGGGAAACAGGAGTTACAGGTATAACGGGAGCCACGGGAGTGGGCATAACAGGAAGTACCGGAGTAACTGGAGTTACTGGGGGAACAGGAGCCACAGGTATAACCGGAGCCACGGGAGTCGGTATAACCGGAAGT